>WKFJ01000019.1 GCA_014872785.1 Alteromonadaceae bacterium
AGCCTAGCGTGTAATCACGTTGCGTTCGTTTAGTCTTTGATTTGTATGGAGTAGTCATAATTCGTCCTAAATGTGTAAACACATTTCAGGACGGGACAAGGAGAGCGCTCAATAAGCCGGAGAAATGATGTATGTTGAGACTGGTAAGATTTGTACAAGTTTACCCCCTGCTATTCTGTGTAGTTATCGGAACGATAATGCTAGGTGGCTGCGCGAGCACTGATAGCTACTCAAGCTCGTCCACACACAACTGGCAGAATTCTGCAGTCGGTGTCATCAACGCAATGTGCACTCAAGCAGCGAAAATGGAGGCCGCAAACTGTGTTAAACAAGGGTTTAAGCAAGATGGAACATCGACGTTTCACGCCTATCAATGTGGTTCAAAACCTGCGGGAATATATAACAGTGTAGAGAATATCAATGACTGTAAAGCACTAGATTTAATTTATTACAGTACGACACTCCCGTCTCAAAATATGGGGGCACAGAGATTCTCGCAACAACACCTTTTACAATATGCATATCCAAACTGCGGCGCTAACTTCATTGACGACTTATACAGTTGTCAATTTGAAGGAAAACTGGATAGCAACAACCGTCCTGCAGTGGAATATCAAGAAATTACCGATGCATGCTATTACACCAAAGGTCTAGAAAAGCAGCTTTGTTTATGCAAAAAATATAATCAACAATGCCATGTCGTTTTAGGACTATGAAACCACTTAATCTAACTATTTTATCGTTTGTATTGGTTTGGCTACCAATGTCCATTATTGCAATGCCTAAACAGGAGCAAATACAAGCCAAACTCGAAGAGTGTTTCACCTACACAAACTTATTTATTCACCCTCTTATCCAGAAATCCGTAATAGACGAGTGCCGAAGCTGGTTTGAGCAACTCAAAGAAAATGGTAATTCAAATCATCAAGAAATTGTTAATTTGTGGAAACGTTTGCATGTATCCTCGAACAGTTCTCATGCCCTATTAGCCCCGGTGCAATTTACCTTTCTTCCCTACTCGCTTCGTCCCAAAGACGTTTTGGTTATGGACGACCTTGCTCAATTAAACATAGAAATTGAAAATGCAAACAGGATCACAAGACTTATTGCGCTAAAAGATATTAACGGCAATATCCTGCTTCCCAAGCAATACAAAGGCAGCGTCAATTTCACTGTAGAGCCCGGTGTATATCTACTTATCAGTACTAACTTAAAAACCAAACAAGAGAGAAATACGCTTGAAGAGCTCATTAAAAAACAGTCTGCACAACCGCTTGCATTACTAAATGCAAAATTGTCCAATGAAAGTTACCAAACATCTACAGTCGCCATTAATCTTAGAACCACTACCAATCTTAGGTTTAATACCATAGATAAACTTCTGTATCCCTATTTGCAATTTGATCAATTCATTCGATGGACACCGGATCATCCCGTCCAGGTATTGTCAGCGGCCAAATACTTCAATCAATGTTTTACATTCTGGTCAGACGGACAACCTATTTTGAGACCAGTAAAAGGCCAAGATTTGGTGTTAGAGGGGAACGCTGGTGCAATCGAATTTCAAAGCCAATATTTAAGTGCAGTCAACGCGAAAATCATGGGTATGTTCACACCAAGCGGCGGAGAAAATGCCGGCGACTTGCTCGGCATTTGCCATCCTCAGTTCGCCCCCGAAAATCAAATAATGGTTCATGAGTATTATTGGGGAGGCGCCTCTTACGCCGAAAGCTTCCTTAACTACATCTATTTTAATAGCGTGACCCAACAACCCGAACAGGTGACTGTGCTAATTGACACAGATTTTATAACTGAGTTTGAAGAGTGCTTACCGTTTATGCCTAGAACGGATACAGAGTGGGTTACAGGAACATTATTGGGATACTCGTTAAACGAGATATTTTCATCAAGTTTCGATGCCGATGTTCACCTTTTGCCCCAATCTCAACAACATAATGCACGTAACTTGTTAGCCTTTCTCGAAGCAAGTCAGTATTTTTCTGACGCTAACAAAATGAAAACAGACGAAGGCGTTTATTATTTACTTTCTATTGCTGATTTTAGTGAACTCGATGGCGTTGCCTTGTCTTTCATTGAGCATGAAACTCAAAGGGTTATGACATCGGGTTTTAAAGAAACCTCAAAACTAGATATAACCGAGGTAAGATTGAGTAAAGCAAACGGGAAAGTCTCTCTCACTTTTGGTAATCGGTAGCCTGACAAAACCTACTTCGAGGCTGCTCGACTGGCCTACTGAAAATTAATTCTCACTTCTTTGTCAAAACACTCAAATGCAACTTGTTAGTAGAATAAACAAAGACAAGAGAAAATTTACATCATGAAAAAACGTTCTACTTTAGGCCTTGTGGCAAAACAATGTGCACTACTTATATTTTTTAGCTGCAGTTTTGCTTTTGCGGAAAATAACAAAAATGATAGCTTTGCCGAGGACTGTGAAGCTATATCTGAAGAAAAACCGCTTGCTAAAATAAGTGCGCTGCTTATGGATGACCATGGCCAAAATAGATTAGTAATTGGTCAACGCGCATTCATGATTCACCTAATAACGTCGAGCAATAATCCGCTTAATTTTCACAAGGAAGAACTGAAATCCTTACTCGATTGTGAAACAGGTGGTAGAAGTGAGCTCGCCGGCGACTTGTTCAAATTGCTCGTTTTTAAAGAACCTACATTTCCAACGCTCTCGCCAGAAAAAGAAGTGATGTTTTATAAATTGATCACTGCACTTGCTTACATACAGGATAATCACTCTCTATTTACCAATTCATTGGTCTATTTGGAAAGCTTAGTCGGTGAAACGGAAATGGTAGCGTTTCTTTCAGATATGTATCTGTCTATACTTTACGAACCAACGAAAAAAGTCTGCCAACTTCACAAGAAATTTCCACAACGCGACGTCAGGGAAAAAATTGACTGCAAAAAAGCGCTTAGTGAATATGAAAACCCGTTAGTCGTTGCCCTTAAATCTAGGTATTTCTGGCTTGATCCACTCTTTTTCTTGCTAGACAAAGAAACCATTAATGCGGCGACAAGACATCAACTACTCTATCAACAAGCGGTACTTAAAAGCGCAACATCAAACGCACAGTACCATTTTAACGAGTATCTACGCGCGCAACTAAAACAAAAGGACAACACCAAGAATATCGATGAAATTGTTAAGCTTCTGATGTGGCGATACCAGCTTAACTATGCAAAATATGACCTAGCGCCTGAAATAGTGACCATGGCTGAATACATTACAGACCCAAAACTCATCACGGAATTAAGTTATTCGCTAGAAAGTAAATTTCGCCTTATTGACAAGCAAATGGCCAACAAAGTAACCGACTATCTAGCCACTACGAATCAACTTCGGTAGTAGAGCCCTAGACTCAGAAACAACCATCAACCTCGCGCTCAGCGTCTTTGGGTGCGAGGTATAATCGGTTGTTGTTAACCAACCTCATCACACACTGTTTCTGAAACTCCGGTAGTTGAGCGGATTGCAGTCTCATCATTATGTACTGCTGAAACGCGACTGGATTTACATTACTCAAATGATAAGCAAGCCACATTGAAATAACGAATGGATCTGTCAAAGTCCCATCCCTTGTTAAGTTACGTGCAGTGTTGGCAATCATTGGATAAAAATCCAAACTCGACATTATCGGATTCAATAAAAATGTATCCACCATCTCTTGCCCTGAGCGATCCGAATATGCGTTTAATATCATCCTATCTGGTAAATATTGGTAGTACTTAAGCATGACTTCGGGGGAACTAATTTGAAAACACGCTGAATTAGGGAGTGGAACTTTTATTGTGATGCACCAATTTAGTCTGGCGAGCTCATCTGCAGATGTATTAAATACACTTAAAAAGGCCACGTCAGGCACCATTTCAAACTGGGCAAATCGAGAGGCATCGAGCAAACTGTCGACAAATTGAATATCGTTAACCTTGCTCAGTCCCGTGCGAATTTCAGATTCGCCTAAAGACGTGCCTACCAATAGAGTCATCAAGTCACCAGCGTTCCAGTTTTCAATATCGCCACAACTATCTAGCTGACTAGTACGACTACCTATGCAAATTGCAGTATGTATGACATCGTTGTTTCGCACTTTCGAGATTTTAGCCAATGTACCAAAAGCACTGGTAATAGCGGTTGTCACAACATTATTCAGCATTTTTGCAGCACCGCCGGATTGCAAAGCAGCTTTTACATCAAAGGATGCGCTAGACGAAAAGCTGTCCGAAAATGTAAGTTGTTCTGCAGATACCAATCGACTACTGAGCACTGACCGACGTGCAATTAATGTATCTTCTTGAACACCTGGTTCTATAACAGAAGTATGATTATCGGTAGCTTTTCGGTTTTCAGATGAGTTACTCGCAGGGCTTCGTGAAGGCTCTGAAGCGGTTGGAATATCTACACTACTGACTTCTGCCAGTTCTTCGAACGTCCACAGTTCTTCGGCAACGCTAGTGGGAGGTGTCTTAGCTCTACGTTCACGAGTTGTTTTCTGATTCTGAAGACTTAGATTTGATGATTCCCCTTCGTCCGAATATGAATTTGGCGTATAAGAGGAAGTAACCAAATTTGGTTCAGAATCTTCGTCTACTGTCTCAGCAAAACAGGACTCCTCAAAGCAACCTATATCATCTACAGAGTTCTGTGGTTGTAACATAGAAAAGCTAAGGGCAATTACCGCAAAACTGGCCAATGCATATTGAGCGGGTCGCCATTTAAAAACTTCCAACACAGTATACAAAAGGTTTCGCTTACGGTATTCGAACTCTTGAACATGCTCTTTTTTGCTTGTAGACGCAAAAAAGGCCGACTGGATAGGAGTATCTTTTGCCTCAACACTGGCTTTTAACTCCCTGTATTGTTCTTCATCAGAAACACTTTTTAAGGCAGCTAATGCTTCATTTTCCAGCGAGCGCTGTTTCTCGGCTACCGACATAAAAAAGTGGCCTTCAACTGCGCTATCGATTGCTTCTGCTTGTTGTCTTAAGCGCAATAGATCCTGTTCGTTATCTTCTAATATTTTCTCTTTGGCATCTGAGAGCCGCAAAGCGCCAATGGCTTGCTCAAACGCCTCTGCTTGTTTGCGCTCAACCGAATGAAAAAAAGCTTGCTCCTCGCTTGTTTCTTCACTTTCAATTTGCTGACGAAGTGCGTCTAGCTCAGCATTCAATTCATTATTGTCGTCGTTCATGAATGCTCTTCTTTTCGGTGCTTCTTGAAGTCGCTTAAACTGACTTCACCACTTTTTATGGCAAAGAACTGCTCAACCAATCGCTTTTTAAAACGAGAAATTCGCTGATAATGACTATCTGCGCTCAGTTCGCGCTCTTCGACTGGCACATCCGCGTATCTAGCCTCTCCGGAGCGCAACGCATTTATCGCTTCGCTAAGTGTGGACAGCCCCTCAACATAGCATTCCATAAACAAACGTCTTGTACTCTCAGGTTTTAGCTCGGCTTTTACAAACTCAGCTAATTTCTGCCCCACATTATGACCGGACGTATCACTCGCTATTTTATCTTCAAGGGAGCCATGTTCAGATTTGAGTCGATTATATGCTTCAAAATCAACGTCTTGATCAATGAAGTCTTCTCGACGAGACACTTGTTTAGCTTTTACATTAATCGCGGATGTACGAATTACCGTTGCTAACCACGGGATAAACTTCCCTTGATGATGATAAGTTCTTAACTTACCTCTCAACGCAATGTATAGCTCGCTGGCCAAATCATCGCAATCGGGAGCAGAAAGCCCCTGACGCATGCCAATCATAGACACAAGCTGGAAAAACGGTGTCCAATACAATTTAAAAAAATACTTGTAATAGACCTCTTCCTGCGTTTCTTGAAACTTGGCTATATATTCGTTTGCAAGGCGCACCCTGGCATCATTTTCAAGCTTTTGAAGTTCCAGAAAACGTCTATTCTCTTCAACTGAAAATTGGTGTTCTTCCAATTTATTTGACCTCGGCGACACATGGGGCACGTTTCAATTTGAAATAATTCACTGACATTATTGAGTAAACTAGCATAAATGCACTTAAAAACGCCCAACAAAATGAAGATAGTCACACAATGATATTACTGCTAACCTGAGAACAAAATAGTTTGAAATCATAAACCTGTGGCAAGCAATGCGCTTTCAAAACAGTGTTCAAAAACGTCCAGTTAGATTAATACCATCATGAAATTACGTCTTGCTTCCCTTTTATTAATTTTAGTAATTTTGAATCCGCTAGCATTATATGCTGATGATGGATATGAGGAATTAGAAAGCTTCAGCTGCGCGCATGAAGTCAATTTAGTTAAAGACGATTTTTATGGTGATTTTGTTATTCCGGAAAATAGCACGTGTTCCATTTCACTGAATAATATTATCGGAATCTCCTCGTTTGGACAGTTTAAAATGGAGGAAAACGCCACGCTAAAGCTGTTTTATGTTGAAGAGGTTGAATTTCCGTTGTTCGACATCTCTGCGCCAGAAGCTTATTTTGCACCAGGTTCAAAAATTGTTGCACAAGGTGACACTGGTCAGGCAGGTATTTCACTGTTGATGGACTTCATGGTGCCTGATAACAGTCTTTTATTACCCCAAATAAACGTATCTGGTGGATACGGCGCAGAAAGCGGTGATATTTTCGCACTGCTTTTCGTCTCTGAAGAAAGGTGGGAACAAATAGAGTCTGAGCTAGATGAACCCGATATTCTAAGCTCAGAGCGATTGCACAACGAACACTTTGATATACGTGCCTATCATGGGAAAAAACTTGAAACCCAAGGCGGAACTATAGAGATTTTTTTGGTTCAAAAAACGTACTAGACTAATGAAACCCAGCCAAATCATATATTTTGCTTTCCTTGGGTTACTCGCATGGCCAACTATTGCTGCAGAAAAAACCGCTATTTCATATTCAGTGAACAAGTTTGATATCGATAACAACGGGGTACTAGACACCATAGAATGTAGTTATGAACAGTACCAAAACAATGCTGATTTTAAGGGCATAAATTGCACATTAACTGTGTCGGATGACGATAAAAAAGCATTATTTAAACTCGATTTACCCTATGTTTCAGAGGTGTTAGCGCAGCGCTACGAATATCCTAATTTATTTGTTCGCACCTTTCATCGCAATGGAGAAAGTGAACATATGTTCACATGGGACAACAAATATTTAGTCGACTCTATTTGGAAAGAAAATAAGCATTACAATTGTAATTGATATTATTCCAAACGCTCTGCGCCAGAGATAATATTAGGATAATCAGGATAACCCAACAGTCGCTCCTCATCATCGGAGGAACGTCCTTCTAACAGCCAAGTTCTGTCAAATAGTACACAATGCCCTTGCTCTACATGCGCTTCAAATTCCTCTGTACTGTGACAATCATAAACTCGTTTATCACACACACCGCATTGATATACATCGGGTTCAATAGGTTTAGCTAAATCAGCTAATTTTAATTTACATTGAAACCCCCAGTCACAGTTTCGGGGCATTTTTCTGGAGAGCTTTTTAAATCTGCTAACGGTCTCAACGTTAATGTTTTCCACATCTTTATTTTTCATAATAACGCCCCCTAAAGCATGTGTATGGCCAAGTTCACATTAACCATTAGTACATTAACTTATCGCCTATGTGAAGACTGGTCAAAATGTCATTACTTTGTTTCAATTCCCCCTTCATCCCAACATAAATAAGTGTGGGGAGCAATTGCAAAGCTAACCTCTGCACTGCACGATAAATGTGTTTTTCTGTGCTGATATCACTTAACAAAGAAGCCGTTCTAGATAAACGACGAAGCAGTATCGGTAGAAACAAGTATACGCTGTACCCCAATGTTGATTGCCTTTGTCCATTTGCATTTTGATCTTCTAAACAAAGATAGCCTTGTTCGTCTAATAGACTACTGCTCGAACTAAAAAAGCGATAAGTCACAATGCCCGTTAATTCTACCGCATGCCCATATTCAAAAATTAACTTTACCTCTGAGGCGCAGTCATCAAAGAGGATAGTCGAAAGTAAATTTTGCGTATCGAGAGTTAAAATTTGACAGCAGATATCTACCACTTTCTCATCATAGGTACCCGAATCAGAATAAACGTAGGGGCTAATAAACTTATTCCACGCTGTTAATAGCAGCTCTGTAG
Organism: Alteromonadaceae bacterium; assembly: GCA_014872785.1. GTDB lineage: Bacteria > Pseudomonadota > Gammaproteobacteria > Enterobacterales > Alteromonadaceae > Planctobacterium. Next base: position 8,186 of record WKFJ01000019.1, read on the forward strand.
ATACATTTTCGTGTTGCGACAAGGCTATGCGCACAATCTCAACCACGGCATCCTCGTCAAACTTTTCTTGTTTGAAAAAACCTGTTGGAACGTGATTTGGTAAAGTCATAATCAATCAAAAAGTCATGTAGCAACTGGAGCATAAGGTCTAATCATAGACGTCTGGAGTGAATTAAGTGCACTTTGAAGTAGCGCTATTCTCACCTTGTTTCATAAAGTGCTCTTATATCTTCAGCTGAATGGTTTTCGAGCGCTTTTTCGTTTTGTAGAAACCATTTAACAAAGTCATAGTAGTACTTAATAACGCCCCACCAAATAAAGGTCTCACCTTTTGAGTTCGAGCTGTCTGTGCACGCCCCTGTATCTTCACTGCATACATTGTGCTGGTAACAACCACGCTCTTCGTCCCATACAAAGTCATTAGCGCCACTTACGAGCATACCTGCAACTTTATTATTTCTATTAAGCGCCGGAGACCCAGAGTTTCCTCCTAACATATCTAATGTCGCCTTAAAGCTCATAGCTTCCACTTTTGTAATCGCGCCACCAGTTACTGCTTTTAGTGGGGAACCATTGGGGTAGCCCATTGCATTGAGTATGTCTCCCACTTTGGGGATAAGTGCCGAAAGCTCAAATTTATTCTTAAATTTTCGGGGACGCTCAAGTTCAATAAACGCTAAATCGATTCTTTCACTGTTGAATGCAACAAGTATTCGGCCACAATTATATACATCAGCCTTACTTATACCCACTTTGCCAAACTCGTTTATGCTTTGGTCAGAATAACCAAAAACCCACTTAGAATGACGGCAAGAAGGGTGCTCACGAGAGTTGAATAAGCCTTTATCAGAAACACTATCGAGCAAGCAATGGCCTGCGGTAACTAACGTTGTATTATCAAGCATAAACCCGGAGCAAGAACCCAACTGATTGCTTTGATAAGACAAAACCTCTGGACAAAAAGAGTCCGTTAGTAACGCGCTCTTATCTGTTTCTGTAGTCATTCCAATTAACGCACTCACATCGTTTTTGTTATTGTGTAAAAACGACATGTGCACCATCAAAGGCATCGCATCTGCCAATGACAAGAACCGCTCCCCTAATCCACTTAACCGTGGCGAGACAATTTGATCTAAACCATAAACAACATGTTTTGGTTCTTCTGTTTTAAATTTAGGCAGACAAAATCGAAATAATCCGCGACCTCTGCATTTAACATCAGATTTATCATTTCGAGGTCCTGGAATGGTTAAGGAGCTTTCAACAACCTGACTGGCTTTGATAGTGTGGAGTTCTTCCGTGGTTAACTGTTGTGTAGATTTACAAGCACCAAGTAAAACACAAACAATCAATAAGCATATCAGGCGCACTGCTTCACTTCCCAAGCTTCATATTTATTAAAAAAGATGATGATGCTAGTCACACAACCAACTTCAGTTAAAAGTATAGACCTTTAACTGAGTTCCAGACTATTGGCATAGGGAAGAATCGAATCGTTAAAATAGCAAACTTAAAATCGCAGCAAATACAAACGCAAAAACACCAAGTAAGGTGACCATAGGCGTCCAGGTTTGTAATGTGTTTTTTTCATCCATGCCAAATAGTCGACTCACTAGCCAAAAACCCGAGTCATTGAAGTGCGAAAGCACACTGGCGCCACCTGCAATTGCGATAACAATCGCACACAAATCTACTGCCGAGAGATTTGATTGAGCCGCCACCATTGGTGCCACAAGTGCTGCCGTTGTTGTTAGCGCGACGGTTGCCGAGCCCTGCGCCACTCGAAGGCTAGCCGCAATGACAAAGGCTGCAACAATCACCGGTATACCTAAATCACTTAATGAACCAGCGAGCGCATCACCAATACCTGTAGCACGCAATATGCCGCCAAACATACCGCCAGCGCCAGTAACCAGTATTACTGCACAAATAGGCGCTAAAGCGTTATCACAAAGTTCTCTTAATTTTTCGCTTCCAAGTTTTTGATAAAACAATAGTAGGCATACACAAAGAGTAATGAGCAGAGCGATTGGAGTTTGCCCTAGCGTTTGTAGCAAATTCATCAACCCATTACCTTGCTCAATATCGGAGACGACTTTGTAGGTGTTTATGCCTGTGTTCCCGAAAATCAGTAAAAGTGGCAACACTAGAATTAGCAGCACCTGCCACAATTTTGGCCGTTCATCTTCTGGCACCGGAACATTTGAAAATAGCTCAGGTAAGGCGATTTCAATTCTGGCTCCTATCCACTTAGCCCAAACAAAACTACCAAAATACCAGGTAGGTAAGACTGTAATAATGCCTATCAATATTAAAAGCCCAATGTCTGCACCTAATAGATCTGCAGCGACGACCGGGCCTGGATGAGGTGGAACCATGGCATGCATAGCCGCAAATGCCCCAGTGGCAGGTAAAGCGTAAAGTAATAATGAACCTTTGAAACGAGCAGCAACACTTAAAATTACAGGCAACATCACAATCAAACCGGCGTCAAAAAAGATAGGAAACCCAAATAAAAGTGAAGCAACGCCGAGTGCAAATGGTGCGTTGTTTTCGCCAAACCGATTAATCAAGCTATTTGCCAGCACATCCGCCCCGCCAGTGGCCTCAAGTACTTTACCTATCATTGCGCCTAAGCCAACGAGCATAGCTACAGAAGCCAAGGTCGAACCGAACCCGCCCATCATGGTAGGTAACAGCTGCTCGGTGGCGACACCGCCTAACACGCCTGTCAGTGCACTAACAAAGATCAAAGCTATAAAAGCATGCAAGCGTAAATTGATGATTAAAATTAACAGGAGAGCAACAGCTATGACGGCTAAGAGAAGTGGGTGTTGAGCAAGCAAAATAAGTTATTCTCCGATTGTTGGGCGTCAACTGGTGACAAAATCGGCATTCACTGTAGACTGATTTCCCCAATGTAACAATAAAAAACTTCCCTCATGTCTAGCGCCAAAACTCAAAGCAAAACCATTTCAAACAAACCAACAAATGTATTAGTAATGGGGGTAAGCGGTTCTGGAAAATCCACGGTAGGCATTGCATTGGCGCGGGCAATAAACGGGCGCTTTATCGACGGCGATGATTTGCATCCCGAGGCGAATATCGCAAAAATGCAATCTGGTCAGCCTCTAAATGATGATGACAGAGCCCCCTGGCTTGAAAAAATAGCGAAAGAATACGCAAACGCCAAACAACACAATGAGTCTTTGGTAATCGCTTGTTCAGCGCTTAAGCTCAGTTACCGTGAAATATTGCGAGCATCAGATTCAAACTTGATTACAGCATTTATAGACGTGAACAAAGATGTGCTACTTAAAAGAATGCAAGAACGAGATCACTTCATGCCACCCGTGCTATTACAAAGTCAGTTAGATACACTGGAAACCCCAATGGGTGAGGCGAATACGATTGTGGTAAGTGGCAACGATACTATCAGCGTGCAAATTCAACAAATACTACGACAAATCTAACAAGCTAGCCCCCTGCTCTAAACACCGCGCATCACATAACTTCAGCTACTCGTCACCTTTTCGTCACCTTTTTTCAGGCCTAGTTAGGCACTGTCTTGGCATTGAGAAATGCACGAGAAAAACGAAATGCAAAATAGAAAAAAACGCCATGCATACGCCACAGGTTTGTTTGCAATCTTTGGCGCCGATTTACAAGCCAATGTGACTATTGATGGTCAAATAAATACAATTGAGTGGCAACATGCTCGGGTGTTTGAAGACTACATTAGGAGTTTTCCAAATACTGGAGAAGCGCCCAAGTTTCCAACCAAAACCTACCTTACTTCAGACGAAAAAGGCATCTATGTCGCGTTTGAAAACTATCAACCGCATCGTTCGCGTAAATACAGCGGCCATGATCAGTACACCAGCGCCGACTTTAATATGGTTTTTGTCGACTTTAACAACGACGGCGATACTGCCTACGAATTTGTTGCCACTTTAGGTGGTGGCACGATGGACGGTACGTATAGTCGCGGTAACCAATCGAATCGAGATTGGGATGGCGATTGGCAAGTACGGGTAAGTGAACAAGGTGATTATTGGTATAGCGAGTTTTTCATTCCCTGGACAACGGCAAGTTATAGAGCTGTTTCAGGGCAGCAACGTGAAATCAGTATTTACTTTCAGCGCCAAAACGTAATCGAGAGCGAAGCCTATTCGTTTCCAGATACCAACCGAGGCAGAAAAAACTTCACTTACGAGTTTTATCCGGTAACCGTGAACAATACACAAAACCAAAGTATTAAAAGCAGCGCTTATATCACTTCAAACTACAACCTCAACACGGACAGCCAAGAGACGAATATAGGCCTTGATGTAACCTGGAAGCCCAGCGCCAATCAGCAGTTAATCGCCACAGCACAACCCGACTTTGGGCAAGTGGAATCGGACGAGCTTATTGTTAACTACAGCGCCATAGAGACGCTAAGAACTGACAAACGCCCCTTCTTTACAATTAACCAAAGCTTATTTGACGTGCGCGGCCCTAATGACCTTCGGTTAGTGAATACCAGACGCATCGGTGCTAATGCTATTGGCAATAGCGAACAGCTGCACGACATTGAAGCAGCAGCTAAATACGTTGCAAATTACGAACACATAAACGCAGGTCTTTTAGTCGCGCGCGAGGGTGATGTGATAGGCGATGACGGCAAAGATTTTACGAGTCTGCGCTGGTATTCATCATTTGATAAGCTGAGTTTTGGTCAATTATACAATTACGTGGCAGACCCAACCAGCAATAGAACGTCTCTAGTTGTTAATCAGGATCTGAGTTATCGATTTAACGACAAAGTAAACTTAGCCTCTAATATCATTTATTCCTATAACAAAGACGCAGAAGATAAAGAGATTGGCAAAGGAATAACCTTTAAAGGCAGCTATGTGCCCGTCAGGCATTGGCAAAACAACCTCGAGTGGACATATTTAGACGCTCAACTAAACGTTAATGACTTGGGCTACATGCAGCGTAATAACATCTCAACACTGACCACAAATAGCCAATACGATCACTATGGTTTTGCAGCAACTAGCCCCATACGACGCACTCGCACATTCGCTGAATATCGCTACCAGCGCAACACAATGGGTTTAACCCTAAGGGACAGCCTTTACCTTAGCTATTATTTACAGCTGAAGAACCGGCATGGTTTCAGGGTTGGATTGCAACAAAAAGACAATGGCAGTGACGACCTAATCACTCGACAGCTGGGTTTTGTCGATATGCCTGCGCAAAGGCAAATCCATCTATATTATGGGTCGCCCTCGCCTGCGACCTTCTCTTACAATATGCGGGCAGACTACTTTCAAGAAGGTGAAAGCGAATGGGCCCAAAAATTCAATATAAACACTACTTCCTACTTCAATGATCGAATAAGGCTGAATGCTAACTACACCTACATTGACAGCCCAGACTGGTTAATTGGTAACAGCAGCGGTGAGGTCAAACGGTACCAGCGTAAACTCAATATGCTGTATGCCAAACTTATCGCTAGATTGAGCAGCAATTCAGATATTACTCTCACCACTCAGTGGTATGGATTAAAAGCTGCCGGTATTGCTACCGAGAACAACCAATTTTCAATGGGTGAGGATTTCAACGTGAGTCAGTTCGCATTACAAGCTCGCTATCGCAAGCGTTTGGAAAACGGTTCGAGTCTTTATTTTGTATATTCTCACAATGGTTTTGATGACGAAGCCGAAATCAGCTTCGGTCGAATGGCTTCAAATGCAATTTCAGAAGCACAGCAAAAAAGCATTACAGCGAAAATCAATTGGGTATTTTAAGTTAGTAACGACAACATTTACTCAGTTGAGTTTTAGTTGATATATATTCGCTTCATTTCGGCTAATGCGATGAAATACCAGTGCACCATTGGGTGCACTTTTCATCGACATCGGATTGAAACCACCAGAAAGCACTAATAGCTCCTCACCATCCTTCATTAGCTCCGCAAGAGAGCTTGGCTCATTGGCATTGATGTTCACTAGGTATACTCGGTCATTATTCACTAACCAATGACGCTTGCGAAGCGCTGTGCTAACGGTTTCCTGCACCACCATTTCGCGATCAAATTTATACAAGTCATTGCCATCTGCATCTGAAAGGTACCAGAATCCTTTGTGATACTGCGCCCAGCTCACATTAGTGCGTAGCAACGTCGTATCTTCCGTAGCAGTGTCAAATGTAAATAGCGACTGCGAAGTGGTATCTACATAGGCCAATAATGTCGGAGAAAGCCATTGCCAAGCAACTTTGGTATCGCTATTTAGCGGCAAAACAGTGTCTTTTTTAGTTTCAATATCAATAACATGCAGGCTGCTGTTGCGTTTAACCAAGAGTTTTGCATCATCTGGCGACCACGCGATATCAAAAATGTAACTTGCACGTTCAAACTGAGTTAATTGGTAAGGCGAAACTGCTCGAGACTGTATCCATATCTGCGCAGAACCTGTGCGTTTTGACGCAAAGGCTAATTGGTTAGCACTTTTTGCCATCGCCGGGTTGTAGTCAGAAAAAGGCGAATTCACCAGTTTTGATTCAACACCCTGATTCATTTGGTGCACATCTAAATCGACCGCGCTTATAACAAACTCAATGCTATTTTCAGTTTGCACATCGCTGATGCTTGTCATCACGCCCACCGAGGTAGAGGCCATTAACTGCTGTTCACCTTGATGCTCACCGTCCAGTGTCACACGAAACAGTTGGTTGGCGGGATGTTCACCAAGGTGATAGAGGGCATCACTGTTTTTAGCCCATTTAACATGCGAAATAACAAAGGGAAGTTGTTTAGTGAGTAGCGTTGTTTCACGCTTCAAATCATAAACCGTAATCAATGTACCATCGGCCGTATCGGTGAGGTATGCCCAGCGCCTAGCATCGGGAGAAGGCATTTGATACTTACTGTTTGAATAATTACGTGGCGACGCTTTACGTCTACTATCTTGCAACGTTTGTTGCCAACTTCCCGCAGAGTCTGACCAGAATAAACTAACGGGATCCCCTGCATAAAACACTTCAACAGGTTCATCACTGGAACACGAGGCAATTGACACAGAAGACTGTACCCTGCTGTCAGTTTCTAGCATGACTTTGTAAATCTGACACTGACCTTGGGCGTCAATATCGCTATAAACAAAACTGTAGCCATCGATAGCTAGCCATTTCGGGTAAACGTGTCTCGACGTAAGCGAAACTAGCGCTTTAGCCGTTGCCTCGCCCACATTCTTTGTAAAAACACCATACCCTTGGTCGGTATCTCCAACGAATATCAGACGCTTTTTATCAGCGTGCAAATGGGCGTTTAGCTCTACGCCTTCTCTAAAACTTATTGGCTTGGGTGGACGACTTATTGAGCTGGGAAGCTGTGGTGGTTGTTTCTGAACAATGGCGTCTGATAAAACCCAAGCAGCTATTAGCAAGACTACAGCACCAATAACCAGTTTTGGATTCAAACCATTTATTGGGAATTGAAACTTTGGCTCCTGTTTAACGGGTTTAGATAGCACTTCAACATGTGGTTCAATTTCAGCAATAAATTTATAACCTTTTTTGGGGATAGTTTTGATGATTTGGGGAGACTTAGCATTGTCGTTAAGCACTTTTCGCAGTCGCGTTATGGCTTTGCTAATCGTATTGTCTTCAACGACAATCCCCTGCCAAACCTGTTCCGCAATTTGGTCTCGTGTGACTACGCGGTCTTTGTTGTCGATAAGTACACTTAGAATTTTGCTTTGCTGATGCTCCAAATGAATGAACTCATCATTAAGGCTTAGTGTGCCCTGCTCCCTATTAAACAAAAAGCCTGCAAATTTAACCAGCGACGCTTGCACGAACCCCTACACCTAAATAATAAAACTGATACATTCCTTATTAGCCAAGAATGATACATTAAGTTTTGGATTTTGACATTTTAACCAAGAAACTGACGTCTAAAGATATACAAAACACTTTGAAATGATTGTATTGCGTGATTAGCAAATCTGAGGATATTGTAAATGAGTTGAATCTCGTATAAGGCTACCCAAGGTGCATTAAATTGCTGTAATTAACTATTAGAACTGCAATTAGAGATGAACCAATCAAGCCAGTAAATCTGAGTCGATTAGAGTTTCATTCTTTTAAAGAAGATCTCTGGGATACTTTTGAGAATAACCATAATTAAGTACCAAATCGGCAAACAATAAACAGTATTCCGCCTTTTATACACTGCTTGAAAGATTTTGTTAGCAACATCGTTAGGTGACGCTGTCAACAATTTTGGAAATTCCAAATGTTTAGTCATTTTTGTATCAACATATCCAGGCTTAACGGTAATTACATGCACATTGTACTTAAAGTATTCATTTCTTAGCCCAGATAAAAATGCGGTAAAACCTGCCTTTGCTGAGCCGTAGTAATAATTACTTCCCCTTCCTCTTTCACCTGCAACTGAAGAAATTCCAACGATAGTGCCCGTTTGCTGTACTTTCATCTTGTTCGCTATTTGCTCCAAAAATCCAGTTAAGTAGGTGAAATTGGTTTCTATAATGTTTTTTGCAACTTCAAAATCAGCCATCGCATCCTTCTGCTCTCCCAAGAGACCGACTGCACTAATCGCTACGTCTACCTGCGTGGAGTCGTTTAATATTTCCTGCCAACTAGAAGGCTCGAGTAAATCAAATTCAAAGACTTTTACGTCCGTCTGATACCTTGTAATCAGGTCTCGTTGAATTAACTGCAACTTCTCTAAACGCCGCCCAACCAATGTTATGTCGTAACCTTTAGATGCAAATTGATGTGCACAAGCTAAGGCGATATCACTTTCTGCGCCAATTATCAGTATGTTGTTTTTTGCCAAACTCAAAGTCCTAGCCTGATAGATTGTTTGGATTCAATCCGAGCTTTCATTCCACGATCAATTCTAAAATTTTTAAATTTCTCGTAATGCCGATACCCTGCTTTAAATGTGCTCTGGCTCATCCTGCAATCCTTCGCTAGGTATAACCTTCCTCCGTACCCTATTACAATTTCATCTAATAGCTCCAACTTTGGAAGTAAATCGTCACTATACTGAAAATCCAAAGCTAAACTCATGCCTTCCATGGGAAAAGACAACCAACCCTTGTTGCATTTTCCAGTATTTTTAAGCACAGACAAAAATGAATATAGTTTCAGTTCTCGTAACTTTTCTAGAATCCTTTTTATAGCGATTTCACTGTGTTTTTTTGGCACAACAAACTGGTATTGAATAAACCCCTTCCTTCCATAAACTTTGTTCCAATTACCTATGGCATCCAAGGGGAAAAAGAATCTATCAAAATCAATCACCTTCTCCCTAGCTATTGGCAAAGCAAAATAACAGGCGTTCATCGCTCTAATGGTCTGACTAGCCATACAAAAACCGGGCAAATAGCTGGGGATGGAAAACGCTCTATTTCGGGGCACGTTATAATTTGAGTCATTGATAAATTCGGCAGAGGTAATTTTAGCCCGCCCTATTTTTTTCGGTTCGGCCGAGGTATCTATCCAGGAAACTAGAAAACGTGTTCCACGTAAATCCTCCATCACTTGGAATGTTTCCTCTAACCCCTTTGTAACGATAGTTTTTCTTTGTAAATAAGCCGAATCAATGGGGACTAACTGAATAACAACATCCAAAATTAACCCTGTTAATCCCATTCCACCGCAAGTGGCATAAAACAAATCTTCATTATCATGTTTGCTCCAATTGATAATCTCACCGTTCGGTAACATTAAATTAAAAGACACGACAAAGTTAGAAAAGCCACCGTCAATATGGTGATTCTTGCCGTGCACGTCAGCGGCTATTGCGCCTCCAATGGAAACCAATTTAGTACCAGGCACTACAGCTAAAAACCAGCCATACTCAACGACAAAACTTAGAATATCGCCGATTAATAGCCCCGACGTTGCGTGGAGAATTCCACTCTTCTTATCGAAGTCAAATACATAACTGAAATTTCGAGTGTTGAGTGCCCTTTCATTTAACGCAGAATCGCCATAAGATCGAAGATTACCTTGATATACAATCTCTGGTGCCTCTAATACGATGGATTTTGCTTGTTCAATTGTGTCGAAAAGCTCCAGATTGGTATCTATGCTGGGGTAATTCCCCCACCCACTAATTCGAGGCATGTTTCAATTCCAAAACACCACGTTGTTCAAAGCACAAATCTATTCGCATGTTATAAGCAATCTACATAATCGAAAATCATCGCTTGGTAATAACGCAAAAAACCTAATAACACATAAACTGCATTGCGACAGATAGTGCCAACAAAACACGGTAAACAGTTTTTCTCTTGCACTCAAAAGTTATGACTGCACGACTAACAACAACCAATACTATGCATAAATAATCCAGTAGAAACTAAAGACCCAAGCTAACAAATTAAATTGAGTAAACCTGTCCTGTAGTACTAACTTGGTTGGCGACCCCGATTTGTTCTCAACTAACGTCAGTTTTAAGTATCTCAATAACCCAATTATCACAAATAAGGTTGTCACATAGAGATTGTCATTGTTCCACGCAGCGTTAGCCTTTGGCGTAATAGTGTACATTATATAGGTTACTATGATGATGGAAGCGGTTAATGTCATCGTCAGATCAACAAACGTGAGGTTATATCCATCCAGAGACCTGCGAGCCTTATCTCCTGTCCGGTTGAAATGCACGACGTCAGCTCTTCTTTTTGCAAGTGCAAGAAACAAGGCTAATAGAAATGTCATAATGATTATCCAATCAGATAGCTCAATATCTACCACCACAGAACCAACAAACAGTCGGATAACAAACCCCAACGAGATGATGACGATGTCGAGTATTGCATAGTGCTTTAAAATGACTGTGTAACACACATTTAAGATGAAGTATGAACTTACTAAACAAAATGCCTGTGCATCCACAAAAAAGATCGAAACGAGCCCGGAACTAAGCAATATGCAAAACAGTATAATTGCTTCCCTATTGTTTACCTTACCACAGGCCAAGGGGCGATACTTTTTCACTGGATGGCACTTATCGCTATCAATATCCATTAAGTCATTGAATACGTATACAGCACTGGCAACTAGGCAGAACGAAAAAAACGCGTATGCCGAAACAACAAAACTATCACCATCAAAAAGCGTCGCACTAAAAAACGCCGCACAAAAAATAAAAACATTCTTGATATATTGATGCGGACGCATCAAAACAAAAAGCTGTCGAGCTTTGTCGGTTTCAAACAATGAATGAAGACTCATTCCAAGACTATCTCAACGAAACGGTAGATTATGCTGTCGATTATCTCTAGGTGTGAGTATCTCATAGTAATAAACCATTGTTCAGCGAATACGCCTTCAGTCGAGCGCAAATTATCACATAAGATTTAGCGGAAATAAGATGTTCAAACAGCACTGCTATCGAATTCTTGAACGAAAATTTATCAACCATCGAAACCATCAACATAGTTAACTATTTTGTAAAACACTATTGCTGTTTGATTCAAAATTCTGTAGTCCCTTCTCGATTAATCTCTTTGCCTTTAACCGCGATAGTTCGCTTAGCTTCCATAAACTGTTCTTGATTAAGTGGTAGAAGATAGTCATTTATTGGCTTATGTTCAAAGTCATCAACTATTTTAAATAAGAAAAAACGTGCCCCCTCATTAGCAAGTGTGGCAATTTTTCCTTCATCAAATAGAAGGTTGATAAGCCTGATCATTGGCGCGTCATGTTGAATGTTCAACAACGCAGTATCAACGAAAAAGTATTCGGAATGAAATGCGTGTTCAGATAGTTGCAAATGTTTGCGATTCGCGGCGTAAGGCCAATATGCATATTGAACTCCCAACCTTTCATCTTTTGGAAGCATCTCCTCCATTTTTTTGAAAGATTCTACACTCACTGTAACAGCAGGCCTCTCGGACAACACGGCTGCAAAGATAAGGTTACGTGATTTGGCGGAACTATAAACGACACCAGCAAGGACAATTACAACAAGATGGCAAATAAAAATTTGTGTTGCGAGCCCCGGTTTTAAGTGCCTAGTAAGTGTGAGCCACCGTTTAAATCCGAGCATCGCAGAAATGACAACAATGGTTAAAGAGGGTAGACCATGCCAATCAAAAATGAAGGTTTCATAACTGCTGTAATGATAAATAGCGATTTCCGGAGCGAGGGTAAGTAGCACTATTGGAGAGAGAAATGCAGATGCAAACCAAAACAACTCTTTATTAGCCCACAGGGTCGAAAAAAAAGCACTAATCGAAAGTCGTTGTTCCGCTATTCTCTCAATAATACCCGACGCGTGTTGAGGCTTAACATTGTAGACTTCTGGAATGATTACGAGCGCAAAAATTAAAAATGTAATTGCCAAAACAACAGAGAACGCGGCTTTTCTTCGTTGCTCCGAAGTTAAAAAGGCCACTACCCCAGCAATCAAAACGATAAATGGAACATTTTCCTTTAGACCTAGTGTTAAGATTAGGGTCAAGTAATACATTTTAATGTGAGGGCTATTGAATAAAATCAATGACGCGATGAGAAAGGGAGGAATCAAAGAGTCATGATGGAATCCATTTCCAATATCTAAAGTAGCCATTACCACGGTTGGATGAACACAATACGCAACTGCAAAGAGCAAACCGATTGTATTGGGTAGATTAAGTTTTTTTGCGTATATAAATACCAACAGTGCCGTTATAACTGGCGCAAGTGTTTGCGACATCAACAATAAATACGGGGAGCTCCACAATTTGTAAAAAGGTACCAATAGCGTCAGTGTTGGAGAGAAGTGCTCAGTGAGATAACTGCGGTAGCCAAATTCATAGAACAAGAAGTCAGAGTAAAAAAGCAACCCGTCGAAATTAGTGTTCCACAAAAGATTCTGATAGAGCGCAATGTCAGCATTAGCCATTCCATAATCCAATGCGGCTGCTTTTAAGTACCAGATGCTGACACCATAAACTGTAAGAAAAACACACATTAAAATGTGATGGTAGTTTACCTGATACCCAACTTCTCTGTTCTTAGTCCTAAGAAAAATTATCTCGAAACTCCTTGCATGTGTGCTAAAACCAATTAAAAGTGATATTCAACGTTACTGGATTATTAAAATATGCCAAGACTCTATTGTCCACGGTTAAACCGACTTTAATATTTATCTCCATCCAATAACCAAGAACTTCATTTATTTCATGCTGTAGCCTATAACACTGTGTAGTTGGCATTGAGACTTCAGACACACTTTTGAGAGAAACCTTATGCACGATTTATCCTCCTTAATTCAAAGAACCACTAAAAGATTCACTACGCTGTGCTTTTTGAGCATGTGCTTCTTACTAACCTCCTCACTACAAGCACAAGAGCAGCTGCAAGCCTCAATAACCGAATTTGCAACACAGCAGAATCTAACAGAAGAACAAGTTGAAGCTATGACGCAAACCCTAAGTGCCGGTATTAAGCAGCGCGACCGCACCTTGAAGAAATACGGCATCTCGATGAAAAATAACCGCAAAGCCAGGCTCAACTTCCAGAAAAAAGTGGCGCTGCAAAACGACATGAAAGCGCTGCAAAGGGAGTTGCAAAGAGACCTTTCGAATATCCTTTCAGAAAAACAATTAGAAGCCTGGCAATTAGCACAACAAACCAATCAAGAAGAGTTTAGAGCGAAATTAAAAGCGAAAATTGGTTAATAGTCCCGTTTATATAGCTTTGCTCCAGGCAAATTTATGGACTCCGATATCGACCGCTACGCGCTCGTGTCGTCGGTTCTTAAATAACTGCTGAATTATGAGAATTTGTTGGGGTATTGAGAAAGTGGAATTGGTCGGTGTGAGAGGGTAAAGAACGATTTGGCTGGTCTTAGCCACATGGAAGTGTTGATAAGTTGAAGTATCTGGGGAATTAATTGGTCGGTGTGAGAGGATTTACTTCGGGCTCCTGCCCTACACCCTTCGGGTCGCGCTAAAGCGCGGGTAAATTTGCTCCAGGCAAATTTATGAACTCCGCAATCGACCGCTACGCGCTCGTGTCGTCGGTTCTTTTATATCTGCTGAATTATGGGAATTTGTTGGGGTATTGAGAAAGTGGAATTGGTCGGTGTGAGAGGATTTGAACCTCCGACCCCTGACACCCCATGACAGTGCGCTACCAAGCTGCGCTACACACCGACCGAAGACGGCGAAGTATATTCAATTGAGTTTATTTTGCAATCTTAATTTGGCCGTCTGGGTTTCAACCGTCTATTAATTAGCCCGTCGGGATATTCCAAACGGGCTGAAAACAGATTTGTTGTTGAAGTGACTAGAGTTCGTCTGCTGGGACATCAACGATTTTGGGCCAAAAGTTATTCGCTTCTTTGATGTGTTTTGGAATATCTTCACGCCATGCTTCATACACCTGCAAGTTTTTGTTCACATATAACTTGCCATCGACAATCTCAAATGCCTTTCCGTTTACGTCGAACTTTTTGCCAAATGTCGCACCGTAGGCACAAAAGCCGCCATACATCGGCGCATATTTTTCTGGATTTTGCTTGAATAGGTCTCGATTTTCTTGAGAGCTAAACTGATAGATAGCATCGTTGTAAACAGCGGTGAACTTGTATTTGCCCAGCACAGGTTTACCTTCGGTAAAATAGGCCACAACATCGTGCCCCGCCAAGATAACGTCATTGGCATCTGTTTCTGTATCGACACCGGCAAAGGCCAATGATGAAAGGCTCAAAAAGAGTCCAGCTAATAGTGATTTGAAAGAAAAGTTACGCATTGCAGTACCTATATACTCGTTAATTGCTAATGTGAGTATTTTAAAGAAGACCTGTTATGCTCTATATGTCCAAAACATCACCGTTTATGTCTGAACGTTCATGAATCATCTTTCTGCACTTTTTACTACGTTAAACGTCGCCGCTACGGTTAATTACAACGGTCAGTATTGCGGTGCTTGGTCTGTTGATACCTCGGGCAACGGCTTTATCAATTTTCATATCGTCAGTCACGGGCAGTGCTATTTACATATGCCAAATGATGAATCAAGCACATTGTTGCAAAAAGGCGACATGATGCTGTTCCCTCGTGACAGCCAACATCAACTCGCCAGCGAACAAGTTTCACCAGCTCCGCTCAATCAAGCACAAATGGAGAGTTATGACAGTGGTGTATTGGAAAATGCTACCGGTTTAGTGTGTGGTCATTTTTCTTATGATCATCCAATAATGAGCAACGTGGTATCTCAACTTGCCGATGTCATCATTATTCGAGCATCAGATACGGAGCAAGCTGCACTTAAAAGTCTATTAGTAGCGCTGGTAGAACATGCCAAACAGACGGGTACCGACTCCATGTGGGTGCTCAATAAGATAGCCGAGGCGGTGATGGCGCTGCTGCTGCAAACGCACTTAAAAGGCAACAAAGGCATTCTCGCCCTTGTTTGCCATCCTCAATTGAGTCAAGCAACGAGTCAACTGCTGGAGCAGCCAGCCCAAAAGTGGTCTGTGGAACAACTTGCTGAAATGTCATTTATGTCGCGCACGCGGTTTGCGAGTTTATTCAAAGAGGTGGCTGGAATGGCACCTATGGAATTTGTGACCTATTGGCGCTTATCGCAAGCTTACCAGTGGTTAGCGAGTGGCACACAAACTACGCTTGGCGCTGCGCTAGCTTGTGGCTACGATAATGAATCATCCTTTTCCAAAGCCTTTAAGCGAGTATTAGGGGTGTCTCCGGGGGCTGTGCGAAAACAAAAAACGGCTTAAGCTTAGCCGTTTTTATCGTCGTCGCTTATGCGACTTGCAATGGCACCGTCTTGACCTTTGTACTTGGCGTCTTCTCTGGCATTGTATGGGCGCTCTGCAAAGTCCGATAGCACCTCGAAACTCAATGCCCCAATTTTCATATTTGGACGCAGTGCAAGTGGCAATTTGCCACTGTTATAAAACTCCAAAACGATATTCCCAGACCAACCCGGGTCAATACGGTGTGCAGTAACGTGAACCATTAACCCAAGTCTTGCTAGAGAAGAGCGTCCATCTAGCCAGCCCACAACGTTGGCCGGTAAGGTCACAGATTCCAGCGTGATAGCCAGCGCGAGTTCGCCAGGATGTAAGAAGAACGCCTTGTCTCCGCTAATTTCAATCTCGTCACTCATGACAGAATCTAATTGCGCAGCAACTTCAGACTTGGGGCCACTTAAATCGATAAAGGGAGCGGCGTGATCTTCAAAGACTCGAAACTTATTACCTAAACGCAAATCAACCGTCAATCCGCTGATCATTTCCGGTTCAGGTTGTGGCGATATTTTAATATTGCCCAGCTCAAGTTGTTTAACGATATCTTTGTCGCACAGTCGCATGATCTAATTCCTTATTTTAAGGGCGAGAATTATCGTGGTGATTGTTGCAATGAGCAACCTATTTGTGCGTTAAAGGAGAATATTTTTGTTTAAAATTTGGGTTTACCAAAGGCGTTGGCGGAAGCGGCTCTTGCGCCCATTTGATCAGCCTGACGTTCTAGATTACGACCGGCGTTTAATGGCGCAGCTTGAGTAGATGTCGCCGCTACTCGTCCTTGATTTTGCTGCACTACATGGCCAACTTCGTGACTGGTAGCAGCATTACCTCGAGCAAGATGAATGTTGGAACCTTGCGTGTAGGCTTGTGCCTGCAGTTGCGCTGGCCGCGGACTGTTGTTGTGCACGCGCACATTAGCCATGCTCTGCCCACTTGTCGCAGCGACGTTTGACTGGAGTCTAGATGGCATGCCCGTTTTACTATTCATTAATTTCTCTCAAGTGCTTAGCACAAAGTGTAGTGTTTTTGGTGCGCGTATTCAAATACCTGTGTGTGATGGTGCTCTGCTGTATTCGCCTCTGGCAAGTGCCTCGAGTTTAGTTTGGTAACGATTACGCCATTCTCGTTCTTCGCTTACCCGTTTTGCTTTTGCCAAATAAAACTTCACCTTCTTTCTATCCCCCAACAGACCATAAGCTTTGGCTAAACCAAAGTGAGAAAAGTGGTTATCAGGTGCCAACTTTATGCTCTGTTTGTAGGCACTGATAGCGTCACCCAACTCATTCTGCAATAAATGACGGTTCGCAATCCGTAAATAGTAATTAGGGTTGTTCTGGCGAATGCGTTTTAGTTTGTCCTGGATTTGTAGCTTTTCATCGAGTCTATCTGTTTTACCATATAGCTTTGCCAAATTTTCCCATGCCGAATGATTATTTGGTTGTACATCTATGGCATTTTGATAACTAAGCTCAGCAAGTTCGTAGGCATTCACCCGGGTTAGTAGATGTCCCAAGTTATTCCAACTTCCTGAATCATTTGGAGAAAACAGCAGAGCCTGGCGAAAGTTCGCGTAGGCTTTATTTACATCACCAGCAATCAACGCCCGTGCCCCAATATTCCCATAAAAATAAGCAATAATTTGGTCTTTGCTAATGACTTCAGTTTTTGCGCCTTTTGTTTGGTTAGATGGAAAGAAATCCACCGTATAAATCAAACGTTGTTGTTGCATCTGGCCGACGGGTGTTAGTCTATTTTTCGGTTGTGAAACCAGTAAGTTTACGTGGCCATTGATAATGTCAAACTGGCCTTCTTGATTCCAAGACTCACTTTCAAATACTTCTTGAAACTTAACGTTGAGTCTCGCCTCTTTAGCGATACTGTAGGCAAGAATAGTTAGCGATAAACAATTGGCTTCGCCTTTGAGGTAAGTATCTTCTGCAATCGTATTGGCACCATATTCATAATCAATTTTCAAACGCTCTGGACTCAGCAGGTTTTCGACTAACGCTCTGGCTTTGTCCTGCGAACTGGCGATATATTTAATTCGGTTGCGTACATCTTTAAGTACCTCCCCCTCTAGTTTAAAAATAGACGTTGGTTCGATGATGGTTTCTTGTTGGTAATCGGGGAACGTTTTGTCGAATTGAACAGGGTCAAACTGAGCGGTCTTTTTTGTTGTGCTAGTGCAGCCGTTTACTAACGCCAGCGACACTACAAGCAGCACCAATTTCATTGCTGTAATTTTCATATTTTACCGCCTCATACAAGTTAGCCAAAATACCGGATAGATGGTCTATATAGACAACAAATCCGTCACTACATTCAATTAAAGTCCAGCTTGCCAGTAAATAATAGCTTTGTACTGTGAATCAGGTGAATTTCGCGATGGAATTAGGTACTATCTGCGCCTTTCCAGAAACAATCAATATTAAGAGAGCTAATGTCTGACTCTAATCGTAAAATTTTAGTCACTAGTGCCCTACCCTATGCAAATGGGTCTATTCACCTTGGGCACTTGCTTGAACATATTCAGACGGATATTTGGACCCGTTTTCAGAAATTACGTGGACATGAGTGTTACAGTGTTTGCGCAGACGACGCACACGGCACACCAGTCATGTTAAAAGCCCAAGAATTGGGCATAACACCAGAAGAAATGGTGGCACGCACACAAGCAGAACACAGCCAAGACTTACAAGACTTCGGCATCGTTTATGACAACTACCACAATACCCACTCTGACGAAAACAAGGCGCTTTGTGAGATGGTGTATTTGCGTGCAAAAGAACGCGGTTATATTACTCAACGCACAATTAGTCAGCTTTTCGACCCCGATAAGAACATGTTTTTGCCAGACAGGTTTGTAAAAGGCACCTGCCCCAAATGTAAGTCTGAAGATCAAAACGGTGATAGTTGCGACAACTGTGGTGCCACCTACAGCCCCACCGAACTGATTAACCCAAAATCGGTGGTTTCTGGTGCAGAGCCGATATTAAAAGACTCTGAGCATTATTTCTTCGATTTACCCAAGTTTGAAAGCTCGTTACAAGAGTGGTTAACAAGCTCGTCTGTACAGCCAGAAATTGCCAACAAACTACAAGAGTGGTTTGAGCAAGGCCTACAACAATGGGATATCAGTCGTGATGCGCCATATTTTGGTTTTGAAATTCCGGACGCACCAAACAAGTACTTTTATGTTTGGGTTGATGCTCCAGTGGGTTACATGGCCAGCTTCAAGCATTTCTGTGAAAAGAATGGTGTAGACTTCGACAGTTTTTGGCAAGCCGACTCTGACGCAGAAGTTTATCACTTCATTGGTAAAGACATTACCTACTTCCACTGCTTATTCTGGCCAGCCATGCTTGAAGGTGCGGGTTTGAGAAAGCCTACAGGTGTCAATGTTCACGGCTTCGTAACTGTAAATGGCGCTAAGATGTCAAAGTCAAAAGGTACCTTTATCAAAGCGCGCACCTACCTTGAACACCTAAACCCAGAGCTATTGCGTTATTTCTTTGCGTCGAAGTTAAGCGATGGCGTAACTGATATCGACCTTAACTTTGAAGATTTTGTGCAAAAAGTTAACTCAGATTTAGTCGGTAAAGTGGTTAACATCGCGAGTCGCTGTGCGGGCTTTATCAGTAAGCGATTTGAAGGTAAGTTGTCTGCAAATGTTGCTGAGCCTGAATTGTTGCAGAGTTTTATCGATGAATCAGAGAACATTGCTGAAGCATTTGAAAAACGTCAGTACAGTAAGGCAATTCGCGAGATCATGACCTTGGCGGACAAAGCAAATCAATACATTGATGCACAAGCGCCTTGGGTTACTATCAAAGAAGAAGACAAACAGCAGCACACCCATGATGTTTGTTCACTGGGCATCAACATGTTTAAGATTTTGATGACCTATCTGAAACCGGTGTTGCCAGAACTTGCAGTGAAGGCAGAAGGTTTCTTGAATACCGAATTAAACTGGAGCAATGTTGCCTCGCCTCTTAAAGAGCACGACATCAACAAATTCAAAGCCCTAATGCAACGCGTTGATTTCAAAGCGGTTGAAGCCATGATTGATGCCTCTAAAGAAGATTTGCAAGCCACTGCTAACAAGCTGGATCCCAACAGTCCTCTGGCGAAAGATCCCATTGCCGAGACGATTCAATTTGACGACTTTGCCAAAGTTGACCTACGTGTAGCGCGTATCAACAAAGCAGAGCACGTTGAAGGTGCTGACAAGTTACTTCGCTTCGAACTCGATTTAGGTGGTGAGACCAGACAAGTATTTGCCGGTATCAAATCGGCGTATCAGCCGGAAGACCTCATTGGTAAGCATACCGTCATGGTAGCCAACCTTGCGCCGCGTAAAATGCGTTTTGGCATGTCTGAGGGGATGGTATTAGCCGCAGGTCCTGGTGGCAAAGATCTGTGGATATTAGAACCTCATGACGGGGCACAGCCAGGAATGAAGGTCAAATAACAGGTTTTACATTAGACCTATAAAAAAGGCGTCCGATGGACGCCTTTTTTAATTCTCTATTTTTTATTACATGTGATTGCTAAGACGCGCTAAGCTGTTAAGCAATTCTTCGCTTGCTCGCTCCATCTTGCGCAATGCATCGATAGTGGCATCATCTATACCACCAGCTGCTGTTGCTGCAGCTTTTTTGCCCATCTCATATAATTTTTGGTTGGCTGACTGAACCGCTTTAAAGTCTGCTTCACTGCCGTATTTATCACCACCTTCAGCGCCCATCCAACGTGCCAACTCAGACTCAGCCGCACTGGCTAGACTACCACGACCGCGTCCCATAACGTTTTCGTACACAGAAGCTTTGTACTGCATTGATTCAAGTTGTGCATTAGTTACAACGCCACGATCCGCACAAGAGCGAATGGTGTCACGCATTGACGACGACATATCCAATACTTGTGAAACCTTCACTTTCACTTCGCCTGTTTTTTCAACTAATACGCGAGATTTTTCGGACACTTCGTTGATATTTGACTCAATACTTTGCGTGCCGCCTTCAATTTTCTCAACGAGGTTATTAATTTCTTGAGTCGATTCAGATGAACGCATCGCAAGGTTACGTACTTCTTCGGCAACAACCGCAAAGCCTCGACCACTTTCACCAGCACGAGCCGCCTCAATCGCTGCGTTTAGTGCCAACAAGTTAGTCTGCTCTGCAATACTGTTAATTACCCCAACGAAGTTACTGATGCTGCTGGCAAGCCCTGATAATTCGCCCGCGTGCGTAACACCTTGCGCGGCAATGGTGTCTATTTGACTCAAGCCACTTTCAGCTTCGTCCAGCATTTCTGCTGAACCAGTAAATAAATCTTCGGTATTTTCTAGACGAGCGCTCTCAGCTGACAATGCTGCGGTAGCCCCTTGAACCGCATCACGGATGTTACCGACTTGCTGCTGGCCATCTAACAATGAATCTGCAATTTGGCTGCCACCTGTGTCTTGGTCTTGTTGCTCCGCCATCGCGTTTTCTGCGTCAGCGAGTTGTCTTTCTAGTTCGGATACTCTTTTATTTAGCGCTTCATTATCTTGCGATAACTCTCTTATTTGTCTTATGTCGTCTTCGCTTCTTCTTGAAAAGAACATGCAATACCTTTCTCTTGTTGTTGAGGGTTCTGTGTAGTTCCTTAACGCATTGATTCCGTTGCAGATTTAATCGTATCGTTTCCACTGATACGCATACTTGCACCTACTGGTGAAAATTTGGGCGCAGGCTTCCAAACCGACTTAATCAAGGATAGTGGAAACTCTCGCTTTTTGCCTACTATTACATACAAAGAAGCGAAATATGCAAAATATTTTTGCGTTAAACGCTGTATTTTGCTGTCGAGAGATAAATTTCTATCCAAAATTAAATCCGAAAATAAAAAGCTCTGCTCTACGGTCACCTGGTAACCCAATAGCGACAACCAGTCTTTAACGCGGCCACGGCTAAAAAACCGAGCCCGGCGCAACACCTGCGCTTTTTTAACCGGTATCCAACGGGTAATGCCCGCCATACTATACGGGTTGAAACCAATGATGATAACGTGACCATTGGGCACCAAGCAACGATCCATTTCCCGCAGAATCTGATGAGGATCTGTACTGAAATCTAACTCTAACCCCAGAACGAACGCATCAACGCTCTTCTCTGCGTAGGGTAACGCTGTCGATTTCGCCAAAATATGACTGGTGCCTTGTGTAGTATCGGAAGATGTCTGGGCAACTTTATGACTAATTTGACAGGACTTGAGGTCGAGCAAGTGGCTCAAATGCCCAAGTTTGACCAGATGGTA
The DNA here is from genome assembly GCA_014872785.1 of Alteromonadaceae bacterium. Taxonomy (GTDB): domain Bacteria; phylum Pseudomonadota; class Gammaproteobacteria; order Enterobacterales; family Alteromonadaceae; genus Planctobacterium. The sequence continues at coordinate 30,279 of WKFJ01000019.1, forward strand.
TCCGAAGCATTGCTCTGTGACCGGTTGTAGCTGCTTTTCAATCACACTTTTCAGTTGCAGACCACTAGGAAGCTCATCCCATAAATGTGGGGCGACAATGTCTTTGTTTGTAAGTGCTGGTTTGAACAAATTTGCTTACTACACCAGTTAAAACCATAACGGTAGCATAATATAATATGCTAACTTCGAGATTGTCTAGAAAACGAGTGCAACCAAATGCAAAAGACAGTGATACATCCTATACCCGCCTTCACCGACAACTACATCTGGTGTCTGCACAACCATAGTGACGCTTATGTTGTAGACCCCGGCGATGCATCGCCCGTCTTTGAGTTTCTAAACGCCAATGGATTAACCCTGCGAGGTATTCTCATTACTCATCACCATGCTGACCACATAGGCGGTGTAAAAGCGTTGCTTAATCAGTATCCAAACATTTTAGTCACCGGTCCGGTATCAACACGCATTCCCGGAGTCACAATAGCCCTATCCGAGGGCGATAGTGTTGAATTACCTGAGTTAAGTACGTATGTAGAGGTGATGGAGGTACCTGCACACACGAGGGAACACATTGCCTATTTGTCTCCGCTGGGGTTGTTTTGCGGGGACACTATGTTTTCTGCTGGCTGCGGCAGGCTATTTGAAGGCACGCCAGGGCAGATGCAAAACAACTTTCATCGGTTCAAGCAATTGCCAGCAGATACACTTATCTACTGCACACACGAGTACACGCAAGCTAATGTTGACTTTGCACTTGCCATATCACCAGAAAACAAAGACTTACTGAGCTTTGCTAACTGGGTCAAAACTAAAAGAGATAAGAATGAACCCACACTGCCTTCGACTATCGAGACTGAGTTAAAAATAAATCCGTACATGCGAGAAGAGGAACCAGATGTGATAGCTGGGGTCGAAAAACACTGGCAAGTACAATTTGATTCGCCATTAGAGGCATTCAGTGCCATTCGACGCTGGAAAGATAACTTTTAATTCGTACAATAACGCAAACCAAAAAATAACGATAAATATGAGATTAATCCCCGCCGTACTAGTCGGCATTTTCCTTGGTGGTTGCCAAATCACCGCAAAACAAGAAAGTACCGATGACAGCTTTCTTGCCGCTCAATACATTGATGAATGTGATATCGCACCTGACGTTTCAGATCTAGCCTTCGCCTGTGAAAATGATTCAGAGGGCACTCGTCCTGTTATTCACCCAGTAACTGAATTGGATGAGTTAATTACGTCTGCTACAAACCAAGAACCAGAACTGATAGTTCACGAAGACTTATGGCAGCAAATACGTGCAGGCTTGACGATGGAGGTTCCTGATAATAAGCGCGTAAGCAATCAACTCAATTGGTACCGCAAACACCCACACTACATGCAACGCGTAAATAAACGAGCTGCGCCGTTCCTTGCCCACATTGTCAACGATTTAGAGCAAGCAGATATGCCAATGGAGTTTGCGCTACTGCCCATCGTAGAAAGCGCCTTTGATCCTTTCGCCTATTCTCATGGCAGAGCCGCGGGTATGTGGCAGTTTATTCCTGGTACGGGAAAGCGTTTTGGACTTAAGCAAAATTGGTGGTACGACGGCAGACGCGATGTCATGGCTTCTACCGAAGGTGCGATAGCTTACTTGAAGTATCTTCATAAGATGTTTAAAGGTGATTGGCTACACGCAGTCGCGGCCTATAATAGCGGTGAAGGTAGAGTTCAACGCGCCATTCGCAAAAACAAAAAGGCAGGCAAAGCAACTGATTTTTGGTCGCTTGATTTGCCTCGCGAAACGCGTGCATATGTACCTAAACTGCTTGCGCTTTCACACCTGTTAAAGAATCACCAAGATATGGGTTTCGATTGGCCGAAAATGGCAATAGAACCCATCACTGAAGTTGTTGATGTAGGTTCACAAATAGACCTTGCCATGGCGGCAGATTGGGCAGGTCTAACCGTAAAACAACTACACGCGTTAAACCCGGGGTTTAATCGCTGGGCAACAGACCCCGATGGTCCGCATCAACTGCTACTTCCCATCGAAAAAGTAGATGCGTTCAAAGTAGCGCTTGGCGATGTGTCAGATAGACAAAAACTTAACTGGGTGCGCCATAAAATCAAATCTGGCGATAGCCTGTTAAAACTTGCGAAGAAGTATCACACGTCGGTGGATGTGATTAGGCAAGTCAATGAACTTAAGGGCAACCAAATAATTGCAGGTAAACACCTGATGATACCGGTTGCGCAACAGTCATTAGACTATTACGCACTGTCACAAGATCAAAGAACCCTCGCCTCGCAGCAAAAGAAACGCGGCTCCTATCAACTACAGCACGAAGTAAAGCGCGGCGACACTTTCTGGGATATCAGTCGAGCTTATAAAGTCAACCTGCGTAGTTTGGCCAAATGGAATGGGATGGCTCCCACTGATCCATTGCGCCCAGGTCAAAAATTGGTGATTTGGGTGAATCAAGTAAGCGCCGACCAAGACGACAACGCCGTGATGCGCACCCTTACTTATACGGTTCGAAGTGGTGACTCGTTAGCGCGAATTGCAAATAAGTTTAGTGTCAAAATCGCAGATATTGCTCGCTGGAACCAATTGGACAAAAAGAAGTATTTACAGCCAGGTCAGAAGCTAAAGATTTTTGTGGATGTCACTGAAACCTAAATTCAACACCTAGCGCTTAATCTGATAGGTTGATGGCAAAAGGAGAGCTACTGCTCTCCTTTTTCAGTTTTTGTGGCATCAATCACAAAGGTGATTTCTTTGGTTTTTTCAATTTGCTTTAGCCTTTCAATACTGGCTTCAGTGAACTGATGTCCTTCTGGTAATATCAATAAATGATCCGGGGTGTATAGATTTTTGTTGAGCACCAGGCCTGGCTCTAGCGCTTCTGATTTGAGTCCTGTATTGGCTACTGTCTCGAAAAGTTTTTCATCAATACCAAATAAGGCTTCAATAACTGCCGGATCATATTTACTACCTTTGGACTTTTGCATATGGTTCAGTATTTGACTGTGCGACATTACCACTCGCTGCGTTTTTTGTTGTGCGAGCGACCAATAGTCACGAGCCACTTTTAAAATGCGTCCGCCCAAGCTAATGCTGTCGTAAATTGGCTCGTCACTGCCTTCCCGCCCCGCAAAAGGTAAAAACTGATGCGAGAGAATATTGCTTACGTCATGTAAATGTTCAGCGGGTGCCAGTATCATTTTGGTGGCTTCAACCTGCTTTGTAAATTCCTGCTGTTGTTCGAAATTCAGTTCGTTAAATGGTTTTGAGTAAAGAAACGGATCGATTCCCATTAATCCCATTTCACAAAAGGCGCCAGCAAGTCCTACGGCTCTTTCTTGGGCTTCTTCCAATTTTAGCTTCTTGGCTAATCGACGACATAAGTCACTAACGTTACGCGCAAAACTACCGTCGAGTTTGGGATTGATATTGATCATGTTATACAACACCTTTTCCAAAGAGCGGTGTTGTTGGTTCATTTTTTTAAGGGCCACGTGAATTTGTTTCGTGCGCAGTGCCACCTTTTTCTCCAGCTGCTCATTGAACTGCTCTAATTGCTGATTTTGAGCACTTAATTTACGCTGAAGTTGTTCGTTCTGTAACTTCAATCGCACGTGTTCAAGACCACCGTCGATGGCTTTTTTCAGCAGATCATTATCCCAAGGTTTCTGTAAAAAGCGGTGGATTCGGCCTTTGTTAACCGCATCGATGGTTGCGCCTAAATCAGCGAAACCGGATAAAATCATGCGATAGGTATCAGGATATGTATTAGCGACATGCTCCAAAAACTCAGCACCGTTCATATTGGGCATTTTCATGTCAGAAATAACTACTTGAACAGAGTGTTTTTTGAGTAGCTCTAATCCTTCGGCACCACTTGTAGCAAACAACAGTTCATAGTCTTCTCTGAACAATAATCGTTTTAAAGATGAGAGAATATTCTTCTCGTCATCAACACATAAAACGGTGAACGTATCAGGCGTTTTCACTGGTTACCTCCGAGGGTTTTTCTGATGCTTCTCTATAAACGGGTAATGAAATAATAAAACAGGTTCCCTTACCGACTTCGCTTTTCACTTCAATGTCGCCACCATGGTCGCGCACAATGCCATAGGAGATTGACAGCCCCAGGCCGGTGCCCTCTCCTTCAGCTTTTGTGGTAAAAAACGGGTCGAAAAGGTGCTTTAAATGCTCTGGCGCAATGCCTGAGCCATTGTCGGCGATAAAGATTCGTACATAATCCATGTCGCGCATGGTTTTCACTTTAATTTTGCCTTCCAATTCAATAGCTTGTCCAGCATTTACCAGTAAATTGGTGAATACTTGAGACATCTTGCCAGCATTGCAGGAAACCAATCCGTCCTGACAAAAATCAGTGGTCACTTCACAGTGGTATTTCAATTCGTTGTGCACCATAGATAAGGTGCTGCGTAAACAATCATTGATGTCGTTTTTTTGTAGTTGGTCAGTATCTGCATGTGAAAATGACTTTAATCCCATCACAATGTCCTGCACCCTTTGTAAGCCTTGCTTTGACTCTTGCATTAAGGCATCAATATCTTCAGTGATGAAATCTAGATTCTGTTCATCTACCAGTTTTTTCATGTGCGGGTTTAACTGTGGAGATTGTTGCATCAAGCTTTGACTCTCAACAATAACCTGTTTAAACGTGTCAACGTAATCACCCAAGGTTTTAACGTTACTCAATACGTAACCCACAGGATTATTTATCTCATGCGCCACGCCTGCCGCCAACTGGCCAACCGACGCCATTTTCTCAGCATGAAGAAGCTGTTTTTGCGCAGCATGCAGTTCATCATTGGTCTGCTCTAAAATAGAGTTTTTCTGCTCCAATTCCGAGGTGCGCTTTTGCACTTTTTCTTCTAAGTCTCTATTGAAATCCTGAAGCATCATTTCAAATTGATTCTTTTGACTAAACTCAAGCTCCAAATTGTCTATTAGCTTGTTAAACGCCAACGACACGTCGGCAATCTCATCAGATGAAGTTATCGGAATGCGGTTAGAGCTGCTAAAACGACCATCGGTTACCGCCGCGGACACATCAATTGCACCTTTTCTCAGTGTATTTAACTGGCTCGTGAGATAGGTCCCAAGCATCCATGAAAATAGCGCTACCAACAACATTTCGATACCCGCTATGAGGCTAGTATTGCGTTTTATCTGGGCAATCGAAGACTCAATAGTTGTAGTAGAAATCCCAATCTCTACACGTCCGTAGACCATATCACTTGCCGAGATTTCGGCAAAAGTATCAAAAATACCATCATCGACATCGGCAATGGATTGGTCAGTATGGTATTCAGATCCACTGTAAGTATCGCTGTGGCTATACGCTAGCACCTGACCTTGTGCATTTAACACCCTGGCGTAAACCACATCAGGATTTTTCAACATTTGCTGCGAATACGCCTCAAGTGATGCTAAATCATGCGTTAATAGTGCATCTTGCGCGGTCTCAGCAAATAGCGTAGACGCCGTAAATGCGCGTTTGGACAACCCTTCGTTAATTGAAGAGGTCATCATATGTAGCGCTGTATATATCAAGATTCCCAGCAATAACGCCTCTATTGTGGCGATCCCGATAATGGTTTTCATCTTTAGCGTGAATCTAGGTAATTTCATCTCTTAACACCTAATTTTCCAACGCTTTATGGATGGACATAGAAGCGATATTCAATGCTCTTACATCATTCCATAAGCTATTTTCTGCGGCTTCAAACCCTTTGAAGTTTATCGCTTTTAAAATACTTTGCTTATCTTCTGCTGAATTTAGTGCCAATAATGCGGTTAACACTGCTTGGTACACTGTTTTGTCGAGTTCCGCTTTCCTCGCGATAGCGTGCGAAGTAAAACCCTCTGATGTCCAAATTACCTTTAACTCATCGCGAATTAACGGCGATACGCTCTCAAAGGTTCTGATAACACCGCCACCGGCGGGAAAGAAACCTTTAGCAACATTCATGTAAACAGAATCATGCGAACTTACATAACGGGTACCGATATTAATGCCATTATTATTTAACGTTGCTCTGGGAATAATGCTAGCGGCAAATGCAGCAGGCGATGGAAAAGCCAGCTCTAAACCATTTAAGTCAGTGAGCGATGCAATTTCGCTGTTTTTATGGACAACGATTATTCCTCTTATTTTTTTGTCTTTTTGTTTCGCAAGTGCCTGATAACCACTTTCTTGGTGATAGTGGACAAAGTGATAGGGGTTCATATAAGCCATGTCATACTCACCCTTGGCCAGGCGCGCTTCGAAAGTAGGAATGTTCTTTGCGGTAGCGAACTGTATTCGATAACCCGTCTCTTGCTCCAAATACCTCAATAAGGGCGTCCATTTTCGTGCCAACACTTTTGCTGACTGTTGTGGCACGATCCCAAAGCTGTATGTGTCTGTAGCATTCGCAACCGACATACAACACATACTTAATAGGAAAACCACAATCTTCATTATTCGCCTCTACTACTTCAACTATTTCAAACGCTCTATGTGCGCTAATAGCTCTTCATTCACAATAGGTTTTGCCAAGGCCATATCAGCGCCCAAATTAATGGCTTTATCCAAGTCGTTTTGGTGCAGCCCTGAAATCACTAAAATTTTGATAGGTTCCAAATCGGGGTTGCCTCTGACATGTCTTAACACTTCAAAACCATCCATATTTGGCATACTTAAATCCAGTGTCATCAGCCAAGGTTTGAAAGTGACTAGCAACACGCCTGCTTGAAAACCATCATTTGCTACTTCAGTTGCGTAGCCTGCTCGAGCCAACGTTCTATTTATCGCTTTGGCAAAAGCGGGTTCGTCATCGCAAATCAGTATCCGATTATTCTCTTGTTGCCGAAACTCTGCTGGGATTGGCATCCCGTGTGCAGTTAAAAAAGCCACAAAGTCTTCAGGCGTTATCCTGTTGTTACCACGTCCGGGCAGCTTGTAAGCCTTCAAACTGCCCCTTTCAATCCAACGAATGACTGTGCGCAGAGTAACGCCGCAATATTTGGCGATATCTCCCGTTGTCAAAGATTTATTTTCAGTCATGTCTGTCACCTCTGAGCTGAACTTTAACAAGTGAGACATTAAGGATACATTGGACTTTTGTATAATATGTGACATTTGCGACATTTGATAACATTTGTGACATCATCAAAGCCTAAATACGAGGGCGTTACTTATGAAACTGACAATGTTGAAACTAATTTCTAGCGCCACCACCGCATTGTGTTTAAGCACTGCAAATGCCAATTCCAGCCCGTTTACGCTGTTCGGTGACACCCTATTGAGGTATGAAAATGAGCACAGTCACTTGAACATTCCTGACCGTGAAAGACTGCGTGTTGTGGCGCATCTAGGTGCGAAATATCGTTTAAATAAAGATTGGCAACTAATAGGGAGATTAAGTACTGGATTAAAGAACAAACAGAATGTTCCAGCAGTAACGATACATAAGTTAAATGACCAGCCCACCCCCGATAGCGATGTATTCCTCGAACGGTTCTATATAAAGGGAAAGCTCAGTAGCGCGGATGTCACCGCAGGAAAACTGCCATGGCAAAGTTGGCAAGTCACTGATACGTTCTGGGACCGACAACTAGCCCCATATGGTATCGATATGAGTTTTCAAAAAAATGACGCTCATACGCTGTACGCCATGTATGCCAAACCCCTTGATGGTAATAAAGATACCGTGGGAGAGCTCTTTGTCGGGCAGTGGCAATATCGCTATGAACACAATAATTTGAGATTTACTATTGCCCCTTGGTTAGTTAGCTACAAAGGGCAAGAAAATGCGGTGCATGCTAAAAGAGACACTCAACAAGACAACCTATTTGCACGACTATCTATAGAGGCGCGATACGGAGCAGTATCTGTTGGCGCCGATGTGGGGCGATCTTTATCATCTTTTGATAAGAGTGACTTTAAAGAGTTCGCCGACCAACAGCACTCTTTCGCACTGCAACTGGGATACGGCAAGTTGGAAAACCCTGGAGACTATCAAACACACTTGCGCTACCTGCACGTTGAGCGCTTTGGTGTAATTTCAGAATTTGCTCAAAACGCGGTGGCTCGCTTTGCAACGTCTAACCTTCGTGGTTGGGACATAAGAGTACGACGCAAAATGAATGACTCAATATGGTTAGGTTCGCGTTTGAGTAGTATTGAAGAAATTATTGGTGAAGAAAAAGGCGTTAGATTAAGAGTAGAGGCACAATACAAATTCTGAAACCAGCCTCCATTAATTTAAAATATAATATCTAATTACTTCACAGTGTGAGCAATTGTAAAATTATATTTTATTACCTGTAAAACAAATGTAAATTAAAGAAAATAGCTTTTATCGCATCTGAGTGGTACTTTGTCGCAAGAGAAAATTCCGTTTAATCGTGAAGAACTAAAAGTCTGCACACTCAAGCAACCAGCTGCAGAGCCTTTAAAAAAAGCCACAAACTCAAGTTCACAACCCCCCAACACGTATATAGACAGCTCAAAAATAAAAATCCTCTATCAAAATAAATTTATTTTATTTTTTTAAATTTATTGTTGTTTTAATGATTTATTAGAGCTATAAAAAAGCGACTCAGTTTTGAGTAAACACAAGTGTTATTCCTGTTTTAGTGTTATTAAATCAACTTTAACCAGGTTAGTTTCAACTTCGGTTAAAGTTGATTTCTTTTATAAAAATATTTAGTGGAAATAAACCATGAACACACACCTATCAAAATTATCTAAAAGCATTCGCTTCTTGATGACAGCATCTGTCTCAGCAGGCGTAATTGCAGTTGCGCCTGTAAGCGCACAAGAAAGCGACAATGATGATGCTAGCGTAGAAAAAATTGCCGTAGTAGGTTCTCGCGCAGCGCCTCGCTCAGTTAATGACTCTCCAGTACCGGTGGATATCATTAGCAGTGACGAAATGAAGAAAAACGGATCTACCGATATGTTGGATATGCTGCAAACAGCCGTTCCATCATTTAACGTAAGAGCGCAGCCAATTTCGGATGCAGCAACATTAATTCGTCCAGTAAACCTTCGTGGCTTGTCGTCTGACAGCACATTAATCTTGGTAAATGGTAAGCGTCGTCACCGTGCATCTGTCATTGCCTTCCAAGGTGGTGGTGTTAACGATGGTGCACAGGGACCCGATATCTCAGTTATCCCTAACGCAGCGATTCAGCAAGTAGAAGTGTTGCGTGATGGTGCGGCAGCACAATACGGTTCAGATGCGATTGCGGGTGTAATGAACTTTGCCCTTAAGAACGACAGCGAGGGTGGTTCTTTCTCTGTTCGCCAAGGTGAATTCTATGAAGGCGACGGTGCAGCGACAACAATTGACGGTAACATCGGCTTACCGCTAACAGAGCACGGTTTCTTAAACCTTAGTTTCCAATTAAAAAATGCTGACGCAACTAGCCGAAGTATTCAACGTCCAGATGCAGCAGCTATCGCGGCGGCAGGCAACACAGACATTCAAAACCCAGCTCAGATCTGGGGTAACCCTGAAATTAAAGACGACCTAACCATCTTCTTTAACTCTGGTATCGACATTAACGATAAAACTGAGCTTTACGCATTCGGTAACGTATCAAGCCGCGAAGCGATCGGTGGCTTCTACTATCGTAACCCACATAACCGTGGCAACGTATTCTCTATTGACGGTGGTACATCAATTCTAGTAGGTGATGTTGGTTACGCGACTAACGGCGTATCTACCTGTTCGTTCTTCAATGGTCCATTCCAAACTTCAAACTTACTAGTTCAAGATGACAACATTCTGGATGATGCAGATTACCTAGCAATGGTTGCAGATCCGCAGTGTTTCTCAATGAACCAGCTTAAGCCAGGCGGTTACACACCGCAATTCGGTGGTGAAATTAAAGACCGCTCATTTGTGGTTGGTATCGAAGGCGAGATGGGTGAATGGGGCTACGACGTAAGCTTAGCTACTGGTAACAACAAAGCAACCTTCTTCCTATACAACAGTTTGAACCCATCAATGGGTCTTGATTCTCCAACCGATTTTGACACCGGTGCTTATGAGCAAGACGAGACCACGTTGAACTTCGATTTAGTTAGAACATTCGACGTAGGCCTATATGAGCCACTAAACTTCGCAACGGGTATCGAGTGGCGTGAAGAATCATTCACTATTACACAAGGTGAAGAAGCATCTTGGATAGCAGGTCCCTACGCAGCGCAAGGCTTCAACGTAGGTTCTCATGGCTTTAAAGGTTTTGGTCCTGAAGCGGCTGGTAAGAACAAACGTGACAACTACGGTGTTTACGTCGATGTTGAGACCTATGTATCTGAGCAATTAATGTTAGGTGCTGCGGTTCGTTACGAAGACTTCTCTACTTTTGGTGATACGTTAGATTACAAATTGACTGCACAGTACTCTGTGACAGATGATTTCTCTGTTCGTGGTTCACACAGTACAGGTTTCCGTGCACCAACCGTTGGTCAGGAAAATGTTGTAAATACACAGACGTCAATTGTTGATGGTGAATTGATTCAAACCTTCATCGCTCCACCAACTAACCCATTGTCTGCGTTCTATGGCGGTCAAACATTACAACCTGAAGAATCGACTAACTATGCCTTTGGTTTCGTTTACGAACAAGGCGATTTCTTCATGACCATGGACTACTACAACATCGAAGTAACAGGTCGTCTTGCACAGTCTAGCCAAATTGCGGTTGACCCAGCTGATTACGCGGCACTAGAAGCTGCCGGTGTTGAGAATCCACAGCTTATTTCAGCCGTTACTTACTATGCAAATGACTTTGATACCACCACTCAAGGTATCGATTTAGTCGCAACCTATGAAATGGCACTGATGGGTGGCGAGTCTAAGTTTTCATTGGCTTACAACTGGACTGACACGCAAGTTGATCAATTCAATGAAGCGACAACTGGTCTTGGTAAAGTAAGACGTTTGGAAGACGGTATGCCAGACCATCGCGCGACGTTAACCTTCGCTCAAAGCTGGGATAAGTTAAGCATGTTCCTTCGTGGTAACTTCTTTGGTGAGTACTATGCAACGCACGCGGATGATACCAGTGATTGGGGTTCAGAGTACGCAGACTCTGCATTTACGTTTGACCTAGAAGCAAGTTATGCGTTTACCGAAAACTTCACGCTTTCGGCTGGTGCAAATAACATATTTGACCAAGAAGCTCAGGAGCTTAAACCTGGCACCAAAGGTGTGTTAGGTGCGGTTTACTACGAAAGTGGTCCATTCGATTACAACGGTGGTTTCTACTACGTACAAGGTCGTTATCAATTCTAATTGGTAGATTGATTACTACTTAACTCAACTGAACGGCGCGTTCGCGCGCCTTTCAGTTTATAACAACAATATGAAAAGACTTTACAAACAATTGTTATTTGACGCTAAATAGCAGCTGTTTGTTAGGTTAAAAACGTTCAATAGAGCATGACAAAAAAATCCAATATCTATGACACTTTTGTTAATTATCGCACGCAAATAAAACGCGCGATCAGCGGCATCGTGCGCTCAGAAGATATTGACGATATCGTTCAAGAAACCTTTGTTAAGAGTTACGAGGCAGAACTCAAACAAGAAATTCGTTATGAACGCACATACATGCTTAGAACCGCGCGCAACCTGGCTTTGAATCACGTCGCCAAAGCCTCTGAAAAGCTGAATTTATCCATGGAAGATTGCGATGAAGTTGATATGGGTAACGACTCAGTTCAGCTAGAAACTCAAGTGGAAAGCAAAGAGCGTTTTCTCAACTTTTGTAGAGCGACGGACACCCTATCACCTGAAGTGAAGCGCGCATTTTTACTTAAAAAAGTCTATGGCTTTAGTCAAAAGGAAATAGCGGGATATATCGGTATCGCGGAAAGCACCGTAGAGAAGCACGTCGCAAAAGGATTACAACAGTGCTCAATTTATTTAAAAAATTTGAACCAAATGGGCCAAAAGAAGCCCAATAACAGAATTAATAAGCCGGCAAATGAGTTTGCTGTACGAAATATTAAAGGGCAGAAGTAACAAGCAATGAATAATGTTGCCGCATTCAGCAGTAAAGACGCAATTCACGAGCAAGCGTGCTTATGGATTAGCCGCATCGACCGCGGCCTTACTGATGAAGAAAAAATAGCGTTGCACAAATGGGTTTCCCAAACAGAGCAACACCGAGAACAGCTGTTCGAAATGGCGTCGTTGTGGGACGACCTAAGTGTAATGCATGAGTTGAGTGGTTTATTCCCGTTGCAAAACAAACCCGCAACTGAAGATGCCAGCATCATCGCAAAGACACCTTGGCACAGACATCCTATCGCAGTCGCGGCCAGCATCGTATTGTTTTGCACCATAGCCATTGGTTGGTTAGTGCCTTCTCAGATACAGCAAAGTCAGACACATAACGAAGTTGCCGCAATTCAAATTGAGAAAACGGCCGTTGGTGAGCAGAAAACCATCAGCCTCAAAGATGGTTCAGTATTGCATTTGAATACTGATTCCCATGTGGAAATTGATTTTCAAGGTAAGCAGCGCAATATTCGTCTATTAAATGGCGAAGTACATTTTGAAGTCGCACACGATAAGACTCGTCCTTTCGTTGTAGCCGCTGGCAGAAACTCTGTTACCGCGGTGGGAACTGCATTTAATGTAGAGCTTATTGGTAATGACAATTTGGAACTACTGGTAACCGAAGGTAAAGTTATGGTGCAGGATGTTAACCTGCCCATACCAACTGATGTGCTGACAAAAGAAATCGAAGAAGATCATGCGATTTATATGGTTTCCGGTGAAAAAGCGCTATTTAGTCGTGATGTAACAGCCTCTGTAACCACCCTTAGCCTAGACCAAGTTCAGCGTGCTTTGTCATGGCAACAAGGCATGCTCGTCTTTGAAGGTGAACCTCTTATCGAAGCACTGGCAGAAGTTAGTCGTTACACGTCAGTTGAGTTTGATATCTCTGACGAAGAGTTAAAAGACATCCGTGTAGCTGGATTCTTCAAAGTAGGTGATATTGACGGTCTGTTGCACGCGTTAAATATCAACTTCAATATTGACCATACTAAGTTGCAAGATAACACCATCTTATTGTCGGTAGATTCAATTTAAACCTACACAATTACAGCACCTTAAGAAAAATTTTAGTTGCATGAAGCACAGGAAGGAATTTTTTGGTAAGGTGCCTGTAAAACTATAATTCATAATCACTCAATTGAGATGCTACACCGTTAGGCAGCTAATAAGTACCTGCAAAACAATAAACAAGGAAGGCTTTAAGTTTGCATGGCTTAAGCTTATGGTTTTTTGCGCCTTTTTTATCGTCTACCATCCCTCCTACGCTCAATCTAGAGTCGATTTTAATATCGATGCAATGCCTGCGGATCAGGCATTGACACTATTTGCTAAGCAAGCCAACACCACCCTTTTATTCCCCTATGAATTAGCCGCAAAAGAGCAGGCAAACCCACTCAAGGGAGAGTATACAGTTGAGATTGGAATTGTTCTGTTGCTCGAAGGCACCAAACTCTATCCGGTGACTGACAGTACCGGCCAATTGAGCGTACGCGCAATTGATGTAAAACCCAGTCAATTTGCCATGCAAACACCGGCATCCAATCAAGCATTGCAAGCCATTAGCGATGAGCCACGCAATCTCACGTACAACGAGGCACTACTTGAGACCTACGTTGAAAAAATAGCGATTGTGGGTTCCAGAGCGACACCTCGGAACGCTATCGATTCTTCGGTTCCGCTAGATGTTATCAATATTGCGGATTTGTCTCGGCAAGGGAATTCAGACCTTATCTCTATGTTGAGTAAACTGATACCTTCATTAAATGTTAACGACCAACCGATAAACGACGCCTCGACTTTAGTTCGCCCAGCCAATCTTCGGGGGATGTCTTCTGATCACACCTTAGTATTAGTTAATGGCAAAAGGCGTCATCGCTCTGCTGTAATCAGTTTTTTAGGTGGCGGATTATCTGACGGCGCGCAAGGCCCTGATATTGCAGCAATCCCCTATTCTGGCCTTAAGCAGGTAGGCGTACTACGAGATGGCGCCTCAGCCCAATACGGTTCAGATGCAATTGCTGGTGTACTGAATTTTGCTCTAAAAGACGATGATGAGGGTGGCGTGTTGGAAACGCGCTTTGGTCAATATTACCAAGGGGACGGAGAATCCTTTCAACTTGCCGGCGGTATGGGTTTCTCTCTTCCTAACAACGGCTTTTTGTATCTTACAGGCGAATACAGAGAACAAAGCCCAACCAGCAGAAGTATTCAGCGCGAAGATGCGGCTATCTTAGAAGCCGCTGGCGTCCCAGATGTGCCCTCCCCAAGCCAACTTTGGGGAACTCCGACCGTCCACTATGATGGTAAATTTTCTTATAATCTTGACATTGACCTCTCTGCTGCACACGAGTTTTACAGCTTTGCTAACTATTCAAAGCGCTCGGTTGAAGGAGGGTTTTTCTATCGAAATCCAGAAACACGCAGTGGTGTTAATGTGATAGATATCCGGCAAAGTGACACCAATAATGATGGCGTAATCGACATGCAAGACGAGGTAAGTCACTTCCAATGGCTAGTTGCCGATCTCACGCCAGATTTATCTGGAAACTGTCCGCAGGTGACCTACGGCGTGAATGAAGTGTTGTTCAACCGTCCCGAATATCAACAAGTCCTAAATGACCCCAATTGTTTCGCGTTTAATGAGCTGTTTCCAGGTGGTTTCACCCCTAAATTTAGTGGCGATATAGATGATGTATTTTGGGTCGCAGGTGTATCTGGCGAGCTCAATAACGATTGGCAATACGATGTGAGTGGCATTATTGGCTACTCAAAAATTTCTTATGGACTTGAAAATACGCTTAATCCGTCCCTTGGTACCGACTCGCCAACGAGTTTCAAACCTGGTGGTGCAGTGCAAATTGAACAGAGCCTCACCTTCGATGTAAAAAAAGAAATTGAACTTAGCGTAGGTAATACCCTAAATTTCGCGGGTGGATTTGAAGTACGTAACGAGAACTATAGACAGGTTCAGGGGGATGAAGCGTCTTACAAAATTGGCTTTTTAGCCTTCGATCCGGACAATTTGGTGTCACAGGGTTTCAGCGTCGGCTCTAACGGTTTTCCGGGCTACCGACCGGAGACTGCTGGGAGCTGGTCGCGCAGCAACTGGGCGACGTACGTGGATGTTGAAGCGAATATTAGCAATCAAATGAGCCTTGGTATGGCGGCTAGGTACGAGGATTTCAGCGATTTTGGCAGCACCTTTGACGGTAAATTATCGGTATTGTTAGATGTCTCTGACAGTGTGGCCTTACGCGCATCAATCAATACCGGCTTTAAAGCTCCTACAGTAGGGCAAAGCAATGTAATTAACGTCACCACGGCATTCGGTGACAACGGCCTGGAAGACCAAGCTACCCTGCCCCCAACCAACCCTATTAGCCAGCAACTAGGCGCGACTGCACTGCGTCCAGAAGAATCCGTCAATACCAGTTTTGGACTCGTCAATAAATTCACCGATAACTTATACCTGACCATCGACTTTTTCCATATCAAGCTGGAAGACCGCATCAGCACAACGTCGGCCATTCCATTAAGAGCAACTGATATTGAGGCACTTAATGCACAAGGCGTCGTTGATGCCGATCGATTTGGCGCCGCCAAATACTTTACCAACGATTTTGATACCACCACCAAAGGCTTGGATTTAGTATTGAGTTATCTGACCGATTGGTGGGATGGTCAAACCCAGATCAGTCTCAACTACAATTGGACGGCTACCGAAATAGATCGTATCACCCAATACGCCAGAATAGACAACAACGGCAATACGTTTCTAGAAACCAATTTAACGCCACAACGTATTCGGATGATTGAAGAAAATATCCCGCGACATCGCGGTAATATCAGTCTCAGCCAAACCTTTGAACGCACCAACGCCCTACTGCGCGTAAACTACTTTGGTGAATACTACGAAGACCATTTAGACGCGTCTGCGGGCTTGGATATTGAAGCGGGTTCCGAAATGACAGTGGATATCGAATTCGGTTACCGTTTTAACGAACAATTGCAAATAATGCTGGGTGCAAACAACCTGCTAAACAACTCACCTGACAACAACCCACATGCCCTGAGAGCCGGTGCACTTTACCCCTCAACATCACCAATGGGGATCAACGGCGGCTTGTATTACTTGCGTTCGATTTATAATTTTTAAGTCTATTTAAAAATAAAAACGGCACGACCAGTGCCGTTTTTTCATATACTTTCTGATACTGATTTTTTATCTAAACAACACTTTCTCTTGCTTAAACCAGTACACACAGAATGCTAGTAACGCACCTGCAATAACCACTGTCGAAGAAAAAATAGCGATAAGCTGTACATAATCCATGGTGCCTTTCACCAATTCTTTCATGGCTAAAGCAACGTTGGTAAGCGGCACCCAAGCCCATACACCTTCCAACTCTACTCCAGGCATCAAGGCAATCATAATAGGCACAATTACAAATATGACCAATGAGCCCATGTAGCTTTGTGCCTCTTTGTAGCTCTTCGCGTAAATTGACAAGCTGAGCAGAACTGCAGCAAATATCGACGCGACAGGTACCAACATCAAGAACATCAGAACAAAATCGATAATGGAAATTTGTCCCACAATTTCGATGACAAAACTGATTGCCATGGCGTTGCCAATGATTATGCTCCACAGTGCCATACTAAAGACAGTCACCATAGCGGCGACTATTCCCGCCAGCGCGATGGTTGCGAATTTACCCAATACCAACTGGGTACGGTCAACTGGAGCCAATAGTAAGGTTTCTAAGGTACCGCGCTCTTTTTCACCCGCACCTAAATCAGATGCAGGGAACATAGCACCTTGCAAGCAAAGTAAAAATAGAAGATAAGGCACTAACCCACCAATGCGCTCCCCCCAATTTTCACGCTCTTCGGCGATGTTAATTTTCTCAACTATAACAGGCTCAAGAAGCGCGATTTGTTGAGTTTCTGAAATACCTAATTCGGCAAATGCATCTGCGCGCTTACCTTCAGTAATGCCATCTAATACTTTATTAAAGCGCTTTTGAATCTGATTCAATCCCGCATCATTCAAATATAGATTAACGGTGGTCTGCCCTACTTCTAACAACTTGCCATTGGCATTAGGCTGTAACTCGACCACAAAATCTAAGGTTTTATCCTTGATAAGGGTTTTAAAATCCTCATCGCCGATGGTTTTAAGCTCTAAGGTGTCCACGGCCGCTAAGGCATCAACCAATACTTGGTGGTGCTCGGCGCCAATAACGGCAAAGTTTAAGGTTTTATTTTCTGCTTCTGTAATCGCTTTACTTGAGAAAAAGCCAACCGCACCGAAAATAGCTGGGAACAACAACAGTGGCAACGCAATCATGAAAAATAGCGTCTTTTTGTCACGCAATAATTCCGTTAGCTCTTTTTGCATTATCATCCACATAATCATGCTCCTTTTAACACGTTAAGAAATGCATCATTCATCGATGTGCCAAGGCCTTTGAAGGTCTCAATGGAATCCATGAATTTTGTGGTGCCGTGATCGATTACCGTTCCCAAATCACACAGCTCAGCCACTTCTTCTAGGTGGTGAGTCGAGAAAATCACGGGGGTACCGGCGGCCTTTAGGTTTTTAATAAAATCCAGTACGGTTTGGGTCGCCATAATATCTAACCCAGTGGTTGGCTCATCGAGCACCACAGCTAATGGCTCATGCACAACTGCCCGAGCAATCGCGGTTTTTTGTTTCATTCCGCTTGAGTAGGTTTCGCTGCGACGGTCTAGAAAGTCATCCATATCCAACAAGCTAGATAACTCTTCAATTCGCTGTTCAGTCTGAGTTTTGCCATATCCATGCAAACGCGCAAAGTAGCTGATGTTCTCGCGGCCCGTTAAACGTCCGTAAAGACCGGTACTACCCGATAAAAAACCTAGTGATTTTCTTGCCTGGATAGGCTCTTCACTAACATTTTTGCCATCGACCAGAATTTCACCCTTATCGGCTTTTAATGCTGAAGATAAAATACGTAAAGTAGTGGTTTTACCTGCCCCATTAGGGCCTAGTAACCCGAGAACTTGGCCTTTTTCGCATTTAAATGACACGTCTTCTACCGAATAGAAAAAACGTCCTTTGAGCCGTGGGTCATTTTGCTCTTGTGTCGTAAGCTTTTTGGGGTTTTCTACCGCAAACCGCTTAGCTAATGAATTAACAGAGATCATCTAGTGGTTCCTTTTGCCGCTGATTACGAAACAACTAGTATTGCTGCTTTGAAAAATATTACACGTTTTTTGAAAAATTTTTATTCAGTTAATAAATCCTTGATTCTATGCAAGAATATTAACCATCAAAACTAGTTAAGTGTTAATGATGGAACAGCAACCGATCAATCAACCTACAGTAAACTCGCCACTTGAGGCAGTGCAAAAGATTATTCTCGAACCCAACCAAGTATTCGCTCGCTTAAAAGACGTGTCTAATTGGTCTTGGATACCCTTTATCTTGGTCATGTTTTTCGCAATTTTACCAAGTTACTACTACTTCCAAATGATCGACTTCGATTGGTATGTGAACATGTTGCTTGGCACACAAGGTGACATGAGTCCAGCTGAGGAGGACTTCTTCCGCAACAGTATGAATCCAGACGCCATGTTACCCGCGACCATTGCCACAATTATCATTGGCTTTGTGGTCATCACGGCAGTAATGGCATTTTATCTGTCAAAAATTACCCAAATAGACGAAGAAAACACGATGACGTTCGGTGATTGGTATGGCTTTATGTGGTGGGCATCCTTGCCGCTAGTAGTCACCTCAATAGCGTCGTTACTGATCATGTTGATCGCCGGGCACCCCGAAATGGAACCGACCGCATTGAACCCTTTCAACCTGACCTTCTTACTAGGCATGGATATGAATTCTGATTGGTTCACGTTGACTCAGAACATTAGTATCGACAATTTTTGGTGTATGTATCTGATTGCAGTAGGCGTAAGCCAATGGACAAATCTCACTAGCAAACAATGCTACATGATTGCCTGTGCACCCTATGCCATTATTTGGGGCGTTTGGGCTTTGTTTATTCTTTTGTAGAACGAAGCGGACGAAAATAGTCGCGATTGTCGTAAAACTCGGGATGGGCATTACGCGCATCCCAGTTAGGTATGCCAAGCAATGGCAGCGGTTTTAAATTACCGCGTTTAGCAAACCAACTTCCTGATTTCAATTCCTCGGCCAGCGCCGTATCCAAGCATTTATACATCTCGAGCGACTCAAGCTCCATGACACTTGCATTGGCTTTCACCGGTATGCATTTGCCCGTCAAGCCAAGAAACGGATTGAGCAGCATCTCATAATTGGCGTGGCCAAAGTTAATAAAGCGAAGGCGTTTTCCCCACCAAGCGCGATTTTCATAAAATGCCCTCGTCCATTGATGCTCCTGTAACAAGGCCAATTCCGTCTCATCCTGATACAGCAACACACCGCCACACTCATCAAAGTGAGTGATGCGATTGCGTGCGGGCGTTCGCGGATTGAGTCCATGCGTTGTAATGTCACTAATATGCAGTTGGTTCAACAGACTTTTGCTGTGCGGAAAAAGCATCCAGATACAGGCGTTAAAGAAATCGTGCCAGTTGTTTAAGCGCGTGGGAATAATACGATCTTCATAAATTACTTGTTCGTAATAGCGCCCGGCAAAATCAATTTGTTCAACAAATTGATAATCAAAATCGGTCACTATCTGTGAAGCCATTTTCGTCAACTCAACGGGTGTCGGAAAGTAGTTAAAACAAGAAAAGTCGATAGCAGTAGTGAGAGATTGAAAAGGCGTGTCGCTTGTCCACGCAAGATGCCAAGTTTCTGAGTGATTTTTCAACGCCCGATCCAAATTGGGATGGTTAATATACTTAAAGATCGGTAATCTATCAGGGTCTTAGTAATTTAACTATAACAATGAGATCAACAATGAAAAAAACTCTAATACAAGCATTGTTGCTAAGCGTTGCAAGCGCCACCAGTGCGCAGCTATCGGCAGATAGCTTTGAGCAAGCATGGGCAAGTATTGACGAGAAGGAACTACGTGAACATGTCAAACTCTTAGCATCAGACAAATTCGAAGGACGTCAACCCACCACTATCGGTGAAACCTATACCCTAGAATTTCTCACTCGCGAATTTACAAAACTCGGCTATGAGCCCGGCGTAAATGGCAGCTTCATGCAGCCAGTAGGTCTGGTACGCATCGAAGCAGATCCGGATATGGAATTGGATATTGCAGGTGACAAGTTCGAGTACAAGGTCAATATGGTGGCGGGTACAGCTCGCGAGGCAAGTGAAGTCGAATTAAAAGACTCTGAATTAGTCTTCGTCGGCTACGGTGTAAATGCGCCAGAATACGACTGGAATGACTATGAAGGTATCGACGTAAAAGGCAAAACTGTCGTCATTCTCGTGAACGACCCAGGCTTTGAAAATCCAGACAGTGGTAAGTTTCAGGGCAAAACCATGACCTACTACGGTCGTTGGACATACAAATATGAAGAAGCGAGCCGCCAAGGCGCCGCAGGCGCATTAATTGTGCATGAAACTGCACCGGCCTCTTATGGCTGGTCAGTCGTTGCCAATAGTTGGAGTGGCCCGCAATACGGTTTGGTCACGCCAGACGGCAATAAAGACCGCGTTGCGGTAGAGGGCTGGTTGTCAGTCGAAGCGGCACAACAGGTATTTGCTAAAGCAGGTCTCGATTATTTCGATGAGAAGCAAAAAGCGATGCAAGGCCCGTATGCAAAAGCCATGGGGTCAAAAGCTAATATCAAAATTAAAAGCTCTCACGAAAAGTCACAAAGTTACAATTTCTTAGCAACACTACCTGGCAGCGAGCGTCCTGATGAGCACATTATTTACACCGCGCATTGGGATCATTTGGGCAAAGACCCGAATAAAGAAGGCGATAACATTTACAATGGTGCCCACGACAATGCGACAGGTAGTGCCGGTTTGATATCAATTGCCAAAGCTTTTGCAAGTCTTGACAAGCGCCCTGCTCGTTCTGTTAGTTTCCTGTTTGTCACGGCAGAAGAACAAGGTTTATTGGGTTCTAAATACTACGGTGAGAATCCTGTGTACCCCTTGGACAAAACCGTCGCTAACATCAATATTGACGCCATGAACATACAAGGCCGTACAAAAGATGTAGAAGTGGTTGGTTTTGGCAAGTCAGAACTCGAGGTGTACCTCGAAAAAGCGGCTAAAAAACAAGGCCGGGTTATCGTTCAAGAGAGCCGTCCTGCAGCGGGCTACTACTATCGCTCAGATCATTTTAGTCTAGCTAAACAAGGTGTACCGGCGTTGTATGCCAAAGGTGGCGCTACGCCGATTGATGAAGCAACCGCAGCCTATAAAAAGCGGATTTCTGTAATCCAAAGTGGTTGTTACCACCAAGTATGTGACAAGTATCGCGAATCTTGGGATTTCGGTGGCATAGTAGAAGATACACAGCTGTTTTTCCACGTTGGTTACGATATCGCCAATACTGATGATTGGCCTAAATGGAACAAGACCAGCGAGTTCCAACGCAAAAAATAGTCGAAAACTCCGCTATTTTTAGAAAAAAGGTGCTTTTTTAAGCACCTTTTTTATTTGTTTTTATCTTATATCCGGAAGATGTAAAAAAATTACAGTTTGTGCTTGCAATTTTTCCTCAGGCTGGCAAATTCAAGGCATCATAACAGTGAGGCGAAGCACACCAGAATCAACACTTATCTTCTGACATTGTCCCCTTCCCCCTGCTATGTACCTTTACTTTAACTGTGATTAAGAGAGAAACCTTTTTATGTGTGGTATTTTCGGTATTCTGGATATAAAAACCGATGTGTCCGAACTTCGGACAAAAGCATTAGATTTATCTAAATTATTGCGCCATCGTGGCCCTGACTGGTCGGGCATCTGGAATAATAATAATGCCATCTTATGTCATGAACGCCTCGCGATTGTCGACGTTGATACGGGTGCACAGCCACTCCTAAGCCGTGACGAAAACAAAGTGCTCGCGGTCAACGGCGAAATCTACAACCACAAAGAATTAGCGGAAGATCTGACAGAAAGTTACGATTTTCGTACTAAATCTGACTGTGAGGTAATTTTGCCTTTGTATGAGCAAAAAGGCATTAATTTCATTGACGACCTCAAAGGTATGTTTGCTTTTATTCTTTATGATGAGAAGCAGGACTCATACCTAATCGCTCGCGACCACGTGGGTATCATCCCGCTTTACACGGGTCACGACGAACACGGTAACTTCTACGTTGCTTCTGAAATGAAAGCTTTGGTACCTGTTTGTAAAACCGTTCAAGAATTCCCTAAAGGCCACTACTTCTGGTCTAAGACCGGTGAAATGGTGCAATACTACGAGCGTGATTGGATGGAGTATGACGCGGTAGAAAACAACGAAACTGATATGGAAGAACTTAAGTCTGCATTCGAAAAAGCAGTTAAGTCTCACATGATGTCAGACGTTCCTTATGCAGTGTTGCTATCGGGCGGCTTAGATTCATCATTAGTATCAGCAGTAGCTGCACAGTTTGTGGCGAATCGCGTTGAAGACGAGGACAAAACACAAGCATGGTGGCCTCGCCTACATTCATTCGCGGTAGGTTTAAAAGGCGCTCCCGATTTACAAGCCGCACAAAAAGTCGCGGACATGATTGGCACTGTGCATCATGAAATTCACTTTACTATTCAAGAAGGTTTAGACGCCATAAGAGACGTTATCTACTTCTTGGAGACTTACGACACCACCACTATTCGCGCATCTACACCAATGTACCTAATGTCTCGCAAGATCAAAGCCATGGGTATTAAGATGGTATTGTCTGGTGAAGGCTCAGATGAAATCTTTGGTGGTTATTTGTATTTCCACAAAGCGCCGAACGCCAAAGAATTCCACGAAGAAACTGTGCGCAAGCTCGACCGCTTACACATGTTTGACTGTGCTCGTGCCAACAAAGCAACGTCTTCTTGGGGTGTTGAAGCGCGTGTGCCTTTCCTAGATAAAGACTTTATGGACGTAGCAATGCGCCTGAATCCGAAAGACAAAATGTGTTCTGCTGAAAAAATGGAAAAATGGGTATTGCGCAAAGCCTTTGATAGCGGTGAATACCTACCATCAGAAATTTTGTGGCGTCAGAAAGAACAATTCGGTGATGGCGTAGGTTACTCTTGGATTGACTCTATTCGCGATTATGCAGAAGAGCAAGTGACCGATCAGCAAATGAAAACGGCGGAATTCAGGTTCCCCATTAACACACCGGATACGAAAGAAGGTTATCTGTATCGCACACTGTTTGAAGAATACTTCCCTCAAGAAAGTGCGGCTAAATGTGTTCCGGGTGGCAAATCAATCGCCTGTAGCACGGTTGAAGCCCTTGCTTGGGATGAGAGCTTCCAGAATAATGCTGACCCATCAGGTCGTTCTATGAAGGACGTACACGGCAAATAATCCACTCCCATTCTGAAAAAAGCCTCGTTTTTACGGGGCTTTTTACTTTCTGGCTATTCTGGTTCCCTTTAACTTCCTATAAAATCCACGCGAAATGTGCACATTTAAGGAAGAAGACACTGAATCCCGGGAATAACGATCTCTGGTTTCTACCGTTAGGTGGAACCGGAGAAATAGGAATGAACCTCAATTTATTCGGTCATGCTGACCAATGGTTAATGGTTGACTGCGGTATTACTTTCAACGAACCGCTAACACCGGATGCCTCTCACAAACATGATGTTGTTTGCGCAGATCCCAGTTTTATTGAGGCCAGAAAACACAAACTTGCGGGTATCATTATCACTCATGCCCACGAAGATCACATTGGCGCGCTTCCAGCGCTTTGGCAACGCTTCAAGCTGCCTGTATACACCACACCATTTACTGCAGAAATCTTACGTCGCAAACTAAATAAAATGAATAAGCCTGTACCGGCGACCATCATCGAAGTTAACACCGGTGACTGCATTGATATTGGTAAATTTAACGTGACATGGTTGATGACCAATCACTCCATTCCCGAACCTCATGGGCTCGTTATTCGCACCGAAGCTGGTAACATTTTTCACACAGCGGATTGGAAAATTGATAAGTTTCCCATGACGGATAAACCCTTTCAGATAGAGCAGTTTAAAGCGCTGGCAAAAGAAAACATTACTGCCATGGTGTGCGACTCGACCAATGCGCTACTAGAAGGGCATTCCGCATCAGAATCTGATTGTTATGACGGGCTTTTACACGCAGTTAAAAAAGCACCGCAAAAAGTAGTAGTCACCTGTTTTGGCACTAACATTGGTCGCTTAATTACACTTGCGCGTGTGGCACAAAAAACAGGACGTTACCTAGCCTTATTTGGCTACTCTTTGAAAAACACAGTAGCGGCAGCGAAACGCACTGGACATTGGCCTGAGGATTGTTTAATTCAAGACCCCAAATACATTGCTTATCTGCCGCCTGAAGAAATCATGGTGGTCGCCACAGGCAGCCAAGGCGAGCCTTATGCCGCGATGAACAAACTGGCGAAACAGAGCCATAGCGATTTAGAACTCGTGGCGGGTGACACCGTAATATTCAGCTCCATTGTGATTCCTGACAACAAAGAAAAAGTCGCCAACTTAGTGGCCGCGTTTCGCGCGCAAAATATTCACGTCATCGACAATGATAACAGTGAGAAAGTTATTCACGCATCTGGACATCCCAACCAGGAGGAATTGCGTGCCTTGTACGATTGGGTGAAACCAGAAATCGCCATTCCCGTACACGGTGAGGCAGCACACATTAAAGCCAATGCTAAAACCGCTCGCGAAACAGGTGTGCGGATCCAATTGATAGGCGAAAATGGTGACCTATATCGTCTGGCGCCGCAGGTTTCCTTGCGCAGAAAAGCGGTTGCGACCGGCAGAATCTCACTCGATCAGTAACAAACGTAGGTTTAAGGATGAGCGACTGGTGTAAGCTCTCTAGACGCCTGAGTGACGCCCAACAAAATGAGAAGTTGCGCAAGATAATAAGTGCTCATGACCCAGTAGCTGTTATGAGCGATGGGGCTATGAAACATATTCCAGGCAATAAATGAGTCCGAAATAACAAAAATAGCCGCGCCTAGTACTAAGAATTTGGTCGTAGATTTCGCACACCATATCGCCACTATAGTCATAAAACTAATGACGCTTAAATAGCACATCACAGCAACGCGCATTACCGTCTGTTCAGGCAGCACTTTAGTCAGCATAAATGCTGCATAGAGCAGAACAATAGCGCAGCCCGCGAGTTTTAACATCGCATGAGTTTTGCCGGTAAAGCGAGCAAATAAATATATGTAAACAACATGCGCACACAAAAAAGCGCCTAGTCCAAACACGAAACTATTACTGAATTCTATGGCGAGTAACACGTCACCGGTGCCACTTAAAATAAGTGCCAACATCATTAAAGTGCGTACTTTCCCGGTTAAATTGACTCCAGCCAAAACAATCAATAGTAAGATTGGAAACACCTTTACTAGAGGGCTAAACAGATATGGCGTAAATGGGCTACTGAGAATATAAATAACCGATGCCAGCGCGAAGACTGGCAGTAAGTAATGTTTGTTTTGCTCTAACGTGTTCAATATGAGGTCAAACTACCAGGTTAGGTCATCTGGTATCTCAAAATCTGCATACCAGTCTTCCTCATCTTCCTGCTCTTTTACCTCGTCATACATATCAGCTCGATAAAGTATTGATTCGGCATCACGCTGCGCAATTTTATCCGCTACCGGCAACGGAATGATTTCGTAACCTTGCTCAAATCGCACAATCGCCAAGCGATTTTCCAACAAATGGTTTTTGATCTGTTCCCTAACCAATAATTGCTTAATTGTACTGCCATCAGTAAATTTAAATTCAACATCGCCGCGGAAATTTTCGAGACGATTAATCGCTATCATTTGACGTACTTGAGCAACGATTTCTTTTTTCTCAGCTTCTTCTTTGGCCTGAGCGTTGAGTTCGCGGTCTTTCGCTTTCTTCGCTTCTAATTGCGCTTGCACCGACTCTTTGACTTCATCTTTCTCAACGATTTTGCTTTTGCGGCGTATCTTGTCTTTCTTGCGCTTTTCGTTGTTAATTTGTTTTGCTTTTTTCTTATCACCTAAGCCCGCTTTGAGTAGCTGGTCTTGTAATGAGGCCATTGTGTTTCCTTATATGCTCACTCGCATCAATTAACTGTGTACCAAAGTTTGGCGTTGTCTACCGGTGTTGCATCTGGCAGCACCGGATTGTCCAATTCAAAAATAAGTCGCTCGTTTATATTCGCCCGCGTCAAATAACCTTCGTGAACTTGCATAAATAGCTTGTCAAACTCACCAGAATCAATCGCTCGGCGCAAACCCGTTTCAATCAGATTAGCTAGAACCAGATTTTTCTTATTGAAGAAAAAATAAGTCGCGGTGGGGTAACGCAAGGCAATATGGGGTTCGATGGCGAGGTAATCTGAGTGATTATCTCGGTCGAGTTCCGCCCAAATTTCGACGACGGAACGCGGGAAAAAGTTGGCTCGTTCCACATCGAGAATATTGTACATCGCGTTAAAATCGTTACTGGTCACCACCTCAAAACCATTGTGCTGAAGTATTTTAGTATCAGGCCAGTCATAGCCTTGCACCGGTGAATATTGTCTCAATTCGCTGATATCGCTGAAACTGGAAAACAATGAGAGATGTTCACTTTTTACAAAGAAAATCCGATAGCCTATGAGCCCTTTGTAGATAGGGATCCGCACAGGCAAGAGTTCTTCTTCACGTATCTTATCGGTCATACTCCATATGACACTGACTTCGCGATTGGCTTTTAATTGTTTAATGGATTTGCCTTGACCAATCACCTTTTGGGTTGGCAAAAGGTTATAGCGAACGCCGGTTTGATCGAGCGCCAGAGACAACACTTGCAACGGATAGGTCGTGCGCAAATCCGTGTCTAATTCTGGCTTGGGATAGCGAATTTCCCACGTAGCAGCGACGCTGCCCCAGCTCACTAAAATGGATGCGAAAAATATAAAACGTCTCATGGAAACCAGTTGTTCAGAGCAGCTTAGCTAATTCTCTTTGCTGATCGTCGATTACAGAAACGATGATTTTCAAAGAATCGTTCTCAGATTGCAATGTATAAGAGACGAAACAGTGCAAAATTTCTTGCCCCGTTTCATCCTTGTAGACCCATTTCACATTGGAAAAGAGAATATTTTCAGACAGTTTCATGGTTTGGCAAACTTCTGGCTCAAACTGGGCGACCCCGAGCGAAACCAACTTATTCATAAATTCTTGGATTTTTTTGCCACAGCTTCTATCGACGTAAATACATTTTTTGTCTCATTGCTCATGATCACAGATGGCACAAAAAAGTGCTCCGCTACAGCGGTAGGGTTATTGTTGTAATATCCCTTAGCATAATCATCAAAAAATTCTTGCGATAACATAGCCAGTCGCCACTCCAATACATCAAAAATACAAGCCTAAATTAATAGTAGTCGCTGCACGGCCAAGCGCAATGCTCACTATTCTATGCCGATAAACTTGTGAGTTTGTAGCGATAACCGCCAATTGCGTTTGATACAGGTTTCAACTGCCAAATCAGTAGCTCTGGCTTGCTGGCTGATTGGTTGCAAATAAATCAAGCAAGAGGGTTTTAAGTTAACTGGTTCAATTAACTCGTCCAACTCCTCAATATGCTTTTCCATTGCGATGGGGTGTTTAATTTCATCCGCCCCTGCCAATAACTCTTCGCGCACTTCGTATCCACCGCGCATATTGATTTTTGGTGACACCGTAACCCAGGTGTCGGGATGAGCTTTTAATGCAAAGGTTCCACTGGTTTCAATTTGCACAGTAAAGCCATTTTCAATAAACAAACTCGTCACCTGGGTGAGATTGTAAATACAAGGTTCGCCGCCGGTAAGAATAATGTGTTTTGCGGTATAGCCTTCATTGCGAACCAATGCCAGTAATTGACCAGCAGTTGCTTTAAACCAATGTTCTGACTCTTTAGTTTTAGCCATGACTTCAGCAGGTGATTGCTCTAGCTGAGGTGGAATATCCCAAGTGTGTTTGGTATCACACCAACTGCAGCCCACAGGACATCCTTGCAACCTAATGAATATAGAAGGCACACCTGTATGCGCTCCCTCCCCTTGGATGGATTGAAACACTTCATTAATTTTATACAGTGTCTCAGGCTCTGAGCTGATGTGCATTCTATCTGACTGAGTGTCAATACTGTTCAATCGAGTTCCTCAACATAGAAAATAGGTGTAAGTCTTTCTTATTTTAGCAACTCTGCCACGACAAATCAGTCACAAGTTGCTCGCATGCGTTGCGTTAAGCGCAGAAAACACTAAACTGCGAGCCAATTTAATAAAGAAAATAGGTGCGCTTCACATGGCACAAAAAGTAGTCGTCATTTATTCAGGAGGGATGGACTCCTTCACAGTACTCAACAGAGCTATTGCAGATGGCTATGAGGTATATCCGTTGTCGTTCGATTACGGGCAAAGACACAAAAAAGAATTGGACTATGCCGCTCGCGTCTGCACGAAATTAGGTGGCCACATAAAATTGTCGATATTTCTGCGATCAATCAACTTATTGGTGGTTCATCGTTAACTAGTGAAATTGATGTTCCCGAAGGTCACTACGCAGAAGAAAGCATGAAACAAACCGTCGTCCCTAATCGCAATATGATTTTATTATCACTTGCGATTGGTTACGCAGTGTCACTTGAGGCCAATAAAGTCTACTACGGTGCGCACTCTGGCGATCACGCCATTTATCCCGACTGCCGACCTGAATTCGTTGAGAAAATGAATGACGTTAGCTTAATCGCGAACTATGAAGCGGTTGAAATTTACTCGCCCTACCTCAACGTAAGTAAAATTGAAATATTAACCGATGGCCTTTCTCTTGGTTTAGATTACGCCGATACGTGGACCTGCTACAACGGACGTGAAAAAGCCTGTGGTAAATGCGGCGCCTGCCAAGAACGCCTCGAAGCATTTGAGAAGAATGGCATAGAAGACCCACTGGCATACGAATAACGGTCTAGACCTGGTTATACATGCCAAAACGGCATGACATAGTTAATTTTTTTATAAGATGAAAGCGATCTTCAGACCGCACGGTCTGTAAAAATCGAATATCATTGATGCCCGTTTAAGAATATGAATTGTATTGAGACACGAAAAATGGTGAAAGAGAGCTTTTGGCAAAGATTGCAGCAAGATGCGTTACTAGTGGTAACCTCGGAACCTCTGCTGGCGACTTATG
Source organism: Alteromonadaceae bacterium (assembly GCA_014872785.1). Taxonomy (GTDB): domain Bacteria; phylum Pseudomonadota; class Gammaproteobacteria; order Enterobacterales; family Alteromonadaceae; genus Planctobacterium. Next base: position 59,679 of record WKFJ01000019.1, read on the forward strand.
CCCATGCTTGTATTCTCAATCACAAAAATTTTGAGTCGTCTCTAAGCTTCATTTTGTCTAACAAAATGGCCGATGATGTGATGCCCGCACTGGCTATTCGCGAGTTCTTTGACGATGCTTACAGCAATGACCCTGAGATTGTCAGCTCGGCAATTGCTGATGTAAAAGCGGTCTTCGACCGCGACCCGGCGGTACACTCTCACCTCTCTGTGCTTATTCACTTCAAGGGCTATCAAGCAATACAAGTGCATCGCTTGGCGCATTACCTGTGGCAACACAATCGAAAAGATTTGGCATTGTTCATCCAAAGTAGAAACTCTGAAGTGTATGGCGTCGATATTCACCCGGCAGCGAAAATCGGCAGAGGCGTCATGTTTGACCATGCGACGGGTATCGTAGTGGGTGAGACCGCTGTAGTAGAAGACAACGTATCGATTCTGCAATCAGTTACCTTAGGCGGTACTGGAAACGAAAAAGGCGATCGCCATCCCAAAATTAGAGAAGGCGTTATGATAGGCGCTGGGGCAAAAATACTCGGCAATATAGAAATTGGCGCTCGTTCAAAAGTCGGCGCAGGTAGCGTGGTGTTGAGCTCGGTGCCAGAGCATGTAACTGTGGTGGGTGTACCTGCCAAAATCGTTGGCAAGCCCTGCTGTTCCAAGCCTTGCGAAACGATGGATCAAAATGTCCTAGCGGATTAGCCGCGCATAAAACCCCGTAGAGCAAGCTTAGGCTTGCTTTTTTGTTATCAAGAATAAACTTCTAACGCTCAATTGATATAAGTCTCAAATTCATATAGTTAAGGTGTTTTTAGCGCAAAGAACACTAACGAACCTGACTATAATATCGAAATGATGTAATCAAAATCCTCACATTGACTACGCTGAGAATATAACGGTTTTTCTATGACGTTAGCGTGAGGGGGATTTATGAATCCAGTCATCGAAGCCCAGGCAGTACAACTAGTTCGCCTGTTAAAAGCCCATCAAGCCACAAAGGCGCACTTGTTCTTAGAACAAACTCACTTGCCCTATGATGTGCAAGATTTGATCTTGGCAGCCACTCGACACTTATCCAAATATGACGAGCATATGCTTGAAGAAATTATTGAGTGCTATGCAAGTACCAGCAGCTTTGACGAAAGGTTACTGCACTGACAATTTGAAGATAACAAATATAGATATTTTGGATATGTGACAGGTATGTTTTCACATCCCCGTCAAAGTTGAATTCAGCAAAGCAATTGGTTAAGCAGCAATTGGGCTGCTGGCTTGATCGTGAGAAATGAAGTAATTGATTTCTTTGATTAAATGCTTAAGCACCGGGTTAAGTATCACGTTCTTGCCGTTCATCACGTAAAGCTGATGATTGAACTCAAACAGGTCGCCAGCAACAGGAACGAGATTATTGCCCTGCCCGTCTTGAGCTAAATAATCTGGTAATAAACCTATGTATTCACCGCTCATGATTGCCGACATCATGCTCTCAAAAGAATCAGAATAAGTTCTAATTTTCAAACGCTTATCATCGCGAACATAGTTGCCAGAGGATAGACCCGACAAGCCTACAGCAGGATATTGGTCCAATATAGCACTGCTTAAATGCTCTCGTTGTACCTTGGCTAGCGGATGTGAAGGTGCGCAATACAAACGGCCGGTACAGCTGGCGTCAACCGGGTGGAACATCACCGATTCTGATTTCACCATGTCGTAACAAGACAAAACCAAATGACACTCACCAGAAAGCGCAACGTGCTCAACTTCGTTGTACAAGCGCGTCTGTATATTAATATGGATATCCTCGTATTTTTTCATCGTAGTGCTAACGGCTTTGGCAACGCCCACCATCATGTCACGAGGCAAAGAAGACATGACGACTAACGTGATATGTCCTGAGAAGTTGTCGTGCAAGCTCTTGAGATTATATACAAAGTTGTCGAATGCATTAAAAATACGTTTGGTTTCCTGATATACCAACTCCCCTTCTTTGGTAAGCTGGAAGCCACCTCGACCACGGTGACACAAAATCAATTCGAGTCGCTCTTCGAGTTTCTTGATAGCAGCACTAATATTGGGACGCTGCATTCGCAAAACGGGCTCAGCCGCAGTGAAGCCGTTACAAGACGCGACTGCATAGAATACACGCAATAACTTGATATCTGATTCTTGAAGACGATTTAGCATTTGAAACCTCGTTTGCTGTTACCCGTATTTGCTTGTGCCGTTCACGCATTGGGTAAGGTATTTGATCTCATACTAAAACGAAAAATAACTTCTTGCAGAATTTAAGGAGTATTTTGTGAACTGGCTCAAATAATTTCTATTTAAGCCAGTTTTGTGAAAATTAAGAAATATCGACCACTTTTGCCCGCAAAGACTCAATCTTATCGCGAGTTGCCGCGGCCTGTTCGAACTCAAGGTTTTTGGCGTGCTCGAACATTTGTTTCTCGAGTTTACTAATCTCAGCCATCAGATCTGTCGCAGAAAGTTTGTAGGAAGCAGGAATTTCTGCGGCAATTTGAATCGTGTCAGCATCCTCATCCGCGGACACTGCCATGTCCATAACATCGGTTACAGGTTTGTGTAGCGGTTGCGGCACTATGCCGTGTTCAGCATTGTACTCTTCTTGTTTTTGTCTTCGGCGTTCAGTTTCCTCTATTGCTCTTTCCATTGAGCCAGTAATATTGTCAGCATATAAAATGGCGCGGCCATTGATATTACGAGCAGCACGTCCAATTGTCTGTATGAGTGACCTGTCCGAACGTAAGAAACCCTCTTTATCGGCATCCAAAATAGCGACCAACGACACCTCTGGCATATCAAGGCCCTCGCGAAGCAAGTTGATCCCCACTAATACATCAAACTTACCCAATCTTAAATCTCGAATAATTTCCATCCGCTCAACAGTATCAATATCTGAATGCAGATAACGCACCAGTACACCGTGTTCATTGAGATAATCAGTGAGATCTTCAGCCATTCGCTTGGTCAGTGTTGTAACCAAAACTCGCTCTTTCACCTTGGTGCGTTTGCGAATTTCCGAGAGTAAATCATCCACCTGAGTCGCTACGGGTCGAATTTCTAATACAGGGTCGAGCAATCCTGTAGGACGCACGACCTGTTCTACTACATCACCGCAAGATTTTTCTAATTCATATTTTCCCGGGGTCGCAGACACGTAAATTGTCTGGGGGGATAAGGCTTCGAACTCTTCAAATTTAAGCGGTCTATTATCCAACGCCGAGGGCAATCGAAACCCGTATTCGACTAGCGTTTCTTTGCGCGATCTGTCGCCTTTAAACATCGCACCAATTTGCGAAACCGTGACGTGTGACTCGTCGATAAACAACAAGCCGTCCGCCGGGAAATAATCAATTAATGTAGGGGGTGGCTCTCCTGGTGCACGGCCAGATAAATATCGACTGTAATTCTCAATACCAGAGCAATAACCAAGTTCAAGCATCATCTCTACATCGAACTGAGTTCGTTGTGTAATGCGCTGCTCTTCGATGAGTTTATTCACTTCTTTTAACTGAGCACGGCGATCTTTTAGTTCATCCTTGATCTCGTCAATCGCACCAAGGATTTTTTCCCGTGGAGTGACATAATGAGTTTTGGGAAATACTGTAGCTCGGGTAACCGTCTGCTCTATGGAGCCGGTGAGAGGATCGAACATATTGATGCGTTCAATTTCCTCATCAAACAGCTCTACCCTCACTGCAAGGCGCTCTGAGTCGGCGGGATAGATATCGATCACGTCTCCTCTGACTCTGAAAGTACCGCGCTCAAAATTGACGTCATTGCGGGAATACTGAAGTTCCGCTAATCGGCGCAGAATATCGCGCTGATCCATAATATCGCCTTGGCGCAAATGCAGCAGCATTTTCATGTAGGATTCGGGGTCACCCAAACCATAAATAGCCGATACACTCGACACAATCACAACATCACGCCGCTCCATTAGCGCCTTGGTAGCAGATAGTCGCATTTGCTCAATGTGATCATTAATAGATGCGTCTTTTTCGATAAAAGTATCAGTAGTGGGAACGTAGGCTTCCGGCTGATAATAATCGTAATAAGACACAAAATACTCTACTGCGTTATTGGGAAAGAACTCCTTCATTTCACCGTATAACTGCGCTGCTAGGGTTTTATTGTGAGCGAGAATCAGCGTGGGACGCTGAACCTCTTTGATCACATTCGCCATAGTAAAGGTCTTACCTGACCCAGTAACCCCCAACAGAGTTTGATGCGCTAAACCGTCCTGCAGACCTTCTACTAATCCAGAAATCGCAGTTGGCTGGTCGCCAGCAGGTTGATACTGTGACTTTAATTCAAATCCTCGACTCAAGACGTTGCCTCCGCTACTGAGTCCGCTTGCCTTAACGATTCTGCCATTTCACAGTTTAATAAACGACGGAACCAAAAAAATGCGACAAGTGCTGTGCATAAGTTAGCAATTAATCCAAACCAGAACATACCGGGGAGTTTGTATAAATAACTGCCGAGATAAGATATAGGCACAAAAAACACGAACAAACGCACAACGCTCAACGTCAGCGCCATCATAGGTTTGTGCATGGCATTCAAACTAGAGTTGGTCAATATAATGATGCCTTGTAACCCATATCCAATGGGCACTATCATCAAAAACAACTGAATTAGGTCAATAACTTCTTGTTCCTTAGCAAACGCTGAAGCAATAAAAGGCGACAGTAGCCACATCACAACAAATACACCAAACTGCCAAAGCAGTAAGAAGCGCAAACATAGATAATAAGAGCTCTTCACTCTGGACAATTTACCCGCACCAAAGTTCTGGCTGATAAAAGGTGGCAGTGTCATCGAAAGTGCCAGAATCACAATGCATGCAATAGATTCAATGCGCCCCCCAACTCCCCATGATGCAACCGCGGCAGAACCATAAACCGCAACTATCGCCGTCATAATACCGTTCGCGATGGGCGTTAGCATATTTGCGCCTGCTGCGGGAATACCGATTTTTAATATATCTCGACTGTACTCTCGTATTTCTCGCAACGACAATAGGCGAGGAATAATGAGCTTGCGTTTAATCGCGAGTAAATAAACAATTTGGCCGCTGCCAACAATCCAGGCGATTAAGGTGGCAAGTGCCGCGCCTTGAATACCCATTGCCGGCACGGGACCCCAGCCAAAAATTAAAATCGGATCCAGAACCGCATTAATAAAACCGCCAAGCGCCATAATCATACTCGGTGTTTTCGTATCACCCGCTGCGCGCAAGACAGCATTGCCGACCATAGGTAGCGATAGGAATATTCCGGCTGCATACCACACCAACATATAGTCGATGATGTAAGGCATATGCTCTTGAGTGGCGCCAAGCAGTAAGAAAATAGGTTCAATCGTAAACCAGCCTACTAACGCTAAAACCGTCGCCATAACAAAGGAAAGAATTAGCGCCCCGGTTCCAGCCCCTTTAGCCGTGCTGCCTTCGCCTGCGCCCAGTAATTTAGCAATCGTAGCCGACGTGCCAATACCCAAACCAATATTGAGACTGATAACAGTAAACGTCACCGGAAACGTAAAACTAATTGCCGCTAACTGTTCAGTGCCCAGGCGACTGACAAAATAGGTATCAACCAATCCAAACGTCATTAACAGAATCATTCCGAAGATCACAGGAATGGTCATGGACTTCATCGTTTGCGGTATATCACTGTTAATTAGGTCAGGCGATTTTGATTTAATGGACAAAGTAACGTTTTCCTCAATATAAGATTGTGAATAAGACAAGACCTTGAACTTGCTAGAGTCGCTTCACATGTTTTTTATTTTATTAGACAGTGAATTTACGTTTATTGGGTGTGTCTCGATCAGGCTGGCGCAAGTTTACGCGAGGACACCTTATATGACTATGCTTAATCAACCAAAGTAACAAATTTTACGGTGAACGACGCGAGCGCTGTTTTTCGCAAATATCTCAAGACAAAACACAATCGAAACAGACGCCACGTCAAATAACCAACACAATTTACAAATTACATGACAGCTTTTTGAACTTGTGCAAAAAAAATTCAATTGGGATTAAATTTTTCGCTAAAAGTTAAACCCTTGTCAAAAAAGTGTCATAAAAAAATTTACACTTTTGCAACATGAAAAAAATAACAAAAAGGGCTTGCAATATTTTGAGTTTTTGTTCGCCCCTTTCTTTTCCTGTGTTTACAAAATTTCAAGGCTATTTAGTTATTTTTTTTAATAAATATCACTTGAATTTCTAAAACAACACACAACCCAATATGCACTGGTCACTTATTGACCACCACTAGTTAAAAACTGTTCAAACCAGAATCTAAACCTTTGTTTTATATAGATTTTATTTGTTTTTTTATTGTTTTTACAGGTTTCTCTTGACACCGATTTTACTGGCCTGAAACACTTTCCAATAATTTCATCAACATAGTTATCCACAGATTTAGTGGATAACTACCCCCTGCCCAATAAAACCGGGAGATAGAGCCAAAGTGGATAGTTTTTTAGTAAGTTGACACTAACGTTTTGTGCCGTTTTAACTCGTTAAAAGAATGTTAATTACTGTATATATTAACAGTGCAAATTTATTGTGTTAGATCGTTTTTTCATAAAATTGTCATTTTTATATTCGTATCTAAAAACATACTGAAATCATGGAGACGAGTGTGACAAATTTCTGTCATTCGAAATATTTCATCCCGACTGATTAGTTTTCACTCTGTTTGTAGAAAGCTTGAACAGGATCTTTATCACCAGCGATTTTTTTGCCATTTGACGCAAAATAATCACGTAATCTTATTGACACAATCATAGCAGCTCTTTATTATTCGCCCCCGTTGTGAGGCACGGCTGAATCACCTACTAAATCAGTACGCGATTCGAATAAAAAGCAAAGTGAATTACAACGCGTTAGATACCTGTTCCCCCTTAGCTCAGTTGGTTAGAGCGACGGACTGTTAATCCGCAGGTCCCCCGTTCGAGTCGGGGAGGGGGAGCCACTTTTTCTAACACATCACATTTTGTCTACAAGACACTGCTGTTCCCCCTTAGCTCAGTTGGTTAGAGCGACGGACTGTTAATCCGCAGGTCCCCCGTTCGAGTCGGGGAGGGGGAGCCACTTCAGCTCTAACATAAGCCAGAAATATTCCATTAACTATATGATAATCAAGTTGTTTCGACAGCTAGATAGTGGATAATATGGCAAGTTTAAATTAGCGTGAGCGCGCCCTACTAACTTTAATGACTGAATTCCTTTTATTAATCGTCAGTACAGTACTCGTGAACAACTTTGTGTTGGTGCAGTTTCTTGGCTTGTGCCCGTTCATGGGTGTGTCTAGCAAATTAGAAACTGCAATGGGCATGTCCATGGCCACTACATTTGTGCTCACCCTCGCCTCTATGCTGAGTTATTTGGTTGAATCTTACTTGTTAGTTCCTCTGGAGCTGACATTTTTACGCACGCTCAGTTTCATTCTCGTCATTGCAGTTGTAGTACAATTCACTGAAATGGTTGTGCAAAAAACCAGCCCTACCCTCTACAGATTACTAGGTATTTTCTTACCGCTGATTACCACAAACTGTGCGGTTCTAGGTGTTGCCCTGCTCAATATCAAAGAACAACACGGCTTCGTAGAATCTATTTTGTATGGCTTCGGTGCGGCTGCAGGTTTCTCTTTAGTCATGATTTTGTTTGCGGCGATGCGCGAACGTTTGGCAGTTGCTGATGTTCCAACCCCATTTAAGGGCGCCGCCATAGGCATGATCACCGCAGGCTTAATGTCTCTTGCCTTTATGGGCTTTACTGGCTTGGTTAAACTGGGGTAATAGCTGTGTCACTTTTCGCTATTTTGTCTATCTCTGTACTTGCGCTTGCATTCGGTTTATTGCTTGGCTATGCCGCAATCAAATTCAAAGTAGACGCAGATCCGCTGGTTGAGCAATTAGACGCCCTGTTACCTCAAACACAGTGCGGTCAATGCGGTTATCCTGGCTGTAAACCATACGCTGAAGCGATCGCCAATGGCGATGAAATCAATAAATGCCCACCTGGCGGCGAGGCCACAATTAAAAATATTGCAGACCTAATGGGTGTTGAAGCCAAACCGTTGGATGATGCTCATGGCACCGAAGACGTTAAAAAAGTCGCCTACATCCGTGAGGACGAATGCATAGGCTGCACTAAGTGCATCCAAGCTTGTCCTGTCGACGCAATCGTTGGTGCCACCAGACAAATGCACACGGTTATAGTAGATGAGTGCACTGGTTGCGATCTGTGTGTCGCCCCCTGCCCGGTCGACTGTATTGATATGCTGCCCGTAAAAGAATCCAGTAAGAACTGGAAGTGGCAGCTCGACACTATTCCTATTAAGGAGGTGTCGTAATGGAATTGAGTTCTATTGTAGAGCGTATTAAGCGTGGCGCATTCTGGCAATTTCCTGGTGGCGTACATCCAGATGGCAAAAAAACACTCTCCAATCACAGCGAGATTAAGCGCCTACCATTAGCCAACAAGTTCTATATTCCGGTAAAGCAACACGTAGGCACTGGCGGTTCAATTGCGGTTGCAGCAGGAGATTTGGTGCTCAAAGGACAACCGCTTACCGCGAGCAGTAACCCGTTTGCCGTGCCTGTACACGCACCTACGTCAGGTGAAATCGTATCCATTAAACAACACGTATCGGCTCACCCATCGGGTTTCCAGGAAACCACTATCGTATTGAAAGCTGACGGTAAAGATCGCTGGGTCGATTTGACTCCGAGTCCCGATTACCAATCAATGAGCCGCGTCAAGTTAGTTGAGCTAATTTGTGAAGCCGGTATCAGTGGCATGGGTGGTGCAGGTTTTCCAACCCATATTAAATTGTCAGCCTCTAAAGAAGTCGACTTTCTCGTAATCAACGGCGTTGAGTGTGAACCTTATATCACCTCAGACGACCGACTCATGCAAGAACACGCTTGGCAAATACGCCAGGGCGTTGAAATATTGCAATATATGCTTGCCCCTAAAAACATCATTGTGGCAGTCGAAGACAACAAGCCAGAAGCATTCGCCGCGATGAAGATAGCCTTCCAGGATAGTCAGGACATTTTATTGTGCCAAATTCCAACCAAATATCCTGCTGGCGGTGAGAAGCAGCTAATACAGGTTCTGACCGGACGTGAGGTTCCCTCGGGTAAGCTGCCAATAGATGTTGGCACCTTAATGTATAACGTCGCGACGTGCTTTGCCGTAGCAGATGCAATATGTGCCGGAAAGCCCCTGCTTGAACGAGTCGTCACGCTAACGGGCGACGCATTGGAAACCCCTGGAAATGCTTGGGTGCCGCTAGGTACCCCCATCCAACACTTGTTGGAGCACGCCGGCTATCAACGAGAGCGGCAGCTGGAAAAGCACGTGATAATGGGCGGGCCAATGATGGGATTTACGGTGCATTCAGAGCTTGTCCCTATCATCAAAACCAGTAACTGCATCTTAGTGCCTTCATCGAAGGAAATGTCCAAACCTGGTGAAGAAAATCCGTGCATTCGTTGTGGTGCCTGTGCCGATGCTTGCCCTGCTGGACTGTTGCCACAACAGTTGTATTGGCATACCAAAGGCGGTGAATTAGACAAAGCTAACGATTTAAATCTCTTTGATTGCATAGAATGCGGTGCTTGCGCGTTTGTTTGTCCAAGTGAAATTCCACTAGTGCACTACTATCGGACTGGTAAGGCACAAATAAGAATCGAAGAAGAAGAGAAACACAAGGCCGATAAAGCCAGAGAGCGTTTTGAAGCCCGTTCAGTGCGTCTCGAAAGAGATAAACAAGAACGTCAAGAAAAAGCCGCAGCGGCAGCAGAAGCGCGCAAACAACGAACAAGCGGTAACAATGATTCAGATAACAAGTCGAGAGTTGCTGCGGCGCTCGCTCGCGCCAAAGCCAACAAAGCGAATTCGGAAACACAAAGTGATGCCAGTGAGTCACCTACCGCCGCGGTGAGTGACAACAACAGCAAAGTGGCAGCGGCCATAGCGCGCGCAAAAGCCAAGAAACAGGCAGCACAAGACGCTGATGCGTCCACTGACAAAAATGAGAACAGCGACGCTATCATTGATTCTGAGCCAAAACCGGCTTCTGATAATAAAGACAGAGTCGCCGCTGCAATCGCCCGTGCCAAAGCTAAAAAACAAGCTCAGCAAACATCAAAAGAAGCTGATGACATTGCTTCCCAACCAGACGCACACTCAGCGCAAGAGGCTGATGACTCAACCACTAAAGACGAGGCTCCATCTCAAAAGGATCGTGTTGCTGCAGCAATAGCCAGAGCCAAGGCAAAGAAACTAGCTCAACAACAAGACGCCGAGTCTGCAGTTAGTGAAACGAGTAACAATAGAGACGCAACAGCAAATACAGCAACAAGTGATATTGAGCTACAAAACGCGCCAGCAGATGCCGAGACAGAGCCTGCAGAAACTGAAACGCCGCAGGCGGAAGCATCAAAAACCGATCGAGTAGCGGCTGCAGTGGCTCGCGCAAAGGCTAAAAAATTAGCGCGCGAACAAGCTGCACAGAGTCACAGTGCCGAATCGCAAGATGCCTCCCCTACTACTGAGGCAGACTCGACTGTGACATCTGAGGCAGAAGAAAAAGAAACGGATATGACAGAAACAGCAACTGCTGACAGTGCAGAGCCAAACTCAGAGAGTATCGCAGCAACCGAACCTGCCCAAGATAATAAGCAAGACCGAATAGCCGCAGCTATTGCACGAGCAAAAGCCAAAAAAGCGGCGCGTGAGCAAGCGTCAGAGGACAACGATTAACATATGACACTACTGCTTAAAAGCTCACCTCATCTTAGAAAAAAGCGCACGGTTTCAGACATGATGCAGCTGGTTATGTTACTTGCACTGCCTGGGCTTGCTGCGCAAATTTACTTCTTTGGTTGGGGCAGCCTGATTCACATCGGTATCGCAATGCTGGTTGCAGTTATTGCCGAAGCGCTTGTACTTGAAATAAGAAAACGCAACTTTGAAAAGGCGGTAAAGGACAATTCTGCGCTGTTAACAGGCTTTTTGTTAGGTATCTCTATTCCCCCCTTTGCTCCATGGTGGATACCGGTTATCGGCACTCTATTTGCCATTGTCATCGTGAAACAACTCTACGGAGGATTGGGCTTCAATCTGTTCAACCCGGCCATGGCTGGATATGTCGTTCTACTTATTTCTTTTCCGGTACAAATGACCTCGTGGGCGCCGAGTGCAGAATTAGCGATGGTGTCACAATCATTCAACGACGCTGTCAGCATTATTTTTACTCAATTCAGCAGTGAAGGTTACAGCATAAGCCAAATGCGCGCCGGAGTTGATGGTTTTACTATGGCCACTCCGCTTGACCAGGTTAAGTCCAATCTACTTAATGGCTACACTGTCAGTGAAGCGCTTCAAGCGCCGACATTTTACGACGCTAATTCTGCGCTATCAGGACTAGGCAATGGCTGGTTTTGGGTGAATCTATTGTTTTTACTAGGCGGACTAGCTCTGATTCAAACTGGGGTAATTAGTTGGCACCTCCCCCTTAGTATGCTGGCAGGGCTATTTGCCATTTCCAGTGTGTTCTTTCTCATTAATCCAGACCAAGCGAGCACGCCACTTATGCATTTGTTCAGCGGCGGCTGTATGCTTGGCGCTTTTTTTATCATCACTGATCCTGTGACGGCAGCCACCAGCAATAAAGGTCGTATCGTATTTGGTTTTGCTATTGGTGTGCTTATTTACGTGATTCGTTATTGGGGTGGATACCCAGATGCTATTGCCTTTGCGGTACTCATTATGAACATGTGTGTGCCGGTAATTGATTATTACACTAGACCTCGCACCTACGGACATAAAGCAGCAACAAGTGCTGTCTCTGGCAAGGGAGAAGCGGAATAATGTCAGAGCAAAACACGTTAAGTAGCAGTGGCAAAAACGGGTTGCTCTTGGGGGCATTCGCTCTTTCGACAACTTTGCTCATTGCGGCCGTCAACTGGTTAACAGCCCCCGAGATAGAGCGACAAATTCGCCTTAAGACCCAAAAGATAATCAACGAAATACAACCGCAGTCGAGCTATGACAACGACATTACTGCAGATTGTTTACTCGTCGACTCTGCACTTATTGGTAGCAATAAGCGGGTGTTTCGTGCAAGACAACAAGACGAGGCCGTCGCGTTGGTGTTAGAAGCGACCACACCGAATGGCTACAGCGGCAATATCGACTTCATTCTCAGTTATGATTTGACTACACAGCAAATTGGCGGGGTGCGCATTTTGTCGCACCAAGAAACTCCTGGCCTGGGGGATAAAATTGAGTTGCGCATAAGCAATTGGATTTTGGGTTTTACTGGCCTTACTTACGCAGATACCCAAGAGTCTGGCTGGGCAGTGAAAAAAGACGGTGGTCGTTTTGATCAGTTTACCGGAGCAACTATTACCCCAAGAGCGGTTGTAGAAGGTGTTCAACAAACAATCAGCTACATAGAAGACAACCGAGCGATGTTAACCGGTAGCTCGCCTAACTGCCCTGTAAAGGAAAGTTAATATGACTGAATATCAACAACTCAGCTGGCAAGGCATGTGGAAAAACAATCCAGCAATCGTGCAATTGCTTGGCTTATGCCCTCTTCTCGCGGTAACTGGCACCGTCGTCAACGCTTTGGGTTTGGGGCTGGCAACTATGCTCGTGCTCATCGGCTCTAATTGCACCGTATCGCTTATCCGTAATGTGGTGCCCAGTGAGATTCGCATCCCTGTTTTTGTCATGATAATCGCGACCTTTGTTACCATCATTCAACTCACAATGAACGCTTTTACCTATGAGTTATACCAAGCGCTTGGTATTTTTATTCCACTTATCGTGACCAACTGCGCCATTATTGTCCGCGCAGAGGCCTACGCATCCAAAAATCCAATTCAATACGCAGCCTTTGACGGATTCATGATGGGACTCGGGTTTGCAGTGGTGTTAGTACTATTGGGCGCAATGCGGGAATTGTTGGGTTACGGAACACTCTTCGACGGGGCACACCTTTTATTCGGAGAGTGGGCTAAAGATTTGAAAATTGTCGTGTATGAAAGTGAAAACCCTTTTCTTCTCGCCATCTTACCGCCGGGTGCATTTATCGGTTTAGGGTTGCTTATCGCGCTTAAAAACGCCCTAAACGACCGTGTAGAAAAGCTATTCACCGAGGCTCCTGTGGCAAAAACCGTGCAGCGAGCAAGAGTCACCGGTGACAGTATTTAAATCCCCTCGTACTATTTTTATTTATCTAGTGAGAAAACAACGTTGAATCAGCCAATATCCAAACAAGACAAAGTGACGGCGATAATCAATATATTGGAAGAGCTTTACCCTGAAGTTCCCATTCCGCTAGATCACAAAGACCCATATACTCTCCTAGTTGCCGTTTTGCTATCGGCACAGTGCACCGATGAGCGAGTCAATCAAATTACACCGAAGTTGTTCGCGCGCGCTGACAACCCATTTGATATGGTGTTAATGAGCATTGAAGAAATCAAGGAAATCATCAAACCCTGCGGCCTTTCTCCGATGAAATCGAAAGGCATTTGGCATCTATCAGATATGATAATCAAGCAGCACGGAGGCCAAGTCCCGGCTGATTTTGACGCCCTTGAAGCAATGCCAGGGGTTGGCCACAAAACCGCGTCAGTCGTCATGTCACAAGCGTTTGATATACCGGCCTTCCCAGTCGATACGCATATTCACCGCTTAATGTATCGTTGGGGGCTAACCAACGGAAAAAGTGTTGAACAGACAGAAAAAGATGCCAAGCGCTTATTCCCCAAAGACAAGTGGAACAAGCTGCATTTGCAAATCATTTTTTATGGCCGAGAGTACTGCCCCGCAAGAGGGTTTTCTCTGGAAAAATGCCTGATTACTCGACAATACGGCCGTAAGAGCTTTATCAATGAAGTGCTAAAGCAGCAAGCCAAAAAAGCGAAAAAGTAAACGCTTACAGATTAATCCGTTATCACATGTATGTGAAACTTGCGCTGCATCAAATAGTGCGCGGATTAGAGTGCTTAACGCTTGTTCCTTTAGTAAATAGATTTATAGTCACAAATACCGACTCTATTTAACGCTTTCACCAGCACATGACTGCCATTCAAACACTTACCTCTTTAGTACCAATACTCAGTGTATTTTTCTTTTTGGTGTTATTGCGCTTACCGGCGAAACAAGCCATGCCAATTAGCTTGATACTCACAGGATTAAGTAGTTATTTCATATGGCAAGTCCCCTTTTTGCAAATGTTGGCTGCGTCAGTTGAAGGGCTGGTGATTGCACTGATTATCTTATGGATCGTCTTTGGCGCCATTTTGCTATTAAAAGTGCTTCAACAAACAGGGGCAACGGCGGCCATTAAGCACGGTTTTACCCAGATAAGCCCAGATAAACGAGTACAACTCATCATTGTGGCCTGGCTATTTGGCAGTTTTCTAGAAGGTGCAGCCGGATTTGGCACTCCCGCGGCAATCGCCGCACCATTACTAGTTGCGTTAGGGTTTTCCCCAATTAGCGCTGTTGTATTAGCGCTAATCGCTGACTCTAGCGCGGTTTCCTTTGGTGCGGTAGGAACGCCTGCCATTGTAGGCATCGGTCAGGGCGCGCAGAATGTCAGTATTGAACAGGTGGCGCAAATTGCCGTAACGGCCATTGGTATTGATATCATAGCAGCAGCCTTAATACCGCTGATCATGGTGTGTATATACTGCCGATTCTTCAGTGATGTAAAAAGCTGGTATCAAGGATTAGTCATCGCCCCTTTTACTATTTTCTGTGCCTTTGCCTTTACTCTCCCCGCCTACTGCGTAGCGTGGCTGTTCGGCCCTGAATTTCCATCGGTGCTTGGTGGTATGATTGGTCTGGCTATGGTCAGTCCATTGGCCAGGTTAGGCTTTTTATTACCCAAAAGTGCGGTAGAACAGAAGCAGGCAGAAGATCATACGCAACCGCTTACAATGAGCCTCACAAGAGCGTGGGCACCTTATGTAATAGTTGCCGCATTATTGGTCGTTACGCGGTTAAACGAGCTTCCTTTCAAATCGCTTCTACAAAGTATGCATTTGCAATGGGCTAATATTCTCGCTTCCAACATTTCTGTGTCTGTTATGCCACTTTATTTGCCAGGCAGCTTATTTATAGTCACTGCATTTTTTAGTATTTGGTTGCAAAAAGGACGTATGCGACAACTACAAACAGCGCTAAATGAAAGCACTAGGATGTTGCTTCCCTCAATAATCGCGCTAGGCGCCGCAGTTCCCATGGTGCGTATTTTTCTGCAATCTGGTGTAAATGATGCCAGCCTGCCCGCTATGCCTATGGCACTAGCTGAGCTGGTCGCCCAGTATCTGAGTGGAGTCTGGCTTTACATGGCGCCGCTAGTGGGCGCTCTGGGCTCTTTTATTGCCGGTTCAGCGACGTTTTCCAATTTGATGTTTGCTAGCTTTCAACAAACATTGGCCAATGAGTCAGGACTCGATCAACAGTTAGTTCTTGCGCTTCAGATGCTTGGCGCAAACGCGGGAAATATGATTGCGGTGGTTAATGTCGTGGCAGCTGCGAGTGTCGTGGGTTTGCACGGTAGAGAAGGCGAAGTAATCCGCTATACCCTATTGCCCATGTTTTATTATTGCTTTGCGGCCAGTACAGTTGCATTGCTATTGTGGTTATAGCACCGGTCAACGCAAAGAATTAAAGCGTTTTGAAGCAAGTTGCCATTACGAGAAAGTAGTGAACTAATAAAAAGAGTAGAAGTAAGAGGACGCGAGAAAAATAGAGGCCTATAAAATACAAAGGCCAGGTAAAAACCTGACCTTACTTAATCTAAGCGTGTTAACGTTATAGGATTACAACGTTTGCAGCTTGTGGGCCTTTTTGACCTTGTTCGATGCTGAACTGTACATTTTGTCCTTCAACTAAAGTTTTGTAACCTTCAGTTGCAATAGAACGGAAGTGTACAAATACATCTTTGCCGCCATCAGCTGGTGTTAAAAATCCGTAACCTTTATCCGCGTTAAACCACTTAACTGTACCAGTAGTAGATTCCATCAATATCATTCCTCAAAAAAATAGTAAAACAGTGGCAGATGCCACTTAAACAGCATTAGATAGTACTTAGATAGTGCTGCGTTTGAAGCGTAGAGTATTTTCGAGCGAAAAGACGAGACGACAATAGCAAAAACAAATAAATAACAAAAATCTAAAGCGCTACAGATGCTACAGCAATTTTTTTTGCTCGCCAGACACTTCGGTAAATTTTATGTATTTATGTGTAAAAAAACTGGAAAGAAGGGGCAGTAAAACCTACCCCAGTGAATAAATTTTCTTAAAACCAAACGTAGGTATAAGAGAACGATATCAAAGATACGTCGTATTGACTTCTAGAACTATCCGCTGTACCCGCCCACTTATCTTCAATAAGACTCGCGTCAAGGTTGTCGATATCACGCTGCTCACCGGTTACTTCCAACTTACCGAACCCAGGCACATAAACACCAACACCAAACGTAGTGGCTTCTACTGCTGCGTACTCATAACGAATTGACTCAAAGTTATCATCTTCTGCGGTGTAGTAACCACCACGGAAAAACCACTGCCAACCAGCATCTGAAAGGTATGACACCTCACCACCAAATGACGTGCGAGTCCACTCAGAGACCACACCTACTCTGTATGTATCGCCGCCATCTGTAGGATCAAAGTCATCATTGGTAGCAAAATAATCCATATATTCATACTGAGCTGTCACTAAGCCTTGCAGTGCATCAGTCAGCGGGAACTCATAAGCCGCTCCAACCCCCCAAGATTCGGGTGCCAAAGGCGTATTAAAACCATTAGCTTCTTGAAAGTTTTCTAAACCAGCCAAGTCAATACCTTCAAGGTCTCTGTCCTCTTCGCCGTTATTAAAGCGATATACCGCTCCAAGTGAAAATGAACTTGCATCATTCTCACCGAAGTAAGTGCGCCACATTAGGCCGCTAGTGATACCCCAAGAGGTAAAATCTGCTAACGTTTGACCAACAGAAGGACAGAAAGTAACACCGTTAATACAATTATTCTCTACTACGGTCGGTGTATTCCCTGGCCCGAACGAGATACCGTTGCGACCGACTTCTGTCCATACCACTTCGGTTTCGTATTGGTGATAATCCAATGAAATACCCCAAGCAAAGTCGCCCCAGTTACTGCCAACACCAAGCGATAACTGTTCTACTTGAGTTTCAAATTTTATTGATTCCGAACTTTCAAACTCGAAGCTACCATACAGCTGAGTCGGAATATTATAAACGTTTGGCGCATAAGCGATCCCGAAGTTCAATCCGCTATCTTCACCTAGTGGTGAACCCCAAACACCACCGACGAATTTGAGGTCAGCTTCCTCTGTAACAGGTTGCCCTAAGTGATCCGGCAGCCATGCGCGCACAGTGTCGGTGTCCTGCGCAACTACATCACCATATTCAGCCATAACCTCACCACCTGAAATACGCGCGATACCTGCTGGGTTATAGAAAAGACTGGTAGTATCGTTGGCGATTGCAATGTATGAACCACCCATTGAATTAGCCCTTGCTCCTGGAATACTTGAAAACGCGATGTTTGCCATTGCGTCAATACTAGCCAAGCCCAGCGCAGCCAATACGCCTGTACGGATTAGATTTTTCCTAACCATTGTGTTTTCCTCGTGAATGTGTGTTTACTTCTCTAATGTGTTCGATTACTACTTTAGTAGTATAGTACATGGCGGAGATTTCATTATTTTAACGAACTCCCCCTAATTCCTAACCCTTTGTTCTGCACTACTGATAGAGGCACCCTCTAAATTTTCTGCCTCGACTTTCACCTCGAATGTCAATACGCCTAACTTAGCCAATCGAGAAAGTCTTGAATCAAAATTAACTTGCGAACTACGCCCTGGAGCTATCTCATCAAACCTAAATTCCTGACTGGTTTCCTCAACATAACTTACAGGCGATGGGTTTATACTCACTCTGATATCTTTCAAGATTTCAGTAGAGTTATTTTCAATCGATATTTTCAATGAAAATGGCTCTAGTGAATCTAGAACGTCATCTTGATACCCTTCAACCAAAGAAGCTTCCAGCGCAATGTCTGAAGGTTGTAAAATAACAGGCGCTTTTATTACCGGTGTTTCAGCGACAGTCGTCACTTGCGGTGACACACCTAGCTGAGGAATGGCGCTAGCAGCTGCGCGTTTTTGTATTTCGCTACCGATGTTAGTTAAAAGTGATTTAACCAGCAGTTGACCATAACGACTGCATGTGCTCGTGGTTTGCCATTGCATAACTCCGCCAGGACCGCGTATTTTTTTACGTTCTTCAGTGACCTCGATACAAACACGTTGATCTTCATTAGGAAGCGTCTCAGCTAAGCGTTTGGCTTCGTCTAAGTTGCCTTGCTGAAGTTGCCTCTGGGCATTTTGAAATACGGAATATTCTCGGGAATAATCTCTTTCTTGCGCATTAGCGGTTAGTACACAATACCAAAACAATACAAATCCAAGCTTTACTTTCTTACTCATCATAGGTCAGCCCTCACGACGCGAAAGCTTGTGTTACTTTGTCCTTGCGCTTTTTCCATGTAAGTGCGGTAGGACGGTCTTAATCGCCAGCGTTCGTTATTAAACGCGCCCCCTTTAAGCACTACTCGCTCACACGTGCCACCAACGGCAGCAGGATTCAATGAATCCCAACAGGAGCCTGTCATTTCCCATGCATTACCAACCAAGCCATACAGTCCGTTTGCGCTCTTGTAGTTGCTCGAATCAACCACACCTGTCGCGGTGCCGTCTGAACAGGAGGTATCTTTCCAAGGGTAAGGACTAGAATTGTCAGCAAAGTTGGCAAAACCACATAAATCAGCATTGACCTCATCCACAACCAATCCCATTGCGGCTTCAATTTCAGCTTCGCTGGGTAATCGAAACGTCATTCTAGATTTATCACTAAGCCACTGTGTGAATTTAAACGCTTCGTTGTGTGAAACGTCTGTTACCGGCGCACTATCATTGGTTATTGAAAGTGCATTACATTGCCCATCTTCTACGCACATCTTCCATAGTGTGCCTGTTATCTCTTGTGCACTAATTTGCGTCGACTGAAGTGAAATATCTCGATTGCTTCTCTCATCTGGGTCACATTCGGATGCTGTGTTACAACCAATCTGGTAGGTGCCGGCTGGAATAGTCACCAACGATTCTAAAAGCCTTACGATTTCTTGTGGGTAGCTGCGTGACAACCGCACGGTGAAGTCATTTTGTTTAGAGACATCAAGCGTGACGTCTTTAGTATCAAAGCCATCGGCAGATATAAGTACCCTATACTTTCTGCGTTCTAGTTTATAGGGGATTTGTGGCTGCTCAGACTCACCAACAAAGTTTACGGTATAAATATCTCTCGCTTCTTGAGGAAGTATTCTCAGGACGACATTTTCACGTACAGCAGAAAATTGGAAAAATACATCTTCACTTTCACCAGTGGTCTCATCAAGAACAATGGTACGCGAAACAATATTGCCACTGCTAACACTCGACGCGGTTATCTTATACTGGCCTTTAGGGAGTGCTTGCCCAGATGAAAAACCTGGTTGCCCTTCCACTGAAAAGGAGGCGTCTGTCGCATCAGAGAACAGGTTCACTACGTAAGTGGTTTCTTTTAACTCCGCAGTCAAGCGACTCTTGTCAAGTGTATATGTATCTAAGTTGTCTCTTGAATCGCGTTCAGGTCGAATAGATTGCGAGTTATTTAAGTCAACAATCATTTGAGCAGTTTGAAAACCTTCGGCAGATATCTCCAATTTGTAACGCTTGTTTGGCCTAAAGCGATATCGGCTGCGAGTATTAACCGATTTACCGTCGACTTTTACCGTCGCGTTTGCTGGTTTGATATTCCACGACACTGTCACAGCCTCGGGCGCACCACCTCCAAGAATTGCCTCGTCCATACCAATATCCGCGATATCCGCGAAGTCTAACCCAAACAAGCCCAATACCACTACCAATATGGAAAGTGTTACCACTAATCCGGCCTTCGATTTAGGTGGCGGCGGCGGTGGCGGTGGTGGCGGTGGTGGCGGTGGTGGTTTCTTTTCTTCTTTATAGCCCGCAACAATCAGCAAATCTTCTACTGATTGCGGTCTATTTTTAGGAAATAGAATGAGTCCTTTATCAATTAGTTTAAGTAATCTGGCGTCGTATTGACCTTTTAACGTGGTCTCGAGTTTCTCAACTTTATCGATAACGGGTCGAGCCGCTGCGTCCTGAGGTTTACTACCTGTTAAGCAATGATAAAAAGTTGCCGCCAAAGCATAGATATCGGTATGAAACCCTTGCAAGTCGGCCAAAGATGCATCCCCTTGCTCGACGGGACTGTATCCAACGGTTATAAATTGCGTCGCATCAGATTCTACCGTCTCCATGGTTGTACCAAAGTCGATCATTATTGGTGCATCTCTGGTTGCATCAATAATGATATTACCGGGTTTGATATCTCTATGCAGAATACCGTCTTTAAATGAGTGGATATAATCGAGCGCATCGACAAGAGGTAATAATATGGCGTCCGCTTGCGCGGGGCTTAATCTGCCGTTCGGATGGTTCTTGATTATAGATTCAAGGTCTGCCCCTCTAACAAAAGGCATTACCATATAGGCGGTATCATTCGCTTCAAAATAGCGCTCAACACGAATGATATTAGGATGTTCCATTTGGTAAAGGAGTTCGGCTTCTCCTTTGAATCGATTAAACCCCTTCATAAACATCGTTTGATGTTTTTCATCAGGCGACTTTAAATTTATCCGACCATCCTTTAAGCGATGACATATATCGCGAGGAAAGTACTCCTTGATTGCATACTGCTTGTTCCCGAGACTTTCGGTCGCTAAGTATACAATACCAAAGCCCCCTTTCCCGAGGATCTTAGTAATCTTGTAACTTCCGAGTAAACTCGTACCGACCGCTAAAGGCGTAGACATTTGACTTCCCTGAAATTAGTAACCGTTCTGAAAGGTATCGCCTTTTACGAACCCCGCCATAATAAACATGATTAACCAAATTATGATTGATATAAAAATCATCGCTGGAATCACAACACCAAACACGGCAAAAACATATGGCAGTATCATAAGTGTTATGGCCGTGGAACTTTTCATTCCTGTTGACTTTAATCGTTTATAATAAACCGCTTTTACCGCCCATACATTTAATAAAGAAACGATTCCGAAGCATAGGATTAGTAACCCTCCTCCTACGGCAGAGACTGATTCAACATCATCAACCACGCTTGCTAAACCCGCTGTCGTGAATGCTCCAAAAAGAAATAAGATCCCTGAAATGAGGGTGGGAACAACTATCAACACGCAAATACACAACCAAAATTCAAGTCTGTTAATGTTTCCTTTAAAAGAAAACATGTACTGCAGAGGAGTCATTGGAGCGATTTGCTGTGGTTCGTCCAATGGCTCAGGGATATCGTCATCAATAGAAATGGCATCTGGAGACTTTTGCGGCATTGATTCCAACGGATTATTGCTCATAACCTGCGTTTTCTGCCCGGACTCGATGTTGTCTAGACACACCTTCAACTGGTTCGCTCGTGCTTCCTCAACAAACTGCAGCAATAATTCCTTAAGCGACATCTTTAGATCGGCAAACTGTATCGTGAGTGCCGCGGAGTAATCGAAAGTTACCGTGACGTCTCTTTCCAATTTATTTGTCGTTTCACCTTTTAAACCCGACTCAACAATCGCAGTACCATTAGTCGAGCGATCAGTCACCGTTATTTCAATTTGATCGTCCGCCACGCACACCACTTCAAATTCAGCGTGTAACTTGGACATATAACTAGATTGATTCAACACCAACCTAGTTTCGTTCGCATTATTTGCAGGAATAGAACCAACGTTGAACTGATAACGCGGTACAGTACTGCCGGTATCTATCTCAATTCCTAGTTCTTGAATCACGGGTTGCAGGTCGGCCAGCCATTCCTTCGCAGACTGATATCGAGAAATTGGCATTAACTGAAATGCCTTGTCTAAGGATTTAAGAAACGTTTTGTTATAGGTGTCTTTAAACCCTAAAAAGCTCTCTACTTTTTCTCCTTTAACCATACGACGCATTGCGCTGACCGGAATCTTGCCAAACAGCAAATAGTGAAATGTTGCGCCCACAGAGTAAATGTCTGAATAGAAGCCTTGTTTCTGTTGCTTTGACTCTTCAGCTGTCGACTGTTCAAGGCTTGCAAACCCAGGTGTGAAGGCTCTTCGTTCGATGTTATGGGTAACTGTGTCCACTTCAAAGCGCACCGCGCCAAAGTCTATTAGATAAGGATTGTCGAAGTCATCGACGAGTATATTTGACGGTTTAATATCTCGGTGAAGCTTATGGGCGCTGTGCAAGCCATCTACAGTAAGTAACAGCTCTACAAGCATCTTTACCATGAGAAGGTTGGCTTCAAAGCCCTTATTTACAACTTTGTGTTTGAACCACTTATCTAGCGTTACACCTTCGACCTTCTCTTGCACTATGTAGAGTGTATTGTTCTCGGAAAAGGCATCTAGTATTTTTGGAATATGTGGGACAGAGAGTTGGCTCAATGCGTGTAGCTCTTGCTGAAACCCCTCTTTGCAAATATTCCACTGGTCAGCGTATTTAGCATCACTTAGACGCACTTCATTGCCAACTCTGCAAACAATATCACTTGGAAACAATTCCTTCAGAAAATGTTCTTCGCCAGTTTGATTATGAATATCTTTTACAAAATAGGCGCAAGCAAAACCACCCGGATTAAGTACTCTGGTGATCATGTAATTATCAACAATTGTTCCTTTGGACAAATTTGCCATATTAGCTTCCTAATCCCTTAACCATTATTTCTCTTAATGCTTAGCGTAATCGGATCGTCTTCAGTTCCTTGATTCTCTGAGAAGCTAACATCGAGCAAGTTTTCTTCTCCAATTAGATAGAACTGATTTAGAAAATCGCGCCAACCGCTTTCCACATTGTCAGGAACTTGAACAAAGGCGGAGCTGACTGAGGTCAAATCCAGCTTGTATTTGAAGGTAATATTAGGTACCGCTGCAACCTTTAAATCTACAGAATAAGTACGTTTCCCCTGCGCATTGATAAACACCAATGTTAAAGGTTTTTCACTGATGCCACTTATTCGAGCAAAAAGCGAAATGTTGTTATCACGAGGGCGTGAAAAAGACAGTTTAAAGGTAAGCTCTACCAACGCTATTTCAGCGAGTTTCTTAGCAACACTATCTTCGAGCGGTGTGCCTTTTACTTCCTCTAGAAAATCTCTCAATTCATTTGGGCTCGTAGAATCACTTATACCGTTATTCCAGCGTTTAAGAAGTCCTCGCTCTTTAAGCAACCGTCTAAGTAAAGGGTCAAACCTATCTTTCAGTTGTTCCCATATTTCTTGGTCTTCACTGTATTCCTTCTCAAAACTATCCAAACTATTAATCTGATTCTCAACATTAGTGGAATTTTCTATGTCAGTAAGCTTTGTCAGTGCATCGCTTACTTTCCAGTCTAGTATTTCTTGTCTTTTTTGTTGAGCTTGAGTCAGGTATTTGCCTTGAGAATAGTTATCGATGTATTCGTTATAAGCCCACAGCTTGTTCTCGTTCTGTGCTTTTTTCCACGCATTTTCATCGTCAGTTAATGCTTTGACGAGTAGTTCGGCCTCTCCTGCGTGTTCACCATTTGAATATTCATTCAAGTACTTCTCATATGCCTCAATTGAATCTTCTTGCTGTGCTCTACTCCATGCATCTTGCTCGCTGGCTAATCTTTGACGCTGTAATTCTTCTTCTTTAATGCGCTCTTGCTCTTCCTGCCATGCAGCTTTCAAAGCTCTTAGTGTTTGATCGTTAAATCCTAACGAAGCGCCAATGTTGTATTTAACAAGTTGCTGATTCCACAAATTTAGCTCTCCTTCTGATAGCTTCTCTGTGGCATCTTTAGGTTCACGTAAATCGGCATTATCTAGCCCAATCTCTTTTGTGAACTCAAGAAATGCGCGAACCAGTTCTCTCTGATTGTGCAAGCGAGACATCACCTCTTTAGCGTTCGCAACATGGTTTTGAATTTCAGCCAATGACTCATCTTTAAACTGGTTTATATACAGATTTAATGCCCTGACACTGTCTGATTGAATCGCTTCGTCTAGGGCTCTTTTAGAGGCTGCTATCGTCTCTTGTGTTGGATCCGCCTCTTCTGTATTACTGTCATCATCAGACGTGCCTATAGATGGTTCGGATTGGGTGCCCTGCATCGCGGCGGTTGATGCTGACGCATCATCGTCTCCAGTGGCTGTGGAATATTGTGTATCGCTTATTTCTTGTTGCGATGATTGTTGCTCTTCATCATCAGAGCCGCCGAATAAACCAAGATCAAGGGCGATAAATCCTATTACGGCTAACATCAAGATGATGGCACCTATCTCGATGACAGGAAGCCTCTTTTTTCCTGACTCTTCATCACCATGCGCTTTTAATGCACTG
Source organism: Alteromonadaceae bacterium (assembly GCA_014872785.1). Lineage (GTDB taxonomy): Bacteria > Pseudomonadota > Gammaproteobacteria > Enterobacterales > Alteromonadaceae > Planctobacterium. Next base: position 84,264 of record WKFJ01000019.1, read on the forward strand.
ATAGACGCGATGGTGTTTGAAACAAAGCGCATAGCGCCCTGCTTCGCAGGAAACGCGGCAATCGCGATAGCGGTAGTGTTATCTTGTTTGGGGTTATTGCGCATATCAACTCTTTTCATGAGTTGATCAACCGCATAATCTAATTTCTGCTCGGCTTTATTAGAATCAAACTCTTCAAAGGCAATTGAATCAACAAGTTCGCTTTCTTGAAGTACTTCTAAACCATCAGAGGCGATGATATAAACATCTCCCTCTTCCAAGCGGTCGCTTTGCTGGTCTACAAGGGTAATATCGGTGCCAGAAACAGCACTCACAAGATGGTCGGGATTGTTTAGCCCACGGATATATTCAAGGGTTATGTTGGGATCATTCTGCCTTTGCGTTTCCCAAATACGTTCAGCTTGATGTCCCCAGCTATGTATTTGGTTTATACGTGAAATATTACGTCCACGAACCCGCCATATTGGAGAGTCACCCACGCTTATATAGTCAATAGTACCTTTTTTAACGTCAACAAAAGACGCTATAACGGTACACCCCATTCCTTGTTTCGCTTTGTTTTTTTCAACATGGTCGGCGAGCTGCTTGTTAGCGTAACTCAATGAGGAACGCAATTGGTCAACGAAGTTCCCGTTTGGATTAAACTTCGACAGGAAATACTTCGCAAAATTAGTCGTGACAAGGCTTGCCGCCTCATCACCATGCCCCATACCTCCCATTCCGTCAGCCATGATGAACAAATAGCTGCCAGATGGGAGAGCCTTATCTCCCACCTGATGCTCGTCATTGACGAAATGAGAAATGCTGCCTTCGACTATTCCGAAAAAGTCTTCTTGGTAGCTCCTAGCACCCTTAATCTGTGAAGCACTCCAAACGAGTTTCATTGCACAATTCCTTCAGTGTTTTTTTATTACTATTTAAGTTCTTTCCAGCAAAAGTGTTGACCGCACAAAGGCACAAAAATGAGCACAGTCGTCAAATCATCACCAAACAGGATTTCATCACCGAGTTCTAAAATGTGATTCATACCCACGTGTAATGGCGCCATTTGCCCTTCTCTTCGGGTATACATATTGTTGGTTGCTTGGCCTCTGTATAACGAAAACTGCTTCATATTAGGATCGTAGTGCACCGTGGCAGCAGGTTTGTTACGAGAGATAGCAGGATCGTGCAGGTTCACATCGTATTCAGCACCACGACCTATCAGTTGTGGCCCATGTCGAAGTGGAAAACTCTCCCCTTTTTTCGGACCTTCAACAACGACTAACCAACCTGTTGTTTCACCTTTAGGGTGCTTCTCATCTACGGCCTCTTCAACTTCTGATGCCACCTGTCCACCACCAACGAAAACAGTTGCACCATCGCCACCCTCATCTTCATCAAAATCATCCTCTAGTGGTAAGGATGTATCGAATAATGAACCACCGGAGGGAGAAGGCTCTGGCGTGGGTTGTTGCATTGTGCGCCCGTCGAAACCGTCTAGCTGTTTAGTCGCATCGACACTGGGCTTAAGTTGCCCTGTTTTCACGTCATCCATATTGTCGTTTGTCAACATGACTGTTCTGTCTGAATCTTGAACAGTGCCTGCTTTTTTGTCTGTTTTTGAGTTCCTGAAGAAGGCCATACTTTTCTCCCAATTTAATTTTTAGCGTATATTTCAAATCTAAAGGTGGTATTACCCATCCTCAATAAATTGCCCGTTTGCAACTTAGTCTCTTGCGAAATCCTGCGTTGATTAACATAAACACCGTTAAGTGATTGCAAATCAGATACAAAGAATTCCCCGTCTTTAAAACTAATAACTGCGTGTACTTTAGACATGGCGTTATCGTGCACTTGCACAGTGCTCTCTTCACCTCTGCCGACATAGGTTTGTTTAAATTTAACTAAGAACTCGACAGATTCATTGTCACCATCAGCCTTTGCGTAAAGGTAGACTTGTCCAAGGCTAGCAGGGACTTTCTTCATTTGATAACGAACAAAGAACCCAATAATCACCGCGATGAGCGCGATAGCTCCAAAGATTATTTTGTTGATAAAGGCCTGCTTTACCTGGACACAGAATTCATGGTCGCCTTCCATCTCACAATGCAACGCAGCCCATTCGCTACAGCTCGGATTGTCTGGAGAATCAAGGCAACTGTCTAAAAGTCTATAGGCGCAAGATGATGTTTCCGGCGCTTCTTCGCAAAGTTGGAAATTAATATTATCGCAACGCTGTTCAGACTGATTTTGCCAGCAAAAATTATCCAACAGTGCATCGCATTTGGATGGTGTGCTATCCACAAAACACTGTTCGACTAGACGTGAATTACAGCCTTCGGCGTCAGGATTTGCGTCACAGTTGGCGAGTAAAATTTCTTCGCATCCGTTTAGATGACTAAACTTGGTGCATTGCTCTAGAAGGATATCGTTGCAACCACCGAGTGTCGGTATAGCTTGGCATTCATCGAATAATCGTTGATTACAGCCGGTTTTTTCAGGATTAGACCAACAGGACTCAGTCAATATATCTGAACAGCCTGGAACGCCAGGATTGTCAGAGCAATAGTGGCTTACCCAGGCGTTACATTCCGGATCTTTGGTATTGAAATCACAATAGTCAAATAATTCCCTATCACATCCTGGCGCACCCGGGTCAACCTTACATTCCTTTATTAATATCTCTGCGCAATCCAAACTAGGATCGTTAGGATTATTTTCACAGTAATTAAGCACTCGACTTGGGCACTTATAGCGATTGTCGTTCGGGTTTAACTTGCAATAGTTTTCTAGAATTTGACGACACTCTGGAGCTCTAGGATCTAAGTCACAGTATTCCAATACCGTTTGCTGACAAAAACCAAGGCTAGGGCTAACTTTACATTGTTCGAATTGATCTCGTAGACAGTCTGTTGAACGCGGATCTAGCTCACATGCAGTTAATGGTTCTGGACAGGTTGGTAGGTCAACGAGACGTTCTAAAGAATTCCCTTCGGAATCAGCGATCAGTACAGCTGCAGCATCACAAAGCTGCTCTATATCAATACTCAATTGGATTTGATTAACTGAATAGTCTGTAAGGTCGGCGGCAATAGTTTTGGCATTAGTCGGTTTAAGTTCCGACGTAATCAATAACGGAACATCTAAACCCAAGCTTTTATATTGTGACAGAGAAACTGAGTTTTCATCTTTTTTGAACGGAACAACAATTAGCCTAATATTTTCCGATAACCCGGCCATCAAAACATCAGTAACGGCTCGCTGTTGTGAGCTGGTTAACTTTCGTGAGGTTACCCAATAGAGAATACCTCGATTGGTTTGCTCATCAACCAATAGCCCCTTTATTCGAATAAGTACGTCATTTAAAGCATCAGCAATGTTTGCTTTATCTGATTCAAGGTCAACATCATCCAACAAGGTTGCTAAGGCTGGTTTCGCAGGCCTTGCCCGATACCCCTTGACATATTCCAGACTCTCATTTGCATTCATGAGTATTATGGATGACGAATCTGTTGAGATACCACTTATAAGCGTTGATAACGCATCTTCAAAAGCATTCTCTTCTTTTCTATCAGGATCTTCAGAGTCCAATAACCACATTTCGACCAAATCGTTTTTGTTCACTGGCGAAGATTCGAAGAAATGACTAGAACTGTCCAAGTAAACTTGGTCGATTTCTATTTGCTGAGTGGAATTAAACCAAATCTCACATTCAACCCTTTGACTGATCGAAGAATAAGCACAGGGTTTTGTAATGAAGTTGCTAATGTCGCTAACATTCGCTGACAACGAGACACTGAAGAACATGCCTATTGCCAAACAAAACGTCGAATATAGTTTACGATTCATCAATAACTCCCAATTAAAAATCGACTTTTTTCTTTAACTTATTAAGCAAAGACTCAGAATAGGCGACCCGAAAACCCACGTCGTCGCGCCTTTCAGTTCGCTTAACAAAACTGCGATGGAACACGCTTACTGATTCTATTCCGTCTTTGTAACTGCCGCCTCTTACCACCGACGTTTCACAGTCTCCGCTTTCCCAAGCGCTGCCATCCTCGGGCGCTCCCTCATAATTCTTATTCCAACAGTCTGCTGTGATCTCAGATGCGTTTCCTATCACCCCAAACAGTCCAAACGCATTAGGAAGGTATGTTTTAACTTCAGCCAATTCAGTGTAGTTATCATCACAATCAAATGCCGTACTCCTAACTGAATATTCATCTTTGCTCGCCGCATCCAAAACATTGGCAAACTGGCAAACAGACCGTTCACTTGCAGTAGAACCATAGACAAACTCGTTACCCGCCCTTGCGACATACTCCCACTCTGATTCACTTGGAAGTCTGTAACTTTTTCCATCTTGGTCTGACAGCCAAGACAAATACTTTTCTACTTGTTCAAAACTAAGACCGGTAACGGGAAAATAGTCACTCGAGTTTGATGCCGTACTAATGCGTTCGCATGCTCTTTGCTTCACACACTCTGAATATTGTTTAAATGTCACTTCCGTTTCACTGATAAAAAACTCATCAACTTTTACATTGCGCGGAGGCGTCGCCAATTCGTTGCGTAAACTCAAATCTCCCTGAACCATATGCCCTGACGGAATGTAGACCATTCTGGGCACTGAGATGCCACTGTTTTTAGCGGTGCTTCCACAACCGCTAAGTATCAAAGCGAACCAAGTAAATACACATGATAGTTTTATAATTGTTTTAAAATTCAATGATTAACCCCTTATTCAATCTATTCTGCTTTGAGTATCGACATTGGATGTCGAGACGACGCGAGATAAAAAGTCTGTCCTGAATTAATATAGTAGATTTCGTAGGGTTTGAGTTTTTGTTCTTTATCTAGATAAGTGCCATTCTTTGAACCTTTGTCCATAAGCCAAAAACATTTCCTGCCATTGTCCCAACCAATTTGGGCATGGAATCGGCCGATATGTCCTTTTGTATCAGCGATTAACACGTTTACTAATCCTTGGCTGTCTTTCTCTCGACCAATCGTCAATACCTTGTCGGCTTTGATTGCAGTAATGATTTTATTGTGTCTGTCATGGCGCAAATAGCCCACCACTTCACCTTCAGGATCTTGTAGTGGTTCAGTTTTAGGGGGCACAGGATGTCGGTTATCTAAGCCAGTATCCGAAGGTAAAATTAATTTGGATAGAGGGACGGCTTCCTTCAGTGCGTCGACCATGGATTGTTTTTGTTTGGCTGCGAGTCTGCGAATGTACAACCCGCCAAGACCTAGAGACATTGCTACTGTTCCAAGAGAGCCATATAAAATCCACATATGCCAAGAACCGCAATTATCCTCAGGTCCACACTCATGGAGGACAAAAGGTTTATAACTTCCAGAGAACACCACTGGATTTTGCGGCACAGGCTTGTGTCTGGTCTCTCTGATAACTTCCTTGCGCACTTTTTTGAAAAACTCATCAAGCTCAGCTCCGGGCTCTTCCATTTTTTCAAGAATAAAGCCGGTAAATACGCCATTCTTGCCTGGCTCTCCGTCAGAGGCTGTTTCTCCTGGAGCAGTACCATAAGACACATAAAGACCCGCTTGCTCTACCTTGGCCCAGCCACCTCCATTGCGTCCGAACGATTTAGTATTTTGAAAAGGGTCGTTTCTACAGGCATCCAATATAACTATATCTAGCGTATCAGAACTAGGCTCTAGCGCGTCGATGATATAATTAAGGCTTATACTGGATTGCGATATTAATTGTTTTTCACCAACACTAAGATCGATGTCAGTTGGCAAAAGGTAGTTGACTCCGTCGTATTCAAAGCCATGACCGGCATAAAACACTAGACCGACCGTATCAGGGCTAGAGGCCGCTAGACTCTCTTTGAATTGTTCGACTTTTCTCTGGAATTCATCAAACCCCAAATTAAGACCAAGTATCACCTCAAACCCGGCTAATTCTTCAAGCTTGGCAGCTAAATCACGCGCGTCCTTTTCTGGGTTTGCGAGGGGGTCGATATAGGTGTAGTTCTGATTACCAACAATTAAGGCTAAGCGCTTAGCACCTGTAATCAGACTCAACGGTTGAATAAATGATTTGTTCTCTTCGATGACGATCCCTCGATCATCTTCCTGTTGGGCAAAGGCCGCAGATGATACGATCAACGCCAAAGCTATAAGCCAGTTTATCAGTAATACCCTCATCGATTCCCTATCCAAATTTAATGACACTCTCCATAACTAACGGACTTACTTGGAGGTTTTAAGATAAGCTTAGTCAAAAAATGTTACAAATAATAAAAAATTATTCAGTAATTGTTCATTTATGTACTATCCACGCTCTACTTTCAACAAAAATCAAACAAATTGTGTGTATTTTTCATCCATAGTATCGAAGTAAATTAGAGTGTAAAACCTAATCTTTTGAGAACTTTACTCGCTTTTCTCTTTTGAGATTCATTCTCAAAGAAAACAACAACTTCGAATCTATCAAACGGCTTTTTAAACCAATCAAATCTGACTTCTGGTGCCTTTTTTTGCATTTGTATGACAAAATCTTTTGCGCGATAAGGGCGGTTAAACGTAATGAGTGTATGACTGAGCGTTTGACTGTAATCTTGGATTTGAGCATCAAGAATATAAGTCAAATGATCATAGACGTATTCGCTATACCAATGCGCCCCGTCAGGTATCGCGTTGGGAGAACTGCCAACTCGTATTCTGCCTGGCCCATAATTATAAGCTGCGAGCGCAAGGTATAAGTTTCCCTCATACCTCTGAAGTAATTCGTCTATATACCTCGCACCTGCATCGATATTTAAACAAGGATCGTACAACTTTTTCTTTTCAGTAATGCCAAGATGTTTTGCCGTTCCTGGCCATTGGATTTGCATTACGCCGATCGCATTTGCCTTTGATACTGCGTCTGATGAAAAATTGGATTCTCCCCTTGCCATCGCAAGTAGCAAGGTTAAAGGTATATTGGTTTGTTCAGACGCTTTTTTAAAACAGGGTAAATGAGGGTAATACGCATCTACCGTGTGCTCGTTACCAGATTGGTATTGTTGCCACAATCCGTTTAGTTGCATAGGAGTGGTCTGAACAGCAGAAGGCAGTGCATTTGCAGCTGATGTTACGCCCAAGAATATGAACAGAAGAACAATCTGCATAATTTATAACTCGATAAACTGCCCATCAGAAGAGGACAAGATAGATACTTTTAGCTTAACTATTTCGTATTGTTGCAATATCGATGACTTTGATATTCCCGTTAACACAACGTGAGAATTACCTTTAGAATCTTGCACTACATCAAACAAATGTTGCTCATTCGCTTTTGCTTCAAGCGTTTTTTTAAAACCTAAGGCTCCTGAACGAGAATCAAAATGCGGCCAAACAGCGAAATATAATTGTTCTTGTTCAAGCTGTGTCTCTTGTTCGATGACGTCACCTGACACAGGGCTTACGCTATTATTTGTTGATTCTATAGCCTCAGTAAACTCTTCTGCCACTGCCTGTACATCAGAATCTAAAGTGTGATCATCCGCATGGATATCTGTATTAGCAGTTGTGACTTCTGCGGCTGGCGCCTCCTGCTCGCTTTCTTGTTCTTCTTGCGATTGTGAAAACTCTTCTGCTTGCTGAGCGACTTGTTGCACAGCCTCATTGGTCATAGTTAACACATCTTGCTGTTGTTCTTTGGTTAAAAACTTGTCAAAAGCCCACACGGTGAGTAGCATTCCCGTAATAATTCCTAATATCTTTAACATGAGTTCATTTTCCTTTAAAAATGCTGTTATTTGAGAAAGGTTACGCTCTGATCAGAATTGATCACTAACTCACCAGGTTTTTGCTGACTGACATATTTTGAGAGCTGGCTTTGCACTCTATTGTTGAGAGTAACGCCATATAGCGTGCTTCTTGTAACAGTAAACTTTCGTTTAATTTGTTTTATTAATGAATTGGGTACGGTAAAAGACGCCATCTGATAAAACTGCGCGTCTAGCGGCTCTAACTTTATTGCTGTTTTAGTGACTCTAAAATACTGTCCATTTTTACTGAGATAAAATTTCACAACGCCTCTCTCAATCAAGCTTAGAAGCGTCTCATCAGACGCGAATCGCAAAGATAGCCCTTTCTTTTTCTCTGCTTTTGGAGATGGCTCGGATTTTTGCGGAACCTCGACTTTAGTTTGTTCTGGCTTGGGCTTTGCAATTGGCTGTGGCTTTTCTCTTAACTTCCTTAACTTTTCTTCTTTCTCTTTTTGGATTTTCTGCTCGCGCTCTTTTTCTAATTGCTCGATTGCGCGAGAGACACTCTCAGCTTGTGCTTCTTGTTTTGATATTTTCGATCTCACCGTTAAAAGATCGTTCACCTTCGAAGAAATTTCGGTCTGCAATAGCGCCAAGTCTTCTTTACCCGAATCCAATTTTTTAGCAATCACTTCCAATTGTGACCTTCGGTTTTGCTCCTTTTCTTTTAAATCCTCGACTTTTGCTTCCAAATTTTTGTAGGTGTCTAACAGTTCTTTGAGTTCCTGTTCAAGAATTTCTTTACTGACGATTTGTGGCTCATGTTGGACTTCAGATTGAGGTAGACTTTGCACCATGGCAAAAATAACCATTAAGCAGAAGCCCAATATTGCCATGAATCTCATGATATCGGTTTGTAACGCTTCTACATCGTCCGACTCAGCAGCTGTAAGCCTTCGCGCTATAGGAATCAAAGCAATTATCCTTGATGTCTGGTTACATTCGCTAAGTGCCGCTCGATAGCGTCAAGTTTTTCAAGCACGGCAGTTTCGCTCTGATTTTGCTTTTCGAAATAAAAGGCATGTAGCAGTTCACCAAGATAGATAGACTTAAATACCCGCATCAAATAACCACCAATACCTCCCACGATGGTAGTGGATAACGCCAATAAAATGCCGCCGTCAACGAGCTTTTGAAGCATAACAAACGCCCCCTGTTCAGCCGCGGCTTCAGCATCGAGACCACCAAGAGATTCCATCAGCGCACTTCTCATACCGATAGCAGTAAAAATAACGCCGATCCCGAAAAACACTCCGGCGAAAACATCAACCATATGCTCTGAGTAAGAGATGCTCTTTAAATCGCCTCCTTGTTTAAGTTGATGCCTCAAGGTGCGTATCTTGTATACCCACAATAGAAAAACGAGCAGAAAGGCAAAAATTGACTCCTTCATATTGCTGTATATCCAATGCCAAACCTGTGACAGTACAGATTCGTCTGGCCATATAATGACCAACCATCCTTGCATTGATCCCAACATCAACCCGGTTCCCATAATCGAACCGGTGATGAGAACACCAATAGTCAATCCGACAACGATTTGCCTTAGCTGCTCTTTCATCATTACACCTTACAAGCCTCTCCAGCAGCAGCAATAATTAATAACAAAGCGTCTCGGTCAGATTTAGCTTTGTTAAACTCCTTGCTTGACCCCATTGCTTGTAAGAGACCTTTTCTCTTATCAAGCATTTCTGCATCCATATCTCTTGTCAGTTTTTCTAGATTTTGACCAACTTTGCAGTTGCTTTGGTGCTTGGGAAGCGAAACGAAAAACGGTGTAAAGTATCGAGTGTAAGTCTTTTTGAATTGCACCTCAGAAATGATTCCTTGGTCTTTACTCCACTCAAGAAAGTTAGCAAATGAACGCCGATGGTCTTTGTTTGGAGCACCTTTGGCAATTTCCAGCAGATTGTCAAAATGGTCATCAAAAACGTTCCAACATGACTGACTAGTTAATGCATTTTTAGATTCAATAAATGCCCTATCTACCTTCTTTGTAACAGCCAAATCACATGTAGATTTCGCCACGGCTTTTGGTGTGCTTCCGCATCCAACAACACTCAAGGCAAATAACGATAAACAAATTAAATTTTGGTACTTTTTCATTCTTTTTTCCTTACTTGCGCTTTAAAAAATAATCCCAGAGTCATCAAACTCTTCTTCTTCATCTGACATCAAGATAGTATCCGAATCATTCAAAAAACCTTCTTGATCGTCTTCATTGATGATGGCTTTAACACTACCCACCGTCAGCATCATCTCTTCGGATAAATTACCGAGTTCCAAGTCAAGCGCCGCTTGCGTCTTGGCCTGAGCAATTGCGTCTCTTGTTTGTGAAATAATGCCTAGTGACTCATTGGCATCCAAAAAGAAACTTGAGGCAGATACCAGTGCTGAACCGGGTTCTGACTTTGTTGAAGTCAACTCAAGTAAACTCTGTAGGCGTTTTGCTAGGCCACCTTTTTTGCCTCTGATCTTGTTAGTAATAGGCGTTGCACTACTCAAGAATTCTTTCTGTAATTGATACGGGGTTTTTGTTTTACCGAGAGTTTTTGTAATGCTCTTCGATAAACTTCTATGGGTGGCCTTTATCGATTTTTCGACTTCTGGTAACACTGCTTCTACTTCAGTCAACATATCGAGATATTGTCTTTGCAATTGTTTTTTCAATTGCGCACAACCTGCGTCACCAGCTTCTCCATCACAGTTTGCACTTCTAAACAATTGCTCTGTTTCAGCCATTTGAGCAATGATTGGTTGGATATTTTCTTCAAGTTTTTTAGTGGCTGCAACAGACTCTTTCAAATCTTGTTTCACTGTTGAAGGAAACAGACTCAGGGTTGGATTGGACTGTGCCAACACGGTCGCAGAGTTAGCCAAGCAAAAGCTAGCCCCTGCCGTTATTACCGCTGATTTAAGCGTTTTTTTAAAGTTCATATTATGCTCCCGATGATAATCTTCTTGCATGGTTGATGACCATACATGCTTTTAAATCACAATATCTGTGAGGCAGAAGCTATTCCGCTCTCTTCCTCTAGCTCGGTGCCCATCGCACCTTCGTCAAAAATAAGTCCTTTTCGTTGCTGGCCTGGTAATAGTGCGCTTCGCAACTGAATATACTTTCGAATCACGTCTTCATCTTTGTCGCTAACTGTCACAAAACCGAAAAACATACTTTCTGTTTCAGACAATGCTTCAAACTCGCAATAAATTTCTTTAGTTTTTCCTGCAACAAGACCTTTTTCGTTAACACAAATTGGTTGAATTTGGTCAGTACCTTTTTCAATCACATACAGCCAAAGGTCACCAGACTTTTCAGATAATAGGGTTAAGTCTAGTCCTTTTTTGCGTTTAGTGATTTCCACATCAAAAGAAAAGCTGGACTCCAGCGATTTCAGCAGGTCAGTGGTTGCTAGCCACTCTTTGCCGACCTTATCTAATACCGGAGAAGTTTCACTTTTTTGGTGTTCAAGGTAATAAACAGTACCAATAACGCCAAGCGCTAAAACCAATAGATACTTGATTAACTTCAATACTTTATTCATTGGTGTGAGCCGGTTTAATTAACGTTTATGGTTTTAGTTACATAATGACGAATTTTATTGTTTCGTCTGTTGTTGCTGGAGCGATAAACCAAACCTTTTTGCGACAATCCGTCCAACATATCTTCGCCCAGTAATGATTTATTGAAATTTCTATTTTCAGAGAAAACGACTAACAAATACTGCAAACCTTTTGGACGAGCAGCCGTCGGGTAGAACTTGTGTAAAGCGTTGCCGTCAACCCGTTTTGTGGTTACTTTTTCAAAATCTCGGCCGGCTTGTCGGGGAAACAAATGCAGATAACCCTTTGTGTCTGAGCCAATGACAATTTTGACCTGCTCTCCAACGTAATATTCGTCTTTGTCAGTACCTAGAAATATTACAGGCTCACTAGATGTTCTTTGCGGACGATTACTAGTAGGTGCTTCGTATTGTTCTTGCCTCGATGAATAACTGCTACGCCCAACGTAAAAGCTATATTCGCCTACATAAAATTCATCATCCCGGTATTCCCTTGCCCTGCTACTGTAATTATTGCGAGCAGGACGCTCATTTCGATTGGTTTCTCTGTTACGGTCGCGGGTAATAACAATTTGTTTTTGAATTTGGTCATCTAGCGACTTAGTACTGGTCTCTAGGAAGTCCCCCACTCTGTTATAACCTTTAGTGTCCCAATTCAGATATCGTTTACTGGCAACGTACACGACTTTCTCTTCACCTGACTTGTTTGAGAAAAATTCAACGTTCTTATTCGGTACATGATGCCATTGACGACCAGAGTATTTGTTCTCATTCTGCAAGGAGTTAGGCAATATCATGTAGGCCTTGCCGGTTCTCTCGCTTATGGTAAACAAATATAAAAAGAAACTTTCATTACCTCTTATCTTGAATCTTATTGCTTCACCTGGTTCGTAATAGTCTTTTAGTGATTCAAGTGAAACTTTGAGTTGCCCGCCTTCCCTTTCACGTACTTGAATTTCTTTTTCTTGTGCGAGCACAAAACTTGAATTAATGCCCGCCGCAACGCATAAAACGACGAAAAAACTAATCATCCTATTTTTAATAACTAACATTTCTTCCTACCTTTGATTATTGTGTTTACACAACATTTTTAATGACGGACATTTCCTAAAAAATTCATAAAAATTAATTCAAATTTACAACCACATCGCTGAAAATTCGAACAACCTCTTTGCAAACATTACTCGACGACAAGTATCCACGATACTCCTTTGGCCACCAGTTACTGTTTCTCATTGCTCGAAAATTGTTATAAGACTCAGTTGTTAATCTCTTCTCCGAAGCACACGAGATATACATCTCAGCTAACATTTTTCCATAGGAAAACTGCCTTGTTTCAATTGCTGTACATGACTCTTCGGTGCAATCAGCAATTTCCATTTTGAGTAACCTGTCCCATTCTGGTGCCGTGGGGGCGTGCGCTTTTACTGCAAACGCAACACCGTCTAATAACGCGTTTGGCCATTTGTTTTGTAACCCAGTAAAACGTTTGAATGTATCCTGCGTGACATCGTTAGCCGTTGGATATGGCAACCCCATGTCTTCTTTAAGCATTGAAGGCTTTATTAATTGAAATGTGACTATTGCAACACACATCAAGGAAGCCCCACCCAAAGCAAGCTTACTGATTCCATCAAAGCCCGTTACATTGTCTAAACAACTGCGCAATCTGCTTAACAATGTCATATCCGAAGCAGACTGTTTTGATTGGGTCTCTGTCAGGGCGATGGCTTCATTTACCTCTAGCCATAAACTATAGTACTCAGAAGAATGAGCTAATAAATTCTCAACCTTTTGTTTCTCATTTTCATTTAACTCATTCTTGCAATACTTATATATCCAATATTCAGATACATTTATATCCGCGTACTCTTTTTGTATCCCCAAGGAAACAAGTGCAGCAAGTACTTCTTTGTCGTTAGCAGACATACACCAACCTGTTTCTAAAATGACTCTGATATTTAGTGACGGACAAACTCATTTTATTTAACACTATGCTTCAAAATTAAAACCGTGCTCTTGGAATACAATACGAATTTTCTTTAGCGTATTTTTTAAACGGTATTCCACGTTATGTCTTGCGTCGCCCAACAATCTCGCAGCCTCTGACAAGCTTTTTCGCTCTTGATATACAAGTTTCAATACAAGAATCTCTTTCGGTTCGAGCACCAGCTTGTTTCGAATTTCCGCAAGAGCTTCTGAAATCTCTTGCGTGTTTTTAACATCCTGACCAAGACAAATTTTGCTCAACACACTGAAAAATAATTCTAACTCCTGATTAGATAGAACTTTTTCAGGTGTTTTGTTCGTTGTATCCGGTAGATCATCGTAAAAGGCGTCGTCTACGGATACTCTTGTTGGCTTCTCCACTTCCTTGCCACATTTGGCATGGCGAACCTTTATTTCTGTACATATATTTTTAATGTCCGCCAAATCAAACTCTGGGCTACTGAGTCTGAAACAAATTTCATTGGCGTCCAACGAATAACAACACAGATATTTGTGTGTTGTGACCCACAGTTGTCCCAGTTTCTTCAACCACTCAGGTGGACGACATCGACCAAATCTAGAAACGGCAGCATCTTTGATAAGATTTGTCGCAACCGTAATTAAATAAGCATGTGGATAGGAGATTTCTCCTTGCTTGTTAAGGCGTTCGAAATCATTTTCTGTAATTTTTGATATGACGTCGGTGACCGTCTGGTGAGCCAAGTCCTGGTCGGTTGGAAAATATTTAATTGCCACCCTATCCAGCGCTTGAATCACCTGCCTGTCACTATCGAATAATACCTTTTGCCAATCCATCGCCTGTGTAATTTCAGTTTCTTGTTAAAAAAGTAATCATCCTTTAAATGCTATTTAACGGTGGTCAATTGCGATCGTCTCGTAATCGAGTTGTCCTAAATTATTTCGATGATAATCTTTTATTGCGTTAGAAAATGCTCTTGAGGTAGTACCCTGTCCACCGCTTCTACATAAAGTTGGTAGGCGTTCCACGATGTTCTGTAAGTCTGAGCGCTTCATCGCATGTTTAAAACTTAATAAATGGAATCTCTCGAAACCTCTAGAATTATCAAGACTAATGACCGGTGGATTTCCGTTAATAGAAGGGACACGTTTTATGCGTCTAGAGTGCTCTATAGACAAACAACTACCGTCTATACTGTAAAACTGACCATGAGTGTTTTCATAAATTAGATACTCTTCACGTCCTTTTGTTGAGTACTCGATAGCAAAGCAATCGTTCTCGTTTAAAATTGGCGTTTTAGATGATGTTTCCCCTAGCGCCCATGGGTCTCTTCTATCACAATATGAAGAGCGTTTAGGAAGTCTAAATTCAAAATTTTCTATTAGATCTGCTTTGCGCGCAGAGCTAGCTTGAGTTGTCGTTCGGGTTGGCTTGCCGTTATTTCTAATTGGCATTCCAATGTATGCCTGTGTATCTATACCTTTCGCTCGCTCTCCTGATTCCTTAAATTTAATTGAAACGTTCATCATCGAAAGCTTCGCACGGCGGTCTATGTTAAAAAATTCATACGCCATCACCGCATTTGCTGTATCGAGTTTGTCACTTAATTCAACTTCCTGGAATCTAGATAAATAGTTGTCAACTAAATTGACTACGGTCTTAACGTCACTATTAACATCTTCAATAGGCTTGGTGAAAAGTTTTAGTTCTGGATACGTTCCAGACGCTAACAAACAACTTAGGTTGTGTGATACATACTGAGCAAGAAGGTCGCTTTCTCCACTGGAAAATGGTCTACTGCGCAAGCCTTGCAGATACGGATCTTTTTCCTCGTCATTCAATGCTCTTTCTTGCCCAGCAGTTAACGCACCACTCCATTTTGTGGATATTCCCTGAACCCATTGATCTGGATTTTCCGCCTCCATTGCTCGGATCCTAATGGTGTAGTCTCCCGTTACTGATGACTTATCAACTTCCAAACCGATGTAATAACGAATATCTGTTTCAGTATCACAACTCAGTCGTGTGAGGCTCCTATGATGAGTATTCCTGTAATCTAATTGTCTTCGCACTAGCTTCACATTGCGGTTCGCTAAGAGGTTATCCATTAACTGGCTGCGGATATCTGCTACTAAACCATTGATATCAGGTGAGATTTGTTCATTTTTCATTGATACAATGAGAATTGGTTCATTTTTAAACTTTGGTACTTCCCCTATATTTTTAGCAAGATAATCAGTCAATTCATTGTTGATCCACTGATATAGTTCACCAGAAGCAGGCGTTACTCTATTATTCGATTCACGGGAGGTATTAGATGCTGAAGGTGTAGACCCGCATCCAAAGACCATCAATGAAGCTAATAAGGAAATGGTGGCAAGTTTTCTCATGATCTCGTTTCCTTCTTATCGAGTTACATTTGTTATAATTTTTCCAATCCAAACGCCATCAGAGTCACCGCTAGAGCTTTGACTTTGATTTCTATTAGACTCCACTGATATACCGCGCGACCTTATCTCAATCTCTTTCATACCAACGGCATCCAAACCTACGACGACTTCTTTTAAGTTGCCATTGGCATCGCGTCCAAACGTACTTTTCTCGTATAAATTGAGTGGTTCTTTTGTCAACAGTGCCACGGTCAAGTTTTTCCCTAGTGGATCCGACGCTTTTAAAACAAAGTCTAAGTCGTTAGACGTCGTGAATCGTCCTTTTCTGACAAAGTTGTCTTGTTGAAACTCATTTGGAAATAACACAATTGGTACATCGTTAGCATCAACACTTACCACGTTTAAATATCCGCTAGAGGGCACGTTTATATCTAAAACAATTTGGTCGCCTTTACGATATTTGGACTTGTTAGATGAGACTGATAACTTGCTGGGTACGAAGCTTTCGATTGCTTCGAATTCTTGCCAAATTATTCCTTCATTCTCTACTTTACGATAGCCAAGTATCTTATTTTGTAGTCGGGTATTGCCTGAGAGTTGCGGTGTGAAACGATTCCCTTGATGAGTCAAATCCGCGACATACTTCACGACGGATTGATGCAGTTTCTTAGGTGTTATACCTTTGTCTTTGCTGTTGAGCGACTTTTTAACTGCGCCAACAAGACCAAGTGTGAAATAACTCCCATTTCTTCCTGCTAAAGCATATTCGGTATCTCTAGCGGCAGAAAGAGCAACGAAATTGTCGCTCGACTTAGCTTCTTCGATTGCGATGCCTTTGGACTCTCCTCTAGGCATACCTGGGTAGCTCAGAAACTTCGTTCTAGTATTACTCTGTCCAAATGCGGGGATGGTTAACCCGCGAGTCGATGTACCGCTCTGACAGGCATCAACAAACACATAAACATTGTCTGAACGTATATTTTTTAGTGCCTTATTTACATCATCGTCAAGGATATAACCTTTGGCTCGACCTCCAGTAACATTGAAATCATGGGCAACCCAAAACTCGTCAAGACCATCCTCTTCGTCACCATTTCTGTCTTTCATTTGACTGCCATGGCCACTAAAATATATTAATACACGGTCGTTCTTCGAGGAGCCCTGCGATAGCCACTTCAGTTCGAACTTGATATTTTTTTCAGTCGCCTCGCTATTCTCCAAAATCTTAATATCAGTAAAACCAAGTTGCTTTACTGTTTGGTGCATATTTTTGATATCTAGGTCAATTCCTGGCAGGTCATTTCTAGGGTCTTGGTGTTTTCCGACACCTATGAGAAGGGCTTTGTCTTCAGCGAATACACTGTTGACAAAAAACAATAATACTATCGATTTTATCAAGTTGTTCATTGTGCGTTCCAGTTACTTGTGTGTTGTTAAATCATCCAAATTGAAAGACGGACAACTTTTGCTTTTTACAGAAATATAGCAGCAAAAAAAAAATGTAGCAGATTATTACTGACATTTTGTCCATTTTTTGTGAAAGAAATGAGTATTTTTCAAGCTTTTGCCGTTGAAGCAATTTTTAGCTGGCGTGTAATAATGAGACGGGCTACAACGATAAGGACACTTTAGTAACCAAAGGAATTTATGACGGTAAAGAACCTAGCAGAACGGGTAATTATCGAAACTATTATTTTTCGATTTCATAAAGATCTTTTACACTTTTTGAGACAGACGCCAGCATTCTTCGTCTTCTGACCAAAACCCCTTGTTATACCAATCAAGAAGGACTTCAGCATCTCTAACAGTGTAACTTAATAGATTAGTAATGGGCTTATCCAAAGTGCCGGAGTCTTGTATCGATTTTATTGCATTTAGCCATATATCTCTCTCATTCGCAGGAGCATCGTGACGTTTGTGAATAAACACCCATTTTGGATTCTGCCACCCCTTCAACCTTAGTCGAATTAGAGGCAACCAGCGTTCTTGTGACAACATTAAAGATACAAAATCCTCCGTCGCAAATACATCTGAACTGAATACTTTTGATAAGCTTTCAATTCGAGATGCATCATTAATGGGACTGCCAATGATCCCGAATTTCATCACACCACTGTTTTTTCCCAAGTGGCCAATAAACACTTCTCCGTAACTTATTCCCACGCCGGCACCGATTTTTCCTCGGATCTGAGCCAGCGAATCACTACCAAGCCCCACGTAACTTGATTTAATCTCCAGTAATAACTTGTTGAAGATATTATCAAATTCCCTTTCTAGGTGATTCGCCGCCTGTTCAACAAGCTCTACCGTTTCAGTTTCGTTCTCGTCGAGTATAGGCCAATAAAATGTTATTTGGTCTCCCGAATAACTTTCTAACCAGCCCGAAAATTCATTCTGAACAATACCGGTAACACTTTTGAAGTAGTAATTCAGGAACTTAAAGAGTATTTGCGGATTCTCCAGTTTTTCAGAAATCTCTGTATATGCTCTTAAGTCACTCAACAGCACTACTGCTGAAATTTTTCTATTTACATATTGCCCCAAATTGCCACCGACCATGACTTGCTTTTGGACTTCCATAGGTAAATAACTCTTCATTACACCGATAAATTTAGAGTTTTGATAAACTGCGACCGTGGAACCTATCGCAAACACCGATAAGAAAATAAGAACACCAAGAGAGAAGGGCCAAAGTTCTAACGACGTAATAAAGGGTGCAACGAAGTTAAAAACCAATGCAGCCATCAAAATGCCAAGTGAAAATCTAATTCGTCCGTATAACACCGCAAAAGCCAATACCAGAGCAACCAAACCAAACACACTAAAAACAACAATCCAACTTGGTCTGATTGGCATGTCTTTTTTAATTAACGTCTCTGTGGCGTCCGCTAGAAAGTGAGCGCCTGAAATCAGTTTGTTATCAGTAAAATGATGGCTCAATGGGGTAAGGTGTAAATCAGTAGGCTCTGTAAGATTTGAAAACTGTAGGATAATTGCCTTACCGTCTAGCCTGACGTTTTTGCCAAGAGCGTCACATTGAGACCATTCAGATAAGGTTAAAACTGAACTCGGTTCTTGAAACTCTTCCAAGGACTTACTTTGTCTAACTCTGATACAAGAGTCTGTAGAGCACTGAAAAAGTCCTTCTGAGAAATCATCGTGTTTTACCGCTGATATTCTATCAGCTAGCGCGGTGGCTCCTGAGTTTTTATTGAGTAATTGGTGGCGCAAAATACTGCTAGTTCCTGATTCGCTCATTTTAGCTGCGCTTAAATCAACATATTGATAACGACGTTGAAAGCCAAAGTCTATGAACGGCGAAACAAATACGCTTAGAGGCACGTTATTGTATGGTTTCGGCATGAGAACTCTTGAGAGTTCCTCTTGCGTCAAAATTGACAACGGGCGCATGTCGAGTTCATTTTTCCACTTGATTTCAGCGCCGTTGAGACATTCAGCAATTCGCGTAATGTTATTATATTCGTATAGAGTACCGTCGAACAAAACAGCCTCCGCTCCTTGAGCAATAAGTCTTTTTATTGCTAGTGCGTATAACCCTATTGTTTGTTTTCTGGATATTGAAAAGGGGACTCCATCATCTAAATACAGTATCGACGTATGTGTCCATGAATCTCTCGGTGTTTGGGTTAGTACCCAATCGTGATAAAGATCATCAACGTTAATCCCCATGTACTCGGAGATAAAAGTACTAAATGACACAGACGCAAAAACAACAGACAAGCACATTATCCATTTGCGAATAGATATATTTAACGTGCTTTTACGAATCACTCAGTTTTCAGTCTCTAGTGGCTTTTTCAAGTGAACGTTTGTCTCTAGGCCGCCACCGGCAGAATCTACAGACTTCCAAATTTTGCAATTAAATTTAATTAATTGCTCATTGACCGTCCTTTCGCATTCCTTACCATCTTCAAATACATTGCAGGTAAATGATTCTGGTGTCCCTTTGGGGAATTCACTCATATAAATAAGATTCAAATTTCGAGGGCTAAGATTTTGGCAAAATGTGTTTTGTCCCCCTGAATGCAACCAAATACTGCCATTCTTAGGGATAAATATTTGTAACGTTGTACTCAACCTAGCCTCGGGAGAAGATTTATCGCGCTTTATCTCCCAACCATTTGTAGCCTTAGCATGAGGAGCCACGTTAATACAACCAAGTAACAATAAAACCAGACGCATTTTCTGACTCATTTTCAAAAATACCACTCAACACTCCAACTTATTGTTTCACTAATTCTATTACGTCCAAATATAGACCATTAATCAGGAGTCATTTGAAGAGGTTCACGACCTGAAACCATATTTATCACTATAGGCATTGGCGCAAATACCGGGATGTCATCCTCACGGGTACCGTATCTAACCCTTTGAATGCCATCATTCCGGCTAGAATTGAAATTGCTCTCGGAACTATTTCTTATGTACCAATAAGACGTCGATGGTCTTCTTACTGCAATATCGGCACTCCCGTCTCCATCATAGTCTGCAGGCACAGGAATATCGTCTTCGCTTGTGCCAAACCTTATCCGACTTATGCCATCGTTATTGAAAGTCAAAGGATCGTTCCCACCTGAATTTAAGATGTACCAATATTGAGACGAGGGTCTTCTAATAGCTATATCTGTTCTGCCGTCACCATCGTAGTCTGCCGGTACCGGAATATCCTCCGCTCTCGATCCAAATCCACGCCGTGTAATACCGTCTGATTGATTAGTTAAGCGGTCTACACCGCTTGAATTAAATATGTACCACAATGCTGTGGAAGGCCTTCTTACAGCGATATCGGCTTTACCATCCCCATCGTAGTCAGCTGGTAAAGGAATGTCTTCATTACGTAGACCAAAAATTTTTCTCGTAATACCATCTGAGAAGCCAGTTAGGGGATCTCTACCCGATGAGTTTCTTACATACCAGTACTTAGTAGAAGGCCTACGCACTGCCAAGTCAGCCTTACCGTCACCGTCATAATCTGCTACTACGGGAATGTCCTCTTCTCTAGTGCCAAACCTCACCCGAGTAATACCGTCGGAATTTCCAGAGATACGGTCAACTCCCGAGGAGTTTAAAATATACCAATACTGCGTAGATGGTCGCCTTACCGCAATATCCATGATTCCATCTCCGTCATAGTCAGCGACAACAGGTATGTCTTCCGCTCTTTGGCCAAACACTATACTCCTTGAATCGCCAGAAGCTGATTGTAATGTATACCATGTTTGATTTGACTTTCGCCTAACGCTGACTTCATTGTATCCGTCTCCGTCATCAAAGACTGTTATTACAGGCTCTGTACTGGAGCCTTCAAACGCAGGTAAGACAAGATTATCAATCCAAGACTTATCTTCACCGGTAGAGACGCTACCATCTTTAGCGTATTCCCAAATTAATTCATGTTGTCCTGCCGATATTTCATAATTAACTTCAAACCAATCGAGCTGTCCTGACCACCGTTGAATCAGTTCTCCATCGACGTAAAACCGCAGATAGTCGTAATTATATTCACTACTAACCTTGGCATAAAAGGTCAAGGTTCCAGCACTAAATACCTTATTAATACTAATCTGACTCTGTTGGCTATGAGTTATAGCAGCTGA
The DNA here is from genome assembly GCA_014872785.1 of Alteromonadaceae bacterium. GTDB lineage: Bacteria > Pseudomonadota > Gammaproteobacteria > Enterobacterales > Alteromonadaceae > Planctobacterium. The sequence goes on from WKFJ01000019.1 coordinate 105,573, forward strand.
ACTTAAACTACTATTATCTTGAAAACCTTCCGAATTATCGATTGACCACGGATACTGAGATGAATTGTCAAATACACTCAAATCGCTATTATTATTGAAATCAATTTCAACGTGCTCACCCGAGGCATCAACTTGGGGGAAATGAACATTATCCAGCCACACTGTATCTGAACCACCGTCCCAAATACGATCTTTTGAATACTGCCACGTAAATACGTTTTCCCCTGCACTTACTTCATAAGAGACCTCAGTCCAATCTATTTCTCCCGACCAGCTATCAACTAACTCTCCGTTGATGAAAAACGACAAGAAATCCCAAGACTGCTCTGTAGAAACTTTGACACTGAAGCGTATTTCTCCGGCATCCATTCGCCCGCGATATTGGACGACAGTTCTTCCCAACCCTTCTATATCAGGCGATTGCAATGAATAACTGCCTTCTTGTGCGTTTTCGGTTGTGACAAACCACGGGTCACTACTTACTGCATTACCCCCAACAGACCAACTATTTAACAATTCGTTAGGCTCAAAACTGAAAAAGGTATTGTTACTCGCAGTGTTTAGTGGGATCGGAACCGAGCTAGCGCTAACCGGATCAGTGTCGGCTAAAAACTCTTCAAGGTTATTTGATAGGTCTTGGTCAGCATCTGCCGTCGGATTATAAGTGTCCGGGCCTATGCCAAAGTTATATTCATAGTAATCTGTTAACGTATCGCCATCAGAGTCGGCATTAGTCGGATCAGTACCGGCCAAATACTCTGTTAACGCAGTCAGACCATCATAATCATATATGTCTATGCTAGCATCTGACGCTCTGTAAGCATTTAACCCATATAATTCCTCCCATGCGTTTGGAATTCCATCGCCGTCTATATCGTCATCATTGACATTACTCGTGCCATCTCCATCAAGATCAGAGTACTCTATACTGCCGGCAATGTAGGTAATATTGTCAAGTACAACGAAGCTTCCACTCGAAGAGGGATTATCTTCATCTTGCTCATCACCCGTTGACAAGCGCCAAGTTTCAAATGCAACAGGCAGAGTACCTGTAAGCTGACTGGAAGACCAAAAACCTATGGAAGAACCAACAGTTCCGTCAATGTTTTCTGCACCAACCGACACATAAGGTAAAGACGCTAAATCAGGGTTTTCTCCGTAGACATAATAAATATTAGATGTCCCTTTTTCGATCCAAAGTTGAACATTGAATAACAGATCTGGATTGGAGTAAGCAGCAGCCTCTTTCCATTCGACAATTAAATAATCGCTACAAGAAGAGCATCCGTAAACAGATTTCAAATCAAAATCGGAGATATACAGGTTACCATTTCCAGAATCAGTTGCACTCGTCCCATCTAAATTCAGATCTGTCCAAATTGGCGCAATGACACCAAGTGGCTCGCCCGCATTGGGCAGCTCAGCTATACTCAATGACGTTATGCTAGCAGAGCTCGCGAAGGAAACGAGCCCATTTGAAGAGACATATAGCTCATTGTAAGAAATTCCGTCGTACTCAACCGCTTGAGATAATGTATGTACGACATAGGTATCATCACAACCAGTACCGCAATCAATTACTGATACTCCAAAATCACTCATCGAGAAATAGTAATCAATGCCAAATTGAGCCAAATCGTCTTGCGGTTTACTCGATTGAGTAAAATTAAAGTTGCCAGTATCAAAAGAACTACCTCCGCTTACCAGATTAGAAGCCTCAAGTTCAACCACTTTTTCAGAAGATTCTTCAGCACCTAAAACTGTAAACAGTTCCGTATCTCGACTTTTTCTTTTGTCTAACACATTTATTGAATGATTTTTGGTCGCCAAAACATCCTTATCGTTTTGTTTGAGTAAACCCGCAGGGCGATCTACAAATCGAAAGCTTAAGGTGTGTAACCCTTCTTCGATAGGAATCGTAACTCTTTCCCATTCAAAACTACCAGAATATCGTTGGTAATAATCTCCATTCAAATAAAGATCTAACGTATCGCTCTCATTCATCATCGACTTTAAATCGAAGCTAAAAGAGCCATCTAACATATAGTCTGTTAGTTCAAATCGACTGGAGTAATATTCGCTAACATCACCAGATTTAAGCGCGTACTGACCTTCAGTGACATATTCTGAAGTAACGCTCCATAATCCATCGTCACCCGCCGAGGAATCGGTGGTGGTTGTGCTCCATACTTCACTATTCTCATTTGCTTCAAAAGAAATTAGAACGGAATTTTCATTTGTATTAGTACTGTTAGGGTCAGTGCCTTCCAAATATTCAATGATATTTGTAATACCGTCACCATCCGCATCTTCCTGAGAATCATCGGCAGTTGGATTTAGTCCATTACTCACCTCGTAAGCATCTGGCATTCCATCACCATCAGAATCTTCATTATAAATATTTGTACCATAGGCGAATTCTTCAGCATTAGTCAGGCCGTCGCCGTCATAATCTAACTGAGCATCTGAAGAGTCTAATGGATTCATCCCTTGCTCGTATTCAAATCCGTCGCTAATTGAATCGCCATCAGAATCACTAGAATCTGCCCGCGTACCTAATTGGCTCTCGAGTAAATTACTTAAACCATCACCATCTAAATCAGAGTCGCCATCGTCCGAAAATGGGTTTAGACCATGCTCAACTTCATAGCCATCGAGCATTCCATCATCATCTGTATCCGCGTCTCTTGGTTCAGTACCATTTTGATATTCTTGAAAATTTGTTAAACCATCGTTATCAGCGTCGTCGCTAGCATCGTTAGGATCCAAAGGATTAAAGGAATGGCGAACCTCCCACCAATCTTGGATTGAGTCATTGTCATCATCTAAATCAATTACATCTGGCACTGAGTCGGCGTCTGTATCCAGCGTTTGGGCTTGTTCACCAATGAAGACGATCTGAATTATCGCCGCTTTTTCTGAGGACTGTTGTGTCTGAAAGTCAAGTCTGACGCTATCGTTAGTATTGACCTCAAATGGCCCTCTAATGAAAGCGTTGTTCTCCGAACCCAACCATTGTGCTGTTACATTCCCATTCTTTAGGTAGCGCAGCATAGACGTATCACTCGAGCTTTCTGTTAATGTGAGTACAAAGTGCAGTTCCCCTGTTCCTGGAAAACTGGATATTTCAACGTAAGAACCATCTTGCTCTGTTTGTAATTGCCACGGAGAAAAGCTATCAAACCGCTGCTCAGCATGATACCAGGTACCATTTATTGACCAATCTGAATCGGTATTAGGTAAAAAATTCCATATAAGTACCGTACTATCAGCCGATGCATTTGAGTCGGGAAACGAAGAGCTATCATTCGGAATGGTACCCGCATAATATTCCTCTACGTTAGAGTACCCATCCGAATCAAAATCTTCATTTGCATCGTCTTGTTTCGGGTTGAGCTCATAGCTGACCTCAAAACCGTCTGGCATTTGATCATTGTCAGTGTCTGAGTTATTGATATCCGTGTCTAGATTGTACTCGGTGAGATTGGAAAGCCCATCATTGTCGGCATCAAACTGCTCATCGTTGGAACTTAATGGATCTAAATTGTTAAAGACCTCAGCTCCGTCGGGAATGCCGCCGTCATCAGTATCGCTGTCATTGATGTCAGTGTTGTACTGTACTTCTTCGACATTAGATAATCCGTCGTTATCATTGTCTACGCCAACGTCGCTGATTGTGGGACTAGTTCCAATCTGTACTTCATAACCATCACCAATAGTGTCACTGTCAGTATCAAACATTTGTGGGTGGGTTTCGTTATTAAACTCGCCTAGATTGTTTAAAGAATCAGCGTCATCATCACGCTGCGCATCATTGGCATTGAGAGGATCGTAACCATATTCCAACTCCCATACGTCAGGTATACCATCCCCATCATCATCACTATCCTGTGAATCCGGCTTTCCGTCATTATCAGTGTCTTGACCTACACCAAATGCGATATCATCAATCCAAGCTCCAACCGATTGCCCTGAAGTGTTGATGACCACAAATTTTAGTTCCTGAGCATTAACACCTAATGGAATATCTTCTATTTGTGACCAACCAGAATCACTGGTAATCGATTCTATTACGGCAACACCGTCGACAAATACCGTCAGATAAGATGAAGTGCTGCTAAAGTTTTCGGTAAGGATATAAAAACTGACTTCCGATGCGTTGAAACCCTGTGTGTTTCGGTAGGTGGCAGTGGCACGACGGTTTGCAGATGTCCCTAAACTATAAGAGCCAGAATATTGGTTGTCTGTTGTTCTTTGCCACGGAGCGGTTGATCTGCCACTTAATATCCAACCGGATAAATCGGTACTTTCAAAATCTAAAGTGAAGTTAGAATTGGCATTAACAATTCGTGGGAACAAAAAACATAAGTAAGAAAAGAAGATGAAAGAAAAACGGATAAATGTGACAACCGTTGCATCCATTGAATTGCTCCCTAGCCTTTGTTCGAGAGACAAGTATAGTTGATCAATAAACACACAAACAAAAATATGCACAAAAAATCCACATTAAATTTCAATGTAAATTTAAATGAGTTAAATATAAACCTTAGACCCTTTAGAAAGGAAAACATAATTACCTTTCGATGGATTAACTCTTAATTTAGCTTGCAAACTTATAAGGTAATCAACTCGAAAATCTGAGTAATTTCTTGAATAAGTCTCCTTTAATTACAGGTTTAGAAATAATCTCATCGAAGCCAATTTCTTTGTAATGCGCCACATCTTCATCCATTACATTTGCGGTAAATGCAAACATTGGCATTTTCTTATCTTTTTCCCGTATGCGCTTACAGGCGGTAATGCCATCCATAACCGGCATATTAATATCGCACAACACAATATCGAAGTTTTCTTGTGCAAGCTTATCTAAGAGCAATTGCCCGTTTTCCACGAGCACTATCTCAGCACCGGTTTCTTGTACCATTATTTCAATCAGCATTTGATTGAGTTCGTTATCCTCTGCAACGATGATGCGCTTATTTGATAAATCTGGTGCAACTTGTAATTCGGCATCCTCATCGACAGAAAGAACATCTGACTGAGCACATACCTTTAATGGTAAGCCAATAGTAAAGCAAGTTCCCTGTCCCGGCTCACTGGTGACACCTATCTGGCCTTTCATAATACCAACGAGTTTTTTAACTATCGCCAAACCCAAACCGGTACCACCAAATTTACGAGTTGTTGATACATCAGCTTGCACAAATGGCGCGAACAGGTTTTTAAGCTGTTCCTCGTTCATACCAATACCAGAATCAATAATTTGAATTTGCAGCAATTCCTTATTATTGACCGTTTGCGTGGATACTTTGATAACCACCTCACCCGACTCAGTAAACTTAATGGCATTCCCCACCAAATTAATCACAATCTGGCGTAACCGCACCGGGTCAACTTTGTACCAATCTGAAGTGCCTGCGTCATAGTCTAATCTCAGGCCTAAATTCTTATCTTCGAGTAGCAATGATTGCTCATCGAGTATTTGCTGAAACTGTTTGTGTAAATCGACAGGAATGATGTCCAGCTGAATTTTGTTTTCGCTGATTTTAGTGAAATCTAAGATGTCGTTAATAATGGCCAACAACGATTGGGAACTGGTCAACGCGCGTTGTGCTAAGGTCTGCTGTTGCGGTGCCAACGTTTCTTGATCAATAAGTTGTAAGCCACCAATAATGCCATTTAGCGGTGTTCTGATTTCATGGGACATGGTGGCAAGGAAGCGTGATTTCGCCTTATCGGCCGCTTCAGAGCGTTCTTTCGCCATTTGTAGCAGTTTCTTCTGCTGCACCTCGGCAGTAACGTCAATGTTCACACCTAAGACATGGGTTAACTTACCCTCTTCATCATATACGTTGGATGCCATGGCTTTAACGTAGCGAATATGCGCCGCTTCTGTGCGTATGCGAAACTGAGTGACCAAGCGTTTACCCGAACGCATTGTATCCTCAAGCTGCAAAAGCACGCGTTGTAAGTCCTCTTCGTGAACTGCGTTTTTCCAATCCTGGAAATGCCCTCCAAAGTTCTCGGGCTTCACGCCGTATATATTGAAGACCTGTTCATCCCAGACTAGCGAGTCGTCATTTACGTTAAGCTCCCACACGCCAATTTCTGAAAAATCCAACGCGAGCGTGGTGCGCTTCACCATCTTCTGCTTTTCCAGTTCAGCCGCGACTTCCTCGGTGACGTCCTTAAAGGTGCCATAACGCCTGATAATTTGGCCGTCTCGAGTTTGCGTGAATCCACGTGCATTAACGGTGATGTCTCTACCTTTGCTGGTCTTAAACGGCAATTGCAAGCTGTAGGCTTCGCCGGTTTTCTCTTGTCGCTCCAGCGCCTCTATTAATACCGGAATGGCATCGCTTCGGTAAAATGCCAGCGCCTGCTCAATCTCTGGCACGTAGGTGTTACTGTCGGTCTCGTGGATGTCGTGAATTTTATCTGACCAGTGAATTATGTCGCTGCCAAGTTCAAGCTCCCATGCACCCGTGCCAGTAACCTGCTCTAGAATGCCGAGAAATGCTTCCATTCGTTTGAATTCGGTAACATCACGACCAATCCAATAAATAGAATTTTCCGTTTCATGGATACGGCAATTCCACTCAATCCACACCACAGCTTCAGTTTCACCTTTAATGCGAGACGTCAGTTTTTTAGCGAATTTGTCCTGTTTTAATTTGGCAAACGCCGTTTCGAAAACATCTCTATCTTTGTCGTGGATCAAGTCGTGTAATCTGAGTTTCTCCAGATCAAAAGCATGGTGGGTAAACAACGATTGGCTGGGTGCGTTGCAGGTTTGTACATAGCCTTCCACGTCGGTAATCAACATAAGATCGTCGGCTATTTCAAAAAATTTATCCATAAATTCTCCAGCGAGAGAGCATCCTTAACATCGCAAGGGCATGGGTCGTGACATTGAAAAAATCGCAATAGGGTAAATGTAGCGTAAATCAGCACAAGTAGCAGTAGCTAGTGCAATTTCCTGCACTTTTCATCACTTTTCTTCATTTAGCTCAGATGTAGCAACGATTTCTTCAATAATAGCGATGTACTCATCAGGCATTGTACGCTGCATGTTGTGTTCGGTAGGCAGTTCTAGATAGCGATACCCCCTCGCCTTCGCCCTGTCTGCAAAAAGTTTAAAACGCTCTTTTCCTTCTAGCGGTTTTGTACAATACACATAAGTTGCAGGAATTATTTGTGCCGCGGGATTATTAATAACAACCGCTTGCTCATAAGTTCCGATAGGATGTGGCACGTCCCTGCCCCATTTAGGCCAATTTAGTGGAATGCACCAAGGCTGTTCATAAGCCTTAGCCATGTCTCTGAAGTAGTTAGCTTGCTCTTCTCCCATGAGACTGAACATCGACTCGCCATTTTCGGGTAACAATGCGTCCATATAGAGCAAATGAGACAACTTTTCGGGTATCACTTCAGCAACACCAGAGATAACCATGCCACCGTAGCTATGCCCCACTAGAATAACCTTGGAAAGGTTTTCAGAACGAATAAGGTTAACGATGTCTAATATATGGGTATCTAGGTTAATGCTTGGATTCGAGAGGTGTCTGCGCTCCCCAAGACCAGTAAGACTAGGTCGATAAACATCGTAGCCCCGCATTATCAACTTTTCTGCCAAGTGCTTATAGTCCCAGCCACCGCCCCAGGTTCCGTGTACGAAAATTACAGTTTTTGCCATGCCCACCCTTTATGTTTTCCCACTTTCTTCAATAAAACCTGAAGCGTTTAACCTGAGTAAAGATTAATAGTCGGTAATACGTCATGTAATTGCAATACTTGGTATCTACACTCCGTTGCCAATATTTCTGCTCGCTAGACCTGCAATTTTTACGCTGCTAAGCTAAGAGCCTGTTTAGCTTTGCGGTATTACTTTGCAGCAGTTTGTTTGGTATTTGTACATGGCAGAATCTTTGTAGTGAAGTTGCTCTACATAAAAAGGCGATAACGCAGTAGAAATACCAAACAAGCGCTGCCCGAAGGATTCTTCCTGAGCGCATCCTGCTCTTTGTTGTTGCTTTCTGACTTAGCCCACTAGGCCTGCAAAGCAACTCCGCGATCAGCATGCGCTCAGATTGAACAAACTAATAACGCAACGCTAAACAGGCTCTAAACCAAAGCAAACATAATTGGGAGAAACATGCGCTTATTACACACCATGTTGCGCGTTGGCGACTTACAACGTTCTATAGATTTTTACACCGAAGTACTGGGTATGTCGCTATTGCGAAAAAGCGAAAATGAGGCTTACCGATATACCTTGGCGTTTTTAGGTTACGGTGATGAATCTGATACTACGGTTTTGGAATTGACTCATAATTGGGACACGTCCGAATATGACCACGGCAACGCATTTGGGCACATTGCCATAGGAATAGAAGACATTTACGCGACCTGCGAAGCTATCTCTGCCAAAGGTGGGGATGTCTACCGTTCTCCAGGCCCTGTAAAAGGCGGCAGCACAGTTATTGCCTTTGTCCGTGACCCAGATGGTTACGCCATAGAATTAATTCAAAGAGATTAGGATAAACCTCCCAATGTGCGCTAATACCAGAGCAAATAAATGGCTTTTTAGTATTTTATTCGTTGTGTTTTCTGCTGTTTCTTTTGCGAAGCCTCTCGTTATTGCGCACAGAGGTGCATCCGGGTATTTACCCGAACACACTCTTGAGGCTGCGGCACTGGCCTATATGCAATCAGCTGATTACATTGAACAAGACTTGGTGGTAAGTAAGGACGGGCATCTTGTAGTGCTGCATGATATCTACTTAGATAGCACCACCAATGTTGCTGACATTTTTCCAAAACGCCATAGAAAAGATGGTCGTTTTTACGCCGTCGATTTTACCTTACAAGAACTTAAGAGCTTAAATGTGCACGAGCGACGCAACAAAGATGGCAGAAATGTATTTCCCAATCGATACCGCGGCCAAGCGCATTACACTCTCTCCACCTTTGATGAACAGTTTGAACTTATCAACGAGCTTAATCGCCAGTTTAATCGTCATGTAGGTTGGTACATTGAGATAAAAGCACCAGAGTGGCACAAACAAGAAGGCCACGATATCGCCCAGCTTTTAGTGACGTCTCTTAAGCAAAAATCATTAAACAAAATGGACGCTAATGTATACGTGCAGTGTTTTGACTGGGCGCATACCAAACGATTGCGTAACGAGTTAGGACTAAACACAAAGCTGGTGCAGCTTATCGCAGAAAACAGCTGGCAAGAGTCCACAACCGATTACGAGTTTCTCAAAACTGAAGACGGGGTTAAAGCTGTTGCAAAGGTTGCCAACGGAATTGGTCCGTGGATCCCGCAGCTTGTGAACTTAAGCGATGACAAGCCGACCTCAACCGGATATCGCGAACTGGCGGCAAAATACGGTTTGGCAGTGCACCCTTTTACGTTTAGGAAAGATCAACTACCTAAAGGCGTTACCAGTGACCAAGCGTTAGATGTGCTGTTCAAAGAGTTACAGGTCGATGGTATTTTTACAGACTTTACCGATACAGTGATGCTTTATCTGGAGCGTAACGAATAGAAATAGCTGCTCTTGAAGAGTGTCTAAGTATTAGGCCACTGTATTGTTATTGCTTCAGCATATTGCTAACGAGTGTTGTTGGTGAATGGGGTTGGTGAATGTTGTCGTCAAATAGTGTTGGCGAATGGTGTTAGTCGAAATATTCTAAATGCTTTTTTTTGCACAACGAAATTATTGGATCATGCCGTTACTGACAAACAACATAACACCCTGCATACACAAATAAACTGCCGCGCCAAAACCAACTACATTTACGCCTCTAAAAATAAAATCTCTCGCTGCTGCAATTCCGTCTTTCTTCTGGCTCATGTGATGCTACCCGTATCGCTTATTTTAATGTTTAGTGTGATATCTAACTGAGATATCTAGCTATCGGACAAAACCAGAAAATGCTTTAGTAAAATCTATGTTATTTCATAAAGTTTCATAAAGACTTAGGCCGAAACTCGACAAGCGTATATTTATTGTCCAGTATGAAAACATGGCCTCCACAGTTAATGTGCACGCATGTCAGCCCGTGACTCTATCAAGGTAACAAAAGTACTTACTCATCTTTTTATCGTGTGGTTGTGCACAGCATCCAGAGCCTGTTGAACTTTGCGGTATTATTTTGCAGCAGTTTGTTTGGTATTTGTACAAGGCAGAGTCTTTGTAGTGTAGTTGCTCTACATAAAAAGGCGATAACGCAGTAGAA
>WKFJ01000057.1 GCA_014872785.1 Alteromonadaceae bacterium
AGGATTTATGCTGCGTTAAATTGTATTGACGTGAAATAACCATGCCTTCAACAATTTGCCTTGCCTAAATCCTTTTATTCACTCGCTGAAGTCGAGCATTTTGAGGTGTTTCGGGTATATAGTAACCGAGCAAAATTATTTTTTTGGGTTTTTATTAAGACGTTTATCGATAAAACCATTTATGTCTGGCTTTTTTGTACAACGCAAGGTTCCGCCAAATAAGCCAGACATCGAGACCATCGTCCTACTCATACCGCTATCACAGTTTACATTCTTGGGTTTAATGGGACTGTCTGGTTCTTCAACTTCAAAGTAATTTGGCTTGTTCTTTATTCCGTATAGATCAAAATCTCGGGTTTTTAACGCTTCTTTGTTCATGTTTTGAACGGCCGTTCGGTTGAGATCTTCAAGTCTCTTGGAGAACGATTCGCTAACGTTGTAACGTTGAAGAGATTCGTCTTGAGTTGAGTTATCAGCGCTTGCTGTCGCCGGTTCTTCAAATAATTCAATTGCTTCAGAGGCAACCTTATCATCCACCGGTGACTCTTGCACATCAACATCTATGTTTTGTACTTGTGCAGGAGTCTCTACTTCTTGTTCATTGGTATTCGCTAACGTCTCGGGGCGAACGGTTTCTTCGAGCAATACTTCATTGGGCGCAACAGTATCGGGCTCAACCTTCTCAGTTAAAGGTTTGTTAAGGGGGATGTAGACTAATTTGGCTTCAATCGGGGAGGGCGCTTCAGGCGATGAATCATGCATCACAATCTTCATACCTGCATAACCCACAGCAAATAGAATAAGGACGTGTATTAACAGTGAAAGTAAGGTGAAGGTACTTAATGTAGTTCTAATCCAACTGGAGATATGCTGAGGTCGTTTCTGATTGTAAGCAACAAAGCTAATGTCATCACTATCCTCAATATTGATTATCGAAAATGAGTGAAATGACGCAGCTGAAGTTAAGTTATCAGGTGATTGCTCAAGTTGGAGAGTGTGTTCTACATGGTGTAGGTTGTTAGCAAAGATAGAGTTGGGATCAATGTCGAGCGTTGGTGCATTCTTGTCAGAATCTATTGTCTGTAGAATATCAATACGATCCATCGTATGGGGACAACTCTATATGGGTAATTGCTTAATAGAGTAGTCCCCGATAATTTAGTTCCCTGAACTGTCGAATTAGATGATGTCTGAAAGTGCCTGATCAGCTAACTCGATGGTTTTCGCGATAATGGCGTCGGTATGACTGGTGGATACAAAGCCTGCCTCATAAGACGCTGGTGCCAAGTATACGCCCAGCTCAAGCATTTTATGGTAGAAACGGTTAAAGGTGTCTGAATTACAGTTGATTGCCTGTTGATAATTAACAACTTTCTCGACGTCCGTAAAAAATAGGCCAAACATACTGCCCGCATAATTAACGGTAAAAGGAATATTGTGAGACTGCGCCACTTCTTTGATACCTTCTGCAAGTTTTTGGGTTTGTTGTACCAACTGCGGATAAATATCATTACTTTTAATGTAATTCAGAGCCGCTAAACCTGCGCTCATCGCGATAGGGTTGCCTGAAAGTGTTCCGGCTTGATACACAGGGCCTAATGGCGCCAAGTGTTCCATGATTTCTCTTCTACCGCCGAACGCTCCTACGGGCATTCCACCGCCGATGACTTTACCCAAGCAGGTCAGGTCAGGTTTGATCCTGTATTTTTCTTGTGCGCCCCCTTGGGCGACGCGAAAACCCGTCATTACCTCATCAAAAATGAGTACAGCGCCATATTGGTCACAAATTTGTCTCAACCCTTCAAGAAAGCCGGGTACAGGAGGAATACAGTTCATGTTGCCTGCAACAGGCTCAACGATGACACAGGCAATATCTTCACCACATGCTTCAAATGCTTTGGCGACAGAATCTAGGTTGTTGAATTCTACGGTTAAGGTGTGCTCTGCAACGGATGCAGGAACACCTGGAGAGCTTGGAACACCGAATGTCAGTGCACCAGATCCTGCTTTCACTAATAAACTGTCTGAGTGTCCGTGATAGCATCCCTCAAACTTCAGTATTTTGTTTTTATTAGTAAAGCCGCGAGCCAAGCGAATCGCACTCATCGTTGCTTCTGTGCCCGAGTTAACCATGCGCGACATTTCCATAGATGGCACAATGTCTTTAATCAGTTCTGCCATGTGGACTTCAAGTTCTGTTGGAGCGCCGAAACTCAGACCGTTGCTGATGGCATCTGAAACTGCATTGCGGATAACCTCGTGATTGTGTCCGAGCACCATTGGTCCCCAAGACAACACGTAGTCGCTGTAGGCTTTATTGTCGCTGTCGTAAAGGTATGCGCCTTCCGCTCTGGAGATAAAGGGCGGCGTGCCACCGACTGCTTTAAAGGCACGAACAGGAGAATTTACTCCACCCGGTATTGTTTGTTGTGCCCGAGAAAAAAGCGATTCAGAAGTTTGCATAAATTGATAGTTCCTAAATATGGTACGTATCTACGTACCCTTACTGTCTGTTATTCTAGTGTTGAGTCAACTGACTACTTGTCTGCATAGTGCCAAGGTACTGGCGTTTCGTATTCTTCCATTAGATTTTCTACACCTAATGCCAAAGCAAATAATGCCATTCGTACCAGTACCCCATTGTCGGTCTGACGAAAAATCGCGCGATTAGGATTACGGTTCAAATCGTTGTCTAGTTCATTTGCGTCTGCGCGAGAATCTCGAGGTAATGGGTGCATAATCACCGTTTTTGATTCGAAGTGCTGGGTGTAAATCGCATTGTTAAGTCGGAACTTGCCACGATCCTTATCTGCTTCATCTTTGCTTGGAAAACGTTCTTCTTGCACGCGTGTTTGATAGCAAATATCGGCGTCAAACTGGCCTTCAATCGAGTGTTGTAGGTTAAGTTGATGGCCGTGGTTGGTAATCATGTCCATGATCTCCTGCGGCATGCCGAGCTCTGGTGGAGAGATAAAGGTAAACCTTACGTTTTTGTACAGACACAGTAGTTTGGCCAGCGAGTGTACGGTTCTGCCGTATTTAAGGTCGCCAACCATGGCAATGTGAAGGCCATCAATTGATTTACCGTGAAACTGTAGTTCTTTTTTAATGGTGTAAAGATCTAACAGCGCCTGAGTAGGGTGTTCATTAGCCCCGTCACCGCCGTTAATACAAGGAACGCGGCTACCTTTAGCAAATTCCGCTACTGACCCAATCTCAGGGTGGCGCATCGCGATCACATCTGAATATCCACTCAGCACACGAGCCGTATCATATAGAGACTCACCTTTTGCCAAAGCAGAGGAACTAAGCCCCGTTGTTTCTCTTACTGAACCCCCAAGTAAGTTAAAGGCAGTACCAAAACTGACCCGTGTACGGGTGCTAGGCTCAAAAAACAAATTCCCTAAGATTGCGCCCTCTAATACTCTGGTGCGAGCTTGGCGTTTGGCGTAGCGCTGCATTTTATCAGCAACGTCGAAAATTTGATTGATGGCGTCAATGTCGAACTGTTTGACGGAGAGGATGTGCTGACCTAAAAATTGATTCATTAAGCAAGACTCATATTGTCTGATTGAAACATAACTTCTAGCCGAGCAGTTTAACAGAAATGTGAGTTAGTTGGGATAACGCCCATTAAAAAAGGAGGCATTAAGCCTCCTTTAGATTGTTCTTACGTTGCTTTATCACTCAAGTTTAAAGCGGCCCAAGTCGTCTTGCATCTCGTGACATTTGTCTTCAAGTTCGACAGAGATCTCATTCACTTCATGCATAGTCGATGCAAGAGCGTCAGCGGAACTATTGATTGACTCAATACGTGCACTTAAGTCATTACTCACGGCGCTTTGCTCTTCTGAGGCAACTGCAATTTGATGGTTCATATCGCTAACATTTACCACAGTTTCTTGAATACCATCGAGCACTTCACTGATACTGTCTGCACCCGCTGCAGCTTCTTCCACTGCGTCTTTACTGGTAGACATAGATTGGTGCGCATCTTCTGCTGACGTTTGTAGTTCAGTCACAATGTTTTCAATCTCTGCAGTAGAAGACTGTGTTCTTTGTGCCAACGTTCTCACTTCGTCTGCTACAACTGCAAACCCTCGCCCTTGTTCGCCAGCTCGTGCGGCTTCGATCGCCGCATTTAGGGCCAACAGGTTAGTTTGTTCAGCGATAGATTTGATAACGGTTACCACTGAACCAATTTTTTCGCTGTTATCTCGCAGGCGGTAAACCTGGTCTGCCGTGCCGACAATTTGGTTTTCTAGACCCTTAATGATTTCAACACTGCTATCTACGCGCGCTTTACCTTGGTTAACTTTTTCTTTGGCAATGTCAGTTTGTTCAACTGTGTGTTGCGAATGATCCGCTACTTTTGAGGCGGTGATCGACATTTCTTGGAGTGCTGTCGCTATCATCTGTACATCTTGTACCTGAGCGTCAGTGGAGCGATTAGCTTCGTGCATCATGCTTTTGATCGCTTCTGAGCGGGTTTCAATGGTTTTGCCTGTGGAAAGAATGCTCTTAATCAGTTCTGTTAGTTTTTCCAACAGCATGTGGAAGTTCCGCGCCAAAATCGCAAATTCTCTGCTTCGTGCGCCTTTCAGCTTTCTAGTTAAGTCACCGTCACCAAGGGCTATTTCTTTAATCGAGTCAGTTACCTGCTCTAACTGTAAAAGCACAAGCATCTTTATGGTAACAACGGCTACACCCATCATGGCAACGACGAGGATAATAGTGTTAAAGATTGACGTTGTTGCATTCGACGCGAGCTTCTCTTGCATAGGGGCTTGCGAGAAAATAATGGTAATTTTACCAATCGTTTTACCTTCACGTTCAATGTCGTCGCGTAAAGACATTTCGATACTGTCATCGCGCACTCTGGTATTACCCGCTTTACCTAGCTCTTTATCTCGATGGTCAGTGATAAAAACACCGGAGATAATATCAATGTCAGTCATGGCTTTTGCGAGCATTTCAACTTGGCCATAATCATAGGTAAACACAGGTTCAATCATGGCTACCTTGGCGTATTCCATTTGTGCCTTAGTTTGCGCTTCAAATTCAGTATTAGCTTGCCCGCTGGAGATGAAATAAACGGTGGTAAGAGATACGGCCGCTACTACTACTCCGGCCAACAAAAGCCATGCTAATAGCTGATTCCTTATCGATTTAAACATGGATGATACTGCCCCTATTTATGTTTTCTGCTCTGAAACTTTCGGTTCGCCAAGACAACTGATGTTGTGTTCGTCTATATTGAACCTAGTATTATCATTCTCATTGTAGCTCTAATACTAAAGTTTACCATCGACGACACGGATTTCGTCTAGTTAATTTTAACAAAAGATTAACAATGTAGGAAAATTACTAAAAATTACAGGTTATTCCAAATTTTTATGTGATTTCCCGGTCTTTTATTTGTGACATTACTGATATTGTAATGGTTGTGATTGTAGTGATTTGTAAAAAATAAGTTATTAATTGAGATGAATAGGGAGTTATTAGAGTTGAAATGTCGAGTAGAATAACACTTCGAGTCTACATAGTACTTATTTGTGTTTTTTTTAAACAGGTTAATGCTAGTGTCTGTGAACAACAACAGATTCAATTGCACGTGTTGGGCTCTGGAGGTCCTGAGCTGGATGATGGCAGAGCGTCTTCCAGTTATCTCGTATTGCAAGGCGGTCAGGCGCGTTACCTGCTAGATACTGGCAGCGGTGCTAGCCTTAGATTTGGCGAAAGCCAGGCTGAATTTGAGCATCTAGACGCTATTTTCCTATCCCATTTACATACTGACCATAGCGCTGACTTGCCAGCGTTTGTTAAGGGTGCGTTTTTTACTCGTCGCAGCCGTGATTTAAGGGTGTTTGGTCCGGGAGGTAACGAACGAGTTCCCGCCACTAGTGAATTTATTCAGCGCTTGTTTTCAGAATCCGGTGCATTTAGCTACTTAAGTGATTATTTGGTAAAAGGGGAAGAGGCGTTTTTAGTCAGTGGGATTGATGCTCCGCTGTCAAAAGCGCGAGAACAACGTTATCAGCTAACTGAAAACGCGCTGGCGTTTTCGTTGGCAACACATCATGGACCCATCCCTGCAGTGGCTTGGAAGTTGGATTTTAGCGGATGGAAAATCGTCTATGCCGGAGACATGAACAACAAACACAAGCGATTGGCGGGTTTTGCTAAAGACGCCGATCTGCTCATAGTGCACAATGCCATTCCTGAGTTTGCGGGAAGCATTGCAAAAAATTTACATATCACACCATCGCAAATTGCACAGATCGCCAAGGAAAGTAAAGTCAAGCATTTGCTTATTTCACATTTTATGAATAGGACTCAGTTTCGCCAGCAACAGCTTTTAAAGACGCTAAAAGCAAGTTACAAGGGCAAAATAACTGTGGCAGAAGACCTGATGATTTTGTCTCTGTAATGTTAAGTATAGGAGCCTAGTTGCTGTTAAACGAGGTGGCTAACTGTTCATCGGGTATAAACTGCACCAACATAATGCGGTAGCTATTTATGATCTTGTCGACAAATAACATCTGCTCCGATTTACTCATTGCCCCGGGTAGGCCCATAAGACTTTTCATATGATGTTCCCCTTTTAATAGGTTAAAAAACACCATTGAACAGTATCTAGCATCTTCTTGTTCCATGCTAGGACAATACTCAACCAGATAGCGCGCCAGCATTTGCATTGCTTGTTTAGGGCCTGCGTTAAAAAATAGCTCAGCAACATGTGGGTTGGTGCTGACTTCGCCAATAACTACCCGATACATAGAGATGACTTCTTCATCGTGAAGCAACTGGACAAATTGTCGGCCAAGCATTGTTAGCACTGCTTTGATATCCGCCCCGAGTTCTCTTACGTGCTCTTCGTCAAGCTGATATTCGCGCACTTTAAATTCGATAACGGCGGAGTAAAGCGCATCTTTGTTTTTATAGTGAGAATAAACGGTTTGCTTTGAAACGCCAGCTTTCTTGGCGACGTTGTCCATGGATGTGCCGCTGAAGCCATTGGTTAAAAACAAACAACTGGCGGCAACTAAAACCTGATGTTGTTTCTCTGTACTTTTCGGTCTGCCCTGGGCTGATCTTTTTACGCTGTTCATTCGTTTATACTGCTTTCGATCTAATTATCAAACTAAACAGTCTAGTATTGTTATTGATTTATCATACTGTACAGTCTAGTATTGTTTTTGTCTAATGGCAATTTCACGTTTTATGAGGATTCTATGTTGCATTCCCAAATCGAATCTATAGTCAGCAAAAGCCCTAAGTGGGTAGTCGTTTCTTTTATTGCTGTGCCTTTGGTGCTCTTGATCGTTTTACTCAAGGCAGCTGGAGCGGGCCAAGTTGCCGCGCAGCCAGTGCAACCGTTACCACAGAATGTCGATGTATTTGCTCTACAACAGAAAAGTGCCTATACCCGTTTGATTGACGTGATTGGGCGAGTGGAGTCAAATAAACGTGCCGTGATTGGTTTTGAGCGCGGTGGCACCGTGGCTCAATCTTATGTGGATGAAGGTGATTATGTAGCTAAAGGTGATTTACTCGCTGAGCTGGATACTCAACGTCTACAAGCACAGTTGCTTGAGATTGAAGCGGCTATCAAACGCGCAGAAGCAGATGCCAGGTTGGCTAAATTATCCGAAAAACGCATTGCGAAATTAGTGCAAGACAAACTGGAATCACCGCAACGTCTCGACGAAACCAGAGAGTCTACGCTTGCAGCAAATGCCTTGGTGCAGGAGATCATTGCTCGCAAAGAAAGCGTCATGGTGGAGTTCGAAAAGTCAAAATTATATGCCCCTTTTGATGGCGCAATTTTAAGCAGACCTGTTTACCCAGGCTCGGTGGTTGCTCAGGGAACGACTGTGTTTACTATGCAACAGAACGAGAATACCGAAGTGCGTATGGCGATGGCGGCCAAGCAAGCCTTCAGTTTAGGAAAGGGCACCGTGTATGAAATGACCGACGGTGTGAGAACATTTTCGGCGAAACTCAAGTCTGTTGCTAGCGCAAGAACGCTTAACACAAGAACAGTCGATGCAATTTTTGAGCTTCAGGACGCACAACTACCTTTGGCTGAACGAGTATTGCCGGGCGATCTTCTAAATTTACAATTACCTCAGCAAATTAACGCTGACGGATTTTGGGTACCCAAATCGGCGCTCACCAATGGTATTCGAGGTATGTGGAACCTGTTCACTGTGGCTGAATTAGGCGCTGATCAGAACATTGTTGCCAAGTCTGTATCCGTTCTTTACAGCGATGACAAGCGTGCGTTTGTATCTGGTGCTCTGACCAACAATGAATACGTAGTGATGCACGGCGGGCACAGGTTAGTTCCCGATCAATTAGTTGTGGCTACCGAAGTTAATGTCAGTGCTATTGCGCGGAGGTAATGGTTATGTCCGCACATACTAACAACGCGAATACCGCACCCTGGTACAGTATCTTCTTTCGCAATGGTCATTTATTACTTCTGAGTATTGTTATCATTTTGGTTTCTGGTTTGTCTGCACTTACTAACTTGCCAAGACTAGAAGACCCTAGAATAGATAACCGAAATGTCATCGCGCTAACACCTTATCCAGGCGCCTCAGCGGAACGTGTTGAAGCGTTAGTTACCGATGTTATTGAAGATGAACTGAGAACCTTACACGAAATCAAGGAACTTAAATCGACCTCACGAGCAGGTATTTCTGTCGTCAATATTGAATTACAAGCCTGGGTTGATAACAGCACGAATGAGGGAATTTTTTCTAAGATCCGCGACAAGCTTGAAGACGCTAGTATCAACTTTCCCTCAGGTGTTGGCAAAACCAATTTGGATACTCAGCGTGGTGCGACAGCATTTACCTTAAAAGTCGCACTTTCGCCTACTCAAACGAATGGTGACTTTGCGATTACTACCCGTTTGGCTGAAGAACTTGCCGACAGGTTACGCAATGTGCCGGGCACGGAAATCGTGCGTAACTATGGTGCACTCGACGAAGAAATTAAAGTGACTATCTCGGCCGAGCAACTATCCAATGCAGGACTAACCATAGCGCAAGCGGCACAACTGGTTTCCGCGAACGATCCAAAAGCACCCTCTGGTGTTGTGCGTACCGAGTTGAACAACTCGCGTATTCAAGTTGCCCAAGAACTCGACACGCTCGATGCAGTGCGCAGCATTCCTCTAGTTGGTTCAGAATCGTCTGGTTACTTGCGGGTTGGCGATATTGCGCAAGTGGAAAGAGCCTGGCGAGAACCGGTTAATGATATCGGTTTGGTTGATGGTGAACGAGTTGTGTTCGTTGCTGCTCGTATGCAAACAACGGTTCGCGTTGATAAATGGATGGCCAACGCGAAAATTGTAACGCAGGGGTTTGCAGAGGAATTTGCTGGTAGTGTTAAGACTGAGATTATCTTTGACCAGAATCTCTACACCGAAGCGCGGCTATCCGATTTATCGCAAAACCTGATCTTGGGTAGTGTTGTCGTGATGCTAGTGGTGCTGCTGTTTATGGGCACCAGAGCGGCTTGGATTGTTGGGCTATCGCTGCCTATGTCAGCGGCATTTGCGTTGTTCTCGCTTTCATTTTATGGTCAACAAATTCACCAGATGTCTATTTTTGGCATCATCGTCGCCATTGGGTTGCTAATTGATAACGCAATAGTCATTACCGATGAAATACGCGCTAACCTACTGTTGCCCAATACTAGCCGATTGCAAGCACTGGAGAAGAGCTTAAAGCACCTCTTCGTGCCATTACTTGCCTCCACCCTAACCACCATACTTGGTTTCATGCCCATTTTCTTGTTACCGGGTAACATAGGCGATTTTGTTGGACCAATAGCAATCAGTGTGGTGATGGCATTGATTGGCTCACTGTTTATTTCCTTGACGGTTATTGCCGCTCTTGCCGCTCGCTATTTGCCTCTAGAGGCACCAATAGATAACAAGTGGCACCGGGGTGGGGTGCAAATGCCTTTGATTACAACCCTATTTAGAGGCCATTTGGAAAATGCCATTCGCAGTCCGTGGAAAGTGCTTTGGTTGCCAATAGCGTTGCCTATTATGGGGTTTGTTTTGTCAGGTCAGCTTGGCAACGTTTTCTTTCCAAGTGCTGACCGTGATCAGTTTCAGATTTATCTTTGGTTGCCTACCGGAACTAGCATTGAAAAAACCTACGATAAAGCCTTAGTAGTGAACGATTTTATAGAAGCTTATGACGGTGTAAAACAAGTTGAGTGGCTGGTGGGGGGCTCTATCCCTTCAGTCTATTACAACCAAGTTATGACCCGTGATGGCAGTCCGCATTTTGCTCAAGCGGTGGTCACGACTGACACGGTTGAGCATGCTTCGTCTATGATTGCTAAACTGCAGTTGGAAGTTAATGAAGCGCTTCCGGAAGCAAAAATTGTGGTAAGAGCTTTTGGTCAAGGTCCGCCTATTTCATCTCCTGTGGGTGTCGAAGTTTTTGGACCCGACCTCAACGTCTTACAAGAGCTTGGTGAGAAAGTACGTCTTGCGATGTCAAAAGTGCCTGGGATCACGCAAAGCATTTCATCTATTACTACAGGTGATGCAGAGTACGTATTGAAAGCGGACAATAACGTGACGCAACTTTCTGATTTGCGTTACACCGACATCGCTCAGCAACTGCAAGCTGCACTGGAAGGACAGGTTGGGGGGTCAATTCTCGAAGGTACCGAAGAAATTCCCATTCGATTGAAAGTTGCCAATGCAGATAAGCAAAATCCCGATGTGTTGGCCAGTTTGCCGATATTGACCTCAAGCTTGTCACAAAATCAACAGTGGTTGCCTTTGGCGGCACTTGGCGAATTTGAATTGAAACCCAAGTTGGGGGGAATAACCCGTACCAATGGCGTCAGAGTAAACCGCGTAGAAGCTTTTTTGTTGCCAAATGCAACCGCGATTGACGCCAGTAATTATTTATCAGAGCTAATAAATTCACCTGATTTTGAGTTGCCAAAGGGTTACACGATTAAGATGAAAGGTGATGCTGACGAGCAACAAAACGCGTTGGGTCAATTAGCGACTTATGCACCCGTGCTATTGGTGCTGATGATAACGACCCTGATATTGTCCTTTAACAGTTTCAAACTGGCAGGTGTCATTGGCACGGTAGCCATTCTCTCGGTTGGTTTAGGGATGTTTAGTCTGTGGATTTCTGGGTTACCTGTTGGATTTAATCCAATACTCGGCAGTGCGGGGTTAATAGGAGTGGCCATCAACGGTTCAATAGTAGTGATTGCGGCTATCAATGCTAATCCCAAAGCAAAGTTAGGCGATGTAGAAGCGGTGGTTGAAGCAACCATGAGTTGCAGTCGTCATATACTTTCTACAACGGTGACGACCGTGGGCGGGTTTGTGCCCCTGTTGTTGTTCAGTGAAGGTTCTTTCTGGCCGCCTTTAGCAGTAGTGCTTGCCGGTGGTGTAGGGTTCTCAGTCATTCTATCGCTGCTCTTTACTCCGGTGGTCGTCGCTAAATTGGGCCAACGAAAAGCAAGAAAACTCGCCAAGCAAAATAACACCCTTGAAATAGCGGGCTCGGCAGTTTAATCCTGATTTACCAGCACGTTTCCATAAGTATCGCGAAACAGTGCTGGTAGCCGCTTTATTTTGCCGGAGCTCAATTCTACACAAACAAAAAAGGTTTTCGCCCGAAGAACCTCTTTGCCGTCAGACGGGCGAATAAACTGAAACTCTCTTGCGATACGCATTTTCTGGTCAGATTCGCAAATCCACGTGGCGCATTGCAATGTGTCACCAAGGTAGGCTGAGTTTACGTAATCAATCTCATGGCGAACGATAACCATACCTCGGTTCATCTCTTGATAAGTGTCCATACCAAGTCCAAGAGATTCAGAGTGCTGCCAAGCCAACTTTTCACACACAGCCAAATAGGCAACATTATTTACGTGTTGATAATCATCTAAATCGCTCTGCGAAATTACCCATTCCAAGGTAAAGGGATTGGCATATCTAAACTGCACTTGATCTACTGTTGTCATTGCTTGTTTGGCTTGTGAAACGGTCAATTAAAATGGTTTTACAACGGCTAACACTACAATCGCCAATAAAACGAAGACCGGCGCCTCGTTTAGAAAACGATAAAACTTGCTGCTGTGGGTATTGGCGTCACGTGCAAATTTCTTCATCAATACAAATAAGTAAAAGTAATAGCCGTATATTGCGAGCACAAGCATGATTTTGGCATGTAACCAGCCCGCTTGACGGAACCAGTCCATCCCATAGCTGTGAATTAAGAACAACCCAAACACCAGAGTGAGAATGGCAAAAGGCAGCACAAACCACCATAGTCTGCGTTCCATAATTTTAAACTGATCCTTAACAGCTTGCTCTTCTGTGCTGGCGTGATAAACGAATAGGCGTGGCAGATAAAAAATACCCGCAAGCCAAGCAACCATAAAAAACACGTGCAATGCTTTAAACCAAAGTATTGTCATAAGACTGTCCTAGTATTCTTTTCTATGCAGGAAGTTACGCACCATATCCCAAGTAATGACGCCTATGATCGACTTGTTGGTCTCACCATAGATGTATACCGCACCGCTGCGTTTTTTCTGCAATATTTCCCAGACCTCGGCTAGCGTTGCTTGAGATTGCACGCCTTGCATTTGGTCTTTTACCAGTGGTTTTGAATCATAGGGATTCATACTGAAATCGTAGTGTACCCAATGAAATTCCGAATCTATCTCGTATTCGGATTTTAGTACCACCGGGTGAGTGGGGTCAGTATCTAAAAATTGAATGATATGGTGGTCACCTGCGTCAACAAACAACTTGTATTGCTTGTCACATACCGCCAAGACCCCCACTTTTTGTAACGTATCTTGAATTGAGGTTGTGGTGTATTCCAGCTTTTGGTAATCCAATTGCCTTATAAAGATAGAACGGTTGCCGAAGAACTGAGTTGATGTGACATAAGCGGGCACAATAACCAGCATTGCCGGAAGAATAACGTCAGTTGAAAACGATAATTCCATAATGGCTGAAAGGGCTGCCAATGGTGCGTGCAGTACCGCCGTTAAAAAGCCGGCCATTCCCAACAATGCAAAACTACTGGTTAGGTGTTCTGTCTCGGTTACTGCTTGCAGTGGATAAAGCAGCACGGCACCACACAACACACCAAGCCCCAAGGTGGGACCAATCAGTCCACCGGGAATACCCAGTGCGATGGCAAAAAGTGTTAAGATGAATTTAGCGAGTAGAATATAAAGTAGCAGGTCAAACTGACTTGGCGTGTCGACTACCCACTGGATTGCACTCAATCCGGTTCCCATTGCTTCTGGAACAAAAAAGCCGACAACACCTGTTATAAGGGCTGCTAACAACAACCGACGCACCATACTCATTGGGCGGAACCATTGCATGAGGCTCATGAGTTGGTTGTTGAAGAAGGTTGCTATGGCTCCCATAACGGCGCCAAATAAAATTAAATAGAGGTAAACCCAATTATCAAATTGAGCAATCGTTAGGAAATCTAATTCGTGGTGTACGCCAAACACCATACGGCTCATCACTGAACCACAGGCGGCAGCAAGCATGACGGGGATAAATATATGGATTTTGTATTCTCTTAACACCACTTCCATTACAAATAACACCGCTGCAAATGGCGTATTGAATGACGCTGAGATACCCGCGGCAATGCCGCAGCCAGTTAATATTCGAATGCTGTTATAAGGCAGTTTTAGCCATTGACCAAGAAAGCTACTGCCTGCTGCGCCAAGATGTACCGATGGGCCTTCTCGACCCACCGAGAAGCCACTGGCAAGCGCGGCCATACCGCCGAAAAATTGGTTCAACGTGGCGCGAAATGGGATGACACCATAAAACTTTTTGACCCGGTAAATGACGAACGGAATGCCCATGCGATAGTGCTTAAAGCCCGTCATATATGCAAAGGCAAGAATAACTGACACCCCGGCTAATGGCAGAAACAGTCGATGCTCAGGTGCCATGCTTTGGAAGTTATCAACGTCTGTTAACCAGAGAAGTTGTAGGCTTTCGTAACTTAGCCTAAAGGCAATAATCAGGGCGCTTGAACACACACCTGCAATGATGGCCACCAAACACAATTGCAAAGACGTCCTAGGCCTGGACAATTCAGCTTGCCAAGCTGCTAATGCAAACATTTTTCTAATTGGACGGAAAAGTCTAATAGCGCACCATGCTCAACATCTACACAAAATATGTTTAAGTAGTTGTTTTAGAATTATTATTTTTTTATCTTAACGCAATTGTTTTGCAGCGTTAAGCGGTGAATTAGGGTATTCATGACAGCTGCGTATTGCGTGGCATAATTGTATCGGGTTTGCGATAATGAACAAATCAGATATGTGTAGGTTGTTGTAAGGTCGACTAATTTCCATGAATTTGGAACAAATAAAACGCCGTGTCGGCGCATTCAAATTTTATGTCACGCTCATTGTAGTGCTGTCGGTGTGCGGTTATGCCGGCTACAGTGTTGGCGTTCGCTATCAGGCAAACCTGCAACAGGAGATAGCTCAGCTCACTCATTCAGTAGAAAACCTACGCGAAGAAAACAATAAGTTAACACGCAGTCTGAACATTTTAGGCGTTGACCTCGAGGTTTCTCGGTTGGCGAATGAAAATTCACAGCAACTTATCCGTGACGAGATGCAAGAGCAAGTCGCATTGCGCAAGGAACTTTCGTTTTATCAGAAAGTGATGGCTCCTGAAATGGAGCAAGAAGGGTTTTATATAGACTCCTTCAATGTTGAGCCAACCAGTTCCGCCAATTATTACCGTTTTGCCTTAATTTTGATGCAACAAGAACGTCGTCGTAGTCAAGTTAAGGGAACGTTAAACATTAAGCTTGTTGGTAGCCAAGCCGGCGAGCGTAAAGCCTTAGATTTGAGTAAACTGCTTTCAGAATCCTCCGATAATTTTGCATTCAGCTTTAAATATTTTGAAATTGTAAGGGGAGAGTTTACGCTGCCAGTCGATTTCTTACCTGAACAAGTGCAGGTTGAATCTAAGCTCAAAAATGCCAAGTGGGGTAAACGCGATTTAGCTCGTACATTTGAATGGCAACTGCCGTTGGAAGTCGGGACGCTGGCAGCGAACCAACTTAATTAGAGCCTGTTTATCAAAGAGCCATTAGGCAAACGATCAGTTATAAATTTTCTAGGAACTGTTGTAGCGCCGTTGTTTCAAAACGATAACCAGCTTTTTTGAACCTATCTGATATTTCCTCTAGAGATTGGCTTTGCAAAAGTGTCACGTCTGGTGGCGTTATTTTCTCTTTGGATATTTGCATTGGGATCGCTTTAGGCTCGCCGAAATGGATCTCCATTTTGTAACCAAGTGACGCGGCATAAAACAAGTTCTTGCCAATAATCTCTAATGCTTTTGGGGTGCCTAGTTCCCATTGTCTAAGATCGATTAGACCCGCAAAATCGACATTTTCACGTTCAAGGTTTTTGTTTATCTCGTTGACAAACCTAGCCGCGGTCTCATCGCTCCATGCGCCTATTGGGCGTATCATGATGACCTGGTCATTGTTGATAATCTCGAATCGAGCTTTGGGCATGCACAAATGAATTAATTTGGGTAAAGCATTGAATTATTATCTGACTCAGCGTTGGTTTTAGGCAAGTGATTTTATTTATAAACCCTAGTCTATTGCATGCTTTATTGTTCGATGGCAAGTATTGACAGCGTAAACTCACCGGCTTGTTTGTCTGTTAACATAAATCCAAGTTGTCGTGCGTCGGCAAAACTCAATTGCGGTGCTCCGCGCACTTTTCTGCCGCGCCAAATGGGGGTAAAGTCAGTTTCTGCGAATGATATGTCTGTCTGAGTATTGTTAACGGTATCAAAGCTAGCGGCATAAGCGACGCCATCAAGTGCTCTGTCAGTGCGTATGCGAAATTGATAGAGCTTGCCGTCCCCAATAACCCTAATGTTAATGGTTTTCCCGGGGATCCAACTGACCGGATCCTTGTACCTGCGTACCGAAGCAAAACCACCATTGTTTTCTAGCGACAGAAATCCTTCAAACACCAACCCGGTATCGCCCGCACTAATTTGCGCTCGGGAGCGTCCACCCATTACCGTATCGTTAACGACGGCCCAGTTTTGCGCCTCACTCGATGTGGACAATGGAATGTTTGGTGACTTTTCTTCGGATTGCATTGCCTGCAAGTGGATACTCCAGATAACAATAATAAAGCTAATGACAGCACGAATGCCTATCGATTTAACACTGGTAAAATTAGGTTTATTCATCCTCGCGCCTAACCACGCACTCAATGCCATACATACTTTCTATCACTTGAACTTCGATAGGTTGGCAACATATTTGACAGTCAACAATTTGGGTTTGGTTGATATCGTGACTTAAATCCACTTCGATATCGTTGATTACCATGCAGTAGGGACAGCTGAAACTTTCTGCTTCACTTAAGCTCATTAGTCAAAAAAGTAAGATACTAATAGGTAATTAATACCAAGGTGGACGCTGAAAAGTTCAAGGAAAGAGATATAAAAATCAATGATGTAAAAAAAAGAAAGGTTGGCTGCTATGACAGCCAACCTGAATAGAGAATTAGAATGAACCTACAAGGGTAAGCATTGCATTAAGAGGTGCACCTACCGTAGCCTGATGTGATGAGTGAGCATTTGGGAAATACAACTCATTAGTCAGGTTTTCAATATGTAATTGAACACGCATTGTGTCAGACATATCGTAATAAGCTGATGCATCAACACGGGTATAACTTGGCAAGGTTCTGCTGTTCCCGTTATCGATGAAGCTTTCATCCTGATAGGTTGCACCGAAGCCGATACCAAATACATCACTTACCTGGTATGTGTTCCATATGGAGAAGGTAATTTCTGGTAGCTCACGAGGTGTTAGTCCCGTGCCACCGGTGCGATCAACTACTTCTCCATCAAGACTGCTGTAGTTGGCAGTGATGCTCCAATCGTCGGTAACCTGACCAGTTAGCTGCAGTTCAAAACCAGAGATATCCGAGTCAATCACGTCGAGTGTGGAAGAGTCGTTGTCCGCGACTTGTGGAGAGCTTTGCTCATTTTCGAAAATGGCCGCAGTGAAACTTAAACCACTTTCTAAATCCCATTTCACGCCAATCTCTTGGTTAGTGAATGTGTTCGGTGCTAGCTTGTCGTTGTCGCCGTTGATATTGGCATACTGCTCACCACTGCGAGGCTGGAAAGACTCGCTATAGCTCGCGTACAAAGAAATATTTTCTTGTGGTTTGTAGATTAAACCTGCGCGAGGCGACACCTCTTCATCGTTACGCGTGCGGGTTTCGAGAACGTCTGGGTCAGCATTGAATACTTCGATATCAAAGCTGTCGAAACGGGCACCCAACACAAGATCGAAGTTTTCAGATAATTCAATCTCGTCTTGGATATAAAGTGAGAATACTTCCAAATCGACATGGGTATCGTCGTTTAGGTCAGAAAATTCATAAGTTACGCTTGTTCCTTCAGCATTGATGCCCTGACCGCCACTGAAAAACAAAGGACGCACAGCG
The DNA here is from genome assembly GCA_014872785.1 of Alteromonadaceae bacterium. Lineage (GTDB taxonomy): Bacteria > Pseudomonadota > Gammaproteobacteria > Enterobacterales > Alteromonadaceae > Planctobacterium. The sequence goes on from WKFJ01000057.1 coordinate 17,572, forward strand.
ACGAAGGTCTCACGGTCATCTAGGTTTGAATCAAATATAGGATTGTATCTATCCTGATTTGAACCGGTAGAAATATACTCTGCACCTACGATGACGGTATGACCGATACCACCAGATTTAAATTCACCAACTAGGTTGCCAGATAATATGAGGTTGTCGCGCTGGGTGGTATCGATATAGCCATCCAACTCAACAATGTTAGTTGACTCATCGTAATTAGACGCATAGAAATTTGAGTAGACCTTGTCGTAATCACCATAGAAAGCACTGAAATTACCTTTCATGTTTTCAGCAAATTTGTGCTCAATATTGGCGCGGAAAACATGAGCTTCAAGCTCTTGATAGTTGTTTTGGGGGTCACCGAATACAACTTCGTCTAGATACTCTACTGGCTTACCGTTGCTGCCAGTAGGAATACCGCGGTCGATAAAACGCTCGTGGTTACTGTACTCATAAGACAAGTCTAGCAAGGTATCTTTGCTGAGCTTAATGCGAGCTGTTGGGTTGAAGCCGTAACGATCACCGTCGTAAAAATCACGGTGGTTTTCAAGGTGCTCGTACATGGCATTGATTCTGACCGCTGAATCGCTCGATGAAGATAGATTTTTATCTACTTGAACATTGTATCCGCCAAAGGAGTTTAGCGATGTTTGGTAGTCGGTGAATTCCTGACCAAATTCAGCCTTTTTAGAGACGCGATTTAAAATACCGCCCGTACCACCTCGGCCGAACAATAACGCATTTGGACCACGAAGGATTTCTACTTGCTCGATGTTGTATAAAGAACGGTAGTATTGAACGTCATCTCGATTGCCATCTAAGTAGAAGTCAGCGGTTGAACGAATACCACGAAACACAACAGCGTCCCTGTGGCCTTCACCTTGAGACGTGTTTACACCAGGTGTGTAATCAATGATTTCACCTATGCTGGTAATACCGCGCAGGGTAATGTCGTCTGCCGATATAATAGACAAGCTCTGCGGAACATCGATGATGGGGGTAGGTGTTTTAACAGAGTTAGATTCGTTTACCGAAAGGTATTGGCCTTCAACAGTGATGGTTTCTACGTATTCTGCTGATACTGAAGTACTAACTAAAAGAGCTGCTGCAATGCTCGAGAGTCTAAAATTCAATTCCTTAATCTCCAATTCTTAAGGCGACTGATAAATGTCGGAAGCAATGGAACATAGCTGTGCATTTAACAATGAGATTTTAAAAAAAGTGTAAATCTAATTGTAAACGTAAATGCGAATCGTTCCCAATTAAGTTTTCGCAAGGATAAAGATCAATCGCGTTTGGATCAAATATATTTTCAAGAAAACCGCGAAATAAAGGTGTTTTGCTGATCTGCATCAGATCCAATCGCGGATTAATTAATAATTAAGAAAGTAAATTTCTGCTGAAAAAGCGAACTGTTCTCATATTCCTTGCGTAACAACTCGTTCTGTATACTGCGAGAATTTCCTTGAGCAATATCATTACAAGACTTTACACAAAGTTGATTGCACCCAAACGCCTAGAGATAAAAGACGTACGGGAGCCATCTGAAGTGTCTGTGTGGCGCGACACCGGAGAGGTGTATTACTTAGAGAACACACTAAAGCTAAGCTATCAGTCAAACAGTGGTGCCATAACACTTGAGAAAGTTCACTTAAACAATTTAGCCGATGTGCTCCAGCAAATTGATAGCATAGCGCCAGATTCACCACTCGCACGAGTTGATGTCGCCAATCAGGCATCGGCATTTAACATCAGTTTGTGCGCGGTTACATGGCAAAAAAAGGATGGCAGTGTTCGAATAAAGGCGATACCCGATGCTGCTTTATTGCGCAGTAAGACCAGTTGCTTTAGCAAGTCACAAGCCGTTTTTCGACATGCCTTTCTGTTGGAACACGATGATTTACTTAGCCCGACACTCAGCCATACCAAAGAAGGCGTGTTTACTTACAATCGTGTCTCAATCGCTCAATTTACTCAGCAAATTCAGCAAGCGAACGCCAAATTGGCCAATGTTTATAAAAAAGCGATTAGTGTAAAGCATGACAACTTTACCAATGCGTTTACTGATCATGAAAATCAGATAATCAACGACATACTTGTGCCCGAAAACGTGCAACTTGGGTTGGACAAATAGCGGAATTTCGCTTGTCTTAACTAAAATGGTGTTGCCAATCATGGAGATAATTGGCAATTTGGACTTTCATTTTCTACGCTTTTATTTGCAAATTAACTAGTTAGGAACCTATGTAATGGGATTAAAAGAAGATTTCGAACAAGCGAGTATTGAATCAAAACAATTGCCTGAGCGGCCAAGCGATGAAAACATGCTGAAAATTTATGCATTGTATAAGCAGGCCAGTTCAGGAGATGTTACAGGGGATCGTCCTGGATTATTTGATTTTGTAGCTGGAGCAAAGTACGACGCATGGGAGGGGCTCAAAGGTAAGTCACAAGAAGATGCCATGCAGGAATACGTTGACCTGATCAACAAACTTAAAGGTTAGCCGCTTAACTTCTCCCTCATTTCGGGTATAAACCTATTGATACAATAAAGAGCCTCGTTTTAACGGGGCTTTTTTAATATGACTCGACAGGTGGTGAGTTGGTTCGACCTTTCAATGCTTCTTAAGCAGAGTTAACAAGGATATCTAATGAAACGGTTAGTTTGGTTTTTAGTACCATTGTTTGTCCTAATTTCAGCGTTGGTAATCGACAGTCGATCCACTGGATTATTCATTCTGAGCACAGCACTGAAAGTTGTTGATGCTAGACCGGTAGAAAAAAACATCGCCTATGGCGAAAGTGCCTGGCAGAAACTTGATGTTTATCCTCAGCCGCAAATAGCAGATGTTATTGTATTTGTTCACGGAGGGGGCTGGCACAGCGGGAACAACGATCAATATTACTTTGTTGCTGACGCCTTCTATCAGTTGGGTTATACGGTTGTAGTGCTGGATTACCATAAATATCCTAACGGGCGGTTCCCTCAGTTTGTGCAAGATGTCGCAGCCGCACTGGCTTGGGTAAATGCCAACATAACTAGTTACAACGGTGATACTAATCGCGTGTTTTTGAGCGGGCATTCGGCAGGGGCGCACAGTGCAGCGTTAGTCGTCAGTGACCAAAGGTATTTAAAAGCACATGGTCTCGCCCCTTCAATTATCAGAGCTTTTGCACGAATCGCCGGGCCATATCAATTTACTCCCAAATGGCCTCAATACATAGGTGCATTTGGTAAAGAAAACTTCGAACGCATGAAAGCTGGAAACCATATTGATGGTGATGAACCTTCAACATTATTGCTGCACGCATCTGGTGATTCCGCCGTTGGACCGTTTAATTACCAGAAGTTGCACAGCATAATGAAAAGAGCCGGTGTACCCGTTGAAGGGCTGCTATACGGAGATGATTTTAATCATATAAGTATAGCCATCAAGCTTCACCCTTGGTTTACCGGGGAAGTCAATGTAGGGAGAGACGTTGACGCCTTTTTCAGGCGCCAACGCTGAGCACAAGGGAGATAGTCACATCGGAAACCCAGCTGCGTCGGGAAAGGATTTCGTCAATCTCAAAGCAATTATAAGGCGCCTATTTTCAATGATAAATTCCGCTTTAGTCTGATAGACGATCGTCTAACAGACTATAGTTGTAGAAGCTTTTATCATTTACCCACTTTGTTCGTAGCCCTACCTATCGATGTTGATTATTTTTGCTACGCTTGTATCAGAGGCGAGTGCCTGTTGTCGCTAGGTAATTAAAATTAGTTGCTTGTTACATTGATGGTAAAGAATTGAATCTTGGTTTCGTAGCAATCGCAAGTAGATCGCTTTGTATTGATCTATTTCGATATTTTCAGGATATCAGCAGGTAGCAACGTTAAAAGGAAAAAATGAGATGAACTATCCCTGGATTACAGAAGCTAATCGGATCTTTACTGGTGTCTTGATCGGGCAGGCTGTGATCGCCCTCATTATCGCGTTTTTTACCGGCACTTATATGCAGGCCATTGTCGGCAGTATATTGTTTATTTCTTTGCCACTCATTCTTATCGCGTCGTCTCCTCATAATCGAAATACTCGCATAGTGGTTGGTGTGGCAGTCCAGCTAATGGCAGCTCTGCACATTCAACAGGCTGGTGGATTAACCGAGATCCACTTCGAAATATTTGTGGTGTTGGCGTTTTTGAGCTTTTATCGGGATTGGATGGTCATACTTGCCAGTGTCGCGGTTGTTGCGGTACATCACGTTTTGTTCTTCTTCTTGCAGTCGCAAGGCGCAGGCGTTGTTGTATTTGAAGAAGGTCACGTGACATTCGGCATATTGCTTATTCATGCGTTTTTTGCCGTCGCCGAAGGAGTTGTACTCATGTACGTGACCAATGCAATACATCGCGAGGCGACCGCTGCCCATACGCTGTCATCTTCTGTTCACCAAATATTAGAAACCGAAGGCGAGTTTAAGTTAGACATTCCCGTAGACACTAAAAACGAGGAGTTGGCGGAATTTAACCTGCTCATTGGCTCATTTAAGACGTTGATTGCACAAGCAAAACAAATAAGCAATGGTGTCAGCGAAAACGCCGGCAAAGTAGCCAATATCAGCAGGCAGATTGAAAAGAGTGCGACCTTTAATATGGATCAAGTTGCAAACATTGCATCTTCGACCGAACAAATGTCTGCGAGTAACGCAGACGTCTCATCGCGAGCCAGTGAAGCTAGTGAGCTATCGAGACAATGTAGTGAGAACACAAACGAGGCCAAAAAAGCAATAGAGCAAGCAAATCAGGATATCACCGAGCTGGGCGATCATTTAACTGATGCGTCTGACACTATCAATAAACTCGCGAGTATGTGCACCAAGATAGATGAGGCAATGGCGTCGATTAAAGTCGTCGCAGATCAAACCAATCTGTTGGCATTGAACGCTGCGATTGAGTCAGCTCGTGCCGGGGAGCACGGACGAGGTTTCTCAGTGGTCGCCGATGAAGTGCGACAGCTTGCTGGTAACACGACTAACTATGCTAATGATATCTCGGTGATTACAAGTGAGTTGATAAACGAAGCCAATAACTCGGTTGAGAAAATTAAATTGTGTGTCGAAGGTGCTGACAGCACTAGAGTGTCAGCCAATGACGCGACTGAGAGCATGAACAACGTCAGTTCATTCACTATGCAATTGGACGAGAATATAGATTCAGTCGCAACTGCCGTCGAGGAACAAACCAAAGTTTCAAGCAATATTGCAGGCGTGACACAGCAACTGCATGAGTCAACCGACAACCAACACGTGGTTATCAAAGAGAGCAGTGTGTCAATTGACGACCTAATGAGTGATATTCGAACATTGAACGCTGAGTTATCGAAGTTTAGCGTCTAGTTATTGGCATAATCACTTTATCTTGAAGTGTTGAAGCATTGGCAAACACAAAACCAACTCAAGCTTCTTCCTGGTGGCGCAAGTATGGCGTCATCAGCATTACCGGGATGTGGCTTGCCGCGTGTATCGCTTTACTATCTTATTTTGCAGAATCGGGCGTATCCACCTTTGATCACTCCAATAGCTTGTTTTATCAAGCCAATGCTCCAGAGTTTGACCAGCGCTTTAGCGCGCTTATCTCCTCACAAATAGGCGATGTTAAAAACGCTATTGTGCACTTCAGCGACCAAGAATGCTGGTGTCAATTCGTTGGGGAAACACATATCGCATCCGTCGTTGAATTAGCTAAAAACTCGGGTTTGCAAAACCATAAAATCGAAAAAGCACAGATGTCATCAAGTGTTTCGAAACTGATACCTTCATTTCCAGCAGTCGCATTATTTAACGCCGAGGGGCGATTGGCTTATCTGGGACCTTATTCTTCAGGTATCTATTGCAGTGTCGGCAATGGCATGATTGAACCCTTTATAAAAAAAATTTCAAATGCGCCAAACTCAGCGGCGATTCCCATGGACGCTGAGGGGTGCTATTGTAAAAATGAGTCGAGTAAGTCAATCACTTAAATAAGTTGTACCAGACCTGAAATATGGATTCACAGTTTGGAATACTCGCACTTAAACACTCATTTAGTAGTAAGTCTTCTCAAGTTGCTAAACACATGAACAATTCAGTGTTAAAAATCCATATCATGGTACTTATTGTCCTACTGGGCATTCTTAGTATTGTTGAGAAGTTGCAATTAACCGACGCACAGCATGAGCCCTTTCTCAAACTGTTATCCAAAAGTAGAGACGCGCGCTTACGTATATTGGCCAAATATGGTTTTGACGGTGACGGCACGTTACTGGGTGAAAAGCCGTCATTAGTTACACTAGAAAAAATTGGCAATGAGATGACTGAGCTGCGTGATAAAACCAGAAAAGATTTTGCACAAGTACTGGATGAGCAACAATTGGCGCGCTGGGATAAAATTGTAAACTCTCTACAAAGAGGCATTCGCGAGTGGATGATACGGCAATAACTTCGTTTTAGAATAAAACAATCTCACGAAAACAATAGTTTAAAGATGACACCTAGAGAATTGATTGAAGCCTGGGTCACGGCATTTAACGAGGGCGACGCCGACAAGATTGCCGCTTTTTATGCACAAAATGCGGTTAATCACCAAGTTGCAAATGAACCTGTGGTTGGTAAAGAAGCGATTTACCAGATGTTTGCGGATGAATTTGCCAGTGCAGAGATGGTTTGCATCATTGAAAACATCTTTACTGACGGCAGTTGGGCGATTCTAGAATGGAAAGACCCACTAGGGCTTCGAGGTTGTGGCTTTTTTCAAATTGAAAATAACTTAATTGTATTTCAGCGTGGCTATTGGGATAAGTTGAGCTTTTTAAGGGCGCACGGACTTCCTATCCCGAGTGAGTAAGTTATCACTAATTGAGTGATGGAATAGTTGACTGTTTTAGTCAGGTATTAGATAATCCGCTGCGCAAACGATATAGCTTGATTCAACGAGATATTTAATGACTGATACCACCGCTTTTCCAATCAATTTTTCTGATGCCGCTGCGCTTAAGGTAAAAACCTTGATTGAAGAAGAAGAAAATCCAGAGCTTAAACTGCGTGTTTATGTGACAGGCGGCGGTTGTTCTGGTTTCCAGTATGGTTTCACCTTTGACGAAAAAGTGAATGAGGGCGATATGGTCATTGAAAAAGAGTCGGTAAGTTTGGTGGTCGACCCCATGAGCCTACAATACTTAATGGGTGGTACAGTTGATTACACTGAAGGTTTGCAAGGGGCGAGATTCCTTGTTGACAACCCCAACGCAGAAACCACTTGCGGCTGTGGTTCATCCTTTAGCATCTAGTTAGCGTCGTTTATAAAAATAACCACACAAAAATCAGGTCTTGTTGTGTTTTGTCACAATTAAGGGGCTGTTCTTTTCATAAATTTGCAGACAATCCAGTCAAGTTTCCCGTAAAATAGCGTCTCTTTTTCTTAAAGTCAGTTTTCCGCTACTATTTTAGTAGCGGAGCTTTTCGCGTGTACATTTGCTGAGGGAATCTGCGTGCCTAATATCGTCACAAAACTACGTCGCCAGCCTGCTTGGGTTGCCTTAATCATCGCCATTGGTCTGGTTCTCTGGGTTGGCTCAGGCATGGTTAATGGCCAAACTACAGCCGAGTTTGAAGACAAGAATCAAGCTTCTCCACTGCAAAGAGTGCAAGTCACTACCATGCTTGCTGATCAGGTAAACACCGAAATCAGCGTTTATGGCAGAACTGAACCAGACCGCATTGCCACGCTTCGCGCCGAAGTGAATGCGCAAGTTCTGAAGATTCTAGTAGATGAAGGCCAATCAGTTAAGGCGGGGCAGAAATTAGTCTTACTCGACAAGAACGACCTCCCAGAGCGCATTGCTGCTGCTAAATCGACACTTAAACAGCGTCTCATTGAACAAGAGGGAGCGAAATCTCTTGGCAAACAAGGGTTTCAGTCGCAAGCAACACAAGCACAAGCAGACGCCAACGTCGCCAGTGCAAAAGCACAGTTGAAGGCGTTAGAGGTCGATTTGGAAAATACTACTATTGTGGCGCCTTTTGATGGTGTCATGGACAGCCAGTTCATCGAAGTGGGTGATTATTTGCGTGATGGCGACAATATCGCTTCTATCGTTGACTTGGATCCTTTGGTTATTAAAGCTGATGTTACAGAGACTGATGTAGCTTCACTGCGAATAGGGCAAATTGCACAAGGCCGCCTTGCTTCTGGCGAGACAGTGAGTGGGGAAATTCGCTACATCGCAAGCGTATCTTCTGAGGGCACCAATACCTTTAAAATTGAAGTCGCAGTCCCTAATGCTGACAGACATCTTTTAGCAGGAATGAGCACCCAATTGGCGCTTCCTCTTGAACAGACTTACGCGGTTCGTGTGACGCCTGCTGTGATGGCATTAGATGAACGTGGTGAACTGGGTGTCAAAGTCGTCGAAAAGAACGTAGTTAAGTTTGTGCCCATAAACATGGTTAAAAGTGATAGACAAGGTGTTTGGTTGAGTGGTTTAGGTCAACAAGCTGACATCATTACACTTGGACAAGGATTTGTCAGAGATGGCGACCGCGTAGAAGTGGTACGCAACCAGTCTATTTCTCAGGTGAACTAATGAACAGTGCAATATTTTCACTGCTAAACCGCACTCGAACAGTGATGATGGTGTTCATCTTGCTGTTGATTGCCGGGACCACAACCTATAACAACATTCCTAAAGAATCGAATCCAGATGTGCCAATTCCGTTCATTTACGTGTCTATGGTACACGACGGTATTTCGCCTGAAGATGCAGCACGTATGTTGGTTAAACCCATGGAGCGGGAGCTTCGTTCAATCGATGGCGTCAAGGAAATGCGTGCAAATGCAGAAGAGGGCCATGCCAGTGTGACACTAGAATTTCACGCAGGGACTGACTCGAAGCAAGCGCTGGCAGATGTGCGCGATAAGGTGACCGTGGCGCGTGCTAAATTACCTGACGACTCTGAAGAACCTACCATACATGAAGTCACTATGGCCGGTGAGCAGCCGATAGTCACAGTAGTGTTATCTGGCGAAGTGAGTGAACGAGCCCTTATCACACTGGCTCGTGAACTGAAAAACCGTCTTGAAGGCATCACTGAAATTCTGGAAGTAGAAGTCGGGGGAGAGCGTGAAGATCAGGTAGAGATCATTGTTGATCCTCTCTTATTGGAAAGTTATGGCCTTGACCAAAACGACATCTTCAACCTACTTTCTCGCAATAATCGATTGGTTCCTGCTGGCACCATGGACAATGGCAAGGGAAGCTTTGCCATTAAAGTACCTTCAGTATTTGAGTCAGTTAAAGATATCTATGAACAACCCGTCAAAGTTGATGGTGACCGGGTGATCACATTCCAAGATGTTGCCACCGTGCGCAGAGCTTATAAAGATGCGAATAGCTTTGCACGGATGAACGGTAAGGCATCCGTGTCATTGGAAGTGAAAAAGCGTCCAGGTGAGAACATCATCGACACCGTAGAAAAGGTAAAGGCACTGATTGAGCAAGCCCAGCAGACCGCCTTGTGGCCAAACAGTGTGGTGGTTACCTACACGGGTGATCAAACTAAAGACGTCAAGATGATGCTTTCAGACTTACAGAATAACGTCAGCACGGCGATTCTTCTGGTTGCGATAGTCATTGTGGCGATATTGGGCGTGCGCACTGCGACCCTAGTGGGCATTTCCATTCCCGGTTCTTTTCTCACGGGCATCTTATTGATTTCGATGTTCGGCTATACGATGAACATGGTGGTACTGTTTTCACTGATTATGGCGGTGGGCATGTTGGTGGATGGTGCCATAGTGGTCACCGAATACGCTGACCGCTTAATGAGCGAAGGTGTTGAGCGCAAGCAAGCTTATGCCAAAGCAGCGCAGCGTATGGCGTGGCCAATAACTGCGTCAACCGCAACGACGTTAGCCGCATTCGCACCCTTGATGTTCTGGCCGGGCATGATGGGTGAATTTATGAAATACCTACCATTTACTCTTATTGCCACTTTGTCTGCGTCACTATTAATGGCGCTGATATTTGTACCAACCTTGGGCACTATTATTGGTAAGCCTCGTTATGTGTCTCCTGAAACCAAAGCCCAGATGCTACAGGCTGAAAATGGTGACATCCGCACATTAAAAGGCTTTACCGGCAAGTATATTCGCGTGCTCGATAAGATGATTCGACATCCTGTAAAGGCGCTTATGGGCGCCATAGTAATCGCTATTCTCACCATTGTTGGTTACGGCGCGTCTGGTTTAGGCTCTGAGTTCTTCCCGCACGTGGACAGTACCGGTGTGAACATTAACGTGCGCTCATATGGTGATTTGTCTATTTATGAAAAAGACAATCTAGTTCGACAAGTCGAATCGCGCTTAATGGATATGGAAGAGGTCGAGACACTCTATGCACGTACTGGAGGCAATGATCAGGTTGGGTATTTGCGATTGAATTTGGTTGACTGGCAATACAGACCTCACTCTGATGAAGTACTGGCAGAAGTTCAACGGCGGTTGCGTGACTTACCAGGGTTAGATTTGGAAATCTCCCCTGATCAAAACGGTCCTCAAAGTGGTAAAGATCTGCAAATTCAGATTTCATCTCGTTTCCCTGAATTGTTGAGCGGCGCGGCGATGAAAATTCGCAGAGCCTTGGAAGCCAATGAAAGTTTTACAGCTATTAGTGACACCTCGCCCAAGCCTGGCATTGAGTGGAAGTTGAAAGTGGACAGAAGCGATGCTGCTCGTTTTGGTGCCGATGCAACGCTGGTTGGTAATACCGTTCAGTTCGTGACTACTGGGCTTAAGATTGGTGAATATCGCCCCGATGACGTTGATGATGAAATCGATATTCGAGTGCGCTTTCCTGAAAACGAACGTTACATCGATAAGTTAGATGATTTGCGCTTAAAAACCGCCACCGGCATGGTACCTATTTCCAATTTTGTTGAGCGTACTGCTCAACAAAAAACTGACCTCATTCGTCACATCGACAGCGAACGTGTTCTCAGGGTTGAGGCCAATATGGTTCCTGGCAAATTGCTATCGCAGGAACTCCCTAAGCTGGTGGAAAAGCTACCTGAGTTGGGCATAGATCCACGCGTAAACTTTGAAATAAAAGGCCAGAACGAACAGCAGCAAGAATCGCAAGAGTTCCTGCAAAACGCCTTTTTTGTAGCGTTATTTGTGATGGCAATAATCCTAGTCACCCAGTTTAATAGTTTCTATCAAGCATTCCTTATTTTAAGTGCTGTCCTATTTTCTACAGTAGGTGTTTTCTTGGGTTTACTGGTATTCCAAAAGCCATTTGGTGTGGTGATGTCAGGGATAGGGGTAATTTCTCTTGCTGGTATTGTCGTGAATAACAATATTGTTCTCATTGATACTTACAACATTCTGCGCAAGGAGGGTATTCCTGCGATGGAAGCAATTCTGCGCACAGGGGCGCAAAGATTACGTCCAGTACTGATGACTACCGTAACGACAATTTTGGGGTTAATGCCCATGGTAATGGAGATCAATATTGATCTGATTGGTCGCAACATCGAGTTTGGCGGTCCATCTACTCAGTGGTGGTCGCAATTAGCGACGGCGGTAGCGGGTGGACTTGCATTCGCGACAGTGTTAACGCTCATTTTAACGCCATGCTTGTTAGCCATAAAATTAAAATTCGATGCGTGGCGCAGAAATAGAAAGCAACGCATTATCAGCAATAGCCCATTGGGTTCCAGTAAAGCTTAAATACAGAAGAGTTGAAGTATGATGAAACTATACGGTTCCACCACATCACCTTATGTTAGACGAATTCGTATGCTGTTAGCCAATGTTGAGCATGAGTTTATCAACATGCAAATCTTTGCCGGTAAGGATCGCGACGTGTTACTGGAAAAGAATCCGACGCTTAAAATACCCATGTTGGAAGACGGCGAAGACATCATTTACGATTCCCGCGTGATTTTCCGCTATTTGGCAAATAAATACGATTTACCTGCTTTGACATGGAAGCAAGAGAACCTGTTAACCGTTATTGACTCTATTAACGATTCGCTAGTGCAGCTGCTGTTATTACAGCGCTCTGAAATAGAATCGGCTGACGACAAACTTTATTTTAAATTGCAAAACGAACGTGTGGCACATGCTTTCAATCATTTAAATGAAGAGGTTTTGGCAGGTGAGTTTGAACATTGGGAATATCCGACCATTTGCTTGTTTTGTTTGGTAGATTGGACTGCGTTTAGGCAGTTGCACGACTTGTCTGATTATAGTCATTTGCTCGACTTCGCTGCGGATCACAAAGAACGAATAGAGGCATCGGCTACCGATCCGAGAGAATAAAAAAAGCGAGCAATGGTAAGGTTACCTTTGCTCGCTTTTTGGTGCTTCCGATATCGTTAAAAGAAAGTGTACACCAAGGTAGCTGCAGTCTCGGTATCCAGGTTTTCTCTGTCATCAGCTACATCACTGTTGTGATTCAAGATGATGGAGAATTTCATTGAAAGCGACTCACCAATCTTCGCGCTGACTGACGACTCTGAGCGAGATTTGGTGTTGTCACTACCAATTTCTGTGCTCACTACTTGTTTGAACGATGCAGTTGATGAAATTGTCCAATCGTAGTTGGCTGCGGCGCGGACGATCAAACTGCTGGTATCCTCGCCTTCGGTAGTTTCAGAAAAGCCATAACCAGGACCAATACTGTAACTTAAGCTTTGGTCTTCGGTTTTAAAAGCCACTGAATTCCAACCGCCAGCTACTGTGGCTTGATATTCGAAGCTTGAAAAGCGGTCATCTTCATATGACGCATAAGCAAATAAGCGATTGTCTGGGTTTTCTAGTTTGTAATTACCCTGGGCACTGAAAAAGTATTTTTGCGCGGTTGTTTGGGTTTCTTCTACCCCGTCTGAAATCTCAACCTCGTCTTGCTTATAAAGACCTTCGATTAGGTATTCGTTGCTCCAGTTTTCTAATTCGTGATTTGCACTTAAACGAGCTTTCACCGATGAAGTGTCGGTGTTGCCTGATGTAGCAATGAGACCGAATTCTCCGTCCATCTTGAAGGTTTTTGTTTCTTCTTGTGCTGATGCTACATTTGCCACAGAGGCCAGCATCGCAAAAGTAATCATTTTTTTCATATTCAACTCTTTGTTATCTTCATGATTACGCTGACGCGTTTACTGAGTCAGCGCGATTCCATAATTGGGTTTATTGATGTACGTGTACATCCATTTGTGGGTAAGGAATACCGATTTCTGCTTCATCCAATTTAATCTTTATGGTTTCATGCAGATCGAAATACACGCCCCAGTAGTCAGCGCTATTTACCCAGGGTCTCACGACAAAATTAACAGAGGAATCGGCCAATTCGCTCACTGCCACAGTGTAAGCCGGGTCTTTTAAGATACGCTCATCCGCTTCTAGAATACTAACGAGTAGTTCTTTGGCTTGCTTGATATCTGCGTCGTAACTTACGCCAATGACCAGGTCAACACGACGCGTTTTTTGCGTACTGAAATTAGTTATCGCATTACCCGTTACCGCGGCATTCGGCACAATCACAATTTTATTGTCAGGTGTTTTCAGGGTTGTGCTGAACAACTGGATTTCTTGTACTGAGCCCATGCAGCCGCCGGCCTCTACAAAATCACCTGCCTTAAATGGACGCAGCGCCACAATAAGGACACCGGAAGCGAAGTTTGACAGTGAATCTTTTAGTGCTAAACCAATCGCTAAACCCGCGGCACCTAACACTGCGACCAATGAAGTGGTGTCGACACCGAGTTGCGAAATCGCGGCTATTAATACGCCCAGTATTAAAATGACATAAAGAATACGGCTGACGAAACCGACAATAACCGGGTCAACCTTCTTTTTCTCCATGGCTTTGCCAACCATGCTTACGAGAAATTTGCTGACGATATTACCGAGAATAATGACAGCAAGGGCGATACCAAATTGTATACCCCAAGAAATTAACTGTTCTTGTGTAACCATTGTTTGTGTCCTAAGTATAGAGCCTGTTGACCCTTGTGTTATAAGTTTTGTTCAACCTGAGCGCATTCTGATCGAGGCATTGCTTTGCAGGCCTAGTGGGCTAAGTCAAAAAGCAATAACAAAGAGCAGGATTCGCTCAGTAAGAACCCTTCGGGCAGCGTTTGTTTGATATTTCTACTGCGTTATCGCCTTTTTATGTAGAGCCACTACACTACAAAGACTCTGTCTTGTATAAATACCAAACAAACTGCTGCAAAATAATACCGCATGGATCAAAAGGCTCTAGAGTGTAACCGCGACATTATCGGTCACTTATATGCAATCTACATTAAACTTTAGGCTAACTTATATAAAAATATTGACCAATGTATACACAATAATGGAAATAAAGTTTACAACCATCCTTTTTGGCGAGCGATGCGGGCGGCTTCAATGCGATTGTTTGCATTGAGTTTGCTTGCGGCATTGGACAGGTAGTTGCGCACTGTACCGGGAGATAAAAACAGTTTTTGTGCAATCTCTTCAGTTTTTAAACCTGACTCAGCCAATCGCAGGACGCTGCGCTCTTTGTCACTTAACGGATCTTTGTTGTCCCAGGCCGAGAGCATGAGCTCTGGGTCAATCACCTTTCTTCCCTTTTGAACTTTTCGAATAGAAGCGGCAAGCTCTTCACTGGGAGCGTCTTTTAACATGTAACCACGCACACCGGCATCTAATGCTCGAGACAGATAACCACTGCGCGCGAAGGTTGTTAAGATCATTACTTTGCAATCAAGATCTGAATCGGAAATGGCTTCAGCCAACTCGATACCCGTCATCTCTGGCATTTCAATATCTGTCAGGACAATGTCCGGCATTGTCTCCTTTATTCCTTGCCACGCCTGTTTGACGTTACTGGCCTTGCCAACTACGTTAATATCTTCTTCCATTGCGAGTAATGCACTAAGTGCGCCCAAGAGCATTCCTTGATCTTCGGCAATATAAATGGATATCGAACTCACACTGTATCCTCCATGTGACATTTTACGTGAAGGGTAAAGCCGCCTTCTATAAGCACTTGTAGCGCCCCATTGATGTTTTTTACACGCTCTCGGATACCATTGAGTCCATTGCCATCTTGATACGAGCTCACTTCACCGTCGTCCTTAATTTGTAATTCGACAAGACCTTTTTCCTGTTTTAATTGAATGTCGCAGGTACGGCAATCTGAGTGTTTGACGATATTATTAACACCTTCGCGAATGATATAGGCCAGTGCCTCATTAAACAGTTCGGGCAGTGGTGTAATATCCACCTCAATACTGGCATCAATTTCGGCCGCATCCAGGAGCTTTCTGGCGAGAGTTATTTCTTCATTTAGGTCGCGCTTTCGATAGTTAGAAACAACGCCGCGTATTTCAGCAAGTGCTTGGCGACTCGCAGACTCCAACTCTGCAAGCTCTTGCTTGGCCTGTTCTACATCAGCATCGAGCAGTTTTCGCGCAAGCTGTGCCTTGATGGTGATCATTGAAAAGGTATGCCCCATGACATCGTGTAGATCCCTTGCAATTCGTTCTCTTTCGGCTGAGCGAGCGAGGTGCTGAACTTCCTCTTGCGACTTTTTGATTAACTTGTTCTTTTTAGCTAGCTCCGCTTGGTAAATATTTACAAAACTCACAAGCAGTGAAAATACGGTGGCTGGAAAGTAGAAAAAATAGGAGAGGCCATAAAACCAGCTAAACCCTAGCATGATGGATATAATTGTGAGGGCGGCGATAATACCTTTTTTAACGCTTTGCAAAGCGGGCGCGAATGCACAGGCAAAAATAATATACACAGAAGAGCCTGGGTTAAATGTTGCGACACCCAGACCTAAAATCGCAATTGCCGCCATATATTTGATGATGGCGTGACCACTAACCCAATAGCCCCGGAAGTACAAAATCAAAAAAACGACTACTGAAGCAATCGTGCCTAGCCAGATTTGTGCAGATGTGTGTGTAAAGTTCAACCCGATAAATAGCATGGCTAAATAAACTAGCCAGACATAGGGTAGAAAACCTATTTCGGGATCATTAGGTAATAGACGTCTGTGAATCGCTAGAAGTGCGTTACGGAGTTTCATTTGTCGTTCAGTTCAGCTTCGTTGATTTCGATACCCGATAGTAAAATTTTCACAATAGTTTGCGTGTGCTTGATGTCTATTCGAGGGTCTTCGTTCAACATTATCATATCAGCGTGAAACCCGGGCAAAAGTTTCCCTACATGGGGTAGCTTGAACATGTCACTGACTGCACCTGTTGCTGAGTGTATAGCGTCAGTCGGGGTCATGCCTGCTTCTACTAGTATCGCAAGTTCATCGTGCAAGCTAATACCATGAGTTGTACCGGCGTTAGGTGCATCAGTACCTGCTAAGACAGTGATGCCATTTCGATGCATTAAACGGGTGTTCTCTAACGCATTTTTCCAATATTCCTCATTGCCGACGTTAGGTGGAAAGCTAGACATCAATCCTGATTTTCCATGACTGCTTACTTTGTAGGCCAAGGGACTGTATTGTAATAACTTTCTTCCACGTTGCTGCTGTCCAATCGAAGCGAGGACGGAATTGGTGGGAATTACAAATACCTCACGCTGTGCCAACAGGCTCAACAGTTCAGTGCTCATGATGCTATTGCCAAAACTATGCACGAGTCCGTCAGCGCCAGATTCAATGGCGTGCAGTGCTGATATTTCATCCATAACGTGTACCACCGCTAACTTGTTGCGGATATGTGTTGCCTTTACCACGGCTTTCAAGACATCTTGGCTTATGGAGGTGAATCTCATTCCAAACTGCTGTTTCTCAGGCTCAGCATCGTAAACAATTTTTATGTAGTCGGAGCCTTCTTGTAGACGTTTCGCAATAAACTCGTCGGCGTCGATTGCGTTTTCGATGGTGGGTATTCTGATGCCAAATTGTGTGCCGTGGCCTTCTTTGCTGGTTACCAAGGTTCCCGCGGTAAATAATCGAGCTTGCAGTGTCGTTTGTTGCCTCGAATGCTGATTAGCACGCATGAAATTAATGTCAGTAAACATATCGAGTACTGACGTTACACCAAAAGTAAGGTTTTGCTCTAACGCCTGCCCCCAAGAGTGTGTATGAGCATCAATCAACCCCGGGATGACATATTGGCCTTTACCGTCAACGGTAGGCAGGTTTTTTGGCGCTTGTTCGGAATTAATCACCTTGCCTTCAAAGATTGTTAATTTTGCATTCTCATGCCACGTTGCACCGTCGTATAAGGTGATATTGTTTAACACAAAACTCGGCGTTGTTCGCACTTGGGGTTCAGGGAGCAATGCGATGACGAATATAGCTAACGATACTAGTACTAGGACGTAAATTTTAGCGCGGTTACTTGGCATACATCTTCTCTCTTATGCCTCGGACTGCTTGGCAAATGCCAGATAGGCAAAAATCGAACAAAAACCAGTGATGAAAACTAAGGCGCCTAAGTGTATGAACCAATGGTGTCCGTCATCCAAACCTTGCACCTTTAACGTCAGCTGTGCCAAGTGATAAGGGGGGAGTGCGAACGCCATTTTTTGTAAAAACTCAGGGAACAGTTGCAATGGGATCCAAAGCCCAGACAAAAATGACATAGGAAGATAAATAAGGTTGACCACTGCAGGGGCAGACTGTGCCTTTAGCGTTAAACCTAGCCACAACCCCAGTGCACAAAATGGTAGTGTACCAAACAGCAGAACTGCCATTGTTGCAAGCCATTGCTGTGTGCTTAGGCGAACGTCTGCAAGGGTAGCGGCAACCGTGAAAAGGCTAAGGATGATAATTAACGCGAAAACTGCAGAGGTGATGAACTTGGCATTAAAGTAAGCAAAAATTGGCATTGGACTTATTTGTTTTAACGCCAACATGTTGCGGTCTTTTTCCACGGCGACTTCTGCACCAAATGAGAATAATGCCGGCCCCATAACGCCAAAAGTGCAATAGGTGGCGAGTAAGTAAGCCGATGTATTGGAAGCGCCGGGAGGACTGAACAATACGCCAAAAAATAAATAGAACATCACTGGAAACAAAAGACTAGGTAGTACAAACGATGGGGTACGCAACGTTTTTACAAGCTCAAAATATGCCTCTAGAAAATATATGCGAGTGAGTGAATACATGATGTGGTTCTCCTAGTGACTTGCGTGATTAAGTGTGCTCAAGAAAGCGTCTTCTAAACTGGTTTGGGTAATGGTGAGATCGTTAACAACAAACGACTTTCGATAAAGTTGCGCTAACAGTTTTTCAGGGGTCGCTGTTTTAACAACAAAATAATCGTTAATCGGTTCTAGTCTTGTCTCAAGTGCATTTTCTAGTTCTTGCTGGCTACCTTTAAATTGAAAACGCATGTGTTTTTCAGCCATACGCCCTTTTAGTTCTGAAGGGGTGGTTTCAGCTAACAACTTACCCTTGTCCAAAATCACAATGTCATCTGCTAGGGCATCAGCCTCTTCTAGGTAGTGTGTGCAAAGCACGATGGATTTGCCTTGCGCTTTTAGCTGTTCTATGCACTGCCAAAACTGCTTTCTTGATGCGATATCGAGCGCTACCGTCGGTTCGTCTAAGATTATTAAATCTGGGTCTCCACAGATTGACATGGCAAACAATAGTCGCTGTTTTTGCCCGCCCGATAAATGACGGACTTGCTTGTGTTCAATGTCCTCCAACATCGCGGTTTTTGAAATCATGTCGTAAGGCAAATGCTTCAGATAGTAGCTTGAGAATAAGGTTAAATGTTCTTTGACCGTCAGGTTTTCGGCTAAGTTGGCTGATTGTAAAATAGCGCCGATTCGATGCTTAACCTGATTATTGCCGGGAGCGTGCCCGAATAATGACAGGCTTCCAGAACTGGGGTGTTGCCTGCCTAGAACGAGGTTGAACAGCGTGGTTTTACCCGCACCATTTTCTCCAAGCAAAGCAGTGACGCCACCAGCTTTAATGGTAAAACTGACCTCATCTAGTGCTTTGCAATCTACATAGTGCTTACTGACACCTTGTATCTCAATTGTGTTTGACATGTTTGTTCGCTCCTGTTTACCAGTTACAAACAAGTTTGCCTCACAGCTTGTTGTTCAACTATGTGCCTTTGTCACCAATTCGATATGACAAATGTCACTAGGTCACTTTTTATTCCAACTTATCGTTTGAAAAGGACACTCCGAGGCATTGCTAAGACAAGGGGGATAAAGTGGAGTAAGTTGTAATAAAACAACATTTCATTAACATTTGGACAGTAGTAATCATGGAATCTCGTTTTATTTTTCCACGCAAGTTTGCGTCTCTTTGTCTTTCGGCTCTGATTGTTTGGAGCTTTTCTATTTTCGCGTCTGCCGCCTTTGGCATGACGACAGTGACTCATTTGGAAGCTAAAGATACCCGTAATGGCCTTATCAAAGACATTTTAACGCTGGCCATCAGCAAGAGTGATGAGGCCGCTAACATCAGTATGAACACCATAGATGAGGCCTTAACCGAAGCTCGGATGATGGAGTATGTCAAAGCGGGAAACTTGAGCGTGATGTGGAGCGGTACGCAGTTGCGTTACGAAGAAGAGATGCTGCCGATTCGCGTACCGATATTAAAAGGCATGTTGGGACATCGTATATTCATTATTCGCGAAGGTGACCAAGCTAAGTTCAACAATGTTAATACGCTGGCTGACCTTAAGCGTATCCCATTGGGACAAGGTCGTTTTTGGGGAGACACTTTAGTACTCAAAGATGCACAAATGAATGTTGTTGACCCGGTTAAATATGAAAGCCTGTTTCATATGTTAGAAGGTGAACGCTTCGATTTTTTCCCGCGCGCATTACACGAACCGTGGAACGAGGTTCAGCGTTGGGAAGACCTTAACTTGGCCATTGAAAACAACATTTTACTGGTCTATCCCTTTGCCCTGTATTTCTTTGTGGCGCCTGATAATCAGTATTTAGCTAATGTGATAGAGCAGGGATTCAGAAGAGCCATAGCCGATGGTAGTTATAATAAATTGTTTTACTCAAATGAAGTGATTAAAGATGCCTTGGAAAGGTCTAATTTAAAAGCGCGTAAAGTGTTTAGACTGCCTAACCCACATATGCATCCTGACACCCCTGTCGATGAAAAAGAGCTCTGGCTAGAGCTAACCGAACTCTGATGAATGAGTCTGGGAAAAGCGCTTATTTAAAACAGTGAGCTTAGATCCCAGGTTTCAATGACTGCATCAGAAGTTAGGGTAATTATCTGATTGCTATCTAATACTTGGATGTCCATTACAGTAGACCCCATTGACTGCGAAGTGGCCATCCAAGTAGCGACTTCACTCCCCGTTTCTGTTGACCACAAACTCACCTCAGTTTTTGGTGATGTTGTAATCAGGTATTTGTCTGAGTTAATGAACATGCCGAGGCGAAAGAAACGATATTGCTGCCAGTAGTCGAGTTCTACCAATATTCGGTTTTGCCAAGGTCGCCAGAAGGCCTGCTGATTTAGTGCATCTGAAATAAAAAACAACGAGTTGTCTTCATTGCTGATCATGCTGGTGATGCGAAACGGCGTGGTATACTCGTTTTGAGTGGCATAAACCTTCAAGTCAGTTACGACTACTTTGCCGTCATTACCCGCAGAAAATAGGAAATCACGATTTTTGCTAACGAGTAGTTTGATGACTTCATTATCGTGGAAATGGCTCTGACGAAACACCTGATTGTTCAGGTCGGCGAAGATAAGCGAACCGTCAGAATTACCGGTAACTAGCACATTGTCGCTTACAAAGGTCATTGAGGTAATCGCTGCGTCGCCGAGTTGTTGGCGAAAGTCTAAGCTACCCAACAATGAAAAATCATCAAGTTGCCACAAGCTAAGACTCTTTCCGTCACTAGTGACAAGTCGCTGTTCGGAATCTGATATCGCAAAACTACGGGTATCGCGGCTTAACTCATTTGTCCCCATTGCCTGTAAGGGTTCGCCACTAGCAATATTCCAGCGAGTAAACACAGGACCTTGCGTCATCAGATAGGCGTGTTGGTTGTCTTTGCTTAATGTCGCCTGTAGCACAAGCTCTTGGGTTAATTGGTTTTTACTGGTTGCAGTCAACGTGGGCAGCTCTTTACTGCAACCTTGAGTCAGAACGACTAGGATTAAAATAAAAAGGCAACGGATAACGTTAGTGTCACGACTTAGCATGTGTTTACCTTTCTTTTTTATTAAATACAGGGTTGGCTGTGTTTGATACTCATAATCTTACGCATAGCTCTTGCTTTGCGCCAATTTTTACTCAAGCGGCATCAATTAATACGAGTACCAAACTCAAAACCGCATTGATTTATGATGGGAAACTTTTGTACAGGTCTAAGTTTAATCAACTTTATCTGACTAATTTGATCCTGTACTTCTTCATGGCTTATTTCCATAAACCATGCGTCGTTGGAAGGGTAGTTGTATAGCATCTCAATATACTGATTGCCGCGAATTCGCCATTTACCTTGCAGGTATTGCTCGTCTTCTTTGGCGACATCGGCAGCAATCAAACGATATTCGTTATTAGATTCTAGAACCAGGGTCAGATCTTTTTGGCAACTGCTGGCGACGTATTTGTTTGCGATATCTGCGGTGTTGGCGCCTTGATGCGGATCAATGCCCGCGGGTACTAGGTAGAGTCCAATCGTATCTTTGGTGAACCAATGGTTTTGACTAGTGAGTGAGCGAATATCGTAAATCGGCCAATACAATTCGTCCATGACCAATGCCACTGCGTCTAACTTTGTGGCGTCTTGCAGTAAAGGAGAGCCAATAATAGTGGAGTTTCTGACACCTTTTGGGAAGACATAGTCGTTTATTTCAACTGTGAAATCGGCGGCTTCCAATCTTTCGGCAATTTGTTTGGTAGTGTCATCAGATAGGTACCGGGCATGCAGCAAAACGGTGGTGTTCTGACAACCTGAAATAAATAAGACTAAGACAAGTAGGCAGTATAAACGCTTCATAAAATCCTTTTTATCAATTTGTACTATTGTGTTTTAGCGGCTTAATCCATTTAGAAAGTACATTTCATGTTTATCATGGTTTTTTACTTGCAGGCATCCGCGGGGCTCGACAATAGCAACATCTTTAATAAGTTGGTAGGTACTGTCTGAAATATTGATGCGACCTTTTTCGCTGCACCCTTCCATCCGTGCAGCCAAGTTGACAGTATCGCCCCAGATGTCATAACAGAACTTTTTCTCCCCAACAACACCTGCCATTACCGGACCGGTGTGAATACCTACGCGACTTTCGAACACGCAAAGGCCTGCTTTTTCATTGGTTTCTTTTAGTTTTTCTCCCACTTCAAATACGCGCATGGCAAATTCGCAGCATTTACGCGCGTGCTCAGGATCTCGAATTGGCAGGCCGCCGGCTAACATGTACGCATCGCCTATGGTTTTGATTTTTTCTAAACCTAATTCGTGCGCAATACGGTCATACTCTTTGAAGTAGGCATTAAGAGAGTCAACGAGTAATTGGGGGGCAACACTGGACGCAATGCGGGTGAAACCTACAAAATCCGAGAAAAATAAGGTGACCTGTTCGTAGTATCTCGCCTGTGTTGAACCGTTTTCTTTTAATTCGATCGCGGTGTATTCTGGCAAAATATTGAGTATGATTTTTTCCGACTTCTCTTTTTCCTTGTACAGTTCAGCGGTACGTTTTTCAATGACTTCCTCAAGATATGCATTTGCTCCGAGGCTTTTTACTTTTTCCAATACCACTTCTGGCTCTGGTCGTAATCTATCATCGTCGGTTTGCTCCAACATCAATACCTTATTGCGTTGGTCAAGTAGCAGTAAGGTGGGATACAGAGTATCTGTTCCTTGTCCTACAGGAGCTGGCACCGCTTGTCGATTAACTAGGTTGTATTGCTTGGCAAATTTGAAATCGACATCTATCAAGTAGTGGCATACCAGTCCGTGTTTATCCGCCAGTTGCTGCATTTCATCATGTGACTGAGTGCTGACAAAAGCCAAACGAATACCCTCGGCTAAGATGTTTTTGTATTCCCTTATGAGTGCTTCAACTTGCACCGAGCAAAATGGGCACCAGTTACCTCTGAAAAAGTAAAATAAAATGGGACCTTCACCAATGGCGCTGCGAGTGATTGGATTGCCTTTGTGATCGTCGAAAACAAAATCGGGCAAACGATTACCTACTTTCAGTGTTGTTTTAGCGACTGTGACCCTGGTTAGATATTTAGTCAGCAGAACAACTGAGGCGACGTGTAACCAGGTGATTGTTAAGTAAGAGAAGGAGTAAGCGAGTTGGTCAGAAGCGGCGACAGTAGCGTAGACCCCTGAGAGTATAAGCGTCACTAAGATGCCGTGAAGCATGACCCTTGTTTCAACAATTTTTCTAGCACCGATAAAGAATCCGTAGGCCGGAAATATAAAATTGACGAGGGTAAGTACCAAATTTCGCCAGTCAAACTCAAAGATAAGCAGCGCAACCAAAATAAGTCCTGATAGGTTGATAAAACCTATCAGCAGCGGGTTAATGTATCGCTTTATTACAGTATGCGCTGTTTGCATAAGTGCCTGTTGTTCCAACTTAGTGAGTGACTACCAACTTAATGAGCTAGGGACTCGCGGCGAAGACAGTAAATCAGTAAATATTGCCCAGCGCTCTTTCTCCGTTTGCGCGTTTGCTTCGACATAGTCTTTTACCAAATCTTTACCCCAATTGTAATTGATTACATAGGCACCGTATTTCTCCACAAAGCGTATGCGTTGCTCTGCTTTTGCAGCATCCACCAGAGCATATTTAGCTTGAAGTTCGATAGCTTGCTCTCTGGTAATAGAGCCATTGATATAATCTCTTGCGACTTCATTGCCTGCGTAGGATAGTTTTGCTCGTAAATCTAAGTAGTCTTGATATTTTTGGGCGTATTTAGGGTCTAGACCCGCCAAAGGCATCAATTTATTTCGTTCAAACTCTATTCTTTTGTTTCCTGGGAACGCCATCGCTATTCCATAGTTTGCAGAGCCTTCAGCAATAAGTGATTGTGGGCTGAATAAAGGGTAAACGGATAGCTCTAGCCAGCCTTTTTTGTTTACCAACTCGGACTCAAGGCGTGCGTTGTAGGTGTGGTGGCCGGGGTAGCCTTCATGACATCCCAAATCCACCGCACGAGGAATATAAATAGGAAAGTCAGTATTAATTTGAATGAGGCTTATCGAGTTCCCCTGGTACCAGTTGTAGCCTGACCATGCCTTGTCGTTGACGTATTCGATGGTGAATGACTCATTTTCCGGGAGTGACATCTTCTTTAAGGTTTTCTCTCGGCATCCCTGCATCGCCGCTTTAAAAACGATGTCGAGTTTTTCTTTAGGTATTTGCACTTTTTTTTGCAAAGCATCGATACGAGTTAATAGGTCGCCTTCACCTTCAAGGCCGGTATCTAGGTTTGCCAGTACTTGGTCAAAATAACTGTAGTCATAAGTGGGCGGTAGTGTGTCGTATAGTGCCACCGCTTCTTGGTTGAAGTTGCGTTCATAATTCGGATTATTGGCTTTTTTGGCCAATTGCTCTGCGTGAAAAACCAGCGCACCCAACTGTTTGATTAGGTAGTGTTTGCGTAGCTGGATGTCTTTGTCAGTGGAAGACGGTACAGATTTAACTGTTTTTATCAGTAGTTTGCCTTGCTCGCTAATTTTCGCCAGTGGCCAGTCCTGCTTTTTCAAGCCTTCCTTCAGTGTCTCAGGTCCATAATAAGCATCCACATATACGGGGTCGTGTAATCCGACAGCCAATACCAGCTGAACATAGTTTTCAGAGATGTCGTAAAATTCGGGCGTTGACTCTGCATTGACTTGTAAAGCGAGCATGAGTAAACCGATCAAGGTACATTTGTTCTTAAGTTTCATTTTGTTTTATCTGTAGGGGCTATTGGTGCAACAATTTGCATGAGTCGTGAGCCAATATCAAGCGCGCTAAGTAAAAGCCTTGTGATTAGAATTGTGTAGCTGTAAAGCCCTTGTTCACGCAAAGAATGGTTATGCATTCGTATTCACTACAATTGCTATTACGCAGGTGATATTTTTCTACTAATCTGTACTAACCAAAATTTTAAGCTGACCCCATATGCGCAAAGTTCTTATTTTTTCGGCACTGGTCGTGTCGATGGCTCTCACTTCATGTAGTGATAACAAACAGCCGCAAGAAACAAATGCAACGCCTGAAGATAAGGACATGTTGCATGTGGCATCGCCAGAGTGGCAAGACCAAATCATTTATTTTCTAATGATCGATCGTTTCAACGATGCCGTGCCAGAAAACAACGATATGGGCAAAGGTGAATATAACCCGACGCTTGAGAGTCACTATAACGGCGGTGATATTCCAGGGATAACCGCCCAATTGGATTATATTCAGAATCTCGGTGCTACCTCTATCTGGCTGACGCCGCCAGTGGCTAATCAGTGGTGGAGTAAAGACTCCAGTTATTCTGGCTATCATGGCTACTGGGCGCGAGACTTTAAAAAAGTTGATGAGCATTACGGGACATTAGAAGATTACAAGGACTTATCTAAAGCGTTACATGCTCGTGGCATGTATTTGATTCAAGACATTGTGGTTAATCATACGGGGATATTTTTCGGTTATGAGGGGGAGTACGACCCCAATGATACCGCTAAAAACTTTGTCTTGTTTGAGCAAGGCGAGCAGTCTGCACCAGAGCAGGCACCATTCCATATGGTGGATCGCAATAACCCAGAACATGCACAGGCTGGGATATACAATTGGACGCCCCTCGCGTCAGATTACCAAAGCCTGGAACAGCAATTTACGTATCAATTGGGCAATCTGTCAGACTTGAACACTAAAAATCCGCAAGTTTTGGATGCGTTCAAAGACACCTACAACTACTGGATTGAAGAAGTGGGGGTTGATGCATACCGAATTGATACAGTGAAGTATGTAGAACACGAGTTTTGGCATCAGTTTTTACATGATGACGACGGTATTTACGCAAAAGCCAAATCATTAGGTAAGGATCACTTTCTTACTTTCGGTGAAATCTTTGATTCTTCCCCGGCATTTTCTAACAGCGGCGAAAAGAAGGTCGCGAGTTTTTTAGGTACAAAAGACAAGCCTGAGTTGAATTCGGTGATTGGATTTCCGTTGTATTTTGAAATAGGTAACGTGTTGGGGGAAGGTAAGCCTTCAAAGCAGTTGGCCTATCGCTTGGAACGACACATGGATAGCTATCCAGATCCGTTTGTTATTCCCAACTTCATCGATAATCACGATACCAAACGCTTTCTCGCAGGGGCGAGCCAAGATGCGATGAAACAGGCGTTAGCGCTATTATTTACTATTCCTGGTATTCCCATTATCTATCAAGGCACAGAGCAAGCAATGACGGAAACGCGCCAGGCTATGTTTGCCGGTGGTTATCTTTCAGAGTCCTCACAGTTTGATCAAGAGTCTGAATTTTACAAGTTAATTCAGTCATTAGCAGCCCTTAGAAGCAGCGACAAATTGTTTTCGCGTGGCGATTTACAAGTGCTAGCCTCCGATGAATCGGGGCCAGGGATTTTAGCCTATAAACGCCAATATCAGGGGCGCAGTGCAATTGTTTTGTTAAACACTGCAGACAACACAATTTTGCTAAATGGTTTACGCAGTGGCTATTCACCAGGAACGCAGCTCAAAGTCTTGTTTGGGGATACGGGTTTGGCGGTTCCTGGCATAAGTAGCAACGGGGCTTTAAGCATGGAGCTACCGGCACGTAGTATTTTAGTGATAACCGATTCTGGTTCGGTTAACGCAGAAGTGTCGGCAGAAAATGATGATGTGGTTATCAATTTTGACGAAAGAATTGATGGTGAAGAGTTTACTCGTGATATTCAGCTGAACGGAGAAATCACTCAAGCCAATGCCAAACTGAAACTGATCTTAAATGGCAATCTTGATAAAGCGATTGCGTTTAATAGTGACGCACAAGGTAAGTGGCAGGTGACCTTGCCGGTTCGTAATTTAGGCGTCACCAAATACAGTGCAGAAGTGTATGCGCCTGAATTTGGTGTGGTAACTGATAGGCAGTTCTTCAGCACTAGAGTTGACATGCCTGAGCTTTCCGCAAAAGTGAAAGACCCTAATGATGATGCGGTTGGGTTTGATGGTAAGTACTTACCTCCAAAACAGTCAGCCAGTAATGGGCAAATGGAAATCCTCGCTGCCAAGGCGGAAGCGGCCGGCGCCAATTTGCGCATTACTCTAGATATGAAGAACGTGACCGATGTTTGGGCGCCAGCGAATGGTTTTGACAATGTAAGTTTTACTACCTTTTTTGATTTGCCTGAGACGGTAGGGACGAAAGTATTACCCATTGTAAACGCGCGTATGCCAGGCAGTTTGCATTGGGTAATGGCGCACGTGGCCTATGGTTGGGGCAACTATATGTACCGTTCAAACAATGCCTCTGTGCATGAAGCTGGAGATAAGATAGGGGTCTCGCCGACGATTGATGTGGACAAAGAAAACAACCGCATTGTGTTTACCTACCGCGGTGATTTAATCGGTGTTGAGCGTTGGAATGAAGCCAAGATATATATCACTACTTGGGATATTTCAGGTGAAGGCGTTTACCGCGATATTTCCCCATCAGGCGGTGAGTGGCAATTTGCCGGCGCAGACCGAGAGGCGCCTATGGTGTTAGATAGTGTGTTTTTAGAGTTGAATAACACTTATTAGACATTCTCATTAGGAGATGATTTATGCGAATTTTTCTATTGCTGAGCACACTAATCTTCACAATGCAGGTAGATGCCGTGAATTTGTTCGCCGGTAAACTCGACAAATACGCACCTTTTGACTCAGAGTACTTCGACAACAAAGAAATTCATGTCTGGCTGCCTGAGGGGTACAGCAACGCTAAAAAGTATGCAGTACTGTACATGCATGATGGTCAACATTTATTTGATGCGAGCCTAACTTGGAATGGGCAAGAGTGGGGAGTAGATGAAGTTGCCTCTGTGTTGCAGTCAACCGGACAAACTAAAGATTTTATTGTTGTTGGTATTTTCAACGGCAATGTAGGTGGCAGAGTAGAACGTCACAATCAATACTTTCCTCAGAAAGTATTTGAAAGTTTACCTGATGAAACGCAACGCATGCTGCTCAAGCGTGGTCGCAATGATTCATTAGTATTTAATGGTGCTCTGCAATCTGACAACTATTTGAAATTTTTAGTGAAGGAACTCAAGCCCTTTATTGATAAGCAATATTCTGTGCACACGGATAAAGAAAACACCGTTATTGCCGGTTCAAGTATGGGCGGATTGATCTCGATGTACGCCATCAGCGAATATCCAGAGGTATTTGGTGCTGCTGCATGCATATCAACACATTGGCTTGGTGTAGCGCCGCAAGATAAGGACTTAATTCCCCCGTATTTTTTCGCTTATATGCAGGAACACTTGCCAGATCCAGGTAGCCATCGTCTGTATTTCGATTATGGAACTGAGACGCTCGACCAATTTTATCCACCGCTGCAGGCCAAGGCCGATGAATTGTTAAAGGCGCGCGGCTACGGCAGTAAAAACTGGGTGACAAAAGCGTTTCCTGGCGCTGCACACGACGAAGATAGTTGGAGAAAGCGTTTGCATATTCCATTACTGTTTTTACTCGGTAAATAGTCAACCTAGTTTGGCCTGAAGTACTCTGGCAACTTGCAATGACAGTACTTCAGGCGTTAATTCGCCCCACCGCATAGTAGTTTACAAATTCATTGGTATAGTGCCGCCCGCACCAGATAGGCTGGTGGTATTTTTACGATGGAAGACTGGCTTTGCAATCGAACACGCAGACGACAACCTTGGCTAACGCGAACACCAAATGGCGACAAACGCTAATCGACATTTGGGCGATGAATAGCTTTTCCTATGTTGTTTCCTTACCTATTGAAATTGTTATCGCGGGCATGTCTTGGCAGGAGCATTTTCAGGTGCGGTTTGCGGCATTGATTTTAAATACTCTTGTTGCTCGACCATTTGGTATGTGGCGTGATTTTGTCATGCATAAAACAACAACCAATGAAAACAGTAGCTTTTTGAAGAAGTATTTTTGCGACACCCTAATTTTCCTTTCATTTCAGATGCCGTTGTATGTGGGCAACATGATACTAGGCGGCGCAAGTTGGTTGGAAATTGGCAAAGCCGCGCTAACGGTTTCCCTCATTGCTGGATTATTGGGACGCCCTTACGGAATGTATCTTGATTTTCTTAACCAGCGTTTCACACCTAAAACGACTTCTAATTAATGTGGATATGACATGACTAATTCTCACGATTTAATTTTTAACGCCATATCTCAATCCTCGAAGTGTATTGGCGTTATTGCAGGTACTAAAACGGACACTCAGTTTGGTCTTAATTACCTGGAGAATCATGATATTAAAGGCGTTGGTTTACCTATTTCAACAAACCCTCAGTCGCAAACCCAGCTACAGGCACTCGATAAAGAAGCACTGACCCAACTTGTATTGGATTCTTTGCATAAACTGGCTGATGCTGGTGCCGATTGCGCCATGATTTATTGTAATTCATTAAGTGGTGCCATCGATCTTGAGCGCGTGAAGCAGAACAGTGAACTCAAAGTCGTGTCACCTTTTGATGTATATGAAGAGCTAACACACCATTATCGTAATTTTGGTTTACTGGCGGCGAATTGTCAGAGTTGTGCCAATATTGAACGTACTATATTGAAGTTTAATGCGACGGCAAAAGTCATAGGAATTGGCAATCTGCAAATGGTGGAAGATATCGAAGCAGGACTTGATCCTGACTTAATCGTTGATCTTCACGCAATGGAAGATCTGGTCAAAGCGTTGGTGAAAAGTGGGGTGCAGATCCTGATCTTGGGATGTACCCATTTTGATTACTTTTTTGAACAGTTAAAACAACGCTCTGATGGCATCAGATTGTTTTTACCCTCTGAGCGTATGCTGGAAATCCTAACGACGTAAGATGTTCTTCACGTCAGAAAAAGGCTAAAAAATAGCCCAAATTAGCAATTTTTTTTTGAGGGGGTTTGACCTAATTTTTAATTGAGGTTTAAACACCACAATCTAATTTTGCTCACTCAAATAAAACGAATGTTTTGTTGCTACTAAAAATCACTGTATTTGTTAATAATTTGTAAACTTTACTTTCCTTGTTATGAGCGTTTGGATGTCGAGGCGAGGGCTTGGTTTGTTGAATTAATGAGGGTAAAACCCTTCAAAACAATAACAACAGATAAGTGAAATTATGCAAATGTCAGAACAAATTGCCCAGGCCAAAGTCCTGTCCCCTAAAAGAAATACGTCCAATGCCACCACAGTATCTCAACTCGCTGAGGAGCAACTTGCCCACTTTGGTATCGACGCCAGCACCGACTACGGCAAGAGCCTTTTTGATGCAGCCTCGCATTTATATCAAGCACAAATTGATATCAACAATTTGTGGCAGGTGACGAGCCGCACGCTAGAGAATTTAGACAGAAAAGACAAAATAGCCTACTTCAATGCCAAGAAGTTCTTGTCATTTCAAATAGCAAAAGTATTGGATACCCTACAAAACCCGTTTCGCGCGACGTTCCAAAGTTTGCAGCAGCAAACCGGATCTCAGGTAGCAAAGACACACTATCCATTATTCGATAATACGACTGCTTTATTTTCGGCGACACCCGTAATAGTGCGCACAGCGACGTACGTTTACGCCTGTACAGAATGGGTAGACGATGCTTTTCAAGGAAAGGAAGCGACGCATCAAATATACTCTCGCTTGTTGAATCCTACTAACATTTCGCTTGCTAATGCCGTGGTGGAGATGGAAGCTGGCCCTTACGCTGCAGATTATCTCGCCTGGAACTTTAACTCAGGTATGGCCGCAATCGACGCTATGCTGTCGAATGTTTTGAGCCATGGCGATGTACTTATTGTATCTCGCAACGTGTATGGTGGTGTGTATCAGTTGTTACACGATTTCTTCGCGCGTAAGAACCGTTTGGACATCCAAATTGAGTGGTTTGATGGTTACGATGCCCAAAGTTTTGAAACCTTCTTAGCTGAGGTAAAAGCCAAGCACGCGGACAGACTTAACTACCACGACTTACATGTATATATCGAATCACCTTGTAATCCACATGGTTATGTATTGGATGTCGCAGGCATCTGTAAAGTCGCTCACCAAGATGATCACCTGGTGATGCTAGATTCTACGCTAGCAACGCCTGTTTTGCATCAGCCACTGCAGCGTTCAGACAAGCGTGAGCGTCCTGATTACGTAGTACACAGTTATACCAAAGATATGTGTGGTAGTGGCGCAACCACAGCGGGTGTGGTTATCGCAGAGACTTGGCGTATGTTCCAAGCGAAAGGCCAAACTGTAAACGGTTACGATTGGTCACGCACTATGTTCTGGGATGTGTACTACATTAAAGGCGCATTTTTGGATTCTGAAAAAGCATTCGATGTGTTAACCGGGATGAAGACATTAGAACAACGTATTTTATCCAAGAGTATCAATACACAAGTATTAAGTGAGTTTTTCAACTCGCATTCTCAAATCAATGTCCATTGTCACAGCATTGATTCCAATATGAACGCATCGATTCGCAAGAATCAACTGCGACATGGTTGGCCATGTGCTCTGTTCACTTTGGACATGGAAGGTACTGATATTGAAAGAGAAACCTTTGTGCGTTTCTTTGATGCCTTAGAGCCG
This sequence comes from Alteromonadaceae bacterium, assembly GCA_014872785.1. Lineage (GTDB taxonomy): Bacteria > Pseudomonadota > Gammaproteobacteria > Enterobacterales > Alteromonadaceae > Planctobacterium. The sequence continues at coordinate 49,316 of WKFJ01000057.1, forward strand.
GCATTTAGCCATCAAGTGAGTATCGGCCAGAATAACACCATAATTTTGTGCCCCGCGCTTACCTCGCACTCTGAAATGGGTGACAAAGAGCAAAAAGAAGCGGGTATATACCTCACTACGATGCGTGTTGCTGTGGGTACGGAAAACATCAAAGAGCTCATTGCGCACTTTATCAATGTAGCTAGATTGCACATCGACCCAGTACAACCGGGATTCAGTGATCAGTTTATGGCGCCAGAAAAAGTGGATGCGCTTTACGAGAAAGTAGCCGCTACCTTCTGTGGCCAGCATTACTCGAGCACGGCACCGCTGCGCCAATTAATGAGTGGTAAATTTGATGAGACACAGGGAAGCAATGTTGCTTAACCGCAAAAGAATAAAAAAAGCCCGAGAGGGCTTTTTTTATGTCCGAAATTTATTGTTTGGTTATTTAGCTTTGAATAAACCGCCCATGACGGCTTCTCTACTAGCGCCTGTGACAGCTGGTACATTTCCCGGAAGGTCGTGTTCATAGGCGTAAGCTAACCAAGCAAAGGCGATTGCCTCTACCGCATCGGGAGAAATGCCGATTTCTTGGGTGTTGGTAATTTTAACATTTGGTAAGGCATCAGCGAGTGCTTGCATAAGCTGTCCGTTATGAGCTCCGCCACCACACACGTAAACCGCATCGACCTTATCCAGTGCTTTTACCTGATCAGCGATACTTGTGGAGGTCAGGTGCACTAGTGTTGCTTGTACATCCTCTGGCGATAACTCTTCGGCCTGCACCATTAATAATTGTTGTAACCATTCAAGATTAAACTGTTCCTGTCCGGTACTTTTAGGCGCCTGTGATTTAAAATAAGGGAGGCTTAATAAGCTTTTTAGCAGTGGATAATGGCATTGTCCTGTCGCTGCCCACTGTCCGTTGTCATCGTACTCTTTACCCGTGTGCAACTTGCACCAAGCGTCCATTAGCCCGTTACCAGGCCCTGTGTCAAAGCCCATGACATTATTTGGCTCGTTCGCGGGTAGGTAAGTGATATTGGCGATACCACCAATATTCAGCACCACACGACTTTCTCTCTCGTCAGCAAATACTGCTTTGTGAAAGGCCGGTACCATTGGTGCACCTTGACCGCCTAGCGCGATGTCTTTTTTGCGAAAATCAGCAACAACATCAATATTGGTCATACTGGCAATAGTATTGGCATCACCAAGCTGTACACTAAATCCCGAATCTCCATTTGGATGATGACGCACGGTTTGGCCGTGGCTGCCAACGAGTGTAATGTCGGCAGGTTTTAAATTTGTTTCGGCCAACAAAGCATTAACACAGTCGGCAAAGTGTTTGCCTACGTTGCGGTCATTTTTGCCCAATCGGTAGACTTCATTACTGGCTGGTTTTTGCAGTGATTTCAGTTCAGCTAATAAGTCATTAGGGTACGGAAAGGTTTTGAATGCGAGGGTTTTCACCTTTTCAGACGTGATTTCAGCAATGACGGTATCGACGCCGTCCATACTGGTGCCGGAGATCAAGCCTACGTAATAATTGTTCATCGGAAATGTCTCTTATTTCAATGCCGACTGGAAGTTCATAGCCAACATGATGCGGCGATTGTTGTCGAGCTTACCTTGGTAGTCCCTCGCGAGCGCTAAGAAGGCTTTCTTTTCTTTCTTCGCGATTGGCAGGGCTTTGGGGAGTTTAACCGTGCGCGGGTTTTTGTGCTTCCCGTTAACTAAAAATTCGTAGTGAAGATGGACACCTGTCACCATGCCTGTTTTACCGACCGTACCTATTTTCTGACCTTGTTTTACCCATTGACCTTTTTTGACATTGCGCTTATTGAGGTGCAGGTACTTTGTTACGTAGGTATCGCCATGCTGGATAAACACGTAGTTACCATTGAAACGATTATAGGCAGCGGCAATTACGCGGCCATCACCGGATGCCATGACGGGAGAACCCAAATCTGCCGCATAGTCGATGCCGTTGTGCGGCTTAATACGTTTTTGAACCGGGTGAAAGCGGCGAGGATTAAAGTTAGAACTGATGTATTTGAAATTCACCGGCGCACGCAAAAAGCTCTTGCGCATGCTGCGACCCTCAGGCGTGTAATAGTTGCCATCTGTGTAACGTATTGCGGCAAACTCTTCGCCTTGGTTAGAAAACTCTGCAGCTACAATATCACCGTATCCGACAAACTCGCCTTCAATGTAATGTTCTTCAAAAATGACATTGAAGTGGTCGCCTTTGCGAATGTCTAAGGCAAAGTCGATATCCCAACCAAAAATGGTCGCTAGACTCATAATTTGGTTGTCCGTCAATCCTGCTCTAACCGCCGCATTCCAAAAGTTACTGGTTATTTCACCACTGGCATAATTTAAACGAGAGTAGGTTTCTTTAGTGTTTATCTCGCTGTGATATTTATCATTTGTAAAGTAGACTCGCAGCGTTTGCTCGGGAGACAAATCGTATTCCAACTGAGAGAATGTGCCCTCTGACGTCGCTTGTACTCTGAGCTCTTCACCTGGCATGATTTTTAGTAACTTCTTACCGTGTTTACCTGCGCGAGAAACATGATGGACATCTTTGGCAGAAAACCCAGCTCGCTTAAATAATTTGGCAAGATTGTCACCGCGGCGCACTTTGTGTGATTGCCATTCGGGCTCGTCTAAAAACGCGGTCGTTGTAGTCTCTTGTAAAAAAGCATCATCAATCGCTAAGTCATAGCGCACACCAGGCATTAACACATCATCGAGATTGACGTCCGCGCTTAGCACTACCCGTGCTACCGTATCAGTTTCTGGAGAATTCGCGATGAGTAAATTCTCTTGTTTTTCGCTTTCTAGCTCACTATCAATGCTTGTGATTAGTGTTCCGGTTCCCGTCCCTACATCATCGACCGTTTCTTTTGCGCCGGCCACAACTTTTTGTTCAACAACAATGTCCTTCTCGATAGCTTTCTTTGTCTCAATGTTGCTTACGGCAATTGAAACCTCGTTGCGAGCTTGCGATGCATTAGTTTGAGCGACAAAAACAGTTTGATTGTCGTCAACATCAGTTATTTCATTTGGAATAGCAACGCTAATGCGCGTTTTTGCAGGTACCGATTGTACCTCGGTATTTTCACTGTCGCTGGGCACGATAACAAACAGAACCACCACAGCCAGAAAGCCAGCTAGTGCAATTTTGTGATTTTTAGGCAATTCAGTGATGAATCGCCATGCTTCTTGGTAAAACATAGTATTTTAATTATTTTCCTACTTTGCCAAAAGGCTCCGCAGATTGCGCACTTGAGTCATTAATAAATCAGGCGTTATTTTGTTTTTTGTCGCCTGCATACCACTATAGCCAAGTAATTATTATTGATTTGATAGCTAGCGAGTGGATTTGTTCCTAAGCATATAACGCTTCCCGCAAATTTTAAAGGTTAAATAGGCCTAAAGCCCCTATGCAAGCGGACTTTAGATAAGTAGAATCTCGCCACTATTTAGAATATTTTGATGATTTTCCCAATTTCACAGGGAAATAGGACTGGAGCATTAATTTAATGGCTGATTGGCAAGAAGCGTTTGCAGAGATTAAGCGCGGCACTGATGAAATCTTAGTAGAAGAAGAACTCATCGAAAAACTGAAGACGAATGAACCTTTAACTATCAAAGCCGGATTTGATCCTACTGCTCCAGATCTACACTTAGGTCATACGGTTCTACTTAATAAAATGCGCGCTTTTCAAGATCTTGGGCACAAAATCGTATTCCTCATTGGTGATTTCACCGGCATGATTGGTGACCCTTCTGGTAAAAACGTCACGCGTAAACCTTTGAGTAAAGAGCAAATACTGGCCAATGCTGAGACTTATAAAGAGCAAGTATTTAAAATACTCGATCCGGTAAAAACGCAAATTCGCTTCAATTCTGAGTGGATGGAGGATTTAGGCGCCGCGGGCATGATTAGGCTAGCGTCTCGTCAGACAGTTGCGCGAATGTTAGAAAGAGAAGACTTCAAAAAGCGCTTTGCCAACGGGCAGCCCATTGCCATTCACGAGTTTTTGTATCCTTTGGCACAGGGTTGGGACTCTGTTGCTCTAGAGTCTGATGTTGAGCTTGGTGGCACAGACCAACGTTTCAACTTGCTTATGGGGCGTGAACTACAAAAAGAAGAAGGGCAAAAACCACAATGTGTATTGATGATGCCGCTTCTTGAAGGGTTAGATGGCGTACAGAAGATGTCCAAGTCGCTAAACAATTACATTGGTATTACTGATGCGCCTAATGACATGTTCGGTAAGGTGATGTCGATTTCCGATGAATTGATGTGGCGTTACTATGATTTATTAAGCTTCAAACCTATCGCTGCCATCGAGGACTTGAAGCAGTCTGTTGCTAATGGTGCTAACCCAAGAGACGTGAAAATTGAACTGGCAAAAGAAATTATTGCACGTTTCCACGATGATGCGGCTGCAGAGGCTGCTCATCAAGACTTTATCACCCGCTTCCAGAAAAATGCCATTCCAGATGACATGCCTGAGCTTGATGTCGCATTAGGCGATGATGGCATTATGCTTGGTAACCTTCTTCTTGCAGCACAATTAGTAGCTTCGACCTCCGAAGCGATGCGCATGGTTAAACAAGGCGCAGTAAAAATAGATGGTGAAAAAGTTGCAGATCCTAAACTAAAAATGACAGAAGCGGGCACCGCCGTATACCAAGTTGGTAAACGTAAGTTTGCTAAAGTCACGCTAGCTTAAGTAGAAATTTACTTCATAAAAAAGGAGAGCGATAGCTCTCCTTTTTTATGAATATCAGATACCTAGGCTATCCATCGCTCTATACCATGCATAATAGCCCCGCAATCCTATACGTCTAAACTTAGAGAATGGAAATGCGGGAATAGGTTTATGATAAATCACTTCTGTTTCTTTGGCTGAACGAATGCCGAGGTAGCGCTCTGCAAGTCGTTTTCCCGCATGAGATGAAAATGCTAGTCCAGATCCGCAGTACCCCGTTGCGTAAAGTACATTATGGCTATCTGGGTAAATCCCCACATGCGGTATATCGTCCGCAGACACACTTACCCAACCACTCCAGAAATAGGCTGACTTTATGTGTGCTAAATTGGGGAAGTAATGGTTGAAGGCTTGTTTTAATTGAACCTGACTTTTACTGCTATTAGCACTTTTCCCTGTGACCGCGCCTCGACCACCGAACAGAATACGATTGTCTGGCAGCAATCGGTAATAATATTTAAGTGAACGGGTGTCCATTGCCATCAAGCCACTGCGCCAACCATCCGCGATGTCTTGTGGCAATGGTTCGGTCACCAACACGCTTGATAGAACCGGAAACTGCTTCTTACTCAAGTCATTTAACTTATGAGGCGTATAAGCGTTTGAGCAAAGGATGACGCTATCAGTTCGTATTTGATGATTACCAACATTTAACACATGGGTGTTGCCTTCTCTGCTCCACGCATCAACAGGGCTATTACAATAGACTTGGCACAGCTCTTGTTTGAGTTTATTTGCCATCGCAATCGCCAGTTTTAGCGGATTTATACCAGCACCTTGCTGCCGAAAAAGGCCACCGAAGCTTGCATACTCAGGTACGTAATTTGACGCTATTTCTTTTGCATCAAGCCACTGATATTGCTCTTTCCATTGTTGTGGAAGAGCTTGCCATGCATCTTGCATTTTTTTAGCAAATTTGGCGTTGTGGGCAATTTTCAGATAGCCCCCATTAGTCATCTCTACATCTATGTTTAGCTTACTTAACAGGTCGTCCACCGTCTGCAGTGACTGGTAATATTCGTTAGTAACTGCTTCGGCAACTGCATTTCCATAACTGGCAGCTAGGCCTGAATAGTCTAACCGCCCGCTACCTGGCAACAAAAAACCAGCATTACGTCCGCTACATCCCCAGCCAATTTCATTAGCTTCCAGAAGAATAAAAGGTTGGTCATGCGCCAATAAGGTCAGAGCCGCACTTAGACCAGTAAAGCCGCCACCTATAATAACTACCGGAGTTTGCTCATTATTTTGAATAGGGGGGAATTGAATGCGCTCGGATGTAGTCGCCTCCCAGTAACTTTTTGGGTATCCCTGGAAAGGACTTATTTTTTCGGCAATGAGGGGGTCATACATGAAAGGAGAATTTCTTAGTCAAAGTGAATGATCATTTCTGCGGCAATACAGCTACAGCCTTCTATGCATACCGGACACACATAGCCATCGTCAATACACCACTGTGCCCAGCGATTAGGATGTTCTTTAACTAACTTGCCGCCACATTTACTAAAGTATTTAAAGGCACTGTTCCCAGGACTGGCTAACCAAATGTGGGCAAGCCCCGCTGTCGCTCCCTGCTTTTTAGCATTGTCTATCGACAACTTCAGTAAATTGGAACCTATACCATAACCTCGGTACTCGGCATTAACGGTGTTTGATTTAAAGTAGCAGGTACTAGAGGTATCGCTCTGCCAACTTTCAGGCGTACACCACTGATCTATATTCCACTTACCAGCTGCTTGGGTGAGCCGAAATCCTACTAACTCATCTTGGTCGTAGGCAACAAAACTGGCATTTATGCCATGGTGATAACTAGCTTCATAGAGAGATTGTGTTTTTTCAACATCGAGATAATTGTCACCATGCACAGCGTTGCCTAGTTCAATAACGCCCGCAAAATCCTCAGGTTCAAATTGTTTATAGGTGATAGTTTGCTTCATTTTTCTTTATATTTCGCCAGGTGAACGTCCAATGCTTCTACTGATATGCGAATTTCCTTTACTGATAGCCATAGTGAATACAGTAACAGGACTAAGCTAAATCCAAACACCCAGTTGCCAATTTGCTGGTATTCTAAATACATGGCCAACATCGACACGACGCAAAAGAAGAAGCTTCCTACGCCAGATTCTTGCATTTTTTTTATGTATTGGATGCGTTTCCTGAGGTTCGAAATCTGTTGATTAACTGACTCGTCTTTCTCGGATTCTTCGAAATTTCTGATAATACTGGCAAGTGCCACGAAACGGTTGGTGTAGGCAAGGAGTAATAGTGATACCGCCGGGAACAGCATCGCTGGCGTTGTAAGCGTAATTTCCATGGATAAGTTGATTGTACGAACGAATGGGCAGTCTAAGCGGTAGTGGTTATTCTGTAAAGGTCGCACCGACTAGGAGGCAATAAAAAGGGAGCATGACGCTCCCTCTAAAATAACGTTTCGTTTGCTTAGTAGCGATAAGTTTCTGGTTTAAATGGGCCTTCCACAGACACGCTGATATAGTCAGCTTGTTGGTCAGTCAGCTTGGTGATGACACCACCGAAGCCTTCAACCATGTAGCGCGCCACTTCTTCGTCAAGATGCTTAGGTAATACTTCAACTGTCATCAAAGCTTTTTGTTCTTCCGCAGATTTATTTGCAAAGCCTTGTTTAAACATATGAATTTGAGCTAGCACTTGATTCGAGAACGAACCATCCATAATGCGTGACGGGTGGCCAGTTGCATTACCCAAGTTTACTAGACGGCCTTCTGACAACAGGAGTAGGTGGTCTTTTTCATCGTCGCTGCGATAAACCTTGTGTACCTGAGGCTTAACCTCGTCCCAGCGCCAGTTCTCACGCATATAAGCCGTATCAATTTCATTGTCGAAGTGACCGATGTTACATACTACCGCTGTCGATTTCAGTGAACGAAGTACATTGGAATCACAAACGTTCACGTTACCAGTGGTGGTAACGATCAGATCGGTATTTTGCAACAGGTCAGCATTGATATCGGCGATGTCACCCGTGTTATTGCCGCCTTTGTAGGTTGACACTAACTCGAAACCATCCATGCATGCTTGCATTGCACAAATCGGGTCAATCTCTGCGACTTTAACAATCATGCCTTCTTGCGCAAGTGATTGTGCAGACCCTTTACCGACGTCACCGTAGCCGATAACAAGCGCCTTTTTTCCTGCTAACAAGTGGTCAGTCGCGCGTTTGATTGCGTCGTTTAAACTGTGACGACAGCCATATTTATTATCGTTTTTAGACTTAGTAACAGAGTCGTTAACGTTAATAGCGGGTACTTTCAATGAACCTTCTTCAAGCATTTCAAGAAGACGGTGCACACCAGTAGTGGTTTCTTCTGTAATACCATGAACGTTTTCAAGCACTTGAGGGTACTGATCGTGTAGCATCGCGGTTAAATCGCCACCGTCGTCTAGGATCATGTTGGCGTCCCACGGCTTCCCATCTTTCAATATCGTTTGCTCAAGGCACCAGTCATATTCTTCTTCGGTTTCGCCTTTCCAAGCAAAAACAGGCACACCAGCTGCGACAATAGCCGCTGCCGCATGATCTTGAGTGGAGAAAATATTACAAGACGACCAACGAACCTCTGCGCCTAAATCTACAAGAGTTTCAATGAGAACACCGGTTTGAATTGTCATGTGAATACAGCCAAGGATTTTGGCACCAGCCAGTGGTTGTTCTGCACGGTATTTGTCACGAATACGCATCAGAGCCGGCATTTCGGTCTCGGCGATGGTTAACTCTTTGTGACCCCACTCTGCGAGTGACATGTCTGCTACTTTATAGTCGTTATTTTCGATAACTGAGTTGGTTGTAGTCATTTAATATTCCAATTAAGAAAAGGTGTTCTAGTCCTGAGAATTTATTTAAATTCTGATATTAATTCGTCTTGCTGAGCTTTTGATAACCTAGGGCCAAAACTAGCAACACATTGAGAAGCTGTCTTGTTAGCAAGTTCTCCAGCGTATTCAACGCTATGACCGTTAGTTATTGCATACAGATAGGCTCCAGCAAAGGTATCACCCGCACCAGTAGTATCTACTGCTTTTACGCTAAAGGGATCAATATGTACAGAGGGCTTGTCTTTTTGATAAATAGTTGCCCCTTTGGGACCTTCAGTTACGACAATGTGCGGACATTTTTCTGCGAAACTGGCGATACCTGCTTGTAGATCGCCATTGCCATAATCAGTTGCTTCTTCGCAGTTGCAAAATAACAGGTCAACTCCGTCGTCGCCAATAACACTTTCCAGATGTGGACGAACATATTTGATAACGGCTGGATCAGAGACGGTAAGAGCAACTTTAACGCCGTTTTCTCTCGCAATTTTCTTAGCGTGTAAGATACCCTCTACCGCTTTTTCTTGGTAAACCAGGTGTCCTTCAATATATAAATACTCGGAATTCTTAATAGATGTTTCGCAAACTTCCTCTTTGCTAAACTGCGCAGTAATCCCGAGGTAGGTATTCATCGTGCGATCGGCATCGTCAGTTACCATGACAATGCACTTGCCGGTCTCGCCTTGATCATCTTGCTCCGCTAACTTATGACTGACATTCGATGCAGACAGGTCTTTTTGATAAAACATCCCGAAATCGTCATTGCCAACCTTGCAGCAATAAAAGGTGTTAGCACCATATTGAGCCGCTGTTACTACTGTATTCGCGGCTGAACCACCGCAGGCCTTTTTTTGAATTGGGAAGTCTGGTTCTAAGGCATTTAGTAAAGAGCTGTGTTGGTCTTTTTCTATTAATGTCATGACTCCTTTTTCGATCTGGTTTTTCTGAAAAAAGGAGCTGTCAGTGGCGTATTCTAAATCAACTAGCGCATTGCCGAGCGCGGTGAAGTCATATTTCATTTCGACTATAAATTTCAATAAACACAAACTTACGAAGTATACAGTATTAACGGATCAGATGCGTTAGTCTTTAGTTAAAAACTAACAGAAAAGGAGTAAGCGCCAAAATAACAAACCAGAATAGTTGCGAATAAAATAATTTGATACTGAAGCATTAGAGTCAAAAGCCGCTTAATATCATTTGGCTCGGGAGGGTTATTACCACCACATTTGGGCAGTCGAATTTTCCTATTTTCGTAAAATGCAGGCCCCCCTAACTCGGTATGTAGGGCCCCGCCGAATATGGAAAGTACTAATGTGTGCGCCGAGACTTTACCTGATAGTTTTTTGAGAGCGGAGAAAGAGCCGCCGAGACCAAGTGTGATCGCAAATAGCATAGAGCCCATGCGTAAAGGGAGCCACTGTAAGGTTAAACAAATCCAGGAGACGGAACGACCAAAGTGCCGATAGCGCGATTGTTTGATATTCCACTGTTGAGATAGCTCACAGCAACACCGATAAAGCAACGCGCCGGCACCACCAAATATCAAATACCAAAATAGGGTACATAAATATTGGTAGTGAAAACGCAGAATGAGTGTCTCCATCGCCGTTTTGGCAATTCCCATAGAAGATAAATTGTCCACTTGTCGTAAAACCAGGCGCTGTAGTTGGTTTCTAGCCAACGCTTTTTTGTTGTTCTTGAGTAAACTCTCAACCTTTTTTACCTGAGCGGTTACAGGCTCAAACATTAATGCGATAAAAAGAAAAAAGCCGTTGAAAAACCAAGTGTATTCGGCAAACCAAAGAAAAGTAGTCGTTACAATCATAATCGGCAATAGGAGCACCAAGACGGCCATTATGCCTGCCACTTTCTGTTGCTGTTCACTGCGCTGGTCTTTGACTGCTTTATCAGCCATGGATTTTGCGAACAGTCGAATGAGTGTTAACGGGTGGCTTTTATCGGGCCATTTCACGGATTTCTCGAGCAATACCGCAATGAATAGTACCGCTCCACTTAAAACAACAGGGTTAATATCAACAAATGGATCCATTAACTTTTCGCTAAATTTGCAATCATACCCATCACTAAATTTGCGGAGTTTCGGCCTGCTTTTTCAAGATAGGCATTAAAGCTGGTGTGTGAGGTTTTCCCCGCAATATCTGACAAAGAGCGGATCACTAGGAAAGGTGTATCAAGCATAAAGGCAGTTTGACCAATGGCAGCACCTTCCATTTCCACCGCAGCCATATCGGGAACTAGGTTGCGTAATCGCTCGGCAGCTTCATCACAGCCTATGAATGAATCACCAGTGCATACCAAGCCGCGTTTTATGTGAATATTTTCGACGTCCTCAGCTGCGCGAGCTGCCGCATCAACCATTCGTACATCACACGGATAGATATCAGGCATGCCATACACCTGCCCGAGTTTGTAACCAAAATGAGTGACATCTACGTCGTGGTGTTGGACGCCAGTGGCAATGACTACGTCTCCTATTTCGAGTTCGCTATCAAATCCGCCCGCGGAACCTGTATTTACCACAAAATCTGGGGAAAACCTGTCAATCATGACGGTTGTTGCTACGGAAGCTGCTACTTTGCCAATGCCGCACTTAACCAACACGACGTCAACGTCATTTAGCTTCCCAACATAGTATTCAAGATGTGCAAAGTGAAAGGTTTCTACGTGATCAAGGTGCTTTTTCAGTAACGCGATTTCTTGATCCATTGCGCCTAAGATACCAACTTTCATTAAGTGTCCTACAAATAGGTAATAATGATACAGAGTGTAAAGTAAAGCGCATCACTTAACTAGTGACGCGCTCCACAAGTGAGGGAACTCTCTTTTAAGCTGCAATTGGGCGAGTAAGTGGCGTTTTGCGATCTGGATTATTGGTACCAGCTACTAGAGGTTTCTTAGGTTCTTTGAACTTAACTGGCGCTAATTTGGCGTTAATGCAATCGCGAATATCTTGAGGCTTGTAGCCACCTTTTACCTTGATACGCAAGTGCGGGATCCGAGCTGCATCTAATGCTCCTGATACAAACCAGTCGCGTTGTGTTTTGTAGCCGCTGCCTTCTTGATGTACTAGGTCGACTGCGATGACTGGAGCTAAATCTTTCTTGTCACACAGTACGAAATCAAGGTGACGACCACTGGCACGCTGCAAAGCAGTGCGAATAGTTTTCTTATCTGCCGTGTTGCGCGAAGTGATGATGTCAGTGAGACGAACTCGACAAATGATTCGATATTGGTGACCCACTGAGGCCTCTAGTAAATCTAAAAACGTTCGCTCTACGGGCGTGAATAGGTTTGTTTTCTTTCTGAAAGGAAAGGCGACACCACCATCGTTAAGCTTGATTGCACCGATGGTGACAACAATGAGCATCATAAAAAGTACAATTGCGAATTCCATACTTTGTCCTCGAACAAAAAATTGACAGAAATAGTTTCTATGTACTGAAAAGCAATTTAAGTGCCAGTGTCGAGGTAAATTAGAGGTGAAATTGAAGGTTTTTAAAATTTAATCTTAAGATTATGATTTATATAGATATTATGCTGACATGGCTGCCATTTATATCCTCTCTAATCACCATTCTTAGCAGCTTTTTATCGCTCTCAATTTCAACTGAATCTGCGCTGAGCTGCGTGAATGTAGCGTCAACATTATGACTTTCAATCAAATTACGTGCCTGCAATGGTGAATGAGGTAAGTGCATTGTTATTACCTCTGGTGCTGCTTCCTGCATCAAGACACAAAACCTCGCTTCCGGAGGGAGTTTCACTTGATGAAAACTGACCGGGCATTCAGCCGCGTATGAATTGTTTGTAGCAGTGAGAAAAAGTGCTGGGATAAGTCTTTTTATAGGGTGCATGAAGAAAATGTATTTACAAAGATACCCTTAAATATAATTACGCTGCGCCTTCAGAGCAAATACGATACTCATCTTTATTAATACCTAGGTATTTTAAGATAGATAAGATAAATAAGGCACCCAGCAGAGGGTGCCTTGAAAGGCTTATTGAATCTCTGCTATTTCAGATAATACAGTGCCGGTAGCCTTATCCGGAAAACCAATTTCCAGTGTAGCTGACAATGTCACTGCCACATCTTCTGGCGACGTGAGGCGAGTGACCTTTTGTGCCGGTATTTTCCAACCTGTGAAGTATACAGGTACGTGAGTGTCATAAGAGTAGGGTGAGCCGTGCGTAGCAGAAGAGTAATTAGCCGTCATGGTACTGGTCTTTTGTACCAGTACGAAATCACCGGAACGTTCTGGCATGAAGTTGTTCTTCACTTTTAACGCGATTGGATCCGTAGTGAAATCATTTGCCGATAGTGTAGCTTTGTCAAAATAGCGGGCGATTTCTGGTAGCGTTTCAAAAAAGTTCGCAAACGCTTCGTTAACCTTGTCCAACTGTCCACCAATTACCTGGTGATTCAAATAGATATTGGGCAAGCGTGCAGAGAGTAACGGGTTGCCATCGAGTTTCAAACTCTTTTGTAAATCAGCTGCAAAGGCTTTTACCTTGTTCTCGACGTTTCCGCGCTGGGCAGCAAAGCCCAAAGACTTTTTAAATTCAGGAATTTCATCAACACCGTGATCAGCAGATAATACGTAAATTACGTTTTGGTGACCCACTTCTTTATCTATAGTTTTAAAAAGGTCAGAAAGCGTTTTATCTAACTGATAGAAGTTGTCTTCAGACTCTAAACTGCTTGGACCGTAATTGTGTCCAATGTAGTCTGCAAGAGAAAAGCTAATTGCGAGATAGTCAGTGATATTGTCTTTACCCAACTCTTGTTCAAGCAATATTTTTTCAGCGAATTTCGCCGTTAACCAATCACCGTAGGGGGTGATAGTCAATGAGCTGTAATATGCTTTTCCTGCTTCTTTTGGCAGGTTGTGTGGGAAACCTCGATTAAAACCACGTGGTGGAATTTGGAATATACGGTTCTTATCGTCATTGTGATACACCGACTCATCTTTGGTTAAATCCCAAGAAGCGCCAATGAATTTATCCTTTAAACCACTGTTATTAAACTCTGCAGCCCATTGTGGCATTGCAGCATAGTAGTAGGTGCTTGTTACAAAATCTCCGGCGTATTTATCAAACCAAAATGATTTGCCAAACCGACCACCAGTCAATACCGCGCCTCTGTCTTTCACTGATACAGAGTAGATCTTAGCCTTGCCAGTGGTTGCCATGTGCAACTGGTCAGAGAAAGTACTCGCATTTAGGTTCACGGGAGATGCGCTCTTGCCAGAGCCCTGTAATATTTTGGTATTTACATCAGCCACACAGTACATATCAGAGTTGCTTGGTACATCAAACCAGTTGTTGCCGATAAGTCCATGTGCCGATGGAATTGCTCCGGTAGCAAGTGTTGCATGACCTACGGCGGTGAGAGTGGCAGAGTGACGATAATGGGCGTTTGTGTAAAGCGTACCTTTATCCAAAAACATATTGAACCCAAGCTCGTCTTCATCTTCGATAAAATTGTGCTTATACCTTTGTAACAAGTCGCCGCGGAGTTGATCCACGGTTATCTGCACTATGAGCTTTGGTTGTTCAGCTAACGCTTGAAAACTGATAACGCTAGCTAAGACCATCAACATTTTTTTCATGAGTAAATTCTCTTTACTGGGACTGCGTGAACTTTAGCAGAGAAAATAAAAATGGCGAACAACTGCATAGTCGTTCGCCAAATTCAAAATGTTTTGTTGTAGGGTAAGCTTACCCGATTATGGGTTAGATTACTCCAAGCTCTCTAAGACGCTCTTTTAAATAGCTGTCTGCTGTATAACGCTCAGAAAGAACAACTTCTGGCTTGGGATGTAAAAATAGAGGTAACGAGATACGACTCTTGCTCTGATCCTGACCTTCTGGGTTGACCACACGATGTGTGGTTGAAGGGTAATAATGACCGGATGCTTCTTGTAACATATCCCCTATATTAACGATAAGGTTGCCAAAATCACAAGGCACGTCAATCCAGCTATCGTCTTTGCCTTTAACCTGTAAACCTGGTTCGTTAGCTGCAGGCAAAATAGTGAGTAAGTTAATATCCTCGTGAGCTGCTGCTCTAATCGCATCAGGCTCTTCATCACCGGCAAGTGGCGGATAATGCAACACGCGCAGCAGGGTCTGTTCACTTTTTTCTATCATGCTGGAGAGCGGCTGACGATAATTTACTGCCACGTCATGTGGTGAATATTGTTCGACCCAGCTCAGTAGTTCTTTCGCCAAGTTATTGGCCGCATCATAGTAATCCTGTAGTTGTTGTCTCAACTCTTCAGGACATTGTCCCCAAGGATAGAAATGGAAATATTCTTTGATGTCCTTTTTCTTAAAACCTTTCGCGACTTCTGAAACCGAGGAAGGGAAGAAGCCGTCCTGCGTTTCCACATTGAAGCGATAATTCTCTTTGCTTTCTGAATCAAAAAAACGTTGCCAAGTGGAGTAAATCGACTCCACTGCACTTTGGTCAATGGGGTGGTTTTTAAGTACCCCAAAGCCGGTATTTCTCAAAGAGGTGGTAAATTGTTCTGCGGCATCTTCTGCCTGATAATCAACTGCAACCAGTTCCATTGTGCCTCCTATTTATTACATAGAAATAAAGAAGCCAGCGATTGCCGCACTCATTAAGTTTGCGAAGCTGGCAGCGATAACGGCGCGCAAGCCGAGTTCTGCGAGATCTTTTCTCTTATTGGGTGCCATGGCTCCAATACCTCCCATCAAAATGGCGATGGAAGAGAAGTTAGCAAAACCGCATAGTGCGAAAGTGACAATGGCTTGTGTACCTTCGCTGAGTTGATCTCGATAATTGATAAAGTCCAAGTAGGCTACAAACTCGTTAACCACTAATTTTTGGCCGATAAAACTGCCGGCGAGATTTGCTTCATGCCAAGGCACACCTAACAACCAAGCAACAGGTTGGAAGACGAAACCCAAAATCAGTTGGAATGTTAAATCGGGGTAACCGAAGGCACCGCCAACAAGGCCTATTAAGCCGTTCAACAAGGCGATTAGCGCGATAAAAGCCAGTAACATAGCGCCAACGTTAGCGGCAATCTTTAATCCAGAAGCGGCGCCTTGTGCAGCAGCGTCAAAAATATTGGTATTAGTCTCTAGCTGAGGGTTAATTTCTTCAAGGTCATTTTTAGGTTTACCAGTCTCTGGCAAAATAATCTTTGCCATCAACAAACCTCCTGGTGCCGCCATAAAAGACGCTGCGACGAGATACTTTATCTCAACGCCTAGCCCTGCGTAACCCGCCATGACCGAGCCTGCGATAGATGCCATGCCACCCACCATCAGTGCGAAAAGCTCTGAACGCGTCATATTGGCAATGAAAGGACGAACCACCAAAGGTGCCTCAGTTTGCCCGACAAAGATATTTGCCGCGGCATTCATTGATTCTGGACGGCTAGTTTGTAATACCTTTTGTAAAAAGCCGCCAATGCCCTTGATGATCCAAGACATAACGCCCATGTGGTAAAGCACCGAAATCAGAGCAGAGAAAAATACGATGACCGGTAGTACATTGAAGGCGAATATAAAACCTAAAGACTTGTTTCCAACCGCGCCAAACAGGAACTCGATACCGTCTTTGCTCTGCTCGAGCACCCATGTAACGCCATTGGCTACGCCATTTAAAAAGTCCTTGCCTGCTGGCACATAGAGAACAAACAAGCCAACTGCTATTTGGATTGAAAGCGCTCCAATGACTGTCCGCCAGTTGATTGCTGAGCGGTTGTAGGACAGGAGATATGCTGCGCCAAGCAGCGCGATAATTCCTAGTAAGCTGACCATAATCGTCCTTTATTTTAGTATTTGTTTGATATGGGACTTGATGACATCAAGTGCGATTCTATTTTTGCCACCCTGGGTAATTACCACGTCAGCGATAAATCGACTTGGCGCGATGAATTGGTGGTACATCGGTTTTACCGTTTCTTGATATTGTTGGATGACAGAATCAAGGGTTCTGCCCCGACTCTCTATATCGCGTTTAATTCTTCTAAGTAGGCATATGTCCAGTGGCGTATCGACGTATATTTTGACGTCGAATAGAGGCACAAGCTCAGGACTAGCCAATAACATAATGCCCTCCACGATAATCACATGCGCTGGTGATTTAGTCTCAGTCTTTTTTAGACGGGTATGCTCTTTGTGAGAGTACTGAGGGTATTCGATGGTATTTCCAGATTTGAGCGCTTCTAAGTGCTCAACCAGAAGTTCATGCTCAAATGCTTTGGGGTGGTCATAGTTGGTAAGTACTCGCTCATCCATACTAAGATGATCTTGATTGCGATAGTAGTGGTCTTCTCTGAGGATTTGGATATCTGCCCCTGCCGACATCAACTCTTCGCCAATTGTGTCAGTAAAGAGGGTTTTACCAGAACCCGAGGCACCGGAAATCGCAATAACTTTGGTTTCGAAATTCATTTAATAAAGATCTTCTTCGTTTTAGACAAGACTACCAGCGACGCATAAAAATGCCAACGAGGAACGCGATAAAGTTTCAAAAGTTGACTGATTGGTCAATTTTTGAATTAAAGCACATTATTCTCATGAATGCGAATAAATTGAAGTGTTTTGAGAAGAGTGATCAGTGTCCAATTAATTCGTATTGGTCTGCTTTGAGACCCACAAGCGCGTAATTATGCAGTTTGGAACGAGAGCCCTCACCTTGTGCTTTTTGCGGGTAAAACACTTTTTTTAATTCAAGGTCGGACGTAAAAATTTCATCAAGTGCAGCTCGTATTTCACTGAGCATCTTGTCTATATTGCTATCGAAATCTGGGCGTTTACGTCGTGAATGCCCAAGCTCCAACAAGCGGTAAAAGTACTTGTTGGCAAGTTCTACAAAGTCCTCGGGTAGGTCTTTGTTGTGGTATAAAATGGCCTTGTCGTTGTCTCGACAAAACTTCAACATGGCAAGGTAAAAACACAAAGGCTTATTAGATAGCGTCGAACGCAATGTATCGTCACTGTTTAGGTAAAGCGTGCGATCGCGTAAGTCGATAACCAGTTTTACCCCTTTCGGCTTTTCTTCTATTGCCCTTGTGGCGCGGATCGCACTGGTTATTTTTACGTTGTATAAGGTAATGCTTGCGAAAATACTGGCAAACAATAAAGGAATAAGAATCACCCGCCACTGCATGGTTAAGGCAAGAACAGCTAACTTTATTTCGATTTCTTGTCGACTGGTATTGAGAGTGACGGTTCGAACGTCACCTGCCGGCACATCAAACGCAATGTTTTGAATTGCAGCGAGGCGCACTGGATAGCCAGATTTCTCTAAAAACGCATTGAGATTTTTTGCGTAGTAAGAAACACTATTTTCGTCAGCCGCTTGGTTAAATATTTCATTTGCGATGCGCAATTCTGGTAAATCTAGTGCGATACGGGTATTTACTTTTTCGATAGATTTCTCAAGATAATTCGATTCCTGTTCCACTGCATAGAACAACGCGAGCAATTGCAGTCCAAGGTAAGCGATAAGAATTGACGTCCAAATACGATAAGAATACGAAATACTCATTAGCCTTCAGTCCCTCTAGCGTCAGGGCAGGGATCTATCAGAGTTAAATTACCGTAGTAGCCGTCGTAATCTTGTTTCATTTGTTGCAGCAAACGTTGGATGCTGCATTTCAGTTCAGGATTCTTTTCTGCTGATTTTAAATACCATTTGCTACCACTGATTGAATCTTCGAGTGCTGTTCTATATGCGGCGGAAAACAACTCATTGTCGTTCTCAGACCAAAACGATGAAATCATGTCTACCTGACCAGTAGAAAGCAGATTGCGAAGTTGCGAATGGGATTTCGCATAGTTCAAATTCACCTGATTTTTGGTTAAGCCCAAGTTCTTAAGTAGTCGCATCGGCGCGATATGACCTGAGCGGCTGCTGGGGTAGTCCAAAATACCAATGCGTTTTCCTAGTAAGAATTCCTTGCTCAGAATTGGTTTTTCTTTACCGCCAATTAGGTACGCATTGTAATCACCATAAGAGGCTATTTCACGATAGCCATAGGTAATATCTGAATCAAATGCTCTAATAAAATTGTCTTTTATCATTACTAAGTCGGCAGAACCTTGCCCGACGAATTCGAACATCTCTTTTTCGTCAGGTTGCCAGTACGATTTGACTTTTCCGAATTGTTTGTTGACTTGTTTATCTTCACACAACGCATTCATTACGCGTTTTGCCATTTGTTGACTGTAGGTGACGATGGTGAGCTCGTCTGAGTGGCGACCGGAAACCGTTTGACATTCCGCGTCGAACTCTAATATGCGCGGCACAGCAATAACTTCACCGGTGAAACTCAGGCGCGTAAATATCAACGTCAAGGCTGCACAGATCAAAAAAATCATTAAAAGTTGTGCTGAGGTTAATGGAAACAATTTCACGGTTACGTAAAGGTGATTAGATTCAAAAACAGGCGATATTTGACCAGTTAGCTTTACTTATTGCAACCAGTAATATTACTGAAAAGTCTTAAGTCTTTGTTTTATAAGGAATGTTAAAGAAAGATTATGAATATCTTTAAAGCCTTTCTGTTTCATCAGTAATTGAGAGAATAGCACCATCAAAATTCACTATTGCGATTGATGGCACTTTAGGTTTTTGGCAGCTTTTTAAAAACATCATTAATTTGTGTTGGAAAGGATTGTTTAAAAAAACTACAATCCAAAGAGCTGAGACAATGATTGAAGTGATAAGTTCATTTATCTGCAATAAAAAATAATTAGAATCCGCCGTGATTACAACGAGACGCGATAGCCTCACCATAAAAATCGCGCGGTATCTAGAGATTTGATATACACACTTAAACTAGGAAAACACAATGTTTAAAAGTAATAAAGTAAGCAGTATTGCGCTTGCTGTAGCAATGTCAATCGGCGTTGCGAATACAGCGTTTGCGCAAACTACTACCTCTTCAATCAGAGGTGATGTGGCAACCGAAGCTGGCTCTATCATGCAAGGTGCTACAGTTACTATCACTCACGTACCATCAGGCACAGTATCTACCGCGACAACTAACGCAAGCGGTGTATTCTCCTCTCGTGGTTTGCGTGTTGGTGGTCCTTACAACATCACCATCAGTGGTGACGGTTTCACTACTGTAGAAGTGAACAACGTATACTTGTGACTTGACCAAACATTCCAACTTCCTGTAACAGTTGAAGAAAAAGACGTAGAACGCGTAGTGGTAACTGGTACTCGTGCAGCAGCTGGTTTCTCTAACGAAGGTTTGAGCACAAGTCTAGGCTTAGAAGCACTTGGTGAAATCGCTTCAATTGACCGTGACATTACTGATGCTGCTGAACTAGACCCATTCGCTGCGGTTAACGTTCAAAGCGGTGGCGCTAAAGAGCTAACTATTGCCGGTGCTAACAACCGTTTTAACTCTTTAACTATCGACGGTGTAGCGCTTAATGACCGTTTTGGTTTGAACGCAAACGGTTATCCAACTCAGCGCTCTCCAATTTCTTACGACGCTATCGAGTCTCTATCAATCCAAACTGCACCTTTTGACGTTGAATACAACGGTTTTACCGGCGGTACAATTAACGCAGTTACTAAATCTGGTACTAACGAATTCAAAGGTTCAGTAGGTTATTACTACACTGATGACGGCATGATTGGTGACGAGAATAACGACGACACGTTCAACTTCACTTTTGAAGAAGAAACCTTCGCGGCGACTCTTGGCGGTCCATTAATCAAAGACAAGATTTTCTTCTTCGTTGCATATGACAAGTAT
The DNA here is from genome assembly GCA_014872785.1 of Alteromonadaceae bacterium. GTDB lineage: Bacteria > Pseudomonadota > Gammaproteobacteria > Enterobacterales > Alteromonadaceae > Planctobacterium. Next base: position 69,723 of record WKFJ01000057.1, read on the forward strand.
GAAGAAATAGCGCCTTTACAAGACGGTCCTGCTGGTTCTGGAGCGTTGAATGAAGCTGCTGGTATTACTGCTGATGATGTTGCTGAAGTAGCAAGCATTGTTTCAAGTGTTTGGGGCTTTGACGTAGGCGGCTTCAACAAGAGCCCAGCAGAAGATGAGAAAGTTCTTGCTAATATCGATTGGAACATCAACCAAGACCACCGTGCTAAGTTCACTTACATCAGCACTGAAGGTAATACTATCCGTGAGCAAAGAGGTAATAACTTCACATTGCCACGTGGTGAGGTGTTAGGTGCATCTTCAGCTTGGTATGACCGCTCTGAGAAAATTGAAAGTTTCATCGGCCACGTATTCTCTGACTGGACAGCTGACTTCTCGACTGAATTCAAGATCGCAAGCACGACTCAAGAAACCGGTCAAAATTCTCTAAACGGTGCTGAGTTCCCTAACTTCGGTGTTTTCATTCGTGAATTTGAAGGTGATGACTACTTCTTGAGCATCGGTCCTGACCGCTTCCGTCACGGTAATGAACTAGACCAAGAATTCATGAACTACAAGTTCAAAGCTGAATATGTACTAGGTGACCATATCCTAAAAGCGGGTTACGAGCGTGAAGAAGTAGATGTAGATAATCTATTTGCTCAAAACTCTGAAGGTTCTTACTACTTCGCGAGCTTGGATGATCTGCGTAACGCGATTGCATCAGAAGTTAGCTACAACAACGCTGTAACTAACAATGAAAATGACCTTCGCGCCAAGTGGGGATACAACTACAATGCAATTTACATCCAAGATTCTTGGGATGTTAATGGTGACCTAATCATCGACGCTGGTTTGCGCTATGACTGGTATGAGTCAGAAGGTTCTATTCGTGAAAACCAAAACTTCGTTAACCGTTATGGTTACAGCAATGCTAACGATATCGATGGTTTAGACGTACTTCTCCCTCGTGTTTCTTTCAAGTGGACACCTACTCTTGATACAACTATTCGAGGTGGTTTAGGTCGCTTCTCTGGTGGTTCACCGGGTGTATGGATTTCAAACAGCTACTCAAATGATGGTGTTATTTCTGACGGCACTTTCGCAGAAGGAACAATTGCAGTACCGACAACTCCAGATTCTGCAACTGGCCAGTACATTCCACAGGATCTGCTAAATCAATTAGCAAACGAAGCTCCTGACGGTTCTGTTAACGCGTTAAGTCCTGATTTTGAAATTCCAACTACTATCAAACTAAGCCTAGGTGTTGCACACGAGACTGACATTCCAGGGCTTGGTGAAGAGTGGTTACTATCTGCTGACTTCTTGTACAACAAGTTAGAAAATGCTTCTTATTGGTATGACCAACGTTGTGAAAACCCTGTTGGCACAGCCCCTGATGGACGTGGTGTTTACGATTGTGGTAGCGACCTTGATGGTGACGGTAGAAGAGATCCAGAAGCTATTGTTGTAGGTTCTGTTGATGACGGTGATAGCATGTTGTTCGCTGTTTCAGCAACGAAGTTCTGGGATACCAAATACGGTGAGTTCGACATTTTCACCAGCTATACTCATGCTGACGTTGAAGATGTAGGCTACGGTACTTCATCTACTGCGACTTCAAACTACTCTGACTTTGCAGCTTATGACCGTCAGTCGCCTCGCGCTGGCACTTCAAACTACCAGACAGAGCACTTATTCAAAATTCGCTTTAACTGGTCTAAAGAGCTAATTGAAGGTTATGAGACTAAGGTTTCTATTTTCGGAACTCGTCGTTCAGGTCAACCATACAGCTACACGTTCAGTGAAAATAACAACTGTGTGCTTGACGTAGGTGGCGGTCGCTGTGCACGTGAAAGCCGTAACGATGACGCGGGTCACTTGTTGTATGTACCTTCAGGTCCTAGCGATCCATTGTTCGCAGCAACGTCATTCGGTGGTGATGCAGCAGAGCAACAAGCATTCTTCGACTATATCAACAGCTCAGAGCTAGCTCAGTACGCCGGTGGTATTGCTCCGCGTAATGGTGATAACTCTGCGTGGTCAACAATCGTTGATGTTAGACTTCAGCAAGAATTGCCTGCGTTCCACAAAGACCACAGATTCAGATTGTTCTTGGATATCGAAAACTTCGGTAACCTACTTAACTCTGACTGGGGTCGTATCGAGCGTACTCGCTACGAGTATGAAAGAGACGTAGTTTCTGCTCAAATCGTTAACGGTCAATATGAATACTTCAACCTTAACAGCGATAGCAGCATTAAGAACCTAGAAGTTCTTTCACAGTCTGTATGGCAGGTTCAGTTCGGTCTGAAGTACGACTTCTAAGTTGAACTGTAGCCGCTGGGCTAAAACATTGCCCATGAGGTAGTGTAAAATAGTTGGAAAGCCCTCCTGTCGGAGGGCTTTTTTACTTCTGCCATGTAATAACTTTTTCACAACTTATTGTCCTGTTGCGTTTACTGAATTTTGTTCACTAAAAGTAAACCCTGAACTTGTCCCATAGTTTATTCCTACAGACTTTAATCCTATTCAATGCATTGTGATTTACGCTAGACTGGTAAAAAAATTATTTACCAAGGATTGGTGTTATTAAGAGGTTTACAAGTGGAAGGGAATTTATTTAGAAAATCGGCGGTGGAACATCAGAAGGATAGGCTACTAGGTGAGGTATTGGTTAAGCCGCCTGTGCGTCTGTCGTTAGTTGCTGTGTTTATCACCATTTGGGTTGTACTAGTTGTACTGTGGCTTTCGACTAGCTCTTACACCAGAAAAGAGTCTGTTACAGGCTGGCTAGAGCCTAATCAGGGGTTAATCAAAGTTTTTGCTGATGCTAACAACGGCAGGGTGAAACAAGTATTAGTTTCCGAAGGACAATCGGTAGTAAAAGACCAACCTTTGCTCGTTATCAATGGTGATCGGGTTTTATCTACGGGTGTACATTTGGAGCAGGAATTGCTTCGTCAGTATGAACAACAATCAAGACTGCTTGATCAGCAGCTATCCCGAACAAGCGCCGTCTATTCACTGCGCATGCAGGATGTTGAACAACAGATTGTCGCGACGGAGTTAGAACTAAAACAAGTCATGGAGCAAGTGGTTTTGTATCAGGAACGCTATGACCTGATCGCAAAGCGCAATATAGAATATAACGAAATGCGTGATTCGGGTCATTTGGCGCGACTGGAATTTGATTCAGCGTTACGCGAAGAGTTATCCGTGAAGGGCGATTTAAAAGAAGTTCAAAGACTCGAAGTAATACAGCGCAATAATTTACAGCAATTGAAAACGCAAAAAGTGTTGTTGCCGCAAGAAAAGGATAATGAGCTCGCCACCATCAAAAGTCGCTTAAGTGATATAGCGCTGCAAATTGCACAAATTCATGGCCAAAGAGCTTACGTCATCAAAGCTACACAATCAGGTGTTGTTTCAAACATACAGATAAATGAAGGGCAGTTTACCCAAACTAATCTGCCATTAATGACTATCACTCCTACAGATTCCCAGCTCATCGCAAAACTCATCATTCCAGTGCGCTCGGCTGGTTTTGTAGAAAAAGAACAAGGACTTGATATTCGCTTTGATGCTTTTCCTTATCAGAAATTTGGGATTCACAAGGGGAAAATCACGGCAATTGCAGACTCAGTGCTAATGCCTAATGAATTCAAATTTTTGCCGGTCACCGCGCGTGAACCTGTGTATTTGGTGACGGCGACTTTGCAAAATGCTCAAGTTTCGGCTTATGGTAAGCAAATGATGTTGCGTTCAGGCATGACGCTGTCGGCTGATGTTTTGTTATCTGATAGAACCTTACTTGAGTGGTTGTTAGAACCGATTTACAGCATCAAAGGGAGGTTGTGAATATGACAGCCTCTATACAAACAAATCATTCAGTCACCAATCTCCTGCAATTTTCATTCGGTCGCAAACTGCCTGTTATTTTACAAACGGAAGCGGCCGAGTGTGGCTTAAGTTGCTTGGCAATGATTGCAGGTTTCCATGGTCTGGAGACCGATCTAACTACTTTACGTCGGCGTTTTTCTATTTCGGCTCACGGTGCTACTTTAAAGCAGATTATCGACATTGCGTCACAATTAAACCTTTCATCGAGAGCACTAAAGTTAGACTTAGATCAGCTACCAAATTTACAAATGCCCTGTGTCCTACACTGGGAAATGAAGCATTTTGTCGTACTTAAACAAGTCAAAGATGAAGGGGTAATTATCCATGACCCGGCAGTGGGCGAGCGTAAACTATCATTGTCTGAGGTTGATAAACTATTCACTGGAGTAGCGCTGGAGCTAACTCCTAATAGTGAATTTACACCTGAAGTCCAAAAACAGACGCTGCGCTTTTCGCATTTCTGGCAACGTATCGTTGGTTTGAAGAGAAGTTTAGGTTTGATTCTACTCCTATCGTTTCTTCTGCAGGTTTTTGCTATTGCTTCACCGTATTATATGCAAACCGTTGTTGACGACGTTATTCTCAGACAAGACCATAATTTGTTGCTAGTGCTTGCAATAGGCTTCGGTTTACTCCTGTTAATCGATACATTCACAACCTATATCAGACGTATTGTGGTGCTAAATCTGTCTAGTAGCTTGAACCTACAAATGAGCGCCAATGTCTTTCATCACCTTATAAGACTGCCACTTGATTATTTCTTAAAACGCCACATGGGCGATGTTGTGTCGCGGTTTGGTTCGTTGGCAACTATTAGAGAACTTATGACAAACGGCATTGTGGCCGTGGTTGTAGACGGCGTTATGGCGATTATCGTGTTATTGGTGATGTTTTTTTATGACGTCCAGTTGACCTTTATAGTGATGGGCATAGTCGCACTTTACGCATTGTTGCGGTTTTTATTATATCGGCCAATTCATCTATTAAACGAAGAGCGTATTGTCGCTTCGGCAAAAGAAAACTCTCATTTTATGGAATCAGTTAGAGCTATTCAGACAATAAAGCTGTTTGGCAAAGAAACTGATAGACAGTGCCAATGTCAAAATAAATTGGCTGATGCGATGAATAAGGATATCCAACTCAATCGGTGGGAAATTGCTTTTGAAATGGCAAACAAGGTGTTATTTGGCTTGGAGAACATTTTGATCATGTATTTCGCGGCGACTGCAGTAATGGGGAATCTGATGTCTGTCGGGATGTTATTCGCGTTCATCAGTTATAAGGCGCGTTTTATTGGCTCAATGGATGTACTTATTGCGAAATGGATAGAATTTAAAATGTTGAAAGTGCATTTCGAACGATTAGCTGATGTTGTTTTTACCGAACAAGATGAAAATATTCACACCGAAACGGTCTTAACGGTGGCCGCGAAAAACAACGACACGAATAACCAAACTCTTTCGGGTTCCATTGAGCTAAAAGCGATCACCTATCAATACAGTCCTCTTGAGGCGCCTATTTTTTCGGATCTAGACCTAAAAATTAATGCCGGTGAAACCGTCGCAATCATCGGTGCAAGTGGATGCGGTAAAAGTACGTTAATCCGCTGCCTAATGGGGCTGGTCAAGCCAACTTCAGGCGAAATTCTGATTGACGAAAAGCCCATTTCGCAAATTCCTGATTTTCGACAACAGATCTCTGGAGTGCTGCAAGACGACCAATTACTCAGTGGTTCTATTGCGGAAAACATTGCCTGCTTCAATGCCAATATTGATTTACAACGGGTTGTTATGTGTGCCCAACTAGCCTGTATACATGAGGAGATAATACGAACCTCTATGCAATATAACACCCTTGTTGGCGATATGGGAACCAGTCTCAGCGGTGGACAAAAACAACGTATTCTGCTTGCCAGAGCGTTCTACAAACAACCCAAAATACTGTTCATGGACGAGGCAACTAGCCATTTAGATGTCGCCAACGAAATGCAGATAAACGCGCATATTAAGCAACTAAAAATGACTCGGATTGTCATTGCCCACAGACCCGAAACAATAAATTCAGCAGACCGTGTTTTGATGTTTCAGGAGGGCAAACTGGTACAAGTTAAACAAACGGCAATTAAGGAAGACGAATGATGAATCAAATACAAGTTCAACTGGGCGAGTTATCGTGTCGAGAAAGCCAAGTTTTGAATCATATATTGTCCGGTAAAAGTAATAAATCAATCGCCAATGTAATGCATTTGTCGGAGCGTACTATTAAGTTTCACTGCACTAATATATATCGAAAACTCAATGTCTCAAGTCGACAATTTTTGCTGGCTAAAATGGCGCAAAAACTGTACCTGAGTACAGCTGAATAACATGCTTTTATCATTGATAATTAGATTGATTTTTAGATTTGCGTAAGACTTTTTAGACTAAAGTTGCGCAGATTCTCAAAAGCAAAATTTGAGTGAGAGGCCGATTAGGAAAACGGCTTTCTGCTCAAAAGACAACTTAATGGATTAATAGTTACATTTAAGGAGAAAATTATGTCACATCCATTCTCAATGCAATTGGTTGAAAAGATTGAACAAGTGAGCGAGGAACAAACCTCATCAGTTAACGGTGGAGCGGTTCAGTGTCCTGTCCCAGCACCCTTGTCTCCACTTAAATATCAAGAACCGATTTACACTATTTTTGAATTTGGAGAAGGCGGTGGTTGTTTCCCGGAAGCTGAAGTAATGTAAAGACACACAGTGTGTATTATGCCAGCCCGGAAGGCTGGCTTTTATCCAACACAAGGAAGTGAAAAATGACGAGTTATGCACAGTGCGTGGCGGTGCTTGGGAACGAACAAGACTATCATGCAATTCATGTTCTTAATGCGCTTAAAGACAAGGGGCACCATGCGTTTTTATTGGATACCGGATTGTTTTCAGAACAATTTAAATTGTCTTGGAAGCCACATTTTGAAAAAGGGCATATAGCCGCCAACGACGGGCATGTTCATCAATTCGAAAAAATTGATGCCGTGTACTGGCGCAGTATTGATACTCCTAGGATCCCTGATTTAAAAGGCAAACCTGAATATCAAGTTGCACAGTTCGATAGCCACAGCTTATTAAAAACCTTGTTGTATGAACCGAGCATTAAATGGGTAAACAGTTTTGAGGCCTACCAATTCCATCGTGTTAAGCCAAGGCAGCTAGCATTAGCCAAACTCATTGGTGCAAACATCCCACAAACCATCGTAAGCAATAATGCTGGCGATATTATTGAATTTAGTCGAGAACTTGATAAAGCCATTTTTAAGCCTGTCCAGGGTGGGGCAAGTACTGAGTTTCTTGCTAAAGAACTGTTAGCCGAAAATCGGCTGCGTTTTGCTCTAGGTTATTCTCCAGTGACAATCCAGGAATATATAGAAGGGACTAATGTTCGTACCTTTGTGGTGGGTGAGCACGTTTTTAGCGCGGAAATTAACACTGATGCCGTAGTTTTTAGAACTGATTCAAATTGCGAGCTGGTTGTTACCACACTCCCTAAACGAATTAGCGAGTTAAGCAAGGAAATATGCAAAAGGTTTGGTATGCAATGGACAGCAATTGATTGGCGCAGAAATTGTAGTGGTGAATATTATTTTTTGGAGGCTAACCCTAGCCCCATGTTTTACTGTTTTGAGCAACAGACAGGTTTACCAATCACAGAAGAGCTAGTAAACCTGCTCGTTGCTTAGGTCTGGGAGGTTGGGCATTCGGCGTAAGGATCGTGCCAATAATGCCCGCTTCCCCAGAGGATTTGTACTTAGAAGTCGTCCAGCAAAATGAGCTGTGGCAACAAACCTCCGCCATTAGCGTCTACAGCAATAGCAGTGTAGATGGCGTCGGCAGCTAAACTCAACATACCCGTTTCTAACGCAGCATCTTTACTGCCTGTAACAGTTACTGTCACGTAGTAATCACCTGCGGGTAGTTGCACAAAACCCGTTTCAGCTAATGGCGTAGCAAAAGGCACCGCTGTGAAAGTAGGGTCAACATCGGCGATATTTCCGTCTGCGGTAACGTAAATATCAACTTCACCTGCACTTGGAGAGGCATGGATAATTCTCACCTGAGCTGCGGTCGCTAAGCGGCGTGTGTTGTCAGTCAGTAAGCCCAATTGTATGTTAGCGAGGTCACTGTTTGCGATAGCTGTATAACTCACACCTTGTTCAAGCGTGACAGCAGCGTCATCAATGACAACAAGGCTGTTATCGGCATCAGCAGCAATATCGATGAGGTAATCTGCATCGGCCACCATCAGATAGTCAGTGCCGGCCAAAAATGGCGCCGCGTCAACAAGTGTTAGCGCGTTGTTGGCAATAACGTCAACTGCAGGGGCATCTGCTACCGCGTGGACTACACGAAGGTGACTACCCGCGTTAACATCGCGGATCTGGAAAGATGACATTCCATCAGCCACATGCAAGGTGACCGGAGATTGTCCTGTTGTCACATTTTCTGTTGCCGCTACTAGTAGATCAGCACCATCAGCAAGACTGATTGAGCCTGAATCAAATACTACAGTAGTTGAACCTGCTGGTGTGATTCGAATTTGGTAATCACCGGCTGGGACTTCTACTTGCGCAGTGTAATCTTTAAATGCTGCCGTCGCGAGGGGCTGCTCCATTGTAATGTCGGAATCAGGCGCTGTTACGTAAATATCAACCTCTGGCGCCGCTGGTGCTGCATGCACCACTTGTACGCGAACATTACCTGCTGTAACCGCTGTAAAGTCGTTTACGATAACCAAGGGCTCAATTGATGCCGTTTCATTTACTGCGATAACGTCGTACGTTTTATCGCTCTCTAGGGTTAGAGTGGCTTCGATTACTGCGGTGGTAGTCATGTCAGCCAAAATAGCGTCAACGGCAACCGCGTAATCAGCTGCTTCTACCTCTAACCAGCCTGACGATACTTGATAGTCGACATTTTCTAAGCCGCCCAAGACAGCGTCATTAGCCAAGATATTTACTGCAGGAGCATCAGGCGATGCATGAGTGATGCGAAGAAAAGCAGGGTTAGGGTCGGGTGCCGGAGCGGGGGCAGGTACCACGGGTACAGGAGCTGGGCCATCGTCATCATCGAATGGGCAACCGGCTAGAGTTAGTGATACACTAGTGAGTAGTAAAAGCTTAGTGATCCCCTTCATAATTTATTTCCTCAATTGTTGTTCAGCAAACTCAGTTACGGGGATAAATTTGCCGGGGATCACGCTTTCTAAATTACAAATTTGTAATGTTATGATTTGAAGATTTTAATTGTTTAATCAAATACGTAATGACTTTCTCTCGTTCCGCTTTTACAACTACGTCAACATTATTGCCGCTTTTCTCGTCTCGGTAAGTCTGTCCTTCATTCGGTTCGTGTATTGCGACGGATAGCTTACAGTTTTCGACCTTTATTGCGTCCGGTTCAATTCCTAGTACACAAGTCGCCATCACATCCCATAGGAAATAGGTAAACTCGTAGGAGGGGATTGAGGCAACAGTACAGGCCCAGAACTGGCCAGCGAGATCAACCAGTCTATGTTCGCTATGTTGTGCCAATTCAGACAGGAACGCATGATCGATAGGTAAACAATTAGTGGCGTCAAGGGGCATTAACGTGATGTTTATACCGCTTTTAAGCAACCGATTAGCCGATAAGTAATCCCAGTATACGTTCCATTCAGCAGATCCGTCGTGGTTGTGTGTGGCTACATTTCCTTTCACATCGACTGCGCCGCCCATCCAAACCAGTCGTTCTAATCCGTTTTTAGCGTTGGGGTTTAGCTCCAATGCGGCAGTCAAATTACTGCACGGGCCGGTCATGAGCACCGTTATTGGGTGTTCGGCTTGTTCTAACTGCTCGGCAATAAATACGTCAGCGGGTTGCTTAACTATGAGGTCTCTATTTTCTTTTGTTCTTATCATAATGGGCAGCGCGTTGACCATTTTAGGTTGTGCCCGCCAATCGTAGTGAAAGGGGTTGATGCCGTGTAAACGTCCTTGCGCCACTGGTACGTCTTCACGCCCAAACAACTTAAGAATTTTTAATGTTGACGATGTTGCATCAGATAAAAAGCAATCTGCAGGAGTAATAGTTACTCCTTTTAAATCTACATGCTCCATGGTTAGTAGAAGCATCAATGAGAGAAGATCATCAATGCCGCCATCATGATCAAATATTACAGGAAGTTTGTTCACTATCGGGAACCCTTATTTCTTGGTTTCATTGCACAGATAAAAAAAGGAGCACTGCGGCTCCTTTTGATAGGATAAAAACGATTATTGTTTGACTTTGAACTTGCCTACTAAGTTATTCAATTCACTGGACAAATGCATTAGATCATGCGCATTTTCAGCAAGGTCGTCGGAACTGTTAGCGATACCTGTGACGGAATTGCCAATACCTGAGATATTGCCATCAATCTGCTGGGAACTATGATGTTGCTGTTCTGCCGAGCGAGCAATCTCGTCCAAGCGGTCTCTAATTTGCGCTACCGCCGTACTAATGTCTTCGAACGACTTATTCGCGCTTGCAGACTGAGATGTGGCTTTTTCAGATTGGGTCAAACTGGTGTCCATCTTACCTGACACGAAGCGTGTTTTGTCGACAAGATTATTGAGCATTGTGTCAATTTCTTCCGTCGCATCATGTGAGCGCTTAGCCAGTGTTCTAACCTCGTCTGCTACAACCGCAAATCCGCGCCCTTGTTCACCCGCTCTGGCAGCTTCAATAGCAGCGTTTAAGGCAAGTAAATTGGTTTGTTCTGCTATACCACGAATAACACTTAGAATCTGCGTAATGTTGCTGCTTTCATTCTCGAGCTCCTTCATCGCTACCGCGGACTCACTGATCGTTCCACTGAGCTTATTCACGTCTTCAACCATGGCCACAATAATACGAGTACCGTCTTGAGCGGAAGTTTCCGCGTTTGTCACCATATCTAGGGTTGAAGCGCAGTTGCTGGCTACTTGTTGTGCAGTTTCTGCCATGTTGGATGTAGATTGAGAAGAATTGTCTATAGCTGTTTCTTGCTCGTGACTCGCTTTCTTGATGTCTTCTACAACGTGCCCGATTTGTTTAGATTTGTCGGCTAAAAGTTGAGAGTCTGTTTTGATATCTAATACTAAATTGTGAATGGAGCCTAGGAATTGATTAAACCATTCTGCCAGCTGACCCGTCTCATCATTGGTGGTGACTTTTAGTCGTTGTGTTAAATCGCCTTTGCCTTGTGCAATATCTTTCAAGCCACTTGCAACGACTTGAATGGGGCCTACCAATTTTTGTGTTAGGCCGATTCCCAATACAACCACTATTGCTGCGATGATAGCGGCAATGATAAAGATAGTGAAACTCATCGAATATACCGGTGCCAATATCTCACTCCGGTCTATTATGCCCACGAAGTGCCAGCCCAGTTCTTTCGAGTAGTAGGTGGTAACCGCAACGTCTCTTCCCTGGTGCTCAGTGGTAAAATATTTCTCATTCGAATTGTTTGTACGTAAGCGCTTACTTAGTTCAGAATATAGCGGTGTTCTTATCTCGCGCATATTCTTAAAGTTATTGTTCTTGGCCTTGTGATCCGCCAATACTGAGCCGGACTCATCTTCGATGAGGATCAAATAACCAGATTTACCGAGCCTAATCGAGGTTAAAATATCTGTTAGTGTGGACAAAGACACATCAAGAGACTGTACCCCAATAGGTTGCCCAAAGTTGTCTTTGATTTGGTGCATAACAGATACCATCGGGCCACCAGTGACCCCCTGGTAAGCGGGTGTAATACCTGCTTCATTTGGGTTGGCCATGCCTTGTTGGTACCAAGGGCGTTTACGAGGGTCGTAACCGCCAATACTTTCTGCTGGGTATTGAATGAAGCCGCCGGTGGGTGTGCCCAAATACACATAAAGCAACTCTTCATGGGTGTCGCCAAAATCGGTGTACAAGTCAAAAATAGCTGCTTCATCTGGGTGTGCGTTTGCAGGATCCATCATCCGCTCATCACCCATATAGGTGCTGGTTTCAGCCGGAACATTTTGCACCACTGGGTTCCGAGCGAGGAACTTAGCATTGCTCTTGACCTGTTGAAAAAACAATTGAAAGCCGCTGTCTACTTGGCGAATTTCGTTTTGCGTAGCAGTGACGAAAGTATCTTTGGAGTTACTGATACTTTGGAAGAAGGTAAAAACCGCCACAACTAAAGTGGGAACGATCACTGAGAATGCTAATGCGGAGATTAGCTTATGCTGCATTTTCATAGGCTTACGTTCTATCTTTCTTATTTATTGTTATTGAACGTCCATGTCGTGTTCACTGTCACTTTACCCTATGCAAATAACAATGGTAAGAGTCAATCTATATTTATTATGGTAGGTGTTACAAAATTTGTACAATGGGCTTGCCGAAATATTCTGCGCCAACATCAAAATAAAGTGCTCCAGCAAATGACATTTAGCAATGCACTGGTTAAGCTATTGTGAATTTTGTATATGGCAGTAAAGACATGACCCGAGTCGTTATAAGTGGTTCCGGACTATGGACCCCCGAACAAAGCGTAACCAATGAAGAGTTGGTCGCGAGTTACAATGAATACGTAGATTTATTTAATCAAGAGAATGCAGACGCCATTGCTGCAGGCAGTGTCGCAGAGAAACCTTATTCGAGCGCAGAGTTTATTGCCAAGGCATCTGGCATCAAGAGTCGATATGTCTATGCCAAAGAAGGCATGTTAGACCCAAAAAGAATGTGTCCAATGATCTCCGAGCGCGGTGACGAGGAGGTTTCCCAACAAGCAGAAATCGCTATATATGCGGCTAGAGACGCGATGGCGAGCGCCAACAAATCAGCCGCCGATATCGACGCAGTCATTGTTTCTTGTGCTTATACCCAAAGAGCTTATCCAGCAATAGCGATAGAGGTACAGGAACAGCTAGGAATAGAGGGGTTCGGTTTTGACATGTTAGTAGCCTGTTCGGCCGGGACTTTTGCGCTGCATCGTGCCTATGAAATGGTTAAAGCAGGAACGGCGAGGTCAGTTCTGGTTATCAACCCTGAACTGACGACACCACAAATTAACTTGTGCGATCGCGATAGCCACTTTATTTTCGGCGATGTAGCGACTGCGATGATTGTTGAAAGTGTTGAAACTACACAATCTTCCGATAATTTTGAGGTATTAAGTACCTCAGCTCTTACGAAGTTTTCAAGTAACATTCGTTCCAATTTTGGCTATGTGAGTCGCGCACAAGACGTTGATCCATTTGGCGCAGATAAATTGTTTCACCAAGAAGGCCGTAAAGTCTTCAAAGAAGTGTGTCCTATGGCAGCAGCACATATTTCTGAGCATATCGCACAACATCAACTCGGCGCCGCAGATGTCAAACGCTGGTGGTTGCACCAAGCAAACATCAATATGAACGTGTTGATTGCTAAGAAAATTTTAGGTCGTGACCCTAACATAACAGAAGCGCCTATCGTCCTTGATAGATACGCGAATACAGCTTCAGCAGGTTCGCTTATTGCGTTTAATTTGTATCACGATGATTTTGAGGCCGGCGATTACGGTTTGCTTTGTTCCTTTGGAGCAGGATATTCAATAGGCAGCTTGGTATTACAAAAACTCTAAAACAACAAGGGCGATAATCATCGCCCTTTTTTAATTCTATTGATTGAAAACCCTATCGAAATTGCGTTTGCGTTACCTCGGTACCAGCTAGATCACAGCTTTACACGGTTTCGAACAGGTCTTCTACTTTCTGGCGTAAGTCTTCTATCGCATTGATATCAGCCGGCGCGATAAAAATAGTATCGTCGCCTGCGATCGTACCCAAAACACCGTCGGTTTTGCTGAGTGAGTCGAGTAAACGCGCAATCAGCTGCGCTGCTCCCGGCGTGGTTCTAATAATAATCATCACGCCATTGTGAACAACGTCTAGCACGAGCTGTTTTAATGGGCTTTTCGCCGTCGGCATGCCCAGTTCAGGCGGTAAGCAGTACACCATATCGCCCTTGGCGTTTCGCGCACGCACCGCACCAAATTTACTCAGCATTCGCGACACTTTCGATTGGCTAATGTTCGCGAAACCAGCCTCTTTGAGTGCATCAACAATTTCACCTTGTGAGCCATAGCTCTCGGCTTTGAGGATTTCTTTGAATGCTTTGATTTCTTCTTCTTGTTTCGCGGACATGGTTTTTCCGAAATGTTGCTGAAATGTTACGTAGGCGTCGTATTCTGCCTAAATGCGGAAAAAATGTAAATTAATGAACAAGATCATGCATGTTGCAATCAAGTTTTCTATATTTGCTTGAAATTCAGTAAAATACCCTTACATTCGTCAAAGCGGTTAGCAAACTGCCTTTAATTGGCTATCCTTGCTACTCTACACACCGCAATTTTTTAGCACTTCAACAGGAGAACAAAATGAAAGTAGCAGTTTTAGGCGCTGCCGGTGGAATTGGTCAGGCGTTGTCTTTATTACTAAACACGCAACTGCCTTCAGGTTCAGAATTATCTTTGTATGACGTAGCACCAGTCGTTCCAGGTGTTGCTGTCGATTTGAGCCACATCCCAACTGGCGTCGCAGTAAAAGGTTTCGGAAAAGACGACCTAGCAGATGCGCTAACTGGCTGTGATATCGTATTGATCCCTGCTGGCGTACCTCGTAAGCCTGGTATGGACCGATCTGACTTGTTTAATATCAATGCAGGTATCGTAAAATCTTTGGTTGAAGCCATCGCTGATAACTGCCCAGAAGCGTGTGTTGGCATTATCACCAACCCAGTTAATACCACTGTAGCCATTGCTGCTGAAACTTTGAAAGCAAAAGGCGTGTATAACAAAAACAAGCTGTTTGGTGTTACGACTCTTGACGTTATCCGTGCCGAGACTTTTGTCGCTGAATTAAAGGGCTTGAATGTTGAGTCTGTGCACGTTCCAGTTATTGGTGGCCACTCGGGTACTACAATTCTTCCATTATTGTCACAAGTCGATGGCGTTGAGTTCAGCGATGAGGAAGTTGCCAGCCTAACTACACGTATCCAAAATGCGGGTACTGAAGTTGTTGAAGCAAAAGCGGGCGGCGGTTCTGCGACTTTATCTATGGGTCAAGCGGCAGCGCGTTTCTGTCTATCTCTTGTTGACGCAATGAAAGGCCAAAACGTGGTTGAATACACTTACGTAGAAACCAACTCTGACGATGCTGAGTTCTTCTCTCACCCCGTACGTCTTGGTCCTAATGGCGTTGAAGAAATTCTATCATATGGTGATTTAAGCGACTTTGAGCAAAAAGCAAAAGAAGACATGCTTGAAGGCCTACGTGGCGACATCAAGCTTGGTCAGGACTTTGTAAACGGCTAAGTTAACAAATGCAAACTATTTAAAAAAACCAGCTTCGGCTGGTTTTTTTATGCGTATACCTATACCCGAAACACCTCAAGATACTCGACTTCAGCGAGTGCATAAATCCTTTTAGGCCTCGCCCTTTGGGAGCTTCACAGCGCTTCCATTACTGCGTTACAATTGCTTGAAAGGTAACCACATTCCTTCTCAAGTGTG
>WKFJ01000060.1 GCA_014872785.1 Alteromonadaceae bacterium
AGACCTTGCTTAGCTAAATTTGTTATCGCGAGTACAGAGTATATAATCGACCCCAGTTAAAGTAGAAAAACGCGCAAGTTGCGCACTATTAAATTGTTAGGAAAAAGGCGTGCAACTTTGAAAATCGGAAAGCTGGTTAAAACCCATATAAAGAAGATATTTCAGTATTGCGATACTGTAGATCATAACGAACTGGAAATGCTTATGGATAAGAAATATTCCAAAAGCACTTTTGGCATTAATTATCCGTTTTGCACAGAATCAGGCTTGATACCAAAGAAAGAATCAAGAAGATATTGGACGGATTTATATTTTGTAAGAGGCAAAAAGGTAAGGGTTTCAAGTCAGTGGGTAATTGCGCACACAAACCAGTTCAAAGAATACTTGGTCAATAAAGGCATATCCGATAAAACGAAGCTCGAAGACTCAACAGTTTCCGACGATGACACTAAGCATGGCCAAAGAGTTAGCACCAGAGTAAATTCGAGATACAGAGGTAATGCAATTGGAAATGCTCAAAATCTTTTGGTAAGAAACATACTAAGCAATCTTGGAGAAGAGTCATTCAACCAAGAGGACTGGGAAAACACAAAAAACTATTTTGAAAACAAATGCGCTTATTGTGGTTCCGAAGAAGAATTGGTAATTGAACATGCAGTGCCTATTAATAAGGTGTCTCTCGGAGAGCATAGGCTCGGCAACATAATTCCAAGTTGTAAATCATGCAACTCCAGGAAAGCTGATAAGGGTTATAAAGAATTCTTGGAAGGCAATAGGCATCGAACAAGAAGAATTGAAGAATATATGGATAGTAGGAATTATGTACCATTGGGTGAAAATGAGCAGGTCGCAAAGATACTAGAAATGGCTTACCAAGAAGTAGCAGTTGTTTCAAAAAGATACATTGAGATCCTGAATGAATTATTTCCTAACAATTAGCGTCGCTGGACAAAATACTTGCTGCGCTCGCATTTTGCCCGTGTGCTAGGCGTTAGGTATACATGGAATTTTTGCACAAATTTGCATGTTTTGATTGTCGAATAGCATTCAAAAGGCGTGCGACAGAAGAGTCAAATACAGGTACTGCTTGGCAAGCAGATTCAGAAATCGCACATAATTGCCCTAAATGTAGCCGCAAGATGGCTTTCTTAGGTCGAAATTTTCGCGCGCCAAAACAATCTAATAAGCACCAATGGCATTCGGCAATGTTACTTTGGGAGGCTGGTTTTAGATACTGTGGTAGCGGATATCATTCAGATCCAAACCTCCCAGAAACTAAAGCTGAAACAATAGAATTTATTAAAAACAATCCTAACCACACTCTAAAAGTCGCAAGTAACAATTGTTGGGAAAAGTATACCTAACAAGCCGATGAAAAATGGACAAAAATCAATTGGTTTGTGGCGGGCCAGCCGCTAGAGTACAACCAATTGATTTTATGCCTCTTATCGGGGCGTTAGTTGCACATGAAGAAGACTGTTCGAGCATTGTATTTATTAGAATTTTTCGTTGGTTTCGCACCATCAGTTTTGGTTCTGTGTGTAGGTTTGATTTTTAGTCCAATATTTCTTACTGGCTTGTATTACGGAGCTCCAGAAGTATTATTTTACTTGTCTTTGGTAATTTCAGGTGCTTTTGGC
The DNA here is from genome assembly GCA_014872785.1 of Alteromonadaceae bacterium. GTDB lineage: Bacteria > Pseudomonadota > Gammaproteobacteria > Enterobacterales > Alteromonadaceae > Planctobacterium. The sequence goes on from WKFJ01000060.1 coordinate 1,641, forward strand.
TTTTGGGGAGCAATAAGTTTATTAACTCTTACGCTACACCCAGAAAATGAAAATACTAGCCCAATTCGTTTACGCGTATATTTGGTTTTAGGTCTAATAGCATCATTGGTAGTAAGCTTATCAATAGTTCAAATGCAAAACCTCTGGACACTTGTATTTGTTTTGCCACTTGTAGTTACTGTGCACCTAGCGTTTGTTCAAAGGCGTTACCTATTTGGAGCGTGCAACTAACAAGATGATTAAGGATAAGGACGTCTAAACGTTGGCTAGATGTTCGTTCCTCACAGATTTTAGCCAACATTAATACGCCTCTTATCATGACGTTAGTGACTGGCAGCTATGGTGTGTTTGCAGTCAGTGTTTTTGTTAAATAGTAATACCCAGCTTTTTCAATAATCAGGGAGAAAATGGAACACCCTGAACGGCAGCTTTGGAAGAGCAACCGCCGCAATACCAGCAAGGCAGCAATATCTATTAAGCGGTCGTTCGAACCACTCAAAACGGATGGCCCTTGCTACCGTGTAGGAGCCAGTCATTAAGATTTACTTTGACTGCCTGCTGATCGAAGAAAGCGGTCGTTCACCCCACTTCACGGTATTGCGGCTTCAGACAAACTTCAGGGTTTAGGTTTCAAAGTTCCGAGATGTGCCATTAAGAGACCTTCAGGTGACTTTTACATTTGCGAACAGATAATATGTATAGCCCCAAACAAAAATTGTATGAGGCTGTATAAAGTTGTTATGTGAACTCTTTTATTTTTCTTTTAGAAAAGAACCCATATAAACTTGGCACAACAAAAAGAGTCAACAGCGTTGCTGTAATTAAGCCTCCAACAATTACGCTGGCAAGTGGCCTTTGAATTTCAGAACCAACTCCATTTGACATTAACATAGGTATTAGACCTAACGCTGATGTGATAGCTGTCATAAGTACAGGGCGCAATCTTGAAGTCGCACCATCAAATACAGCTTCTGATGTTGCTAGCCCTTCTTTGATTCGTTGATTAATGCTTTCCACCATTACTACACCATTAAGCACCGCCACCCCAAACAAGGTAATAAAACCAACAGAGCTTGGAACGGATAGATATTGACCTGATAGGTATAGAGAAAATACGCCGCCGATAACAGCTAATGGAACATTAAGTAAGATCAGCATCGCTTGTCCTACTGAACCAAATGCAAAATAAAGGAGTAATGCGATTAAAGCCAATGATAACGGCACGACGATAGAAAGGCGCTGTTGCGCTCGTTGCTGACTTTCGAATTGCCCACCAATCGATACTGAATAACCTGCGGGAAATTCTACATCAGAGGCTATCTTTGCTTGAATATCTTCAACCACACTTCCCATGTCTCTGCCTTGGATGTTAGCTTGAATAACCACCCTACGCTGAACATCATCTCGCCTAATCTGTGGAGGACCAGACTCAAAAGACACAGAAGCTACATCGCCAATGCGTACCCAAGCCCCTGTAGGAGATTGCAGTCTAATATCGGCTATTGCTTCACTATTTGCTCTAAATTCCTTATCTAGGCGCACGTATATATCATAACGTTCGTTACCATTAATAATTTGCCCAGCCTCAACACCACCAATACCGTCTTGAACCACTTCCATGACATCACCAGCAGATAAACCATATCGAGAAAGCTCAAGTCTATTAGGAGCAATAACAAGTTGTGCTTCACCTGCAATCTGCTCTAGTGCAACGTCCTTTGCACCATCAATTGACTTAATCGCAGTTTCAATTTCTCGTCCTTTATTTGCTAGCACCTGTAAGTCAGAGCCAAATAATTTAATCGCAAGTTGTGCTTTAACTCCTGATAACAACTCATCAACGCGAGTAGCTATTGGCTGAGAGAAATTTAGTAAAAGACCCGGAAACTCCTCTAGAGACCGTTCCATTTTATCTTGCAGCTCATAACGATTAGAGGCGCTTGTCCATTCTGAAACAGGCTTAAGGCCAATGTAGATTTCAATGTTGTTCACTGGCTCTGGATCGCCGCCAATTTCTGCTCGACCAATTCGGCTTAACGCGTAAGTCACTTCAGGAAATACCATCAACTTTTCTTCCAATATTGGAGCAACAGATAGCGCTGTTTCCAAACTTGAAGAAGGGGCTAGCGTCACTCTTAGGTTAATCGTTCCTTCTTCTAACTCTGGCACGAATTCTGTCCCAATTTGTGGAATAATAGCTGCTGCCGAAGCGACGAGTGCTAATGACACAAAAACAACAAACTTGGTTTGCTTTAATGCGATTTTCAATAACTGTCGATACACAATATTGATAGGTTTTAAAATCAAACTTTCCCTTTCTTTCACCCCTCTCTTAAACATAAAAGTGGCAAGTGCAGGAACAATAAATAAAGCAACGACAATAGCTGACACCACAGCCAGCATAATGCTGACAGACATTGGCTGAAATAGCTTTGCTTCAACACCTTCGAAACTAAACAGTGGCGTAAAAACAACGAGAATAATTGAAGCTGCAAAAAATATAGGTCGAGCAACTTCTTTGCCTGCCAATTTTAACTTTTGTTTAGTTTCAATACTTTTATTATCGCTCTCGCTTTCTAATTTCCTGTTTAGGTGTTTAAACATGTTTTCAACCATAACAACTGAACCATCGACTAACATGCCAATAGCCACAGCGATACCGCCTAGCGACATCAAGTTGGCTGAAATACCTAACCAAGCCATCACCATTAATGCAATACTAATGGAAATGGGGATTGAAATAAGTACTAGAAATGTAGCTCTTAAATTCATTAAAAAGAGCGCAAGTACAACAGTGATAAAAATAAAAGCCAAAGTAAGGGCTTCAACAACGGTTGCCACCGCTTTTTCAATTAAGTCAGCTTGGTCATAAAAAGGCTCAAATTTTACACCTTCAGGTAATGCCTGATTGATAAGCTTTGTTCTAGCATTAATACCATCTATCGTCGCTTTAGTGTTCGAACCCATGCGCTTTAATACGATGCCAGAGACAACTTCTCCTAAGTTTTCAACACTGCCATTGTCTGTTTTACGGGTCATAGTGACAGCGCCTTGCCTTATCTCGGCACCAAGCTCTACATTGGCGACATCAGAAACAGTAACAACTACACCGTTAAGTGTTTTCACAGGCACTTGCTGAATATTTTCAATACCTTTCTCACCACTTTCGAACCAGCCAGTACCACGAATAACAAGCTGTTCTTGGCCGCGATTCATGTACCAGCCACCGACATTGGCGTTATTATTTTCAAGCGCTGATACCACATCCTCTTGGGTTAACTCGTAGGATAATAATTTTGAAGGATCGACATTGACTTGGTATTGACGAACGTTACCACCAAATGACAGCACATCTGTAACACCGTCTACAGGCATTATTAGTAGTTTAATGACCCAGTCATTCAGACTTCTAAGCGCCATTGAGTCATACTTGCTTGTGCCATCAGATATAAGCAAATATTGAAATACTTGCCCTAAACCAGAAGTATTTGGTCCCATCTCTGGTGTCCCAACCCCAGCAGGTATAAGCTCTTTCGCAGCTTGTAAGCGTTCAAATACCAATTGCCTAGCAAAATATATATCCGTGCCTTCTTTAAAGACTACAGTGACACCCGACAAACCCGTTTTTGAAATAGAACGTACTTGTTCTACATCCGGTAATGCGTACATCACAGCTTCAATGGGGTATGTGATAAGCTGTTCTACTTCTTCTGCGGCTAAACCCGGCGCTTCGGTATTAACAGCAACTTGTACGTTTGTAACGTCTGGAAATGCATCCAAATTCAACTTAGGTATGGTGATAACAGCACTTGCGATTAATGCAATTAGCGCTATTAGCACAAGCAGTCTGTTGTGAATGGACCAATCAATAATTCGATTAAACATGGTTGGCCTCCTCAATGATTGTGTGGATCAAAGCCGCCTTTCGCGATCTCAGAGGCGACAAAAAAAGCACCACGGGTAACAACTTTCGTTCCAGATTCAATACCGAAAACTTCTCGATATTCTCCAAAAGACTGACCTGTTGTTACTTGGACTGCTTTAAACTCATTTGGATGGTCTTCAATAAACACTGTCCAATCACCATCACTGCTTCTTATCAACGCTTCTTCTGGTACGGCAATGACTTCACTGTTCGATTCGAAAAGAAAATAAACTTTTACAAACATACCTGAATGAAGCTTATGTTTAGTATTCGTAACCGACAGTCTTACTGTTCGGGTTCGTGTAATTGGATCAATAGTGTGAGCTTCTTGAATGACATTGGCTTGGTATTTAATACCATTCAAATCAATTAAGGCAGGACTGCCTAACGATAAATTTAACTCTTTATTAGGAGGAACATTTGCTTCTACCCAAAGGTCTGTCTCATCGGCAAGCTGCATGATGGTTTCACCCGCTTCAATGCGCTGACCTTGCATGAAGTCATCTTGTAATACAACGCCTTCCCGCTCAGCTATAAGAGCGTACTGCCCAAACGTAGCGCTATCTTGTTGGGCTATTTTGTCAATCGCCTGCCTTGTTAAGCCAAAAGCCACCAACTTGCCATATACACCTTTATAGATGTTTTCTGCTTCAACAAGCGTACGTTCGCTTATGTTGTTACTTCCTAGCTTTTTCGCTCGCTTCCAATTAGAGGAGGCAATTAAAAAATCCGCTTGCGTTTGAGCCATCGTTTCGCTGAACAAGGTAACCAACCTTTGTCCAGACTTTACGTGATCTCCTAAGCTCGCATGGCGATTAATAACCACTGAATCTGTCCGAGGTGAAACAAGATAGCTCTTATAACCGTTTGCTTTCACTTCTCCGGGAGCGTAGACCGAATTTAGGTATTTCTTTGGAAACAGCTCCTCAATTTTTATGCCTGCTAATTCAATTTTTTGCGCACTTAAAGAAATCCCTTCTTCATGCTCTTCTTCTTTAACGAGACTCTCGGTTCTAGGTTCTTCACCCTCTGCATGTACATGTGCATTTGCATGTTCATGTGAATGCTCATCGTGTTGTGTGCTGTTTTGACTTTCATTAGCCAGTGTTGTGTTTATTGAAAACACACCAAAAATGATCACTAAGGCTATGCCCGTGATTCGAGAAATATTGTTCATAATGACTCTTAACTTTTGTTAAACCAAATTGTGTTTGCGCGATAGCGCACTGTATGGAACAAAGTTAAGCGATAGGTGGTCGATAGAGCCTAGTTGAAATACCCAAAGGCAATAAAGTTAATTTGTTGAAGTTATGTGAATGAGTTAAAGACAGGTTTGGTGTAAACGCTTGAACCAAAATCCAACTGGTATGATTGCCACTACAGTGTCCGCAATGGTGGCAGTCCTCGATATCGTGTTCGCTATCACCATCTAACTGAGGAGAATGATCTGTTTCGTGGTCATGAATGGTTTGGATATGCTCAACGTCTAACTGATGAGTTTCCATGCTTGCAGATACAGCGACAAACGATTGCAAAACAATCGATATTATCACCAGCATGTTTAAAGCAATGTTAATGTTCAATATTCTATTCTCTTCGTTAGACGTTCGTAATATAACAAATTTATGCGTACAAATCTAAGCCAGCTATAAAGTGTAAATATTAGTCATCTCTGCAAACTTCATTGGGAAATTCAAACTCAATGGTGGTATGTGACAAATCAAAAGCGCTTAAGTCTTCAGAAATTACTTGCTTGAGTGATTGTAACTTAGGTACATCGTACGGAGCATTCAAGACAAGATGCGCTGTTAGCACATGACTTTCGCCATCTAAAGACCAGTAGTGCAAGTGATGAACTTCTCTCACTTCAGGTTTCGAAAGTAAGGCTTCAGCTATCTTGGTTTGTGTTTCTTTATCAGGTGACGCTTGTAAGAATAATGCTACCGTAGACCTTAAATTTTTTAGGACGTTAAACAGAATAAACAGCGTAAAAGCGATAGATAACAATGGATCTAAAATAGGCCAATCCACAAACATCAAGATAATTGATACAAGAAGAACCGCAACCCAGCCAAGGACATCTTCTAATAGGTGCCATGTTAATACTTTTTCGTTTAATGTGGTTCCAGCCTTAAGTTTATATACGGCATAACCATTTACTGTAACACCCAGAAATGCCAATCCTAGCATTCCCTCAACCATTGGCATTTCTGGGTTAGATAATCGAGGAATTGCCTCAACCAAAATAAAGATAGAGCCAGCAATTAAAATAACGCTATTTATTAATGCACCAAACAGTGACAGGCGCTTATAACCGTAACTGTAGGCCGAAGATGCTTGTTTATCTGAAAAGTGACTCAACAACCAAGCAAACCCAATAGATATGCTGTCACCTAAATCATGAACGGCGTCAGCCATAATTGCCGTACTATTAGTTAGCCAACCGCCGATGAATTCAATGATGGTAAAAGCAACATTTAGAAAAAATGTCCAACCAATGCGCTCATTTTTATCGTGTGCATAGTGGTGACTATGATTGTGGCTATGCATTTTCATCTCTACTTTGGTTGCTATTATTTCTCAGTCGATTGACATTCATGTTAATAAGATGACGAATCACAGATTGATATAACCAGCGTTTAACTCCTGACAAATTAGTCCCTTTCTCACTGTAAAATTCATCTGGCGAGTTGTATAAACCAAAGTCATCATGAATGCCTTCCTTTTGAATGTATGTATCTTTTCCTGTCCATTCTGTTTTAGGGTTCTCCAAACAAGTGGTTGCGATACCATATCCACAGAAATTACCTTTATCTCGACTAAACATAGATTGCACTGAGCTTAGATAATCATTGTCGAGGATAAAACCTTCTAGGTTGATCCATTCACCATCAAAAAAGACTTCAACCCAACTATGGATAATATATTTAGGTGCAAGCCAAAATACGTAAGCAGGAATAGCTCCTTTTTGGAGTTGTTGATCAATAGTGAAACCATGAAATCGGCATTGAATACCGAGTGCTCGTAATAACGCCATTAACAAGTTTCCTTTGGTATTACACTGACCATAGCCATCAGCCAAAACTTCACTTGCTGCAATATCATCACTGCGGTTATATCCGAACTGAATTTCGTCTTTAACATAAGTGTATGCGGCACCTATCTTGTAATAATCATCTAAAGCTTGCCAATTTCGCTCGGCTATTAGCGATTGGATGGTGTGATCATCAAAGTCCAATATTTGTGTTTTCTCTAAATAATTAGCATTCATTATCAATCTCCCTTAAGAACATGATTTTGATTTACTTCCACTACAGCTATTGGTTTCGCCTGTTGACTCTGCCTTATTAAGCTCTTTCTTAGCATCAGTAATAATTAGGTAAGCACCTCTTAAAATTAGGGTTGCAATCACACTACCAATGACAATGTCAGGCCAGCGAGAATCAAGCAGCATCACCAACACACCAGCAGCAATAACTCCCATATTTGCAATCACATCGTTGGCTGAAAATATACTGCTGGCACGCATATGCACTTCACCGTTGCTATGTTTTCTTATTAAAACTAAACAAATGACGTTTGCTATTAGTGCTACAAAACCAAAGCCGATCATAAACCAAGAGTGAGGCTCACCATCTCCGGCTACTCTTCTTACTATGTCAAAGATTATCAGTAATCCGAGTGTTAACTGAAAGTAACCACTAATAAGGGCTGCATTGGCTTTATGCTTTAAGGATCTGCTTACGGCATATAAAGCAATACCATAGACAATTGCATCAGCGAGCATATCCATTGAGTCTGCTATCAAAGCAGTCGAATTAGCATATAAACCGACGGTAATCTCAACAAAAAACATAAAGGCATTGATACCAAGTAACCAATAAAGCACATACTTTTGTTTTGCGTCTTTTAATTCGACTTCGCAACCACAACCGCTCATATTTCAAACTCCTATTAGCTTGTATAGTTTAATCATAAACTCTATAGTTGCTATAGGGTCAAGCTTGAATTAAATTAATATGAAAATAGGCCAACTAGCCAAGGTTTCTGGATGTTCCATACAAACCATTAGATATTACGAAAAAGAAGGTTTATTAAGTCTGCCAAGCCGCAGCGAAGGAAACTTTCGGCTATATGATGAAAAAGCTCTGAAACAGTTAGAGTTCGTAAAACATTGTCGAAGCCTCGATATACCTTTGTTAGATATTAAGACTCTACTTGAGCTTAAAAACAGACCTGAAGAAAGTTGCTCGTCAATAAATAGTCTAATTGCAAACCAGCTTGATTTAGTCAATCAGCGCATTAAGGAATTGAAAGAATTAAAGTCTGAGCTTCAAATAATGAAGAAAGCTTGCTCTTCAGACAATACAGTTGAAAGATGCGGCATAATGAAAACGCTAGACGTGTAATTGAAACTTCACTGTCTGTTGTTTCGCTCATAGTAGAAGTTGGCCTTTCGTATTGTCAACTTCCGCTTTACGTAAGAGCAATTCGTTCAAGTCGGAATTGGCGGCCGCTTTGTCACTATTGCCGTCATAGATTTTTGTCGATTTTGGGTGTGGCGATAGGCCGCTATCTTAAATTATTAGTCGGTCGAATAAGTTCATTCGAACGGCTGCAATGGAAGAACAGCGGACATTATTCACGAAGTCACACATTCTTTTGCGCCGCGTCCTGCGGCGTTTTATAGTCGTCCACGACTTTATATTGGGGAGCGTGAAAGCTCAGTGGGTAGCTCGTTCCAGACGAGCTACGTAGACATCGTGCGTCAATGGTTTTGTAAGGTGGTGGTGAGCGCTGATTTTTAGCTTCTGAGCGACGCAGCCCATCCAGGGCTGCTGCTTAACTATCCTCACATGTACTAGCTCACATTTGATAGTGAACATCTCATTTTTTACCTTTTTGGTGAGTCAATTAAGAGACCATTTCCTAATTTAAATTTTGGGCAATAAAGCTCTATTTTCGAAACTCATCAATCCGCATTAGTCTTTCGAGAAAATTCTCTGTGCAACTCTCAATATTCTGCTTTTTTGACATATACCAATTAGTGATCGGATTCTCTTGTTTGTAATCCAGTATAAGATGATTTTGAATCGCCGCCTCACCCAAACCAGACGAAAGCATTATGTCAGTAACACTCATGTTGCTCTTATATGCATTGTTTATAAAAGTCGATATGAAGCACGGTCTTTTAACTCCCACACTCCAGAGTCCGGTCATTTTCAAAATCTCATCGATATGTTTATTTAAAGCTGCTGGAATCAATTTTCCAGCTCCCCGTTTTTGTAAGGTAAACGGTTTATGGGAAGAGTTGTAAAAGAGAAATGCGTTCGGGTTCAACCCTCCATATTTGTGTGTAGAATGCAGGTTTATGCCTTTCTTAAGTTGCCAATCAAAATGTTCATGAAGAGAGAGCGTAATGTAGTCATCAGTTAACATTAATGGTCTTGCCTTACCATTCCAAGTACCCTCACTAACGATGGTGAATTGTTTTATTGTTCCGTCCGGATTAACACAATCTCTGATTCTAAGTAACGATAACTCTCTAGGTCTAGCCCCTACCAGAGCCAAAAAATATATTATACACCTGTCATTGAACCTTAAATCGTGGTTCCGTGCCATAACAGTTTTTATTAACACATCATGCAATTCATAAGAAGTTAGTGCTCTAGTATCACTTGTAATCACTACTTTTACTCACTGTGTTACTGAAAGATAATTTTCTAGATTAATAGTCTCATTTAACATAATGGTTATAAAGGGTAAAAGCGATTTTGAGTTCGCTCAAATTTGATAGTAAACAGCTCATTTCTATAAGTTTTGTAAGCCAATTAGGTGCTTTTTGGCTGGTTTTTCTGTTGGTCAATTTCACCACTTTTTGGTTTTGAGAAATCAATCTCGATTTTTGTAATTAAGCCAAGAATCTGCTCCTTTTATTGCGTGCTCCAATATTTTCATACCCTTGGCAAGTTTAGGATTATTTTCAAGCAATTCTTGGTGCTTTTTAGAGATCGAAAAGGTGTCATTCAACAGCATGTCTAATTGTGCTTCTTGAATAATCCGTTCAATTGTTCTGATATATCGCTTTGTGGTTTCGACCAATACATGTCCAAGGTGCTGCTGAAGCATTGTATGGGCATCATTTACAAGAAGCTTATTGGTGAAATTCAGGCCGGTTAATAAACCATTATTTTTAATGTATCGGTAAAGCATTTGAGTGACACCTGTGTGACGAAGCATATGAGGATGCGCTTCCATGTTCAGTCTCTTGGCGCATTCTTGCATGGCCTTTTGGTACGCTCTAACTGATACAGGTGTTCCATTAGCAAGTAACCAAGTCGGTTTTTCATCTACACTTCGGCCTGATTTGATAGAATGTTTGGTTTTACAATAAACCTCTCGGTATTTCTTTAGGCGTTGATAATAAGTTGCGCCACACTCAGGTTTTTCATAGACATGGTAAAATACATCCATCATGGTGAAAGGAACAAGCAAGCTCTTGGTTTTTCCTCCTTTTGCTAAATATCTAAGTTTTTGACTGCTTAAATTATCTCTTTTCATTTCCCGATAACTAAGCCAATTAGGATTCCGTTTATTGGGGCTCATCGGAAAGCTATCTATTAAAGCAGTTACACGCAGGCACGTTACCAACTCTACATAGGCCATTACCGCATAAACTTGGTCTACCTGAAACATCTCAGAGTAAAGAGACCAGAACTGTTCCATGCTAAGAATACTGTTTTTATAGTCGTCATGACGTTCCATCCAGTTGTGATCTACAGCCGTTTCTTGCTCACCAACTTTATCGCGATGATAGCTCGTATGGGATAAAAAGTTGTCATCTTGATCTTGTTTGATAATAACTTCATTCGTCTCCGGCATTATCATTTCATGCTCAACGCCTTGTAGGGTCAGAAAACGATAGAATTGCCTCCATGCTTTGACGTATTGCTCTATGCTCTCACCTCGCCAGTCTCCCTCAAAATACATTGCCCTAATTAATGGCTCCATATTGACTCTGAACGTAGCCGCAAGATAGTGAACACCTTGTTTACCATCAGGTTGGGATTGTTCAGATAGTTGATTGATGAGATAGCAAACTCTTTGTATCGCATCAACAACCGTCTTTTTTCCGCATTTGCGACTTGATTTTTGATCAACTAAATGAGGGTATTGATGCTTGCATACAGCGTATCTGAGTATCAGAGGGTCGGGCTTATGTGTCTTTTCATCAAACACAATGGGGTATTCAAGCTCTTTATCATGCAGTACATAAACACTCATATCGATAACCCTACACTGATTTCATCTGCTTTAAATCCCGCATCAACAGCACATTGAAGAGCGTTATTTTCTACCAATAAAATGACTTTATGTTTCGCTCTGGTAAGTGCCGTATAGAGCCAGCTACGCTCCACCATTTTAGATTTCTCCACCACAACAATAACGGTGCCAAACTCACTACCTTGGGCGGCGTGACAAGTGATAGAGTAAGCGTGCTGAAGATGATAAATTCCGTTTTCATCATCCTGAATTTCATGTCGTTTAAGCTGGATAGGCATACCATTAAATGTGGCGTTTAAGACCGGTAATTTACCAAACTCGGTATGAATCACTGACTCTCCTTCCACGATTCCCGTGGAGCCGTTGGTCAAGCCAAGGTCAGCATCGTTGGTTTTATATATCACCGAATCGCCAATGCTAAATTGTGGCGCGATGTGGATAGCATCTCGCTCTCGGGTAAGCAGTGTATGCAAATGCGTGTTGATTAAGCCAACCGTTGATTTTCTCGCCGCAACGACATGCACTTCGCTGGTATCTTTGTGCTGTAAGTAATGCTGCTTAACCAATTCAACCAACTGCTCTTTATCGGTATACCGAATAATAACGACATTTTCAGAAGGTGGAGGCACTTTGCCAAACCTGATTTTATTCGCCGCTAAACAGATATCTTTGACGCTCCTGAAATTCTCAGTCAGTTCGACTTGCGGAACGAGTTCAGATTTTATGAGCTGATGAAAGATTAATCCCAAGCCGATTGGTGGGAGTTGCGCAGGGTCGCCAATGAAAACAAAGCGTGCATCGCGCCCTTCAAAGGCTTTGAGCACCTGATACATGGTTTGCAAATCAACCATCGAGGCTTCATCTATATGCAGTACGGGCATGGGATAGCTATCAAGAAAATAAGTACCATCCTTTTCTTTGTGGTATTTAATTTTGGTCAGTAGTGATTTAATGGTGTAAGCCTTTTCATCGGTTTGCTGCACCAATCGCTGGGCGGCTTTCCCTGCGAGCGCGACCTGTAACACACTATTACTCATGCTTTTGATAATCGCGTTGACCACATAGAGCACGGATGTTTTCCCCGTTCCAGCAGGGCCACGTACCAAGCTAACACCATTGCTCAGCACCATCTTAACGGCGTTTTTTTGCTCCTTGGTCAGACCATGCTTAATCATGCATTGCTGTGAAAGTGCATCGCTAATATCGTCATCAGATACATTAAATGCCAGCATGTTGTGGCTCAGCCTTTCTTTAAGTTGCTGCTCAACATAACGCTCCATCATAGACACACCTACCAGACTAAACATGCGGTGATAAAGCGATTTATGCTCAGATGAGTTTTGCAATTTCTCTGCAAACTCCGTCTTCGCCATCGGCTTCTCTTTCACCTCTGTTAAGATGATACGAGGTGGTTTTTCTGCTGAGGCATGATAGGCGGCTTCAATTGCAGGCAGCATCAATTTTTCGCCCACTAATCTTGCTAACACATCACTAAAATCATTGGGATGGACAAGCGTATGTCCTTCAGCGGTTTTCTGATGCAGCGCTTCTTCAACTGCGCATATCAGCCGCCGCTCATCATCTGACTCAATACCCATCACCTGAGCAAGTATTTCGGTCTGCTTCCATGTAGCAAATGACCATAGGCGATACGGATCTTCCGTCAATTTGTCTGACGTTAACTCGCCATATACGCGGTAGGCTTTCATCGCACTATTGATTACAGACATTCTGGTTTTCTTGGGGTGTCCTTTAAGTTTATCTTCCAGAAGCCGAATGAGTTCGACTTTACCTTTTGCGCTATGCCAGGTTTGACAAAGTTGTACGGCAATTGCCTCGGAGATACGCTCTACGGCGCACAGTGCGTCTATATCCTCTTTTTCCAAGACATCTATTAAGTTAAACCCATAGGCCGCGAGAAGCCTATCTACGATAGCATCCCCAATACCTGTCCCCGTCTTTAGGAACCCTCTTAAAAGTGGCTCGGATATCGGCACGTAAGTAATGTCATTCGCCTCTAATTGTTGCCCATAAGTTGGATCATTCACCGCTTGTCCAGAGACCGCGATTGGGTCACCTTTGGCGATTTTGATATCAATATCACTGACCACACGCACAGACTGGCCGTTACAAGCTAGGTTAAACACCTGTCTTTTGGTGCTATCAAGCAAAATTTTAGAGACGGTGCCGACAGCTTGCATCAGTGAATTCCTGCCCCTTTGATGTCGGCATGAAGCAGTGACTCATCTCTTGCTTCATATACCTTCAATTGATGCCTTAAGCGTCGCAACTCTTCATTGGCGTTGGTGAGCTTTTCTTTAAGTTCTTTGGTTTCCGCTGTCAGCTTGCTAATGGCCTTTGATTGCATGGTCTCTGACATTTCTTCAAGCGCTGAAGCGGCAGCATAATCCAGCGTCTGTACTTCCTGTCTGACGACTTTCACGTCCAACTCAGCTAGCGTCTCTTTGATGTCATCCTCATTCATGATGGCACCTGGACGCATAATTTCAGCGGGATCTGTATCCAAATAAAACGCCCACAACACTCTTCTGTATATCTTGTTTTTGTTATTAACAGGCCACTGATAAGCAGGGTTGGCAATGCGCTCTTCAAGCCACTGTTTAAAATCCAACATACTTTTTTGGCGCAGCATTGCATCTGTATCGGTGTGAATAATTTCCTCTGCCTTGAGTGCAGCTTCGGTGTCCTCAACCAGTGACTTAAAGGACTGGGAGATATTGACCGCTTTGAGGCCAAAGCCAGCTTCTTTTGCCAGCTTTGCGCGGTCTAGCTTGTTGCCATTGGGTTTTAAAAAGGTTTTTGCAAGCGCAGGGTTGCTTACAACCGATTTGAGCAAATCAGTTAAAACCATGCGTCTTAGTTGACCTAATTGCTGTTTCCCGATGGTGTTTTGCTGGTACGCCTCGATGAGTTGCTGTTTAGTCATGCTCAGCCCTCACCACAATCATTTCATCAATGTCTTCATGTTTTAGATTGGGAAACTCCAGTTCGTCTGCTTTTCTTAAAATCAGCGCATTATCCAATTGCTTTGTTGGCTCTCGCCGATTATTACGACTTTGCAGTAACAGCTTCGGAGTCAGGAAGACGACTGTGCAAATGCGGGTCTCACTGCTTTTAAATTTATTGATTTTTGATATCCACTCTAGGCGACTAAACTGCGTCAGATTAGTGGTATCAATGACCACTGAGTGCATATCAGGGTAGAAGTTTGAATACGTTTTTGACCACGTAGATTTACCCGCACATGGTGGCCCAACTAAGAGATACACTCGGGTCGGTAATGGCCGTTTCAACGCTTGCTTTAAATCGGCTGTCGCTCTTTCCCATGCCTGCTCGCGAATGTTTTCATCATCAAATAGGTACTGTCCACTTCTCATTAAATACTTGTCAGGTGAGACAGTGACAACTTCACCAAACACTCTGCCTTCGGGCTTTGATTTGACATTGGCTGAATGCACCACGTCTATCATATGGTCGCTTTGAAGGCGAACTTTTTTCTTCAGAGCCGCATTATCATTTTGTAAGCCTAAAACGAGATTTTGCTGTTCACTCATCGTGTGTGCCATCTGATTGCGCTGTGCTTCAACTTTTTCAAGTTTTGTTTTGAGTTGATTGACAATGGTATCGCCACTAAAGCTATCAAAGTCGTCTTGAAAGTCTTGGATGGCATCACGTACCGCATGATATTTAGCAAGCGAAACTTTATCTTTGAGTTTTTCCTTTTCGTAGAAATAACTTCTATGAACATTAGCTGCCTGTAGGACTTGATTTGCACTTGCATCAGTTTTCAAGCCGCTAGCAATAGCCTTTGTTCTTAAGCTAGTGAATGCGGCTTCCAGGTCGGCAACGCGCTGTTCGTGAGAGCGACTATCTCGCTTGGACTTCACTTTATCAGCCTTGATAGGCTTTACATTATCAGACATCGAAATATCCCTCTGGTTTTATATCGGAGTACAACTTTCGAAGCGCAGGACTGTATTTTTTTCTAAATGATTCAGCCTCTTTAAGCATGTCATTAGCCATGACAATAGGGTAGTAGACTTCTAAAAAGTGCTTAGCATCTTCATTTATATCAAGGTTTTCAGCGGTGCACTGCCTCAATACATTAGTGTACCAATCGAATTGTCCTAGTAAGGGCAATGAATGTGTTTTTGTTGCTAAAGCATCAGGGCAATCTAAACCAATACATTGTGCA
The DNA here is from genome assembly GCA_014872785.1 of Alteromonadaceae bacterium. Taxonomy (GTDB): domain Bacteria; phylum Pseudomonadota; class Gammaproteobacteria; order Enterobacterales; family Alteromonadaceae; genus Planctobacterium. Next base: position 17,066 of record WKFJ01000060.1, read on the forward strand.
GGGTTGGGAAGTTGAGCCAGTGCACCAAACATCGCTCTACTAACTCCAGCTTTATCTCTTTCAGCTTTGTTTATAGTCACAGCACAGGGGCTATCAGCACTGTGGTTAGAAGCTCTCATACAAATTACGCCCATTGGCGTTAGCAAGGTTTGCGTTTGCTCGTTTTTGATGTCATTTAGAATGATTTCTTTTAGCACGTCCGTCAGTTTCTTATGTACATCCATTTCCGTGAGACTTTCGTTTTCCCGTCTGATTTTTTCTGCAAGATACTTAGTCCCTTTTAACAACTCTTCACCTTTAGTACCTGCTACTTCCTTATCTACAATTGATTTAGCTATTCCATGAGCAACCTCCGAATGCATTGCTTCTAATTGCTGCTTGCGTTTTTTCTGTACATAAATATTGTGACGAATATACCTATCTGGCATGAGGCCATTCGAATGCCCAAACAGCTTTTTAAGGATCAGGATAGCAATAGAACTATTCCTACCAATATACCCAGCTAATGTTGCTCTAATACTATGACAAGTGCCTTCTTCATCACCTTCAGCGATGGTATCGAGTCGAATATTGTAGTGCCGTGCAAAGCGCTGCAATTTTTGATTTAGTGTCATGCCTCTTTTTATTTTTAAATCAGTTCTCTTTCTTGTTGCCCATGGATTTAAGTCAATGGTTCTGTTTTGAATCAAGACATCATCATCGTCGCTTGCTCGCAGCCAATTTAAAAGTTTGATTGCCCTTACGCTAGGCACTCCTACAGGAATGTAAATCGTATTTTTTGTTTTTTGCAAGGCTGCTTTGATGAACCATATCTCGTAACGTTTACTATAGTGAAGGCAGTCAAATTTTAGGCTTCTAATATCGCTATTACGCAAGCCTGTTGTAAGGGCAACAATCCAAATTGCAGCGTTTTGAATATGGCCAAAAAAACGGGTGAACCAATCACCCATTATAGTCTGGTCTGTATATGCCTCAGGTTTGTTAATAGTGAATCCATCTTTTGAGCACCAACAGCGCTCTAACACATCTTTTTCACGCTCATATAGCTCAATGAATTTTTGACTCTTAGATATGTGTGCAGGCATATTTTGTTGTGACACTTCAGAAGACGTCATAATCTCGCGAATACAATTTGCGATAGACAAAATTGGATTCTCAAAATCAATATCCGACATTCTGATTCCATTTTCAGGGGAAACCTCAATTCCTTCGATGAAAGGCATAGCATTAGCTACTATCGCGGAAACTGTCTCTTCAGATAATGCTGAATAGGGTTTTTCTTCCTTGACTAAATCGTGCCTTTTTTTGAAATCTTGCACCCATGTTTTGACCGATACACCTTCATGTGACCAAGGCGTAATAAATCCTTTAACAAAGTATCCAAGCTCTGAATCAGCTTGTGTAGATTCTATCCAATTTAATACTAAAGTTACTCTAAGAATGTCAGCATGAACTTCCAACATTTGATCAAGAGAATATGTGATGTCTGAAGGTTCTAGCTCACTAAGTGGCAACCATGGAGCGCCTCTTCTTGCTTGCATAACTGGTGATGCAGAAGTTCTAATGATTGCATACAAACCTGACAAAAAAGATGTGAAACCTTTAATGGAAGATAACGATACTTGCTCATATCTCACCAAGTGAATAGCAAGTATTTTTAGATACACTTGCATCGGTAATTCAGATGCTCCATTAACGTATTTTTTGAAATGAAATGCATTCGTTTCATGCCCTAAAGGCGGCTCCCATACTGAATCATTGAATGAGCTCGAAGTAACATCACTAATATCAATATTTGAATATTTCTCAATCAGCTTATCCAAATATTTCCATTGCTTTTGCGCCTTTATTCTATCCTTATCTTTCTCGTTATTGTGTTCTTGGATTTGTATCTTCTTATAATATTCGGTGAACATTCATTTTACCTCAAAGAATAGGTGGTAAAAGAGGCCTATCATTAAGCATCGCATCTCTTGCAAGTTGAAAACCATGATCAACTAAAACATCACCGTCCGGGTGTTCATTTCTAAATCGCTCTATGCAATCTAAAGCAATTGATTTACGATCCGCTATGATTTCGTCTGCAGGACTTGGAGTATTGTCATATTGGAGTACCCTGTAGCAGATTCTCGATATATGCTCAGCGTGAACGACACTCCTTTCGCAGCCTAAACATAAGTCGTAATGCCTACATCGATCAGCAATCGGAACATCATGTGTTGGGGTAAATGGATTCTCACAATCACAAAGGTAAACTGGTATGTTTGATTGCAAACCACGTTCTTTTTTGGTTTTAATCTGTCCTTGAAACTGAAGTGCTTCTTCCAGCATTTTAGTCGTCAAGGCGATTACCGCGTTGCTGTATACGAAGTGACCTACCCCCGTTTTCATTAAATAACTAAACACTGTAGTATCAAAGCTTTCATGGTTAAGTGCTTCTCTTAATCTCCTGACTAATTCTTCGCTACTCCCAGCAGATTCAATAGCTTTCGCCAGCTCAACTCCTGCAAACATTTTTCTAATCTTTTTGGTGCTGATAGTCTCTAAACGACTCCCATTGTCGGTGAATATCGGATAAATCTCACAAAATCGTCTCAGTCCGCTAGGACTTAATTTGCCGGTAGAAAATAAATCAGAATTCTCTTTACTAAAGTTACTCTCCCAAAGGCAAAGAATTTTGTAGAGCTGTGAATCGACAGGAACTCTTATATCAATGGGTTTCTTGCCCGCAGCTCCTTTGTTTTTAATGCCTGTTATTCTTAAAACTTTTCTTTTAAGTACCGTATTTGAATCGACGCCTAAGTTTATGTCGTACCTTTCTTTCCAATTTTGTTCTCCATATTGCTTTTTGCAGCTATCTAGGACTTCCTTATTAACTCCGGTTTGAAATAAAACATACAAACCTAAAACTGACTCATGTACAGCCCCTCTTTTAAGTAAAATAGTATTTTCAAAAGAGCCCTGTTCACCTTCGGGCCTTAGATAGAGGTTGTTGAAATAACAAATGAATGCATCGTAGAAAAGTTTATGGGCGTCCTTAATTTTTTTAAGAACAGTCCGAGAAAATGATGAATTTTTTATGGTAATAGGGGTAGATTTATGGAATAAAATAGACTCTTTAGTACGCGACATTATATTTTGCAACAGTATCTCAAGCGCTCTTTCCGGTTCTTTGTCATAAGAGGCGCAAATTTTGTAAAGTACCGAACCGTTCTTAATCGCATCCCAATTTGACACTTCCTCAACAGGGATTAGTTCCCCTCTATCTGCTAATTTCCATCTATCAACTTTATTGAAGTCAGCTAAACGGTTTTGAATCCACTCTATATGGTAAAGAGTAAACCCTAAAATTTGCATTTGTTCTTTGTCAGAATACGTATCATCCACAAACAAATCTTCTGGTTTAATATCTTTTGATGGAGAGTTAGATTGTGTTCTTAGCTTTGGGGCAAATATCTCAATATTAACAAGAGGGTGAGCAACAAAAACTGCTCGCACGCGGGCATGGCTTTTATTGGTTTTGTCGAGAAAATTAAGCCAAATGGATCTATCAATATCAGACATACTTTTAACATTGTGGGTTTCAGATAGATAATCCATGAAGGCCACTGTGTCATCATAACTAGTGTTTAGGGAATTCACATTTACTACTTTGCTCTGTGCCCAAGCAACAAATGCCCTAGCGACTTCTTTTTGAAAAGCAATAGGCATATTCCGTTTATCAGTCACCATATGTTTTCTTGAATGCTTCCCTTTCAATAGCCTAATGTTTCTTCCCTTGTATTTGCTCCTTGTTTCATAGTTTGGCTCAAACCAAATCCTCACTCTGTCCGACGTATCTAATGCGGAAAAATCTTCATATCTAGAATAGTTTGCAAGAGTATTTATCGTACCAGAACGTTTGATTTCAACGACATCTGTCGCTGATTTTGTTTTCTTTAACCTCTTCAGTTTACTTTTCGCCATATGTCCTGTTTTATTTATTACGCACTTTATTATAAAGCTAAGAAAAAAATATACAGATGTCAATAGTGTCCCATATATATATTTGACGTATTTTGCACCCTTCCACCAAAGTTCACATCAGTGGGTTCTGCCAAAAAGCGAAAAGACATTTCTCTTAAGTGTTCCATAGTCACTAACCAAATTTGCGATTGAGTTAGCTTAAGTATTGTTTAAAAAGGGAAAGTTGCCAATAGGCCGTTGGACGAAATCAGTTTAACCAGTCATGGTAACGCTGCCACCAGACTTGTGCACCGGGGCTATTGCCAACCTCTTCCAATGCTTGGGCAATGTTTATAGCAGCTGGCTTCATATGCTGGGGTTGTAGCAGCCTTTCACGCCACAGACTCAAATACATAGGAGGAATTAAGTCGGCATCATGAAATTCCATAAAGCTCAATTTCGAGGTGAACTTGTATGCCTGATTAGCATGATTATTACAGGTTCTTGCTTTGCTCAGTGAAATAGACTGAGAGTGAGGGTACCAAAACGACAGATCAACAGAGGCGATATCTTGGTCAGGCTCTACCACCACTATATTTGGATAACGTTGGTTACTGTCGCAATAATAATTGGCTAAATCTCCACTCAATGGGTATTCATCGATAAAACCAACAAAATGCGCTAATTCATGGACAAATACTGAATAGGTATCGGCTAAATCTAAAAACATGGTGCCATTGCGCACATTAGCCTTGCCGTGTGCGGCAAATACAACTAAATGAGTGAAATCATTGGGTTCAAAAACCTCCGCAAGCACATTTAGATTACAACCGATGCGATAGTTATTAATAGGTTGGGAATCACATTGAAACAACGCCTCATCTGCCCAGTAAATGGTATTTAAGCAAATAGGTAATTCACTGAGCCTGTTGTCTTGCTGAAATTCGGATGCAAATTGTTTGGCCTGTTTCAGTGTATCTAACGAAGTTACTACGAATTGAAGCGTCATCGCGCAACCGTTTTGGTCATGTGCTACGAGAAGACTTTTGGGTTTTTCCCAATATTTATCAATCATGGCAAGATAGCGCTTCGACTCAGCGTCACCTAATTTGACACCTTGTTCAAACCAAGAGATTGCTGCTCTTGGATGATGATTGCGCCACAAGTAAAGCGCTAACTCTCTTGCCTCAGCAGGCTCCTGCTCAGCGACTTGTTCTAGTAGAGGTAGTGCAGATTCGTAATCCTGTTGCAGCCAATACCATTTGTATAGCGCCTTAATCGCTGGATAGTAGTTCATTTCAACAGCTTCTTTAAGCAACCGTTCTTTACTCGATTTTTTAGTTTCGAGAATAGCTAATTCGTGCAATGCAGGGGCGTAATGACCAGCAGCAGCCTGTTGCAAAAGTCGCTTGCGTTCTGAGGATGACTCAACAGTGTGTGCTAAATAAAATTGTGCTTCTGGGATATCAAGTTTTGCGAGCAGCGATTGCCAATGCAGCTCAGCTTCATTTTGAGTGATTTGCTGCAGTATTTGTGCAGATTCGCGATCGCCATACTTAGCAGCTTTGTACAAATGAATTTTGGGAGCTATATCTTGGCTAGCGAAATTTTTTAACAGCGGCAAATAGCCAAAAGAACTGGTCGATAGCTGAGTAATCGATAGGAAAATTATAACAAAGTAGAACTTAAGCTTAAGAATCAACTTCTCTATTACGGCTGCAAGGCCTTCCTTTCTTCAAAGTTCTTTTCTCGCAATAGACTCAGCTCAAGTCTAGCGTAGCGATGCTCAACGTACTGATAAACATTAGTACTGAGAGTTAACTTGAAATAACTACTGGCTACACCAACTTCATCTTCCGCAGAGAAGTACTTGCCTAAATAGAAATACACTTCGCAAAGTCGCTTGGTTAGCTGTTCAGGCGTCTCAATTCCATGAGTGATAATGCTGAGTAAATCTTGTTTATTAATATCGCCCAAATAGAAATCAACAATTTTGGTCGCCCAATAATTGTCGTTTAGCTTAGCTCTAATAGTTCGCAAATTAGACAGTGCGTTGTCAGCATCAACTTCCCTATCGGCAATGTAAATCCAAAGAGCCCTGTAAGGGTCTTCTTCATCTTTAGAGTAGAAAGCACGTAAGTCGTTAACCGCCAACTCAGGGCGTCCACCGTAATAAAGCGCTATACCGCGGTTCAAAAACGCATAGTCGTGCTCAGGGTCAATCTCCAGAGCAGAATCAAATGCCTGGTAAGCGTCAACGTAGTCTCTGTTTTGAGTGTGATGAATCCCTAAAAAGTTGTAGGCTTCGGCGAGATTAGGTTTGAAACGCAAAGCTGTCTCGAAATCAAATTGAGCCAATCCACGAAGACCGAAACCATCGTAAATTTTTCCACGCTGATAAAGCAATTCGGCTCGTTGCTCATCCGTCATGTCCTCAACGTGGGCAAGTACTTGAGAAATGCGCACCAGGGCACGTTGGTTCATTACATCTGCAGGTGCAGGTTCGCCAATAATAAGATTGTCAATTTGTTTGGATGCAACAGGTTCTACAGAGGCGGTCGTTGTCGTGCACCCCGTAATACCGATGAACGCCAAAATAAGACTGGCTTTAACTACTTTTAGATTAAGCAAAGTGGGCTATTGCTCCTTGTGCACTGGTTAAACTTTATTTCTTTTGTCTGGCTTCAAAAGCGGCCATCTGCTCAGGTGTAGCGGGAAGTTGGTGGTTCTCCTTCCACTCTGAGTATGGCATGCCATAGACACGTTCGCGCGCTTGGTCATAGTCTACATCAATACCTTCGTCTTGCGCGGCTTTCATATACCATTTTGACAAACAATTTCTGCAAAAGTCGGCAAGAATCATAAGATCGATGTTTTGCACATCTTTATTTTCATCTAAATGCTTAAGTAGGCGCTGAAAAACGGCACTTTCGATTTTGTGTTGTTGTGCTTCATTCATGATATTACTCCAGTCATTATCTCGATTGCCAGTAAAATAAAAATGGGAGCATTCGCTCCCATTTTCAACTACTTATAAAGAATCGTTGATAAACTTATTCTTCAGAAGAAGCTTCACCTTCTTGAGGTTTTGCTTCTTGTTTTGGTTCAGGCTTTTCTAGAAGCTCTTTGATGCTCAAACGGACGCGATTTTGTCTGTCAATCTCCATTACTTTAACGTCTACCATCTGGCCTTCGCTCAAGTAATCAGCGACCTTGTTAACACGCTCGTGAGCGATTTGCGAAATGTGAACTAAGCCTTCTTTACCTGGCAACACTTCAACAAATGCACCAAAGTCAACGATGCGCGTTACTTTACCGTTGTAGGTCTTGCCTACTTCGATATCAGCAGTAATTGCTTCGATATGACCGATTGCTATTTCCGCTTTCGCTAGGTCAGTTGCGAAAATCTTAACAGTACCGTCGTCTTCAATCTCGATATTGGTTTCAGACTCTTCAGTAATCTGACGGATAGTTGCACCGCCTTTACCAATAACGTCACGAATTTTATCTTGATCAATCTTAAGTGTATAAATGCGAGGAGCGAATTCAGAAAGGTCTTCGCGGTGACCTTCAATTGCTTGATCCATCACACCCAAGATGTGCAAACGTGCTTCTTTAGCTTGCTTAAGCGCGATTTGCATGATTTCTTTGTTGATACCTTCGATTTTGATATCCATTTGTAGGGCTGTGATACCGTTGGTAGTCCCGGCAACTTTAAAGTCCATATCGCCCAAGTGATCTTCATCACCCAAGATATCTGAAAGTACAACAAAGTTTTCGTCGCCTTTCACAAGACCCATCGCGATACCCGCGACAGATGCTTTAATTGGAACACCCGCATCCATCAGTGCCAGTGATGTACCACACACAGAAGCCATTGAAGATGACCCATTTGATTCAGTAATCTCAGATACTACTCGCACAACGTACGGGAACTCTTCTGCTGAAGGCATAACGGCTTGGATACCGCGCTTAGCAAGTTTACCGTGACCGATTTCACGACGCTTTGGAGAACCAACCATGCCAGTTTCACCCACACAGTATGGAGGGAAGTTATAGTGAAGCATGAAGCGACTATTGGTCATGCCACCTAACTCATCAATCATCTGTGCGTCACGCTCTGTACCCAAAGTAGCAGCAACTAATGCCTGAGTTTCACCACGCGTAAACAATGCCGAACCGTGAGTACGTGGAAGAATGCCAGTACCAACGTCCAATGCACGAATCATTTGTGGGTCGCGGCCGTCAATACGAGGCTCGCCCGCTAGAATACGAGAACGAACTACGTCACTTTCTAAATCGTGAAGCAAGTTCTTAACTTCTTTTTCTTGTTGTTCAGCATCTGCTTCAAGAATCGCTTGCGCTGCTTTGGCAGTTGCTGCATCAACAGCCGCTTTGCGTTCCATCTTGTCAGAAATCTGATAAGCAGCAACCATATCAGCTTCAGCAAGCTCTTTAATCTTGTCTTTAAGCGACGTGTTTTCTTCTGCTGGTTTCCAGTCCCAAGCAGGAGTTGCAACTTCTGCTGCAAATTCATTTACCGCATTAACAACAGTTTGCATTTCTTGATGACCAAACATAACCGCGCCAAGCATCACTTCTTCAGACAGAATTTGTGCTTCTGATTCAACCATCAATACAGCGTTTTCAGTACCTGCGACAACTAGATCTAGTTGGCTACTCTCTTGCTCTGAAGTAAGTGTGTTCAACACATATTGGTCATCGATATAACCTACACGTGCAGCGCCCAATGGACCATTGAACGGAATACCAGAGATTGCTAGTGCAGCTGACGTACCAATCATTGACACGATATCAGTTGGAATTTCTGGGTTAGCAGAAACAACTGTGATAATAACTTGTACTTCGTTTTTAAAACCGTCAGGGAAAAGAGGTCTGATAGGACGGTCAATTAAACGAGCGATTAGGGTTTCACCCTCTGAAGGACGACCTTCACGTTTGAAAAAACCACCTGGGATTTTACCAGCGGCGTAGGCTTTTTCTTGATAATTTACGGTTAGCGGGAAGAAATCTTGATCTGGTGCCGCGTCTTTTTTACCAACTACTGATACTAATACAGCAGTGTCATCCATGCTTGCCATGACTGCTGCGGTTGCTTGACGAGCAATCACACCGGTTTCTAAAGTTACAGTGTGTTTTCCATATTGGAATGTTTTTGTAATTGGAGTCACTTTTTATCCTTTATTACTTTTCTTTAATTTTTACTTACTATTTGCGGCGCATAGTATAGCTGTGTTCGCGGGCAAAAACAGCTAAATGTATGGCTTTTGTTAAGTTTTTACACAAATTTTTGTTCTCTCAAAACCCCCTTCTTCAGATATGACAATCAGATGACATTCAAACCTCATATTTCATGCAGGCAATCATTGATTAAAAAACCAACTTGATCTGAGCCAACTGTACTATTATAGTTAGTACAGTTACTACAGATCGGAGTGGTGAATGAATTTCAAATTGAGAATTCAGCTGGACTCTCCTTTGACGATTTCAGAACAGATTCAACAACAGATTGAATTAGCCGTCGCCAAGTCTGAGCTCAACACGGGTGACACTATGCCCAGTGTTCGACAATTGGCTATTGAACTTGGAGTAAACCCCAACACTGTCGCCAAAGCTTTGCAGTCTTCGGTGCAAAAAGGCACGTTGGTAAGTCAAAAAGGTAGAGGTTATTTCGTGGCATCTCTTACAGAAAAACTCTCAGATAGTGAGATAAATAAACAATTAACGGAAGCGGCAAAGCAGTTTGTGGCCAGTACTCGGCCACTGGGTTTATCTAGGCAAGACCTAGTAAAAGCTGTTACGGCCTTGCTACCAGAGGGAGATAGCCATGAATAATATAGTACCGAATGAAAATACACTTAGCCTGGATAACGTATGTCGTCATTTTGGTGACAAGCTCGCATTGTCCAACGTTTCACTCGAATTCAGTAAAGGGATAGTATACGGCTTACTAGGCCGCAATGGCTCAGGCAAAACAACCCTTATCAACATTCTGAACGGAAAATCCGGTATGGATAAAGGTGAGCTAAACATCCCACTAGGCTGGAAAATTGGTCATGTCAGCCACGAAATTGGTTATCCCAACTATGTAAAACTATCCGAACTAAATGCGCTATTCTCAGCGTCAGCGACGACCTGGGGAGAGTCTCGTTTTACAGGGATCCTAAAGATTTTTGGGTTAACGACATCACAGCGATTTGGCAGTTTATCCACGGGTGAAAAAGCGGGTGTCAAATTAGCGGTTATGATTGCGCAAAAGCCCGACCTCTGGTTGATTGATGAGGCAACGTTGGGTTTAGATGCCTACGCGCAAACGCAGTGCATTACTGCGCTTATGCAATATTTTATCGACGATCAGCCGTGCGTTATTTTCTGTTCACATCACTTAGCGGAAGTAGAACGCCTCGCTGAAAAAATTGTGTTGCTCGAGCAGGGTAAAGTCTGCTGGCAAGGCGATAAAGACAACCTTATCAATGAACAACACTCTTTTTCCGAAAAGATATTCTCGCTATATCAAACACAAGGAGGGCAATAATCATGTTTGGAATGTATGCTCGCGTCGTGCTGTCAAAGCTTTGGAAACCGGCTCTACTCGCCCTGCTGGTTAATTGGTTTTTCTTTAACGTTTTCTCAGGCAAAGAGATGCCTGTAGGAGACCAGTTTTACATGCCTGTTTTGGGGCTTTTTGCACTGCAAAACTTCTTGTATGCGCTTTGGTTGACCTGGTCCAACAGCAGTCAAAATCTATGGCAGCAGATTTTTTCCGATAAAAAACAACAGATGATGGCTCACTTTGGCTTATTTCTCATAGTGAGTATCGTTGTTCAGTTCTTGCCTCTACTGGTTTTTAATTATGCCAAGCGGCTCGAAGATTATGGCATGACCACGCTTGATGTATTAGGCGTTTTATACCTGTTCAGTATCGCCGTGTTGGCATTCGGACTGGGACTTGCCCTAGCGATTTGGCGGCATTGGTCAATGGCATTACTCGTTTTCGCCTTTCCACTGTTATGGGACTTATTTTTTGCGCACTACCTAGTGCAAATCGCTTTTGTACTGATATCAGCGGGCTTGTTAAGCACCTTTATCTTATCAGACAAAATCACGAGAAAATTAGTGATGTCAGTTGGATTGTCTTTCGGTACATCCATGTTGATAGGACTGCTCATTATGATCCCGTATCAAGCAAATCAAACCAGTCCACGGAAAGCATTTCAGGAGCAAATGTCAAATCACATTCCGGTGCCTGAAGAAGAACAACATGGTAAAGAATATTTAAATGGTTGGGGGTTCAAACGCCAGCATTCATTATTGATGCCGAGTAATTTGTACAAACCTGACTGGTTAGAATATCAATTACCCTTTTTCGATAAAGACGAAAAGCTTAATCGGTTTGATTTAGAAGCCTTCAACAACAACCTTAAGACCTTATGGCAGACTAAGCACAAAAATGAGTTTCCAACGTATCGGTTTCTGACCAATGGCAACATGCTACTCAACTTCGAATATGCACTTTATCAAGTAACACCCAATGGCCAAATACAGTTAGTGTGGGAGGATGAAAAAGGCCGTCCAAAAATGGAATCTGGGATTTCTGCCAGCCTTCTCTCATCACCGCAATTTGAGCATGTAGTGATCTTCACTACTCATAAAATGTATTGGTTTGACGCTAAGGATAACTTCAGTCTACTACATACTGAATCCTTGGACTCACCTATGATAATCGGTCAAATTGCGGGCTTTACCGATGATCAAGCCAATGCAAAATTACGAGTTATTACTGCAAACAAAGCAAACATGCTGCAAGTCAATGAGTATGACTTTGCGACAAACGTCGTTACCAAATTAGTACAAGAGCCAACATCTAATGACATTAACAGCATGTACAATTTTTTAGACCTCGGTAAGTTTTCGTTACTACACCATTTTGCTTCGCTAGCGGTCTGGCGTTTCGATGCAGCGTTTGTCGATGCATTTGTTGAAATAGACTCCTGGTTTTACTTGATTAACTTTGCTGCGCTTGCAATTTGTTTAATCTATTTTAGGAAATTTCCAGCCAATATACGCTTACCAATGGCGATACTTTGTTTACTGTTTTCTCTTCCAATACTAGTTGTCTTTTTATTGGTGTTTGAAAGGCAATACAAAGGGCTTGGTTCAGCGCAAGAATTGCCAAAATTTATCTAGATTAAACCTAACACCAATGGAGACTTCATTTCGCCCCCCCTCTTTGTGAAGTCTCCAAAGCTCAGTGGTCAACGCCAACACATCTTCTGACGAGTAAAATTTCTCGCTTAACTTGCATTATTTCAAAGCTTTACCAATACTTAAGTTGATTATCGACTCAATATTAAGGAAAGCATGAGTGAAGGCTACGTTAACCCATATCCAACGTTTGCAACGCGAAATCGACCACGCTTATTTGGAATGGCGAACTAACCCAGACTCTGAGCATTACAAAAGCGCCTATTTACGCGCTAAATCACAATTAAACGAAGCACTTTCAACGACAAAACGCTCACTTGAATCAGCACTTAAGTGATAGGAAAATGCTGTAAAAAACGAAACTGCATACTTTTTTAATGATTAATACCCGTTCAAAATTTTTACTTTTAATTTTCGTCGCTATTCTCGCAAACTCCGCCAATGCAAACCTTTCCAAGTATGTACACGTTCGCGAAACCCTGTTTTGGGATAAGCTTTACACTGAAAAGTACCACACCCTCTACTGTGCTAAACACCATCCAGCGGGAGCCAAAGTCGATATTGCGCTTGTGTATTCGATTGATTGGATCGCCAACGCTATGAATTGTCCCGATACCAGTGATTGTCCATTTGCGCGTTATAAAGACGCCGTTGCAGATATGCATAACTGGTGGCCAATGGAAGCTAAAATCGACGATGTTAGAAAACACTACGTGTTTGCAGAGGGTCAAACTGATCAAACCAAACAAGGCATTTGTCATTTTAAAATTCACCCATTGGGTGTTGAACCCAGAGAGTGGGCAAAAGGTGAAATTGCACGTTCTGTGCTACATATGCTTTGGAAGTATCGGCTGCCCCATTACGGACAAATTCCATTAATGGTGGAATGGGCGAAAAAGTTTCCTCCGAATGCTGAGGAAAAATGGCGCAACGAAAAAATTAAAGAACTGCAAAGTGTGGAAAATCGCTTTATAAGCGACCCGGCGTTTATAGATATCGCCTTTCCAGACCCACAAAAGTACTAGTTTACGTTTTGATTTAAGGTACTTTCGCTCTTCTTTTCAGAAAAGTCTGCGTTAAATTAGGAATAAAGATTTATTGCGTTAAGTGGTATTACCTCTTGCTATTTAATTGGGTTGCTTCATTATCCATAGCCTAAAAAATAGCAACGCCTCATATCTATGACGAAATCCAAATCCCTTTTTTCCGGCTATGCCATGGCGCTGACAGTAGTGTGCATTTGGAGTGGGTTTATTGTCATTTCACGTTTTGGTGCCACCAATGCCCTCAATAGTTTTGATTTGATCTCTATTCGCTATGTCACCGCGACATTGATTGCGGTTCCACTTTGGTTCTTTCTCAAAAAACATATTTCAATTTTTACTAAACAATACTTCACCATCGCATTATTTGGCGGGATCTTTTACGCCAGTTGCGCTTTTATGGCATTTGGGCTTGCACCTGCTAGTCACGCAGCCGTTTTCCTTCCAGGCTTTATGCCGGTGGCAATAAGCCTATGCATTTGGGTATTACTGGGAGAACGAGTTAAAGGTAAAGGGTTGTTAGCGCTAGGGATTATCTCGTTCGGAGTGTTATTGCTCGCAAGTTCCACACTTACCGTGAGTAAATCAACATTAGCCGGTGATCTGCTATTCATGATGGCAGCCACCAGCTGGGGAGTGTTCAATGCGCTTTTAAAGAAATGGCAACCCGATCCGATCGCCACAACTGCAGCGGTATCTTTGTATACAAGTATTTTATACGTACCGATTTATCTGTTGTTTTTACCGCATGAAATTAGCAACGCACCAGCGTTCGAAATTGCCATCCAAGTCATCTATCAGGGAGTCATTGCTGCCGTCATCCAAGTGCTGCTTTACGTTAAGGCCGCCAAAGCAATTGGTGCCAGCAATTTGGCCGTAACCATGGCTTTGGTGCCAGTTTTAGCGTCACTTATCGCGGTTCCGGTATTGGGTGAGCAACTGAATGCTGTGATAATCATTAGTTTATTATGCGTCACTGGCGGGGCCATTTATGGCAACATCCACGGGAACAAAGTAAAATCGAAAGATGAAAATGTGAGTGAAGTATTGCAGGAATAGTTAAACAACATTCAATCTAGAATAGAAAATTTGTAGCGCTCAAGATTTTGGTTGTAGCACTTACTGTATTGCCTAAAATCGAGACTTTTCCATTTATCATTCGCCAGTAGTTCCGAGATTTCATTCACGTTGGTTTTGTCTATCGCCTTTAATTCAGATGAGAGTAAGTTACCAACGTCTGCTTGATAGTCTAGCCCAGCAAGATAATCACGCATCAACAAAAGCGCCCAACCTGACTCCATAAAATGGCCCCCATAACTGACATCTACCGTGCCTTTCTGCACCAAGTTAATGGCACTAGAAGACCAATCAAAGGTACCCATCACCAGATTTTTGTTGGCTTTTAAATGCTCACTTTGTTGTAGTACTTGTACTACCCCTTCGGCAATGTCGGGACCTGCCGTCCATATCATGTCAAAATCAGATACTCGTCGAAATAAGGTCTGCGCAGCTTTGATGGCGCTTTGTGTCGTCCAGTCTGTTGTCACTGGCGGAATAACATTTACGCCCAATAGTTCTGCCCTGGCCATCATACCCTCGACTCGGTGATTGTTCACAGCTGACTGATGCGTTGCCGCAAAAACAGCCATATTCTTACCGTGATTTATGGATGTGAGGCTTTCCACTAGGTTGGCGCCTCCCAAGCTCTCGTCTGGTGATATATGCCCTATCCAGTTTTTAAACCTCTCACGAGGTCTACCAATAATGTTAAGAGTTGGCTCGTCTAAACTAGTATTAACGGTAAAAAACGGAACATCGTACGAATCCAACAATGAGAGTAAATTCTCTTCACCTTTGGCATAAAAAATACTGATGATAAAGTCCGGTTTATTTCGCTTATCAATCGATTCTTTTATTAATTCATAAAAACCAAAGCGATTCCGGTGTACCTCATCAATGGGAATATTGGTTAGCTCAATATTGAGATTGGCAGCAACGGCATCTATAAATTTTCCATTCGCATTCCAAAACGAGGATTGGTGACTATAAGGCCTGAAATAAAGTCCTTTAAGTGGCTTAAGATCGCAGCTAGAAGACGCCGCCGATGCAGGCGGTATAAGAAAGAAAAGTAAAAACAAACAAAAATGTAGTGACCGAAGCACTCGACAAATACTTTGTAATTTCAATAAGACTTTTTAAAGTATTACACATATTGAAATGCTAACAAGTAGAGTAACTTTACTAGGCATTTCTTGCCGACGCCGATTTCTAAGTTCAATGTAATGATTGAACGATAATGCTCGCCCCGAAATCTCTTATCACCTGATAAAAGAAAATCCCCAACCTTAAGCGGATGGCTGAATCAAGTGAGAGGGATTACAAAGTCCTTCCTGTACTTTGCCCTTAGGTTCATCCTTCGGATGCTCAAAATTGCTACAGACAATTTTGTATGAAGAGCTTTCCAGCTCTTCACCGCAAGCGGCCGCACTGAAGTGCGCTCTGGAATGTTCCCTGCATTCCAGTCGAACCAAAGGGTTCGAACCATGGCCTCGTATCACCTGATAAAAGAAAAGCCCCAACCTTAAGCGGTTGGCTGAAACAAGAGAGAGGGATTGCAAAATACATCACTATATTTTGCCGCTGCGCGGCCAGCTAAAGCTGTCCCAAAACGTTCCTGATGTTTTGGTCGAACCAAAGGGTTCGAACCATGGCCTCGTGTCACCTGATAAAAGAAAAGCCCCAACCTTAATATTTCGCTGAATAGCAAGAGAGGGATTGCAAAATATGTCCCTATATTTTGCCGCTGCGCGGCCAGCTAAAGCTGTCCCAAAACGTTCCTGACGTTTTGGTCGAACCATAGGATTCGAACCATGGCCTCGTGTCACCTGATAAAAGAAAAGCCCCAACCTTTCGGTTGGGGCTTTTCTTTTATTTGGCGGTGAGAGAGGGATTCGAACCCTCGTTAGGGGTTAACCTAAACACACTTTCCAGGCGTGCGCCTTCAGCCAGCTCAGCCATCTCACCTTAACTTGTTATGACTATAGATTTTTCTATCGCCAGTATTCTTTTGAAGCGCACTTTTGCGTGCGCGTTACATCAGGCTCCTGCCCCACTAACCAGTTAAGTTGGGTGGAAACACTTCCTTGATGAAAGTCCCCCAGCCTCGCCTTCCGTGGCGAGTCGTTCGCCACTAGCCGAGCATGCTCGTCTCAAGACGTGGCTCACCCATCTACCTTAACTTGTTACGCTCACATCTGTTCAATGCAATCGCAATCTGTCTACGTTAATTGGCGAATGCCAATTACGTGTAATTCTTTTCTGACCATATCGTCAGAGGTCGCGTATGTTAGGCAATTCAAGATCTGTTATCAAGAAAAAAAACCAAAAACAGCATTTTTATTACAATTTGATGTCGAAACGGCTATTTGCCTAATTTTTTCCGTTCAAACAACGATCTAATTGGGTTCGATTACTTACGTGCTGTTGAAAAATCGAGCATGCGATTCAACGGCAGCAAAGCCTTGTCACGTAAGGCGTCATCAACAAATATCTCATGTCCGCTACCATCGGTTAAGGCTTTTTCGATGGCATCAAGACCATTCATTGCCATCCACGGACAATGTGCACAACTTCTACACGTAGCACCATTACCTGCAGTGGGTGCTTCAATAAACGTTTTGTTGGGTGCTAACTGCTGCATCTTATAGAAAATGCCCTTATCAGTGGCAACAATAAAGTGTTCATTTTCAAGTTCTTGCGCCGCTTTGATTAACTGTGATGTTGAACCAACAGCATCAGCCATATCCACAACACTTGCAGGAGATTCAGGGTGCACAAGAACTGCGGCATCAGGATACACTTTTTTCATATCCACCAGTGCTTTTGAAGAGAATTCGTCGTGAACAATACACTCCCCCTGCCACATAAGCATATCAGCGCCGGTTTTCTTTGCGATATAATTTCCAAGATGGCGATCTGGTCCCCAAAGGATTTTCTCACCGTTACTGTCCAAGTGTTCAACAACGTCAAGTGCAATACTAGAAGTCACTACCCAATCAGCTCTCGCCTTGACCGCCGCTGAGGTATTTGCGTATACCACCACGGTACGGTCTGGATGTTGATTACAAAACGCATCAAACTTGTCGATTGGGCAACCCACATCCAACGAACATGTTGCCTCCAAAGTAGGCATTAACACTTTCTTTTCAGGACTCAGGATTTTGGCCGTTTCGCCCATAAATCTCACGCCCGCTACAATGAGGGTCTTTTGGCTAGCGTCTCGACCAAAGCGAGCCATTTCCAACGAATCAGAAATAAAACCGTTGGTCTCTTCCGCCAGTGCTTGAATCTCTGGGTCAGTATAATAATGAGCCACTAAAACCGCGTCCTTTTCCTTTAGAAGCTCAGCAATGCGAGCCTTATGTGCGGCTTTTTGTGCTTCACTTAACACCGGTGGTTTACCGGGAAATGGATAAGCTACGTCAATTTTTTCTGCTTGTATCATTTACTCAACCCAATTGGAAATTGCGGCGCGCGATTATACAGGAACTGTGACTCGGCATCCAGACTATTTGTTGCTCATTGAATACGTATAAATGTGTGGTAACAGACCAATGTTGAGTAAAAAAGAAGGGGTATCTTTGTTAAAAGACAAAAAATGTCCTCATCCTTGTTTCCAAAGATGAGGAGCATTTACTTACGAGAGTGAGAGAGCTGGTTATCCTAACAACGACAGCGCCGTTTGGCCGGTTTGATTGGCCTGCTGTAATACCGCAATCGTTGCCTGTTGTATTATCTGGTTCCTAGTCAGTTCTGAAGTTTCTTTCGCGAAATCCGCATCTTCAATGTAACTTCTAGCACTTGCCACATTCGCTTGTATGTTCGTCAAATTGCGAATCGTGGACTGAAACCGGTTTTGCGATGCGCCCAATTGTGCTCTTTCTTGCCCAATGGCCGATATCGCGTTATCTACTGAGGTTATCGCGGCAGACGCTCCTCCGATCGTGGTGACATCTACGCTTCCCACATTCAATCCCGAAGCGCCAAATCCACCTGTTCGCGACAAATTCACGGAAAGCGACTGCCCCGCGTTTGCGCCGACCTGGAAGGTAGCTGAGTAAGATCCATCTAAAATGGCATTGTCTGCAAAACGAGTTTGACTGCCTATTCTGCTGATTTCACTCACCAGGGCAGTTACCTCTTGCTGTAAAGCTGCTTTGTCAGACGAACTGTTTATGCCACTTTGTGCTTGAACAGCTAGCTGTCTAATCCGTTGCAATGCTGTTGTCGTTTCTTGCAGTGCCCCTTCAGCCACTTGCACTAAACCGATGCCGTCGTTTGCATTGCGAACCCCTTGTTTAAGCCCCTGTACTTGGGACTCCATTCGCACTAAAACCTGCAAACCAGCTGCATCATCAGCCGCGCGATTTACTCGTAAACCGGATGAAAGCCGTTCATAAGAAACCGTTAATACTTCACTTGCGTCAAATAACGTGTTTCTAGCTATCAAAGAGGCCACGTTCGTATTTACGAACAAGCCCATTTTCTACCTCAACCTACCTCTAAGTCGTGTAAACGAAATAACCTCAACCGTTGAATAATATTTTTCGCGGCATATTCAACAGATACAATAACCCTCAACTAGACCTATCGGCAGGTGGGTATTAATCTTTAGTTATTTTTGAAAAAAGTTATCAATTTTTTTAATCGTAAGATAGACGGCGCTTACACGGCAAAAAAGGATTTAGTTACCTGGTAGACAAACGCCCTATTTTCATTGGCTTCTGGGCAGGTGATGTGGGCAATGACGCGTTGGTAGCCATCGCCTTCGAATGCATCGAGTCGGCCTAAATAGCGACTTAATTCGTCGGCCACAAGCAAATAGCCATTAATGTTGGTGATGACTTTTGAGCGTGAAGCCGAATGGTAAAAAGCATTTTCAGCGAGCAAAACACCTGGATAAGGCTGATACTCGCCTTGACCATTTTCAAAGTAGAAAGCTTGTAGACTGGCCTTGTACCAAGTACCGGAAATGTCCGATATCACATTAAAATTACTGTGACCTGGACGCAAGGTACCGTAAACAAACAAGTTATTCATTTACTGTACCTAGTTTCCTTTACAAGTGAATACCATGTTCGGCGAGAAGCGTTATTAACTGCTCTTCGTCCATAATCTCTACACCAAGATCTTGCGCTTTGGTGAGCTTGGAGCCTGCTTTTTCTCCAGCCACCAAACAATGCGTTTTAGCAGACACGCTGCCCGCCACTTTTGCCCCTAAACTCATTAAGTGCGCTTTGGCGTCATTACGTCCTAGGGCATTTAACGTTCCGGTAATGACATAAGTGAGCCCCTCAAGCGGCGAATTACCGGCACTTTTCACCTCAATCGCAGGCCATTGTACACCCACCTCTTGTAACTGATTCACGATTTCTTGATTCGTGTCACTTGCAAAAAAGTTAACCACATGACTTGCTACAACAGCGCCTACATCAGACACCTCCTGCAAGGCTTCTATATCAGCAGCGGCAATCGCATCGATGGTGGTGAAGTGCTGTGCAAGATTATTCGCTGTCGCCTCTCCCACCTCGCGAATACCCAACGAAAATAAAAAGCGCGGTAATGTGGTTTGTTTTGAAGCTTCCAGAGCATTAATCAGATTAACTGCCGATTTGTCTCCCATACGTTCCATGTTCGAGACATCATCGACTGACAACCTGAAAAAGTCGACGGGTGTTTTTACCTTGCCCAAATCGACAAGTTGCTCAACGATTTTGTCGCCTAAACCGTCAACATCCATGGCTTTGCGCGAAGCGAAGTGTTTTAGTGATTCTTTTAATTGAGCTGGACAAACCAATCCACCAGTACAGCGAGTAACGGCTTCTTCAGTCAGCTTTTCAACCACTGATTCACACTCTGGACATTGCTCAGGAAACTTAATGTCTTTCGCATCTTCAGGGCGTCTGTCTAAAACCACCGATACCACTTGTGGAATAACATCGCCGGCGCGCCGAATGATTACCGTATCACCAATTTTGATACCCAAACGGTTAATTTCATCTTGATTGTGCAGTGTCGCATTAGAAACTGTGACACCGCCTACGAAAACCGGCTCCAGTTTAGCCACAGGAGTTATCGCCCCCGTGCGACCAACTTGAAATTCCACATCTCGAAGTAACGTCATTTCTTCTTGTGCAGGAAATTTTTGAGCTATCGCCCATCTAGGTGCTTTAGCAACAAAGCCCAATTCATTCTGAAGTTCAATATCGTCAACTTTGAATACGATGCCATCGATTTCAAATGGCAATCTCGCTCTTTTTTCAGATAGTCTTTCATAATACTCGGCACAACCTTCTGCGCCTTCAGCAGTCGCAATTTCTTTAGAAACGGGTAAGCCCCAGAGTGACAACTGGTGCAGACGTTTAGAATGACTATTTGGCAAGCTATTGTCGCTAACTTGTCCTATTGAATACGCATAAAATTGTAGAGGTCGACTCGCAGTAATACGAGAATCGAGTTGCCTTAAGCTGCCTGCAGCCGCATTGCGGGGATTAGCAAACACCTTCTTGTCGGCTCTTCTTTGGTTCTCGTTTAACTTTTCAAACCCGGCAAGTGGCATAAAGACCTCACCCCGGACTTCCAAGCGCTCAGGGTAATCATTTCCTCTGAGCACCAGAGGCACATTATCTATTGTGCGCACATTTTCGGTAATGTCCTCACCAGTCTGACCATCGCCCCTAGTTGCAGCACGCGTGTATTGTCCATTGACGTACAATATGCTCACAGCTAGACCATCTAACTTGGGTTCACATGAAAAGGTTAAGTCGATTTCGCGCTTAAGCTTGTCTATCAAACGCTTCTCAAATGCTGCTACATCCTCATTACTAAATGCATTGTCTAGTGACAACATAGGGACTTCATGCACAACTTGCGAAAACTCAGATAAGGGCGCGCCCCCCACCTTCTGACTTGGTGAGTCGGGAGTGACCCAATCAGGATGGGATTTTTCGATTTCAAGCAATTCTTGCATCAATCGATCGTAAGCGGCGTCCGGAATTGTCGGCGCATCGTTTACGTAATAGGCATAGTTGTGGTCATTAATTTCAGCCTTGAGTTGCTTTAAGCGCAACTCAACGGCGTCAGAAGAGGACTGTGTCATAATTTTTGTTCTGAAAAATTAAATAATTAACGTCGTATCATGCGTCTGCGTTCGAACTCGCGAATTTTCTCGACATACTGCTGGAGGCTTTGTTTGGTGAGCACGCTACGGCGGCTATCCAATACTTGACCGCTAAATTCTTCGGCCAATTTGCGCGCGGCATTGTGCATCATATTAAATACTTGGTGCGGGTCAGCCTCAATAGGAAGCGTCATGAATAACGATAGTCCTTGGGTATTGAAATGTTCCATATGATCAATATCAAACGTGCCCGGATTATACATGTTCGCTAACGTGAACAGTTTAGGACCTTTACCATTACTGTTGGCGTGTCTGTGAAACATATTGTGTTCGCCGTATTTAAAACCCAAGGTAAGTAAAGTTGGCAACAGTCTAGCACCGCCGATTGATTGTCCCTCGGAAACTTTGACGCTGAGAATAAGCACTTCTTGTTCAACCTCAGGTTGCTCAGGCTGCTGCACCTCAGCAGAACTGCTTGCTTCGAGATCGGGTGCGTCATCGAGTTCTAAACTTATTTGGTTTTTCCCCGCTTTGGTTTTGGCAGCATCACGCCCCACTAATTTACGTGCTCTTGCCGACAAACTATCTGACTTATCTGACTTTGCTGGTGCCTCTTTAGCAACCTGCTTGGCCTTTGGACTATCAACATCAATCGAAATGTCAATCATAGGTTCGGGCTTCTCAGCCTTCATTAAGCTGCTCGGAGGTTCCGGCATGTCACCCAAACGAGGTTCATTTTCTGGCTGTTGCTCAGACTGCTGCGCCGCTTCTTGTTTGGGCTTTTCAGTGGTTACAGGGTGACGAATTTCTTCTTTTATCGACACAACACGAACACTACCGATACCGTCCTGATCAAATTTTTCTTCGGCTTTTGGCGCAACTTTTAAATCATCATTTTGTATGATTGGCGTGTCACCAATGAGAGGATCGATTTCTTCATCGGGTGTGTCGATTGGCGCGGTAGGAATAGCGTTTTCTTCATTTGCTTCGGTCGCTAAATCACTCTGCTGCAACAAGGGGTCATCAAGGCTGATATCAGCAAATTCATCTGAAGACCGCGCATCGGCGGTTTGTGAAGCATTTTTTTGAGAATCGGCATCCTGACTCTTGTTCTTTCGAATAGTCCACATACCGTGGAGCAATATTCCGACAATCGCAAATACACCAATAATAATGATGGCTAATCGTAAATCTTCCATTAAGCGCAATACCCTTTTTACATTCTAAGCGTTGGCAATAGCTACCGCTTCTTCAACATCAACTGCAACAATCCGAGACACGCCTGGCTCAGCCATTGTTACACCCGTGAGATGATAAGCCATTTCCATCGCTATCTTATTATGGGTTATATAAATAAATTGTACCGTCTTCGACATTTCAGAGACAAGCTTACAAAATCTGCCGACATTGGCATCATCCAATGGCGCGTCTACCTCATCCAGCAAACAAAACGGAGCCGGGTTTAATCTAAAGATGGCAAACACCAATGATAAAGCCGTCAGCGCTTTTTCTCCACCTGAAAGCAGGTGAATTGTACTATTTTTCTTGCCAGGTGGTCTGGCCATAATAGTCACGCCCGTTTCCAACAAATCCTCACCGGTTAAGTCGAGATAGGCAGCACCGCCACCAAACACCTTAGGAAACAGAATTTTGACGTCAGCATTAACTTTTTCAAAGGTCTCTTTAAATCGTGTACGCGTTTCCTTATCAATTTTCCTGATCGCGTTTTCCAATGTTTCAAGTGCGGACGTCAAGTCGTCATTTTGCTCATCTAAGTGTTGTTTGCGCTCAGACTGCACTTCAAACTCTTCCACAGCAGCAAGGTTGACTGCCCCTAAACGCCCCAATGCATTGCTTGTTTTCTCAAGTTCCTCTTTCCATTCCTGTTCAGAGTATTCTTCAGGCAAAGTCTCCAATACATTTTTGATTGGCTGCTGCATTTCTTGCAGTTGCTCTATAAAGCCATTTGAACGCTCTCGATTGCGTTCGCACTCCAGTCGCACGCTTTGAATTTCGTTACGCATAGCGCTTACTTGAGACATTACCTCGCCTTGCCCCTTTTCGGCCTCGGCTAACGCGTGTTCAATTTTACTTAGATTTTGCTGTAGTTCAGTGATGCTATCACGGAGGGCTTCTTGCTCCTGTAGCATAATTTGTAACTGTTCTTGTTGCGCTTCCATTGGTAGCGCAAACTCAACAAGTTCGACAACCAACATGGATGCTTTTTCCGCCATAGACCCCATTTCGTCCTGTAGGCGCTTTTTCTTGTCAGTAAGCGCACTGAGTTGATGCTTTAAACTTTGTTGACGCAATTGCAACTCGTGCAGCTGCGACTTTTTACTTTGTACAGCACTTCTTGCAGACTGAAGTTCTTGTTCAAAATGCGCGCGCTTTGTTTCCGCATCATTTTGAGCATCTTGAAGTTCGGCTAATTGCATTTCGAACTCTTCTACCTGAATGGAGAGTTCTTCCATTTGCATTTTTTCTTGTTCCAACTGTTCGTTGTATTCAGATAGCTCTTGTGACAGTTTTTCCTGGCGAACCCTTTGCGAATCTTGTTGTTTTTTGAGCAGCACTAACTCGCTGTCGATTTGTTTTAACTGTAATTCTGCTTCTTGTAATGCAGTAATAGCGGCATATTTTTCGTCTTCTCTGGCCTGCATGCTGCGTTTTGCCGCTTCAAGTGACGTTTCGGCAGAAGCCACAAGTTCAGCATCTTCATCAATTTGTTGTTTCAGCAAATTAACCTGCTCTCTTAACGCTAATTGACTTTGTTGCCCTGCTTCTTTTTTATAAATTAACCAGTCTTCACCAACCCACTCACCCGTTTGGGTAATGAAACTAAATCCAGCGGGTAGGCTGGCACGCTGCTGCATTGCCTGTTGTATGGAGTCAACAATTTCAATACGCGCTAGCCATTCTGGAACAAAACGATTTCTACATTTTTGAGCCAAACTGCCGTCGGGTTTATCTTGAGTCATCGCTTCGTTAAAGAACAGTTTCACCCCATCGGCATACTGCTCAGTACTGAGCCCATTGCACACATAAGCACTTTCCCATTGTTGCAGTGCGCATTCGACCGCTAATTGCCAAGGTTGTTCTACATCGAGGTAATCCCATATAGGCGTTAGGTCAACATTACCCTGTTCTCGCCACTGCACGATTGCATCATCAGCGCTGTCTAGACTGTTAAGTAGATGTATGGTGCTTGAAAGCTGTGCTTTGTGTGCTTGCCACTCGGCTCTAATTTCATGTAAATCAGTTTCTCGAGCCTCTAAAGTTTGCTTCGACTCACGCGCATTTTCTTGTGCTTGTTCTCGCATCAAAGACAATTCGGAAACCGTTGCAATCCCCTTCTTTTTATTCTCTCGAAGCTGCTCTATTTCGGTTTGTAATTCGTTATCAATTAACGTCGAAAGTTCTGAATTTATTTCACGAATCCGCTGTTCAGTACGCAGCTGTACCTGCAATAAGGTTTGTATTTGGCTGTGTCGACTCTGAGACTGCTGTTTAACATGAAGATAGTGATGATCCTGATTACGCCAAATCTTTTGTTTCTCTAACCACTCATCTTCCATCGCTAATACCCGCTCTTCAGCTTCCATCAGCGACTCTTCGCAGATTAGGTATTCGGGCTCGAACTCTTCCAGTTGCATCGAAAGCGTCTCAAAAGTCTCTTCTTCGAGCGCCAGTTGCTCCTCTAGCTGTTCTTGTTTAAACGCTAATTCTGATTGCTCTTTGGTAATTTGTTCACGACGTTGTTTCGCGTGCAACTGATTTTGTTCGATACGAGTGATGTCGTTGCCAAGCAGATAAAACTTGTGTTGAGTGTCACTGATTCGTTGCTTGCACTCACTTTGTTGTTCTTTAAGCTCAGTGATTTCTTTTTCATCACCGCGCTGTTTCGCGATATAAGCCTCTATATCGACTTCTTTTTCTTGTATTTGTCTTTCTAACTCAGCAATTTTGTCGCTGTGATGCAGCCATCTAATCGTAGCAAGTTCGGCTTTGTACCGGCGTTCCTTGGCCTTGAGATCTTTATAGCGTCGAGCTGCCGCTGCTTGTCGTTGTAGCTTTTCTAGTTGTTGTCCCAATTCAGCCCTGACATCCCCAAGACGTTCGAGGTTGTCACGTGTGTGACGCATTCTATTTTCGGTTTCTCTGCGCCGCTCTTTATATTTGGAAATTCCCGCCGCTTCCTCAATAAACACTCTTAGCTCTTGCGGTTTAGACTCTATCAATCGTGAAATCATACCCTGTTCGATAATGGCATAACTTCGCGGTCCTAATCCGGTGCCTAAAAATAAATCAGTGACGTCTCTTCGACGACATTTGGTGTTATTAAGGTAATAAGTAGACTGCGCTTCCCGAGTCACTACTCTTTTGATAGACAACTCTTGATATCCGGCATATTCACCCTGGATACGTTGGCTTGAGTTATCAAATACTAATTCGACACTGCACTGAGATACGGGCTTTCTAGATGATGAACCGTTGAAAATAACGTCAGTCATCGCATCGCCGCGCAAATTTTTTGCTGAACTCTCACCCAATACCCAGCGCACAGCGTCTATGACATTGGATTTGCCACAGCCATTTGGACCGACAATGGCGGTCATATCATCTGGGAAAGGAATGTTGGTAGGTTCTACAAAGGACTTAAAACCTGCCAGTCGAATTTTCTTTAAGCGCATTTTATTATTGTTGCTGTACTCGCCTGGTTATTTTCGGGTATGGCACCTGATTATCATAATTCAAAGCACCACAACCCCATAGCCGCAATGTAGCAAATCTCAAGATCTGTAACAATTCTGAAATTAATTTCCTTTAATCAAGACGCATGTTTTCTTTATACTTTAGCTATTGTATTGATTAATTAGCGTTTTTAATGAGCAACAAATCTGGTATAGATTACTTTTTTCAAGGCTTTCAACTTATCCGTCGTCCCGGTATTCGTCGGTTTGTCATCTTCCCACTATTGATTAACGTCATTTTATTCGGGTCGGCCTTTGCCTATTTATTCGCGCAAATTGACGAATTGACGGCTTACGTTATTAGCTGGATCCCAGATTGGTTAGAATGGTTAAAAGACGGCATCGCGTTTTTCATCTGGCCATTGTCGGTGGCAATCGTGCTGTTATTTTCAGCTTTGTTTTTTGGCACCCTTGCCAATTGGATAGCAGCGCCATTTAACGGATTATTGTCCGAACGCATAGAACTCCTCTTAACAGGGCAAGAACCTCCCTCCGGGTCGTTTTGGAGTTTAATAAAAGATATTCCGCGAACCCTAGGGCGCGAATTGACCAAATTGCTCTATTACATTCCAAGAGCCATAGGTTATCTTTTACTATTCTTCTTGCTACCAGTGATTGGACAAGTCATCTGGTTTTTGTTCAGTGCCTGGATGATGGCTGTTCAGTATTGTGACTACCCTTTTGACAACCACAAAGTTGGTTTTAAAGATATGCGCTTAGTGCTTGGACGCCACAAAAAAGACGCCATTTCGTTTGGTATCATTGTGACGTTTTTCTCTATGATTCCAATTGTCAATTTTGTCGTCATGCCGGTTGCAATTTGTGGCGCGACTGCCATGTGGGTAGATAAATTAAGACACGACATCGACTTCGATCAGAACAGCTGAGCCTGCAGGGGTGGGATTTTGTGCAAATCGCCCACGTACAGTGCGATTGCGCCCTGACTCCTTCGCTTGATAAAGCGCTTTGTCTGCGACGTCTAAACCTTGCTCAAAGCTTACTCCAGTCTCAAGCTCGTATAGCCCGATACTGGCAGATTTCTCAAGTGGAACATTGTCGACATTGAATTCGGATGTTTGATATTCAGTGCGAATGCGTTCAGCGACTTTCATAGCAATGTTAGCACTGGCTTGGATAACAACTAAAAACTCTTCTCCACCGTATCTAAACGCATAGTCATCATCGCGAATTTCTGAGCGGATAACATCAGCTAAGTGCATAATCAACTTATCACCGATTGCATGCCCATAGGTATCATTCACTCGCTTAAATTCGTCCAAATCAATGAGTAAGAGTGAGGTAGTTGGCCGATAATCGCCAAAGTACGCCGTGTTTTGAATAAATTCATTGTTCAAAAAACGCCGATTGTAGAGCCTCGTAAGAGGATCGGTATTACTTGCTGCGGTTAGTATGAGCTTTTGTTTCTTAAGTAGCTGTAATTGTTTCTGATATCGTCCAGACCATTTAAATACGGCTACTGCAATGATGACGATACCCAAGTTATTGCAGACGTTTTCAAAAATAAGTGACAGCCAATCTGGTTGTATTGAGATGAACTCGTCAATCAAGTCGTGCCCATGGCCAACTAACATCAAACAAAAACCAAGGAACATTAATTTGGATTCAGCGGAATCTGACTCAAAACGCAGATTTACGCCAAGTAACAAAATTACAAAGGCGATTGAAAATAACTCGCTAACGACATCGTAATAATCAATATCGAGGTACATAGCATCTTGATTCAGTCGCACCAACAACATTAGCCAGATGACTAGAATCACAATTAGACCAAGCAAAATGGATGCTCTGATCAGACTTTGAGAAGAATAAATGCCGAACATATACCGATAAACAATGTATTTCATTTGGCGAAAGTTAGCAGATCTTTGTGAACCAATTGTGTCACCGAAGCCTTTATGAGTATTTTATCTACCTGATAAATAAAATAATTCCCAAATATCCACACAATTTTTACGTATAAAAAATAATCAAACATTTTGATCACAGTAAACATTCATTAACAATAATTTCATAAAATAGTTATTGTTTTATAAGGGGTTAAGTTCTAGACTGCGGTGGTACTGAGTAAAGCATGGGTCGCTTTACGCACGGCAAGAGGCGATGGACTGTTGGCGCCTTATTGTCGTAGTACTACAACAGTCAAAGAGTAAACTAATCATGAAATTGTATGTTGGAAATTTATCCTATCGGTTAACTGATGCCGAGTTGGAAGAAGCGTTTGCCGCATTCGGTAATGTACTATCCGCAAAAATCATTATCGAACGTGAAACCAATCGCTCAAAAGGATTTGGATTCGTAGAGTTTGAAAACAAACAAGATGGCGAACAAGCCATCGAAGGTCTCAACGGAAAAGAAATCGGTGGCCGTGCCGTAGTAGTAAACGAAGCGAGACCGCCTAAACCACGCACCAACAACGGTGGTGGTCAAAGAAGAAGATTCTAATATCTCTTCAGCAGTTGAATTATTGAAAAACGCTTCTTCGGAAGCGTTTTTTATTGTCTAAAATCTCTTCCTTCTCAATTCAGGCTGTAATAAGCAGGCAGTAACCACACAATTAATCAGCACGACCGCTTACCGCAACTTTTTGATAATTCGTCGAATTATTAAATAAATATTTGTGTATGATCCTTAACATTGACACTAATTTACATTTCTCTACTGCAACGCCCGAAACTGACCAGAAATAACAGGGACACTGTAACAATGGCTTCACATTGCAAATGCAAATAGCCAATTGAAGGTGATAGTTGGAGAGTTAGGTTATTTAACCTACGCTTAGCAGTGAGCTCAACAGACTAAGAAAGCAATGGGAATAAAGGCTTTATCTTCGCTCGCCTTAATTGGCAGTATGACATTTTCGGTGTTTGCATCAGTACCCGATATTCCAAAACTCACAGAATCTGTATCTATTGATGGCAAGATTGATGAAAGCGTTTGGCAACGGGCAGCACAAATTCAACTAAACAACATTACTTGGCCTGACGAGAACACAACACCTAACGTTAAGACTACCGTCAGTTATTTTGAAAATGGCGATACTCTGTTCATCGCGTTCAAAGCGCAAGATCCAGAACCCGATAACATACGCGCCTTTTATAACGACAGAGACCGAATCTGGCGGGATGACCTGGTTGGCGTCAAGTTAGATCCATACAACGATCACCGTCAGGTATTCCAATTCTTTAGCAACGCATTGGGCGTGCAAGCAGATAGCACCGAAAATGTTGTCACAAACCGAGAAAGTGATGCATGGGACGGACTGTGGGATTCATCAGGTCAGGTGACCGATACTGGTTTTGAAGTTGAAATGGCCATCCCACTGCGCAACTTCAACTTTAACCCCAAAACTGGAAAACAAACTTGGGCTATTGAGTTTGTAAGGTTTTATCCCCGTGATGAGCGTCAACGGATTTCTAATCAGCAGATTGACCGAAACAATGATTGCTGGTCTTGTCAAATGAAAGAAGTGGTTGGTTTTGAAAACCTGCAACAAGGCAAAAATCTAGCGATAGTGCCTACATTAGTTTTGGGGCAAGCAGAAACCCGCTCCCTACCTGACGATACTAGTTGGCAAAAAACTGAAGATTATGAATTTGGTTTAGATATTAAATGGGGTATTAGCTCAGACGTTTTCTTGAACGCAACCATTAATCCTGACTTTTCCCAAGTTGAAGCCGACTCGGCACAATTGGGGATAAACAACAACTTCACTTTATTTTTTCCTGAGAAACGCCCTTTCTTCCTAGAAAATCAGGATATATTCTCCAGTAATTTCAACCTTGTTTACACGCGCAATATAGGCGCTCCTGACATAGGCGCCAAGGTCACAGGTAAAACGGGTAAACATACATATGGTGTTTTTGTAACTGACGATGTGAACACTACTTTTTTAATTCCAGGCAACTTAAGTTCAGGTATCGCTGAATTAGGCCAAGATAGCAATAATACAGCATTGCGATATCGATATGATGCGAACAACAAGCTCTCTGTTGGCATTTTGAGCACCCTAAGAACATCTGACGATTACCACAACTATGTCGCATCCGTTGACGCGAGTTACCGCATTACTGAACAAGACGAAGTTCGGGTGCAGTACATGCGCTCAGATACCGAATATCCCGAATGGTTGAGTAATGATTTTTGCGACGCAGACGATGCAGCCGATTGTGAACGCGATGATTTAAATTGCAGCTTCAATAATTGTGTTGTGAATGAGCGTGTTTTGCGCACGCAAGTAGACGATTCTCTTGAAGACAGCGCCTTTAGAGTGCGTTATGAGCACGAAGAGCGCGATTGGTTTGCCAGTGCAACCTATATGGATATCGGTAGCGATTTTAGAGCAGACCTTGGTTTTATGAGCCGTGTAGACCTCAGCCGAATAGTCATTGGCGGTGGCTTATTTTTCTACGGTGAAGAAGATGACTGGTACAGCCGGTTTCGTATTAGCGGAGACTGGGATATCACCCACAACGACGCAGGTGAAGTAATTGAACGCGAGTTAGAAGCACGTATAAGCGTTAACGGTATGCTGCAGTCTTATACTGAACTTGGCTGTATTGCGAATGAGCATGTGGGTAACAGAATTGATGCTTCTACCCTAGCGATTAAAGGTAATACCGACATGTTTAACAGAGATTTTTGCTATCTCTATGGCAATTTTCAACCAATAGCAGGCTTATTCGTAGAAAACGAATTCCTTTGGGGAAAACAAATCGATTTTCGAAACAATCGTTTGGCAGACCGCTTTATGGCACGTCCAGGTTTCCAATATAGCTTCAACAAACATTTAAAAGCCGAAGTGAACTATGTTTATCAAACACTTGAAGCCGAAGGCCAAGAAGTATTCACAGCAAATCAGGCGGACATCAGACTGAAGTACAACTTTGATGTGAGAAACTCACTCAAACTCAGTATTATCTATACCGATATCGAGCAGAACTTGGCCAACCAGCCGGCTGTTGCTCCTGAAGATTTACCTTCAGCCAAGTTCACAGATGTCTCTACTCAGCTAATTTACAGCTACAAAATTAATCCACAAACCGTATTCTTCGCCGGTTATTCAGACCATGCATTTGAAGATGATGTGGTTACTGACCTAGAGAAAGACGCACGTAGTCTATTTATGAAATTCAGTTATGCCTGGTTGCGATAGTGCTAGAGCCTGTTGAGCTTTGCGGTATAGGGTTTTAAGTCGTCGGATGAGTTTTATCCATCCTTGGCAATAGTTTTGCAAAATTTCTTTAGTAAACTTACAAGAATGCGAGCGCTTTGTATTTTTATTACACAATGATAATGACATTCGCACTAAATTGCGCTATAAAGCAGCCAATTCTGTAATTAAATTACTAATCACTTGTCGAGGGACACACAATGGCATTAACGAAGAAATTTTTGAAATCTAAACCTGTTTGTAAAGTTACCTTCAAATTGACCCAGGAAGAGGCAAAAAGCGCTGAATCGGTGCAACTTGTTGGTGAATTTAACAATTGGGATGCAGCCGCTTCACCAATGAAAAAGCTAAAAAATGGTGGTTTTACGCAAACTATTGATCTTGAGTCAGGCAAAGAATATCGCTTCCGTTATTTATTGGACGGCGAAACTTGGGAAAATGACTGGTCTGCAGACAAATACATCCCCTCTCAGTCTTCTTACGACGACGACTCAATCGTGTCTTGCTTGTCTTAATAATTTTTTAGACAACTTAATCGATAAAGCTCGTCACTGACGAGCTTTTTTATTGGCTAGAAAGCAAGATACTCGTCTCACTAGTAGACACTCCTTCGACTAATCTAATCCGTTGTAATACTTGATCAAACTCGCTCAGTGAGCTGCTGACAATATGCAATACCAGATCCCATGCGCCATTGGTTGTATGTATTTTAATGACATTCGGAATACCTTTAAGCCTTTGTACAATTTGTGCAGTCGATTTATCGGATATAGCCAGCATCATGATAGCGGATACTTGCCCCTGTTCCAGTTCTTCTTTTACGCGGATAGTAAACCCTAAAATATCACCAGAAGCCACCAGTCGGTCGATTCGAGCCTGAATCGTCGCCCTAGACACGCCAAATAGCGTACTGAGTTTGGATACCGAGGCACGCCCGTCCACTCGCAATTGCGCAATGAGCTCCTGATCAAGTCGATCTAATACCTTTGATTTCACTAAAAACTTCCAATATGTCAATCTCGATTACCATATTGATAGAAAACATATCAATAAGCTAACAATTTCAACATTTTGCCAAATTGGATTTGTACTTAAAATAACTGATATTCGTTAAGTAATGTGCAAATGAGATGTTTAAACAGTCCAGTAATGTCGTCTTGATGGTTCGCCCTCATTCCTTTTCAACAAATACAGCCTCTTTGATTGATAACTTTTTTCAAAGCCATCGCCACATTGAAAAGTCAGCATTAGCAAAACTCGCTTATCAGCAAACCACTCAGGCAATTGAACGTCTGCGTTCCTTAGGGCTTATTGTGCATGTTTTTGAAGATGAAACTGAAAGAACGCCTGATTCGGTTTTTCCTAATAATTGGTTTAGTACCCACCCCGATGGCACACTTGTCACCTACCCCATGTTTGTTGAAAACAGGCGTCTAGAACGTAGGGAGGATATTCTTACTTTTCTCAAAGAGCATTACCACGTAACGCGTAGTCATGATTTCGCCAGCAGAGAAATTGTGGGAGAATTTGTCGAGGGTACCGGTTCGATGGTAATTGATTATTCAAATAAACGAGTTTATGCGGCTCTATCTAATCGTACAACTCAAACCTTACTCAATGAAATCGCAAAAACGCTCGGTCTTTCAGTCACCGCCTTTATAGCCAACGACCCTAAAGGCAATCCTATCTATCACAGCAACGTAATGATGTCGGTGGGTACTAAGCTCGCATTGGTGGCGCTTAACAGTATTGAAAAAGATCAGCAGAGGAAGGACTTAATACAACAGCTCAGTGCAGACGGTAAAACGATAGTTGATTTGGCACACAAGCAAATGAATCAGTTTTGTGGCAATGCGCTAGAGGTAGAGGCAAATGGCAAACACTTTTTAGTTTGCTCTAAAACTGCCTATGACGCCTTTACTGAAACACAAAAATCGACCATCGAACAGTATTGCGAAATCGTTCCTATTGATGTCAGCGCGATAGAGTCAGCTGGAGGTTCGATTCGCTGCATGATGGCCGCTATTCATTTGCCAAAACGCTAAATATCGTTATACAAAAAAGCTCACTGACGTGAGCTTTTTTACATGGTTAGGCGAGCGCCTGTTCGAAGTCAGCAATGAGATCCTTACTATCTTCAATTCCTATCGAATAGCGGATCATATTTTGACTAATTCCCATTTTTTCACGTTCTTGCTGTGCAATGTCATAAAAAATGGTGTGTGCAACAGGGATCCCTAAGGTACGAGTATCGCCTAAATGGGTAGCATTAAGCACTAACTTCATGCGATTCATAAAAGCAAAACAATCAACATTATCTTGTAAATCGATGCTTAAGATACCCCCGAAACCGCAAAATAGCGTTTTAGCTAATTGATGCTGCGGATGCGATTCCAAACCTGGGTAATAAACCTTTTTCACTTTGGGGTGTGCGTCTAGGTACTGAGCCAAGGCTAACGCATTTTCAGAAAATCGAGTGGTGCGCAGTGCAAGAGTTTCAACACCAACTGATACTAAGTGCGCTGATTGGCCGGAAATACAACCTCCCATGTCGCGCAAACCGCGCTTTTTAATCTGCGCAATGACTTGTTGAAAGTCAGGTAAATGTGCGAATCCAGATTCAATCCTTGCGAATTCACTCCATTTGAAGTTCCCCATTTCCACGACGATACCACCTAATGCGTTGCCGTGGCCTGCAATGTACTTGGTCAGGGAGTTCACCACTAAACTTGCTTTGACCGATTGCGAGTTCAAAATGCTAGCAGGTGTCATGGTGTTATCGACTAGATAGACAATTTGCTGCTCGTCACAATACTCACCTATAGCTTTGAGGTCGGCTACTTGCGTCACTGGATTAGCGATAGTTTCCAAAAATACCATGCGGGTATTGTCTTGTTTGGCTATTTTAACCTGTTCTACATCGGTCACATCAACCAAGGTGACCTCTATACCGAATCGTTTCAGCGACTGCAGAAAAGTGGCCGTATTGCCAAAGACAAAGCGGCTGGCGATTAGGTGGTCGCCCGCTTCGAGCAACGACAATATAGTGGCCGAGATTGCAGCCATGCCCGAGGCAAACGCGAGGGATGCTTTACCGCCCTCAACATGGGTCATAATGTTTTGCAGTGCGCTCTGGCTGGAAGAAGACGTTCTTGCATAAGCGTGCCCAGCAACTTTACCCTGGAAAATATCTACCAGGTCTTCCACCTTTGGATAATTGAACAGAACAGATGAGTTGACTGGAGAGTGTACCGAACCATCTTCGGGGGAATTTAATATTCTATCGGCGTGCACTAAACGAGTAGTGAAGCCTGTATCTTTTAATTGGTCTGACATTAATTTTTATCTTGGTCAAAAAACTAGTTTGCACTTGTGCAAACATTTTCAGGGAATTTGGGATTAATTGAGGCGTAAAACGCTTGTGCTTCCGCCAGCGCCTTTTCGATATCCGCGCCAACTTCCATTAGCGGCCCTAATATAACTTCTTTGGTTTTATAGTCCAATCCTACCAGAAATAGTGGCACTTTGGCTTGATGCGCCATTTGCAAAAATCCGGTTTTCCATTTTACTACTTTTTTGCGAGTGCCCTCTGGTGCCAGCGCGATAATCAAATCGGGTTGGTTTTTAAATCTTCCCACCATTTGTCCTACGACACCGTGCTTTTTGGAACGCTCAATCGGAATCCCTCCCCAATGTTTTAATATGCCCTCAAATGGCCACCTGAAAATAGTCTCTTTCATCATAAAACACATTTTAACCCGCAAACAAAAATAGGTCGCCAAACTCACCACAAAATCCCAATTAGAGGTATGCGGTGCAATCGCCATAATGTACTGCTTTTGGGCTGGAAGTTGGCCTCGTATGCGCCAGCCCATAAATTTCATAAAAACGATGCCGAGCCAGTAAGTGAATTTATTCATGCGCCGAGAATACGTTTTGGGAACCGGGGGAATATTAATCGGTTTGAACACAATTGTGCCTGTTTGCTGATTTTGATTGAGATAGTGGAGTATATCCGCTAGTTTGTCAGGTTCCAATTAAAGGAGTTAGTTGACGTACTTAATGTGTATTTTATTTATCGCTGTAGAACAACACGAGACATTTCCGCTTATTATTGCAGCCAATCGAGACGAATTTTATAAGCGCCCCACTACATCTTCTCATGTTTGGCGAGGCACCCCAGAGATAATAGCCGGCCAAGATGAACAAGCAGG
Organism: Alteromonadaceae bacterium; assembly: GCA_014872785.1. Classification (GTDB taxonomy): domain Bacteria; phylum Pseudomonadota; class Gammaproteobacteria; order Enterobacterales; family Alteromonadaceae; genus Planctobacterium. The sequence continues at coordinate 52,618 of WKFJ01000060.1, forward strand.
CGGTACTTGGATGGGGATGAATAGCCAAGGACGATTAAGTGCGTTAACAAATATCAGAGCGCCCCACACGTTAAAAGATAATGCCAAGAGTCGCGGCGAACTGGTTCTGAATTATCTGCAACAACAGCCCAGCGACGAACAGTATACAAAACAATTGCAAACAACCGCTGAGCATTACAACGGTTACAACTTGTTGTTTGGAAAGTGGAATGCTTTAAAGGTTTATAATAATCATACCAACGAACTGCAATCACTTTCACCTGGATATTACGGTCTTTCTAACGCTGATTTGAATAGTCCTTGGCCGAAAATTAACAAAGGTGTGCAAGCCCTTAAAGATTATTGTGACACTCACGTCGAGTTGAATGAAGAGAAGTTATTCAACTTGTTAAGAGACAACACCAAGGCGGAAGATCATATGCTGCCAAAAACGGGGGTACCAGAGCACTGGGAAAAACAACTGTCTTCGATATTCATTAATACCCCTGAATACGGTACTCGAAGTTCTACGCTTTTATCGGTTCGAAACGATGGTAAGGTGCATTGGGTAGAACACGTTTACAACGATGAAACTCAGTTCGTTTCCGAACAACGGTTTGAATTGATGTTTAGATAGGGCCTGAAGACCCAAATGTTAATCGAATATTAAAGATTCTAAGTTAAGCAAAATTGACAGGTAGTACTTGTCTATTTCCGCGCTTTCAAGCGTTCACTTTTAGCAATTGCGTGTCATAATACGTGCTTCTTAAATTCATTCACGACTCAAGAGGAATAACATGTTTGAAGTATTACCCCGACTTCCTGCGGATCCGATTCTCGGACTTTCAGCTGCCTATCGGGAAGACACCAACCCAAATAAAATCGATTTAGGCGTCGGTGTTTATAAAGACGAACAGGGTAATACGCCAATTCTTGATTCTGTTGCCGAAGCACAGAAGATCTTATTGAATGAAGAAACCTCTAAAACCTATATTACGCCACAAGGCGTGCAAGGATACATCGATGGCATGCTTGGACTTTTGCTTGGCAAGGGTCACCCCGTACTTGTTGCTGACCGTGTTGCGGCAGTTCAAGCTCCTGGTGGTTGCGGTGCACTGCGTATATTGGCAGAACTAATCAATCGCTGCCAAGAAGGTGCCACGGTATGGGTTAGTGACCCAACGTGGGCAAACCACATTCCATTAATGGAAAGTGCGGGACTTAAGATTGAAAAGTATCCTTACTTCGATAAAGCGACCGGTGGCATTAACTTCGACGCCATGGCCGAATCGCTGAAAGCGAACGCTAAAAAAGGCGACATCGTGCTACTTCACGGCTGCTGTCACAACCCAACTGGTGCAGATCTAACCAAAGAGCAATGGCACACAGTGCTTGAAATTGCACAAAGTACCGGTTTCACTCCATTTGTTGATACAGCCTATCAAGGTTTTGGTGACGGTTTAGAAGAAGATGCTTACGGTCTTCGTTTGTTGGCGGAAAACCTACCAGAGATGTTGATTGCAGCTTCTTGTTCGAAGAACTTTGGCTTGTATCGCGAACGCGTTGGACTCGCCGTTATCATTACCAATGACTCAGCTACACGCGGTATCTTGCAGTCGCAAATTCAGTCAGTCGCTCGCGGCAGCTATTCTATGCCACCGTCATACGGCGGCGCATTGGTAAACATCATTCTTAACTCTGAAGAGCTAAACCAAAAATGGCAGAATGAAGTCGCAGCAATGCGCAACCGCATGCAAGACTTACGTGTTTTATTAGTTGATAAACTAAATGAAAAAGGTGCGAGTACCGACTTTAGTTTTGTCACTAAACAAAAAGGCATGTTCTCATTTTTGTGTATTTCACCAGAACAAGTTCAGCGCATGCGTAATGAACACTCGGTGTACTTCGTGGACTCTAGCCGCGTCAATATTGCCGGCATATCCAAAAGTAACGTCGATAGACTGGCCGAAGCACTGGTCTCGGTCCTCTAACACTAAACGCCCGGTTCTACCGGGCTTTTTTTTGTCTCGAATTCGTAGGTCACGCATGAAAACTATTATCGTTGAGTCTTGGGGACACTTGCAGGAAGTTTTATTTAATGGCTCTTGGAACCATGAATTAGCGCGTTATCGCTCGCCTTACGTATTTCGTGGACAACCTAGTGAAAAATTTGAGTTAAAGACGTCGCTCATGCGCTTGGGTGGTAACTACGCCACGTTGGAAAAACACCTCCTGCGCAATTTCAAGAAATACGGACACGACAGTTTCGAGAGCACTGACTCCATTTGGCACTGGCTGACGATGGCGCAACATCACGGTCTTCCGACACGACTCTTAGACTGGACCTATTCCCCTATGGTAGGCATGCATTTCGCAACGGCAGATATTGATTTTGCGGATCAGGACGGCATCATTTGGAAGGTTAACTATCACGACTCCTACCGCCAATTACCCAAGAAAATGAAGGATTGTTTAGATGACTTTGGCGGTAACGTGTTGACATTGGAAATGCTACAAAGCTTGCAACTCGATTTAGACACCTTTGATTTACTGAGTAAAGAAGAATTTTTTGTGTTCTTTGAACCACCCTCGACCGATGCGCGCATCGTCAATCAGCATGCATTATTTTCCATTGCCTCCGGCGCTGAAGTTCAACTAGATCAGCTGTTATCGAATTCCGATATAGACTGTGAGGCCATTGTTATTCCAAAAGAAATTAAATGGGAAATAAGAGACAAGTTAGATCAATCTAACATCACAGAACGTGTGCTATTTCCAGGTTTAGATGGATTGAGCGCTTGGTTGAAGCGTCACTACAGCCCCAAGATATTAGATGACGCCTAGTCCAAGTGCAGTAATGGCGTGATATCTAAGTACTGTGCTGCTTCTCTGGCGTTTTTTACCAGTGGCACTTCACCCAAAAACGGCGCGTCTAACATTTCCTTCAAACTATCGATATTTTCGCGCAAATAAGGCATTTCCATTTCTCGATGATTAGCCACCCAGCCCGCGACTTGTAAACCACTCGAAAGCACCGACTCGTAAGTTAAAATCGCATGATTCAAACAGCCTAAACGCATCCCCACTACCAATACGACAGGAAGTTGTGCGGCAACGACAAATTCAGATAAAAATCGCCCCTCTCCCACAGGAAGACGCCAACCACCAGCACCTTCCACTAAGGTAAGTCCCGCTTTTTTGCGTCTCAGGTTTTGCAAACCATCAAGCACTGAATCTAAGCAGATCGGCTGCTTGGTTTTTGCGGCCGCCAAATGCGGTGCCACGGCATCTACGTAAGCAAATGGGTTAACCTCATCATAGCTAACCTCAATCGTACTTGACTCTAACAAGCACATTGCGTCCTCGTTACGCAGTCCTTCGGGTGTCATCTCGCAACCTGCGGAAATGGGTTTGTAGCCAACACAACTGATCTGTTTGGCATTTGCAATGGCCATGATTGCAGAAGAAATAAAGGTCTTTCCTACCTCGGTATCAGTACCGGTAACAAAAAACTGAGACAACACTAACTCCTTAATAAAGTTATATTTTCTGCTGAGTGTGAAGATGAGTTCTTGGTGAGCACGAACATGCCAATGTCATAACTCAGTGGTAATTGCTGATTAACTGCCAAGTTCTTTTGGTAATACTTTCTTAGCAGCTTGTAACGGCTCGGTGTTAATGCGTTTTGATCGCGATGGCTAGTATTGGTAGAGGCGCCAATATCGGTAATGCTGTGCATTAAACCGCTCATATCACTATGCCAGTCAATAAAAGTCTTGCGCATGATTTGTAGGTTTAAATCTGTACTTACAAAACTATCTCGCCATTGTGAAACAGAATGAAATTTATTGCTAAGTGGCTCGCCTGAGATTGAGGCAAAAGCCTGGTTTAACTCAGCAAAAGAACCATCTAACATGGTTACCAACACAGCAATACCGCTTTTGCTCAGTACTCTGTCAACCTCTCGAGCAAATCGATCAGTGTCGCTGACCCACTGCATTGCCATATTTGAATAAAGTAAATCAATTGAGCCTGCAGCCAAGGGCATATTTTCCATATCAGCAGTTAGCCAATTGAGTCCATCCTTTGACGTTTGCTGCGCAAACTTCAACATCCCTGGGGCAATATCAAGTCCAACAACGATTGTCGCAAATTGCTGTAATGCGGCAGTATGCTTACCAGTGGCACAACCAAGGTCCACTGCCGTCGTTACCTTATTGTTAGACATACTAAGACTGACTTGTGACATAGCCCATTGTGCGATTTTTTGCTGCACCAACGCACAATTGTCGTATCGCGCAGCACACTGACTGAACTGTTGCGCAATTTCACCTTTAACATGTTCACCTGTTGCCGCGACGTCCGGCTCTGACATGTTGCTCAATATCGCGTTAGGTAATGGAGTATTCATCGAGACATCGCCTCGGCAAGTATCTGTAGTAACCCGGTAATGTCCTCTTTTTCATGCATACTTGTGAGGGTAATACGCAATCTATCCGAATTTTTAGGAACGGTTGGGTGTCGAATAGCTTTTACCCAAAAACCTTTTTCCATCAGTTGTTCACTGAGCATTAGCGCCCGTTTTGGCTCACCGACCATGATAGGTTGAATAGCGCTAACCGAGGCCGTTAGAGGTATGCCTAATTGTGTGGCCAAGGCACGAAAGTGCTGAATGTTGTCGTTTAATTTTTCTCTTCGCCAATTCTGCTCTGACATGGCGTTTAAATGCGCTAGCGTAGTTGCGGCATGAAGTGGCGAAAATGCTGTGCTGTAAATGTAGTGACGAGCAAAGTTTGACAGGTACTCAATAAGCGCGTTACTGCCCGCCACAAAAGCACCGCCAGTCCCAACGGCTTTGCCAAAGGTACCAATCAAGATAGGAATGTGTTCTTGTTCAAATCCGCCTTGTTCAACAATCCCCCAGCCATTTTTACCTAATACACCCAATCCGTGAGCATCATCGAGCATTAGCCAGGCATCGTGCTCTTGGCACTGACGCACTAATTCTGACACTGGCGCTTGATCGCCATCCATACTAAATACGCTTTCTGAAGCGACCAAAACATCGCGATAGCTACTTCGATATTTCTGCAGCAACTGGGTGAGTTGAGCAGAATCGTTGTGTTTGAATCGTTTGTATTGTGCTTTTGACGCCATTGCACCATCGATGAAAGAGGCGTGTATGAGTTTATCCGACAAAATTAATTGCTGTTCTTGATTCATCAGCGCCTGACATACCGAGGAATTTGCAGCGAACCCTGAATTGAATAAGAGTACAGCTTCCCTCTCGATATTCTGTGCAATGTGCTCGCACAACGCACGATGTTGTGCCGAGTACCCGGTTACTAACGGTGAGCCACCTGAGCCTACGATGTTGGTATCGGTTTCAATCTCAGCTTGTGCTAGACCCAAATAATCATTACTGGAAAAGTTAAGGAAACGCTGTCCGGAAACTTTCACGAATTGTTGCTGATACTCTTCAATGCATACATGGCTGCGCAACAAGTCCAGTGATTCTCGTTGCGCGAGCTCGTCATCAATGAATTCAAATGCCAAGAGGAGTATCCAGCCTAGAGTCTAAACCGTAGCGTCGTAGAACAAATCGTTTTGTTCTTGTTGCTCAACCGCTTCTAGTAGAACCGCTTCATGCGCTTCGTCTGAATAATCACGGGTTTTCTCAGAATTTATCCCCAATTTTTTGAACAACAACATGTCCTGGTCGGTTTCAGGGTTGGGCGTAGTTAGCAGCTTACAACCGTAGAATATTGAGTTTGCACCCGCCATAAAACACAGTGCTTGCGTTTGTTCTGACATCGCTTCACGCCCTGCGGACAATCGCACATAAGATTTAGGCATCAATATTCTTGCTACCGCTATCGTTCTGATGAATTCAAATTGGTCGAGATCTTCGACCGAATCAAGTGGTGTACCCGCCACTTTAACTAGCATATTGATAGGAACACTCTCTGGGTGATGTTCTAGATTGGCTAGTTGCATTAGCAAACCTGAACGATCCGTAGCGCTCTCTCCCATTCCAACAATGCCACCAGAACAGACGTTCATGCCGGCTTCTCTAACATTTTGCAATGTGTCTAACCGGTTTTGATAAGTACGAGTGGTGATAATTTCACCATAAAACTCTGGAGAGGTATCGAGATTGTGATTGTAGTAATCAAGTCCAGCTTGTTTAAGTGCCAAGGCTTGGTCGCGCGTAAGCATGCCAAGAGTCATGCAGGTTTCTAGGCCTAATTCCTTAACGCCCTCAATCATTTTCACCAGATAGGGCATGTCGCGCTCTTTGGGGTTTCGCCATGCTGCGCCCATACAAAAACGCGTTGAGCCAGTTGCTTTAGCTTGCTTCGCAGTTTCTAGCACTTTTTCGACTTCCATTAAGCGCTCTTTCTCCAAACCGGTATCATACCGAGCACTTTGTGGGCAGTATTTGCAGTCTTCAGGGCAAGCACCTGTTTTAATCGATAACAAAGTGCTCACTTGCACCTGATTAGGGTCAAAGAAATTGCGGTGCACTGTTTGTGCTCTGAACAACAAATCATTAAACGGTAATGCAAATAATTCGTTGACTTCTTCTATGGTCCAATCGTGTCGAATTTGTGCCTGCATGGCCTTTCCTTTACTTCAAAATTATTCTGGCCTAGTCTATGCGGCAACTAGTGATTGTCAACTTACTTTTCAGAACAGAGTTTACAAAAGGTTATATTTTGAGCAGTGATATAGAATTCGACCGTCAACACATATGGCACCCTTATACTTCTGCCGTCGATCCTCTTCCAAGTTATCCCGTGGCAAGTGCGAAAGGAGTCACACTCACTCTAGAAAACGGTACTGAACTGATTGACGGCATGGCGTCTTGGTGGTGCGCGGTGCACGGCTATAACCACCCCACCCTCAATGCGGCGGCGAGCGCCCAATTAGAGAAAATGTCGCACGTTATGTTTGGCGGCATTACGCACCAACCCGCTATCGACTTATGCAAAAAATTAGTTGAAATGACGCCTGAGGGACTCAATCGAGTATTTCTTGCCGACTCGGGGTCAGTCTCGGTTGAGGTTGCGATGAAAATGGCGATTCAATATTGGGCATGCCAGGGTAACCAACAAAAACATCGTTTTTTAACCATTCGCAATGGGTATCACGGTGATACTTTCGCCACCATGTCGGTGTGCGACCCGGTTAACGGCATGCACAGTTTATTTAACGATGTACTGATGCAGCAATTGTTTGCCCCCGCACCGCAGACACGTTTTGACAAATCCTGGAACGAAGATGACATTATTCCACTGGCAGACATGCTAGCAAGTCATCATCAAGATATTGCAGCACTTATATTGGAACCAATTGTACAAGGTGCGGGAGGGATGCGCATGTATCATCCTGAGTATTTGCGCCGCTGTCGACAATTGTGCGACGAATACAATGTGCTCCTTATTTGCGACGAAATAGCCACGGGTTTTGGCCGAACAGGAAAATTATTCGCCTGTGAACATGCCGACATAACGCCAGATATTTTGTGTTTGGGCAAAGCGCTAACAGGCGGCTACGTAACACTTGCCGCAACACTTTGTACTGATGATGTCGCCATTGGGGTTTGCCAAGACCAACCAGGTGTTTTTATGCATGGTCCGACTTACATGGGTAACCCGTTAGCCTGCGCTATTGCCAATGCCAGTTTAGAGCTCATCAATCAAAATCATTGGCAACAGCAAGTCAGTAGCATCGAAACTCAATTACACGCCGAATTATCGAAATGTGCTGAGCTTGAGGCGGTGCAAGATGTCAGAGTGCTGGGCGCCATTGGCGTGGTGGAAACCAAAACGCCAGTAAACGTTGCCACCTTTCAGCGACGATGTATCGAAAGAGGTGTTTGGATAAGACCCTTTGGTAAACTTGTATACATCATGCCGCCCTACGTAATCAATAGTGATGAGCTAACGCAACTTACCTCCACAATGCATGATGTACTTTCGCATATGGATTAATCAGCTATCGAAACCGCAACAAAAGCGATGACGGATACAATTAGCAAAAAGACAACATTAAACGCAATGTTGTCTTTCTTTCGCCTGTTGCGACGACGGTTTAACCCAATCAATACTAAACTCAACCCGATACAGGTCGACAGCAACACCTTAAGCAAATTTTTAGGCTCATTTAACCAATGTTCTCGTCCCGGAATATTCCAATACTCCTGCAACCCAGTAATGAACTCAGGACGAGCATAGTGCAAAAGGATAAGTGCCCCGATAAACAGCACCCACAGGACAATATTGCCTATTACGGTAACAATAAAAAGACGTTCTTTTTCAACAGGTTTATGGCGTCTGTCAATCCCATCCCAAGTCATCTTGCCCCATCAAAACTTTGCCATCTTGCAACAGTTAACCAAGAGTAAATCGAATTTCTTTCAAAACAGCAAAGAAAAAGCACTTTAGCGCGAATTTTTACTTGTGAATCACGAAGGAAAACGTACCATTAGTGGTCTTTAGACGAAACCAAGAGATCGACAGGGAGAGTGCTGTGCATTCTGTCTATCGTGGACATCCCAAGATTCCGCACGAGCAAATACGCTACCTGACTTCGCTTTCTAAATTGTTATACATATGGAGTACTAAATGGCACGCGCCACTGTAGAAGATACCCTCGCAGGCAAATATCAAATAGGCGAGACAATTACCGTAAAAGGTTGGGTAAGAACCCGACGCGACTCTAAAGCAGGCTTATCTTTCGTAGCATTACACGACGGAAGCAGCTTCGATCCTCTGCAGGTTATCGCCAATAATACTCTAGAAAATTATGAAGACATTTCCCGTTTAACAGCAGGCTGTTCTTTATCAGTGGTAGGCACGGTTAAAGCCTCAGAAGGCAAAGGCCAAGCGTTAGAGCTTGAAGCCCAATCTGTTGAAGTCTTAGGTTGGGTGGAAAACCCAGATACCTATCCAATGGCAGCTAAGCGCCACAGCATCGAGTTTCTGCGCGAACATGCACACCTACGTGCACGTACCAATGTGATTGGTGCTGTAACACGTGTCAGAAACTGTTTGTCACAAGCTATACATCGCTTCTTCCATGAAAAAGGTTACTTTTGGATATCGACGCCTATTGTAACAGCTAGTGATACTGAAGGTGCTGGCGAAATGTTCCGCGTCTCCACGCTTGATATGATGAACTTGCCTAGAACTGACAAAGGTGACGTCGATTATTCTCAAGACTTTTTCGGGAAAGAGGCCTTTCTTACCGTTTCTGGACAGTTGAACGTTGAAACTTACTGTTGCGCACTGTCTAAAGTATATACTTTTGGGCCGACCTTCCGTGCAGAAAACTCAAACACCAGCCGTCACTTGGCCGAGTTTTGGATGATAGAGCCAGAAGTCGCATTTGCCGATTTGAGCGACATCGCTCAATTATCGGAAGACATGCTGAAATATGTGTTTAAAGCGGTTCTAGAAGAACGTGCTGATGACATGCAATTCTTTGCTCAGCGCATTAATAAAGACGCCATTTCACGTTTAGAAAAAGTCGTTGACCAAGACTTTGTGCGTATGGACTACACCGACGCCATCGAAATTTTGAAAAACTCAGGTAAAAAGTTCGAATTCCCTGTTGAATGGGGTATCGATTTAGCGTCTGAGCACGAGCGTTATTTGGCAGAAGAGCATGTAGGCGCGCCCATCATCATGCAAAACTACCCGAAAGACATCAAAGCCTTCTACATGCGCATGAATGAAGATGGCAAAACCGTAGCAGCTATGGACGTACTGGCGCCAGGTATCGGTGAGATCATCGGAGGCTCACAACGTGAAGAACGACTTGATGTACTTGACGCGCGTATGGAAGAGATGGACTTGGACAAAGCCGATTACAGTTGGTACCGCGATTTACGTAAGTACGGCACGGTTCCACATTCAGGTTTCGGCCTTGGCTTTGAAAGACTAGTTGCCTATGTAACCGGTATGCAAAACGTAAGAGATGTTATTCCATTCCCGCGCACGCCGGGCAACGCAGAGTACTAATACCTGTTTAGTTGCTTGCTTATTATTAAAAAAGCCCCGAATGGGGCTTTTTTAATGCTTGCGTTTTCTAGTTGTTTGTTGCGTATTCAACCGTGCTTTTTCCTGCTCGTCTTTACTCAACCAATTCTGAATCAACGAGGCAATGCGTTTCAAATCATCTTCGGCCAAAGTGGTCAACACCTTACCTACTTGTGGCGGCGAACCCACTTTACTTTGCTGGCGACTGAAGAAGTGTGAAAACGCGCCTTTTGAACCGTTCTTTTTTTGCACAACTGTGAACTTGATACCAAAATAAAACTAAGTGTAACTGAAATTTTAGCCCTAGTACGCCTTTCTTTAAGCGTATCATTAAAAATTGAGCCCAATACATGAATATACTCCACTCCTACCAAACCCTACATCAGCTGCTAGATAAAACGCGTATTGCTGAGGGATTGGCTCCTTTGTTCCTAAGACTATACCTAGCCCCAATAATGATTCAGGCGGGTTGGAACAAGATGAGTCACTTCAATGATACCGCAGCCTGGTTTGGTAACCCAGATTGGGGACTAGGCTTGCCGATGCCAGAAGTCATGGCATCACTGGCGATTGGTGCAGAGTTTTTTGGCGGCATACTATTAATTATTGGATTAGCCACGCGCTGGATATCCATTCCTCTGATGTTCACTATGTTGGTTGCCGCAATTACTGTGCATCTGGAAAACGGCTGGTTAGCTATTGCAGACAAGAGCAGTTGGCTTGCAGATGGCACTATTTTCTTGAACGAATCCATTATGAACTCAGGAGAGAAGATAGAACGAGCCAAAGCCCTGTTACAGGAGCATGGCAACTATGAATGGTTAACTTCCAGCGGTAACTTTGTCATTTTAAACAATGGCATTGAGTTCGCAATGACCTACTTTTTTATGTTATTGGTCTTATTCTTCTACGGTGGCGGCAAGTACACCAGTGTAGATTACTTCTTAGCTAAGAGGTTCATGCCTAATAACTAGATCCTGTTGACCTAACCTTTGGCATGAAAAAATAGAGAAGAGGCGACAGCCTCTTTTTTATGCATACGGCGTTATTGTTGCTAATTTTTGTTGCCAAACCATTTAAAATTATCTAATTTCAGGCAAAGCATCAATTAACGAGTTGTCAGCCGATGGACGCCTTAGAACTTCTTCTTAATCGCCACTCTCAGCCAAGATTAACTGCACCAGCACCCGATGCAGAAGCACTGTTAAACATTCAAAAAGCAGCACTAAAAGCGCCTGACCATGCGGCATTGCGTCCATGGCGCTATATTGTTTGCGAGGGCGACGGCCTGAAGAAACTCGGCGACCTATTTGAACAGGCCGCGATCGAATCTGGGATGAGCGATCGCGATATTGACCGCGCGCCTGAACTTCCAAAACGCGCGCCGATGGTCATCGTTGCTATTACGAAATACAAAGACCATCCCAAGGTTCCTCAAGTTGAACAGGTGGCATCAACAGCGTGCGCTATCATGGCTATGCAGATGGCAGCCATGGCACAAGGATTTCAAGGAATTTGGCGCACTGGCGCCTATGCCTTCAACGATTACGTGAAAAAAGGCTTAGATTTAGACATTGATGACGAAATTGTTGGGTTTCTGTATTTGGGAACCAGTGCGGTTTCAATGGGAGATAAGCCCTCGTTAAACCCTGATGATTACTTCGAATACTGGCGATGAGAAAGCGTTAATTCAATCGCCATTTTCAACGTTTTCGTGATGTAATTTAGATACGACGCTCGCATCCACGTAGCAGTTTTTCCCCATTTCCTTCGCTTTGTACAAGGCCACATCCGCCGCTTCAATAAGACAAGACTGAAGACTATTTTGATCCACAATAGTTGATGCGCAGCCTGCGCTAATCGTAACTTCACGCGCACAATCAGACGCCTTGTGTGATATTTGTAGATTGCGAATAACCTTAATACAACGCTCTGCAACCACCTGTGCATTGTCCGTTTCAGGCATTAATACCACGAACTCTTCACCGCCATAGCGTGCTAATAAGTCTTCACTGCGGTTAACAATGGTCGACAACGCAGTCGCCACTTTTTTGAGACATTCATCTCCTGCTAAATGGCCATAGTAATCGTTGTATTCCTTGAAGTTATCAATATCGATAAAAACCAAAGACACCACGCTCGAATGTCGCTTTGCGCGCTGCCACACCTTTTCCATTCGAGCATCAAAACACCTTCTGTTCGCCACTCCCGTTAACCCATCGGTATGGTTTAATTGAGCAAGACGGCGATTTGCCTCTGCTAATTCTCGCGTTTTAGCCCTCACCACATTGCGCACAAAGCTCGCGCGTTTAAACACAATATTTAAATACACACAAATTGAGAACGTTATTACAAGGCCAGTAATAAATACGGCGTAAGGCAACCAGGTAAGCTGTTGTTTTACAAATTGCTTCGTCGGAACAGCCTCTACCACCCAATTTCGTTGCCAGACGTTATTCAATGGTTTAACAGTCAGTAAATCATTGTGCTCAGTTGCGTCACCTCTGACTGACGTCATCATCTCGGTTATTTCTGATTGATTAGTTTGATCCAAAATACGCATATTAATAAACCTTTCAGATGCCAGCATACCACTGGCAACAAACAAGTCTTTCAGTGTAAAAATGCCCGATATTACGCCTTTTAAATTGTTCATTCTGGCTTCGCTGGTTTTAGGTTGCCCCTCATATATAGGCAGAAAGGTAATTAACAATTGTTGTGAAACGTCATAGCTAAGCAGGTTAGAGTTGACCACCATAGCGGTTGGCAGTGCTGAGGTAACCGACTCATCAATTAATACTCTAAGCTGATTAATCGAATAAAAATCAAACCCCAGTAAACTGTTTTGACTAAATCGAGACTCGGCGAACATTGCCGGAAAATAGGTATTTCTCTGCGCCGCTCGGATCAATTCTTCAGATAAACCGCGTTCTGTAATCTCGTATCCAGGAAAATAGACGCGCTGATTCTCCTCGAGAACCTTACGATTACGATCATCTAAGTTGGGAAGCCAAACAATTTGCGAAAGTGCCCCTCTGCGAGAGAGGATATTTTTTGCTTCGTTTTGAAATTGGAAAAAGTCAGGCTGCCGATACTGACTAAATAAGATAGAGAGCGAGAAGATCGCTTCAAAATTAATATCAAACTCTTTTGATAGACTGTTATTGCGTTCTTCTACTTCGCTGGCAAAAGCATATTCTAATAGGTTACGTTCGGTCTTGTAGAGCGTTAGCGCAATAATGGTAGATATTAATAATCCCAACAAGAAAACCCCCGACACAATTGCCAGAGATGACTTGCTGCTACGTCGTCTATTTAACCAATCAATACTCAACACAGATATCCCACGAAAATATCGCAGTAAGTATAGTTAAATATCTGAAATTGTTTGAATTTAGGAGGAAATTAAATTACCAACCAAAAACAAGGTATTAATATTAACCTCAATAAACTAATAGACCATATTACTTTATGGTTGTTTTTTACACCTTATTAGAGCAGCACTCTAGGTTTTTCTGAGTTGCAGTTTGTTTAACAGGCCATTGCGCGTAGGCAAATTGGAACAATTTGTACTGCATAGGTAATAATACTAATCCCCCTTTAATAAGTGACAAAGAGGCAATAAAAGAAGCCTGCCAAGCAATTAACAATGCTCCAAAAAGCAAAGATAAAATACCCAATCCCAGCAGACCATTAATGACCTTCCAAAACCATTGCTTTCCTCTTTGAATATTTGCTATCGCTAAAACTAAACCCAGCAACAAAATAAACTCAAAAGATTGTGTAATTAATGTAGCAACAACCTCTGCTGGCGCTGAAAACATACTAGGCTGCAATTTGCTCATGGAAACAAAAGCCAAAATGGCAGCATAAGCAAACCAAGACATCAGTTTTAATTCTTTGTAAATCATCACTTGACCATCTTACCGACCAGTCGGTTTGTATTATATTGATAAAAAATGATACGTACTACTGTAGGTATCATCACTGTCAATTTTTGTCAGTATTATTTTCTGAGGCTGTTTATGTAGGCCTTTAGCCCCTGAGTTATTTCAAGCATGACTGTTTTATCACGAAACGCCTTTAACATACTTGCCATGCCCTGGAAGCCGGTCACAATTAGCATTGCACTCGCATCAATATCCACGTGCCCACAAATGCCGCCGCGCTCTTTATGCAGCGCTAGTACCGATGCAATTTTGTGTTTTAACACACCATACATATCACGGGTGCGAATACGAAAGCCTTCATCTTCACTGGACATTTCTTGCGAAATAGAATTAACCGGGCATCCAACGACCATGTCTTCTTCAGACATGTTTGTTGACATCATATCCAATAATTCACATATCCCATCAAGTGGATTTTCGTTGCTCAATGCCCCGGCCCAACAGTCAAAGTACTCCTGCTGATAGACTTCTTCAAACACCGCATAACCGAGTTCTTGCTTGTTTAAAAAATGATGATAAAGAGCACCTTTAGAAATACCTGCTTTACCAATTATTTCAGACAAGCTTGCAGCACGGAAACCCTTCTCGCGCATTTCCTGCGCGGCTACTACGAGTAGTTTTGTACGAGTAGCGTCAGCATTTCTAACTGCAACCATGGAGCACGACAACCTTGAAAAGTTTAAAAGTATTAGACAAGAAAATCCTTGAGTCCTAATTTACAGACCGACCAGTCTGTTTTCAAGTATTTTCGAACGTTGAACACAAAAAAAGCAGCCAATGGGCTGCTTTTCCGCCTAACAATTAACCATCAAATTACTGCAGCGAGTTCAGCGCCTTGTCTAATCGCTCGTTTAGCATCTAGCTCCGCAGCCACATCGGCACCACCAATTAAGTGTGCCTTGATGCCTGCATCGCTCAGCTCTTGAAAGAATGCTTTATGAGGTTCTTGTCCTGCACAAATAATTACATTATCGACTTCTAGAAGCTTAGGTTCTTCATTGATCACGATATGCAAACCTTGGTCATCAATTTTTTGATAGGACACACCTGGGATCATTTTGACATTTCTGGAGGCAAGTGATTGTCTGTGTGACCAACCTGTTGTCTTACCAAGACCTTTACCGACCTTGCTAGTTTTGCGCTGCAGTAAATAAATTTCCTTATCACTTTGCTCAACTTCAGGAGTTTGTAGAGCGCCTCCAGTTTTGTAGTCTTTATCAATACCCCAGTTTTTCAGCCATTTATCTGGCTGGGTAGTCAACGACTCTTCTTCCGACAAGAACTCAGCCACATCAAAGCCAATACCACCAGCCCCAACTATAGCAACCCGTTTACCTACAGGTTTATTATCGCGCAAAATATCCAAGTAGCTCATCACACTGTCGTGATCGATCCCCTCGATATCTAACTTTCTAGGCAATATACCAGTGGCTAAGATCACTTCGTCAAATCCGCCAGCCTTGATTGAATCTGCGCTTTGTAAGCTATTCAAGTGAACATTAACACCAGCATCTTTCAAGCGATTGTCAAAGTAACGCAGGGTTTCGTAGAATTCTTCTTTACCCGGCACTTTTTTCGCGTAATTAAACTGACCACCAATTTCATCACGACTGTCGAACAGGTGCACTTCATGCCCTCGTTCTGCAGCGTAACAGCTAAAGGCTAATCCAGCGGGACCTGCTCCAACTACGGCTAGTTTTTTCTTGTGATTAGTTAGCGGAAAGTTTAATTCCGTCTCATAAGCCGCTCTGGGGTTAACCAAACAGCTAGCGCGCTTTTGCTCGAACACATGGTCTAAACATGCCTGATTACACGCAATGCAGGTGTTTATTCGGTCAGCCTTACCTTGCTCGGCCTTATTGACAAAGTCTGCATCGGCCAAGAAGGGTCGTGCCATAGAAACCATGTCAGCGTGCCCATCAGCTAGAACTTGTTCGGCAACCTCAGGCGTATTGATACGGTTTGTGGTAATAAGCGGAACAGTAACTTCCGATTTCATGCGTTGAGTGATCCAGGTAAATGCAGCCCGTGGTACACGTGTTGCAATTGTAGGAACACGTGCTTCGTGCCAACCGATACCTGTATTAATGAGGTTAGCGCCAGCAGCTTCAATTAATTTGGCTAACATGACGACTTCTTCCCACTCACTGCCGCCCTCAACGAGGTCAAGCATGGACAAACGGAAAATAATAATGAACTTTTCGCCCACTTTCTCACGTACAGCCTTAACAATTTCAACAGCGAAGCGCGCACGGTTCTCAAAACTCCCGCCCCACTCGTCATCGCGATGGTTAGTGCGAGGGCAAAGGAACTGATTGATGAGATAGCCTTCTGACCCCATGATTTCAATGCCATCATAACCTGCGAGTTTCGCCATATTGGCGCTATTGGCATAGTCTTTTATGGTGCCACGAACGCCACGTCTAGAGAGCGCACGAGGTTTAAACATATTAATGGGCGCTTTCATTGCTGACGGTGCAACAATAAAGGGGTGATATCCATAACGCCCCGTGTGCAGAATTTGCATGCAAATCTTGCCGTCGTGTTTATGCACGGCATCAGTAACAACTTCGTGGTGCCTTGCATGCGACTTTCTGCTCATACGAGAGGCAAATGGCGCTACCCAACCTTGGAAATTAGGTGCTACACCACCTGTTACAATAATTCCAGCACCGCCAGCGGCACGTTCACCATAAAACGCAGCGAGTTTTTCATCGCCATTTTTTTCTTCTTCAAGTCCAATGTGCATTGAACCCATCAACGTACGATTTCGTATAGTTGTAAAGCCTAGATCAAGAGGTTCGAATAAGTGTGGGTATAGGGCGTGTTTGGTCATTCTATAAACTGGTCTTACCTGTTAATTTGAATTAGTGTACCCCATCTTGACACAGAAAAAACCTCTCAACACATAAAAAATTACATTTGTAACTGGGTAAAATAGCGGACTTTAGGTAGGATTAGCGCAGCTGAAGCCTTATATCATCGGTTACACAGCATTAACAAAGCATTTACAAGAACGTAATCAAAAAAATATTAAATAGTAGAGAGACTATGGCATCTTCTAAAAACTGGACAAAAGCTTTCTTCTCAGGACTTTGGACAGCACTCAACTTCCTTCGAAATATGTTTTTCAACATCATTTTCATCCTGATTGTGGTCGGTCTTATTGCCGCCTTTATGTCGGATGATGGCAAAGTGGAAGTCCCGACAGATAGTGCGTTGGTATTATCCCTAAACGGTAATATCGTTATCGAAGAAGTCGCAAAAGACCCATTCGACGAATTTATGCGCGAAGCATTTGAGCAAGCAGAAGACAATCCTGAAGTATTGTTACAAGACATCCTGCTTGCCATTGATAACGCCAAGCAAGACCGACGTATAAAGGCTCTTGTGCTTCACCTACACGGATTGCGCGGCGGCGGCATGGACAAACTTAAACAAGTGGCAATGGCACTGGAAGATTTCAAAACCAGTGAAAAGCCAATTTACGCAGTAGGCGACTACTACACACAGTCTCAATACTACTTAGCCAGCCATGCTGACCATCTTTACCTCAATCCTATGGGCGGCTTAATGCTTGACGGTTTCGGCCGCTATCGAATGTATTACAAGTCGGCGCTTGAGAAGTTAAAGGCAACGACTCACGTGTTCCGCGTAGGTACTTTCAAATCTGCAGTAGAGCCTGTACTTCGCGATGATATGTCTGATGAAGCAAAAGAGGCGAACCAAGAATGGTTGGATGCCTTGTGGGAAGAGTACAAACAGGACGTAGCAAAAGCTCGCGAAATGGATATATCTAATTTTGACGAGCAATTCGACAGTTTCAATGCAAAATTCGAAGTAGCTGGTGGCGACTTCGCCCAGTACGCGTTACAAAACAACTGGGTAGATGCACTTAAAACCCGCGATGAAGTGCGTGAAGAGTTGATTGCCCTTGTTGGCAGTGATGACTCTCGCCGAGGCTTTAACAGCATTACCTTCAACCAATATATGCAGGTCTTGAAGATGCCGTTTGACCTACCAGACAATGGCAGTGACAAGGTTGGCGTGGTTGTCGCCAAGGGCACTATTTTAAACGGTACGCAAAAAGCAGGCACCATCGGCGGTGACAGCACAGCGAGATTATTGCGCAAAGCTCGAAACGACGACTCAATCAAAGCCGTTGTACTGCAAGTTGACTCTCCTGGAGGTAGTGCATTTGCCTCTGAAGTGATTCGTCAGGAAATCACCTTGCTGCAAGCTGCTGGCAAACCTGTGGTAGCGTCAATGAGTTCATTAGCAGCATCAGGGGGTTATTGGATTTCCACAAGTGCTGACGAAATTTGGGCAGCACCCACTACTATCACAGGTTCTATTGGTATTTTTGGTATGTTTATGACATATGAAGATACTCTTGACTACTTAGGTATTCACACTGACGGTGTGGGCACTACTGAGTTTACTGGCTTAACCGCAACACGCAAACTCGACCCTCGCTTGGGCAACATTTTCCAGCGAAGTATTGAGCATGGTTATGACCAATTCATCGGTTTGGTTGCAGAGTCACGTTCTATGGACGTTGAGCAAGTAGACAAGATTGCACAAGGCCGAGTCTGGATAGGCAGTAAGGCGAAAGAATTGGGTCTTGTCGACGAACTGGGTTACCTAGACGATGCCGTCAATTCGGCAGCCAAACTAGCAGGCCTGGAATCATACGACACTAAGTATGTTCAGCGTACACTGTCATCGACAGAGCAGCTCTGGAAAGAGTTTTTAGGTAGTGCGTCGGCCATGATGGGTAAAGCGATTGTTGCTGATAGCGACAATCAATTAATGCAGATAATTGGCAAAGTGGTTGCAGACTTTAACGCCGTAGCGAAGCTAAACGATCCACGAGGAATGTACGCATATTGTTTAATGTGCGAATACTGATAAATCATTAGCAGGAAAAGCCGCCTCTTTAGGGCGGCTTTTTTGTATGCATTTACCCCCAACGAAACTGAGGGTGACTCTATTCATATTTAGCTACAACTCTTATCATCACTAAACTCGCTCAAGCACGACAACTGTGCTTCAATAGCAGCACAACAAGCTTAAAACGATAATAAACGATACCCTAGTCACAGGTTCTACTATGAAATACAAACTCCCCATGCTCGCAGCAGCCATGAGGGCAGCACTATTTGCCACTGTCAGCTGTCAATCTAATGGCGACCTAAAAACATCCCCAACTAAGTCTATTACCCAAGAAGCGATAAAGTCAGAAGAGCAAAAACTGACCGCACTGCTAGATGCTCATTTTCAAGAGAACCTAAAGATGAATCCAATTTACGCCACCTTTGTTGGTGTTAATGACTACAACGACCAATTCGGTGACCCCATTAGTGCTGATAGCCTTGCTAAAGCTCTGGCTTTTGAGAAGAAGTACTTGGCAAAAATTCAGAGTATTGATAGTGCGAAACTCACGGGGCAAGCGTTGTTGAGCTACGAAATTTTTCTGCGCGATCGCGAAATGGCAATCAAGGGAAGTCAATTTGATTCCCACATGGTGCCTTTTAACCAAATGTGGGGCGTTCACAACTTTTTTGCCATGTTAGGCTCAGGCAATAGCGCGCAACCTTTTAACACACAACAAGACTTCAAAAATTTTGAACTACGGGCGAAGGGTTTCGCAGAGTTTATGGACAGTGCCATTGCCTCGATGCGCGAGGGCATGAAGAAAGGCGTAGTGTTGCCCAAACCCATCGTAGCCAAAGTACTGCCACAGTTAAAAGCACATGCGGTCAAAAAAGTTGAGAACAGTGTTTTTCGTAAACCGCTAGATAAAGTGGCAAATCTTGAGATAAGTGATGATGAGAAAGCCTCGTTAATAGATAGTTACGAAGCGATGATCATGCAGACCATCGTACCCACCTATCAGAAAACCTATGACTTTATGGTCAATGAATACCAGGAAAAAGCGCGTGAGACCGTCGGTTTATCTGCAATGCCAGGTGGCAAGAAGTGGTATGAGCACATGATTGCCACGAACACCACGTTGCCCCTTACGGCTGAAGAAATCCACGAGTTTGGTCTTCAAGAGGTGAATCGCATATTAAGTGAAATGAAAAAGGTAAAAGAAACTGTGGGTTTCGAAGGCGACCTAGCAGCTTTTTTTACTTACCTTAAAGAAGACGACCAATTTTATTGGAAAACCGAACAGGAAGTTATTGACGCTTACACCGAAGTAAAAGGCGACATCAATGCGCGAGTGGGGAAACTGTTCGAAGTATTCCCAAAATCCGACTACGAGGTCAAAGCTGTCGAAGCCTATCGAGCGGCCTCTTCGGCGGGCGCTAGCTATCAGCGTCCTGCCCCAGATGGTTCAAGACCAGGTATTTTTTATATCAATACCCACAATTTAAAAGCTCAACCTAAGTTTTTAAAAGAAACACTAAGTATTCACGAAGCAGCGCCTGGGCATCACTTTCAAATTGCCATTCAACAGGAAGTGGAAGGCTTGCCAATGTTCAGAAAATTCGGTGGGTACACCGTTTTCTCAGAAGGATGGGCGCTGTATGCAGAAAGCCTGGGCAAAGAGATGGGGCTGTTCACCGATCCCTACCAATGGTATGGCCGTTTGGCAGATGAACAGCTTCGAGCCATGCGCCTAGTAGTTGATACGGGACTGCACGCCTTTGGTTGGACTCGCGAACAGGCAATGCAGTTTATGCGGGAAAACTCCTCTATGGCGGAATCAGACATAGAATCAGAAGTTGAGCGTTATATTTCTATTCCAGGGCAAGCACTGTCTTACAAAGTCGGTGAACGAAAAATACGCTTGCTCCGTGACGAGCTCAAAAGTCAGCTAGGTGATAAATTCGATATTAAGAAGTTTCATACTCAAGTGTTAATTGATGGTGCAGTGCCTATGCCCATTTTAGAGTCGAAGCTACAACGCTGGGCAGAAACCGTAAAATCTAGCTAAATTTAGCGCCTTAACTACTCAATCAAAAAAAGACCGGCATTGTCCGGTCTTCTTGTTTATCACATCCCTGTTTATTGATCACACACGCCACTCTTAGAAATAAAAGTGCACAAATTTGTGCCCAGCCCCATAATTCTTAGCTAAGCTAAACCAAAAGGTCACATACAGGGAAAAACAAATGAGTGCTGCAGTAGGTTGGTTCGAGATTTATGTATCCAGCATTGAACGTGCGAAACACTTTTATGAGACGGTGTTTCAGTGCAAACTGGAACAATTAAACAGTCCTGAAATACAAATGTGGTCTTTTCCCCACTCGGCTACTGGCGGTGCGCCTGGTGCATTAGTACAAGTACCGGGATTTGAGCCAGGGAGCAATAGCATAATGATTTATTTTAGCTGCGAAGATTGTGGCATTGAAGAAAGTCGAGTAGTAGCAGCCGGCGGGCAAGTACAGCGCACCAAAATGGCCATTGGCGAATATGGTTTTGTCACATTAATTAAAGATACTGAAGGTAACACGATAGGGTTACACTCCAATCATTAGGAGAGCTAAATGGCTTATGTCGACGGTTTTGTGCTGGCCGTACCCAGTGCACGCAAAGACGAATACCTAGCGCACTGCCAGATATTCGGAAAAATGATTGTGGAATACGGCGCCATCAAGGTGGTGGAATGCTGGGGTAATGATGTGCCGCAAGGAGAAATCTCCTCATTTCCAATGGCAGTTAAAGCAGAGGAAGATGAAACCGTATGTTTCTCTTGGATCTATTGGCAAGACAAAGCCGCTAGAGACTCCGGCATGCAAAAGCTCATGCAAGACCCACGAATGCAAGAAGAAGGCTTGGAAATGCCTTACGATGGCAAACGCATGATTTTTGGTGGGTTTGACGTCTTAACCGAAATCGAATAATTGGTTGAACGGCGCATAAAAAAGTGGACACCTGCAATCAGGTGCCCGCTTAGCTTAATATAAACTTAGCCCACCAACGACTTCCAGAAGACGATTTTGTCATCTCCTTGATCATAAAATTCTGGTATTGATGCGACTTGCTTAAATCCAGTTTTGGGATAAAACTGCCTTGTTAGTTGAAAGTCGGGCAACCCCGATGTTTCCACCAGCAATATTCGAGCAGCGAGTTGCTTTAGTTTGTTTTCAATTGCACTTATCAACTGTGCACCTATTCCCTGACCCTGTTCACTTTTCGCAACCGCAATTAATAACAGGTTCCATGTGCCTTGAGTCATTTGCTCAGGCGCACAATAAGCAATAGACAGCGCCTGACCATCATTATGTTCGGCCACAAACCACAGTTCTTGCGAGCTATCATCAAAATATTCAGTGACCATTTCGTCAAGATATTCGGAGGGGAACATCTGATTTTCGTCAATGATATGTTTTACTTGTGGAAGGTCGTTTTTACGCAGTTCGCGTATTTGTATATTTTTATTCAACGTTTTTTCTCAAAGTTTGTAGATAATAGAAAGCCGCTCAAAAAACCCTAGGCTTTCGAGGGAGACAGTTCTAGTGATTGGATCACTAGCCTTTGATTACAATCGTGTTCAAAAAATACCTGTGAAAATAAAAAAGTGATGGCAGACTGTGCCAACGTAATTAGATTAACCTCCGAAGAAGTGAATTAAAAGAACTACCAACAAAATACCTTTCACTAAGAGATGCTTTGCGTATCAAATCCTCTATTGCTCAACCATTCCAGCGCACTGTCCTCGTCACTAAATATACCGAGTTGAACGCGCGCCTTTTCGTAGATTCGTTCAAACTGTGCTTTAACTATCGACTCAATTGTTGTCTGCCCAGTTACTAAGGCGCCTATTTTCATGCCTCGTTGAGCGCGCCACTCTATCGATTTTTGCAATTCTACTTCAGCGTCTTTTGTCAGCAATGCAGCCCCGTATAGCAACCCCAGAAACGCCCATTCTTCTCCCTTAAAAGACGTGATGACCTCAATCATATCCTTACTATAGCGAGCAATAGCACTTTTACTGGCGGTTCCTTCGGCAGATACAGCAACGATATTCCCCAGTACCGCAATTTGGTAGGAGCCATACTTACTCTTCAATAGCGCGTTGGGGTTTGTAAAGATCTTCATTTGTTAGTTACTAACAGTACCTTGTCAGAAGTCCAGTGCATCTTGCACTGCCTTTTTAC
This sequence comes from Alteromonadaceae bacterium, assembly GCA_014872785.1. Classification (GTDB taxonomy): domain Bacteria; phylum Pseudomonadota; class Gammaproteobacteria; order Enterobacterales; family Alteromonadaceae; genus Planctobacterium. The sequence continues at coordinate 75,706 of WKFJ01000060.1, forward strand.
CTGTTGAGAAATGAATGTACTAAAATTCACAGCATAAGCAATACAAAACGAATTCTATAACCCGATTGGATTTACAACATCAGAATGTTCGAGCACCTGCAATTGAATTCATAAAGCTGTTCCACTATTCAAAACTAGACGTTTTTGGTGGTAGTGCAAGCAATGATTTAGGCGTAAAAAATGGAGGTGATGCGTTTTGCAGGTATCACCACATGAATAATCTCGCTTAACCTATACTTCACTGATATTTCTTTATTGTCAGGTCACTGTCGTGGTGTAGGCGTGGTCGACAATGATGTAATTATGGAAGATGCATTCACAGTTTGGCGAGGACAAAACATGCTGGTTAAAAGATTACGAACACAACGCAGTTGGTCACAAGAGCAATTAGCAGAGTTTAGCGGACTGAGCGTGCGCACAATTCAACGCGTTGAATCCGGAAACAAAGCCAGCCTAGAAACACTCAAATGCCTCGCCTCTGTATTTGAAGTCGATATTTCAAAGTTAACAGAGGAGATTACTGTGATAGATAAAGACTCAAGTCATTGGAAACAGCTACCCTGGTGGTTCAGAATGTCTTTGGCAGGCTCCAGAACAAAACGGTCTGCAATTACTGCTGAACTGGTTATGGTATGCCTCGGGCTATTTAGTTGGGTTGTTATTGAACCTCATTCATTAGTAACCCCTGTCATTTTGCTTTTTGCCTATCTAATGAGTTGGGTAAATAGATACGGGGATACTAAAAACGCGTGGGACTAATTCGGTAACGTTGATGACATTTAATACACGTCTTTTTCACAAATTGTTAGAAGTTTATAGGATTCCATTGTGATTCAGGTAAGAATCAAATAGAAAAGTGTATTTTTGAAAAAAGTAAACATCAAACACGGCATTGCATATTAAACAATCATGCTTTCACAACAAATAGTCTTTAGCCTGTCAATCACGGTCATATCTTGGATGGTAGGCATGGTGTTCAATGCTGGTTTAAAACACACCCCATATTATGAGAAGTACTCGCATTTGAATTTTATTCGGAACAAATCGATACAGCATGCGCTTAAATTGAGTTGGTTTAAATGGGTCGTTAAAAAGACGTTTTTTAAGTATTTTAATCCAGGACTAACAGTGCAAGGTAAAGCTGACATCTCAGAGTTAAAAGCGCTGCGCGACAAGATGACATTTGCCGAACTGAATCATCTCGTTGGTTTTATGTTCGTTAGTGTATTTGTCATTGCTAAACTGATAGAAGGATTAGTGGCATTTGCAATTATCATGTTGATTGCAAATATTTTACTGAACCTCTACCCAACCCTATTACAACAGCAAAACAAAACTCGCATAGATAAGTTGATAACCCGCTACTGTTAACGAGCTCGCTAAGGATGTTTTCATGTCAAAGAAGGTGCACTTCATACCTGGCACAATGTGCACAGAAAAGCTATGGTACAAGCTCATTCCGCTGTTAGACAAAGACATCGAACCCGTCTTTTTAAAGATTCCACCCAATAAGAATTTTGCCGATATAGCGGCACATTTTCACAGCATTTTGGATACAGACAAGGTTAATTTAGTAGGGTTTTCGTTAGGTGGTTATGTGGCGAGCTACTTTGCTCGAGTGTACCCAGAGCAATTGGACAGACTGTTTGTTATTGCCAACAGTCCTTCTTGCTTGCCTGCTCAGGAAGTTAAACAACGCAACGTGGTTTTAGATTATGTAATGCACCATGGTTACTCGGGAATGAGCAGGAAAAAAGCATCCAATCTTTTAGATAGAAGCAATCGTGACAGAGAGCTAACTGAGGTCATTTTAGACATGGATAGAACCTTGGGGATAAGCGAGTTTATCAGTCAATACCAATACACCACAGACAGAGTTGAATTGCGGGGAGCCTTCGAACAGTTTCGTTTTCCGACTTATTTTTACTTCAGTGAAAAGGATCCTTTGGTAAACACCTTATGGTTTGAAGGGCTTACGGATACTAACCCTAACTTATCGGTTAGGAAGGTGTCAGGCTCGGGGCACATGCTGCCACTTGAGCAACCGCTTGAATTGGCAAATTATCTTCATGCTTGGCTAGATATGTAGTGATTGCCACCAATATTCAGCGAGTATTGTTCCTAGTTACTAATGTGTTGCAGGGGGGCTGTCGTTTAGGGGCAATTGTCGTTTTGGGGCAACTGTTGTTTGGGGGCGAGCGAGCATCGGGTATGCACTGGGTGGTGCTTTTGGAAACCGATTTATCGGCGCATCTAGTATCGTGGCATTAGCGACAACGTTATTAGTGCTATCTTATCTATTTCGCAAACTCACTTTCAAAATCACTATTTAAATATGTCTTTCATTAATCACTTTGTTCACCTTACATATTGATTTAGGGGCTTGAAAGACTAATAGGCTGCGCTCAATAAAAAGACCACCCGATGGTGGCCTTTAGCGTCATTTTAAGCTAGTTCTCACAAGGTTTCGTCTAGCCACTTAAAGAATTCACGCTGCCAAACAATGCCGTTTTGCGGCGTTAACACCCAGTGGTTTTCCTCAGGGAAGTATAAGAAACGACTCTTAAGTCCACGTAATTTTGCCGCTTGGAACGCTTGGATCCCCTGCCCCAGTGGGACTCGATAATCTTTACCGCCATGGATAACGAACATCGGGGCATCCCATTTTTCCACGTAATTAATGGGGTTGAACTCACTATAGGCTGTAGTTGCCGCAGAATTGTTCTTATCCCAATAAGCTCCACCGAAGTCGTGGTTCACAAAAAATAATTCTTCTGTCGTGCCATACATACTTCGCAAATCAAACACGCCACAATGAGAAATAAAGGTCTTAAAACGCCCTTCGTGATGCCCCGCTAAATAAAATGCGGAATAACCGCCAAAACTGGCGCCAATGGTACCAATGCGCTTGTTATCTACATAAGATTCTTGGGCAACATCATCAATCGCATCAAGGTAGTCTTGCATCGCTTTACCGCCCCAGTCTTTACTTATGTCCTCGTTCCATTTTACGCCATGCCCAGGCATACCTCTGCGGTTAGGCGCTACGACGATGTAACCTTGCGATGCCATCACTTGGAAATTCCAACGGAAGGAATAAAACTGAGACAGAGCTGACTGCGGTCCACCTTGCAAGTACAACAAAGTTGGATATTTCTTGTTCTCATCGAAGCCTGGGGGATAAATCAACCACACCAACATATCTTGGCCATCTTGGGTTTTGACCATTCGCTTTTTAACGGTCGGCAAATCTAACTCAGCATAGAAGTCATCGTTAACTCCTGTTATTGCCACTAAGTTATTTTCGCCTATATCGTAACGATAGATCTCGCGGGCGCTATTCATGCTATTGCGAGTAACAATCACATGGGTTTCAAGCGCTGCGACGATGCCATTTACATCGAATAAACCGTTGGTAAGTTGAGTAATCTTGGGGTTAGGCTGCTTAGTAACGGCAACCTGTAAAAGTTGAATCGTGCCGTCTATTGGCGCCACAAAATAGATATGACTACCGTCATGGCTCCATTTAAAACTATTTACCGTGCCATCCCAGTGAGCAGTAAGGTTCACATCATCATCATTCATTCTGACAATAATGTCGTTTTTATCTGCTTCGTATCCCGGCGTTTCCATACGTAACCAGGCTAGTTGTCCAGTAGCGGAAAACGCTGGATACTTATCGTAACCCAGATTACTCTCCGTTACATTAGTCGTTGCTTTGCTAGCTAAGTTGTAGCGATAAATATCGGTGTTGGTACTTTTTACGTATTCCGTTCCCGATAATTTTTTGCTGACATAATAGATGTTTTCGCCTTTGGGTCCCCAGATGTAATCGGCAGCGCCCCCAAATGGAGATGTTGGGGTGTCAAACGCCATACCTTCCATGATGTCGACTTTAACTTCAGATTCCAAATCTTGGTAAAACACATGGTTAAAAGTACCATCCTGCCAGGTGTCCCAATGACGATAATTCAAATCGTCAAATACATAAGCATTTGCTTGGCTAAGGTCGTCGTGCACGTCAGAGGCTAATATAGATTCAACCTGAACCGATTCGTGAAACAGCTTCTTAGTGCCATCAGGTGAGATTTTGTCATTTTTGACAATACCTTGATAGGCCTCCAACAGTTTTGCGGCGCCTCCTTTTACAGGTACCTGATACACCTTACTGTTGAAATCGTTATTTTCAACGCTTGGCGTGGTCACCTTGTATATGACCTGGGTATTGTCCTTACTCAAACCAAGCGGACTAACCCGTTGTACTTGCCAAAGTTTTTCAGGTGTCATCACCTCTTTTGCTGATGCGCCTGCGCAAAGACCGAGTCCTAAACTAACAATAAATAGATTTCGCCAATTCACGAAACACCTCCGAAAATTAAATCGGCTATAGACTACATAAATCTTCAACAAGTTAGTAGGAATCGAAGTTATCAGCGCTGTATAAATAAATTCACACAATTCTAGAGTGACTATTTAATCAACTTTTTTTTAAATGCTGGGTACTGGTGAAGTGAAAATATTGGCCTGAAGGTCGCCACAAATAGAGAAGACAAGAACCTAATTATTTAGGCCATGTCTTCAAATAGTTCTTTTGCACTTGGTGCAGTGAAAAGCTCATCCATTACATCGTTAAAACCTCTCCAATCATAGCCTGGGAAATCCGCTGCGGCACCTTGAAGTTTTTCAATAATGTACAAGTTTAGTTTCTCAATGATCCGCTTGTTCTGCGGCGTATCTTGCCCTTTGATTTCAATAAAGTGGCGCGCATCGAGAATGTCAGCAAGTTTGGCAATAATTGCCAGCGGCGAGCCTTTAATATCGCGCTTGTATTCAGCGGCAATGGGATACACTTCTTCTTCAATGGATTCTAAAACCTCATCAATCTTCGGCATCTTCTTGCGTAACGCTCGTTTATATGGAGAGGGCTGATCGCCAGTGACTAACTCGGCAACGTCGTGATTAAGGCAGTATCGCAATAGCTTCAATTCTTCTTCATCAGAAAAACGTTCACCCATGACCCGTTTAGCGATAGCGACGGCAAACATAGTAACGTTAAAAGAATGACTAGCCAGACTTTGTTCACCATTGTGGTCTGTAGTATGCCATCTCAGAGCAAACTGACAATGACCGATATCGAACAAACTAATTAACCCACTACTCATTATGCTGATTTTCCTTTATTAAACAGCTTCAATTTTAAATGGCTAGCCTGTGTCGGTAAAGACGTTCAAGAGCTTTTAATACGATAATTCTAAAGGTTAGTTATATATTGTGTGGAGCCCCAGAGTGGTTTTACTATTGCAGTACCACTCTGGGGGTTTATGAAAAAGCGGCCTCTATTCTGGATAACCAAGGTTGCTCAGCTTGTTGCACTTGGCCTTTGACTATCCATGCTCGCAAGAGCTCATCAAGCTCCACGTGAACACCCTCTTGAAGTTTCGACGCCATGACTTTCAATTGAACTTCTTTACGCAACGCTTGGTCAGCATCAGGAGACTCAATTGACTTTTCCATTTCGATCAAAATCGTTAGCTCATGTCGGGTATAGGCATTCAAACCCTCTTCCGATTCATCGGTACTGTGAAACGCCTGACGCCAAAAATTAGGCAATTCAGAGGCTGAATCCGGCGCCTGATGCTGATTCCAGGCTGCGAGCGCTGCAAAGATCTTCTGATAGACTTCAGTGCGCTGTGAGTCGCCTAAATAGAGCAATTTCTCTTGTGCCTTTTTATTCAACGCTTTTGCTGTTGCTATTGAGTCTGTGGCAAGCTTTTTCGGAAAATCTTGCAGTTGTTTTAGCGCGTCATTTAGCGAAACATTAACAATTTCTTCAAGCTCGCTGCGGCTACTAGACTGCTCAACGACTACCTGCAAAGACTCAACGTTGTCTGTAATCGCTTTTATCGCCGTCAAATCCTGTTCATTTTGCTCTGCAATCGCATTATCTCTTTTGGCAAATATTTGATCGTTGATAGCACGAAAATCTGCCCACAGTTTGTTCTCAAGCTTCTGACCTGCATACTCTAATTTACGCCATTTATCTTGAAGGTTCTTGGCGGCATTGGTGGCTTCTTGCCAGCTATCGAGTTCCAACAAAGATTTTGCTTGCTCCAGCAATGCCTGCTTGCTTTGTGCGTTTTGCTGATAAAATGCGTTAACCTTATCCTTAACCGGGTTAATTACTGCACGGTAGCGTTCGTTTAACTCATCAAGTACTTTGTAATCTACACCACCAACGGCTTTCCACTGCTGCTGAACATCACGCAGTTTCTTTGCGAGCGCCTTTAAGTCTGAACCGTCAAAGTTGGACAGTTCGTCTAACAACGAATGTTTCTTTTTAAGATTACTTTCGCGTTTAGCTTCTAGTTCAGCATAGTACTCGCGACAAGGTTTGAATGCTTCTTCGCACGCTAGGTTAAACGCGTTATTCATAGCTTCAGCAGCTTCTGAATCGACAGTACCTAGGCTGTTCCATTCCTTGCGCAGTTCTTTCACACGTTCGGCTTGTTGTGCCGGATCAATTGGATTTAACACCAACTGTTCGATTTCGCGCAACATTTCAGGCTTACGTGGTGTGGCAATATAGGCTTGCCAGTCTTTGAGGTTTTCAATTTGATCTTTTACCGTCTCAAACTGTCTACCCAACCTGGCTTGTTGCGTTTCAGGCAGCTGCGCATACTCAAGATTCAACTTTTCGTAAGTGCGCATAGCATTGCGATAACGCCCCTGCTCTACCATGCGTTTAATAGCGTTCATGCGCCCTTTTACGGCATTGGTGGACTCGCGTAATTCATCTTTAAGCTGACGAATACTCTTTTGCCACTGTTTTATTTGCTCTTGCCACAAAGATTCAATAGACGCCGGCCAAATCGCTTTGTGCTGATTGCGCAAACTACTCCAACGCTCTTTGACTTCGTCGAGATATTCATAGGCAGCATCAATTTGACTAAAATCATCTGGCAGGGGTAATGACTTAAATTGTTCCAGCATGGTTTCCGCTTGGCTTATTGCCTGTTGTAGCGAAGGTAATGAGTCCAAGGACGATTTGCTAACCAACAAATCGTTAATGAGTTTTTCAATACCCTTGTATTCATCAGATGACAGTTTCTCTGACAACATTGCATTTAGCTTGTGTTCTGCTTCGGCAATTTGCTGATTGAATTGTTCTAATTGTCCAAGCGTAATGTTCGCTGCATCTTTGCTCAACGCATCAGCCACTTTATCCAAAACATTACGGCAGGTCTCCTTTGCCGCGGCCAAGGCTGCACTGCTTCTTTCAAGCGCTTGCTGTTCATCCCACTCGCCTTTTAACATCGCTGCGCGTTTGTCGAGTTTAGCGACTAATGCTTGGAATTTATCCGCAAATTCACTTGATACCTCATCGGCTAATAATGCGAACTCAGATTTTAGATTCGCAAATTGAGCTTCAAGCTGATCTCTAGCGCTAGCAAACCGATCGTAATTCGCCTCTTCGGCAAGTGCCAACAACTTAGCCAGTACCAATTTCACGTCCTTGCTAATTTGTATCGGTTTTTGCTCAGCTTCTGCTTTAGCCGCTAATTTTTGTTTGGCTTTCTCAACTATCTCGTCGTTGTTGCACTTTTTAATAATCCTTGAAAGGTCAGACTCATCTTCAATGCTATCAAACAAACGGTTTTGTAATTCAGTATTCGCTGAGTTAAGCAAATAGCGCATAGTAGTTTGAGGTTTATTTAACTTGGCCAATACGCTAATCATTAAATCGGTATTAGCTTCATCAATCGCATGTTTCTGAAGCAATAACTCAAGCAGAGCATTGTTGCGACATTCTTTTAAAAAGGTGTTTTTTGACGCTGGTGTTAAACCCAAATCAAGGTCACCCAACAAAGCGGCTTCCACTTTTTGCTTGGCGTGTTTTGCTACTCGATTGTCTTTGGCAATCTCTGCCATCTTCCACCAAAGGTCGAAGTTATTGAGTTTGTTTAACGCCGCAACGCTGACGCGTCCGTCTTCATCATTGAAGGCTAATTCGTGCAATATGCTTTTGTTTTGCCCATCAGCGGCCGACATTGCCTCAATGGCTTGAATTCTAACGATAGGGTCGGTATGACGATGTTTGGGTTTAAATAAATTGCTAAAAATCATCTTGCTTGAACCGTGCAATAGACTGTGAATCGGAAAATTCTTGTTTTAATTGGTACTTAGATTTGTGAACAATCTCCCCTTCTGCATTTAGGGTCATATGTTCATCAGATTTTAGAACTTTAGACTGGTAGAGCATTACCGTTTGCAAACTCGTTTCTTTTTGTTCATCGGTAAGCGGTGTGCCGTCTGGCCATTTACCTGTTTCAACTGCTTGCAGCAAACGCTCATATACCTCTTTGGGCATTGATTCTATAAGTGCTTGATTATTCATTTACTTTGACTTCTTGAGTAACACCATTCTTACTCTGTTCACGAGATACCAGACAAACCCTATGGCCGCGCTTCCCATCGCAACATAGTACTCTACCTGCGGTGGTTGCAGGTCTTCCCAATAACCATAGCCAAATCCAATAACGAATAAAAGCATGGCGAACATAGATTGGTTGTTCACCGATTGAATCTTCATAAAACGCTGATGACGGCGTTTTCTGTCTAGGTCTTCTTCAGTACCGACTTCGAGGTTAAAGCCGCACTCCGGACACTGTTTGGCTCGACTTGAAATACGAGCGTTACAGGACGGACAATTGGTGATAGCCATTACTACTCCGTTGACTTGCTATAGAACGAAAAAAAGTGCCTGCAAAACGCAGGCACAGACTCTTATTTGGAGTGTTCTTTATTAAAATCAACCCAGTATTTGTCCACTGTTTCACGCATTTCTTTGCGCAACAACAGAATGCCGAATAAGTTAGGCAAGGTCATTACGACAATTGCCACATAAGACAAGTACCATACGAGTGTAGTATCCGATACCGCAGCCCAGAAGAAGCCAAAGACGTAAATTAAGCGATAAGGCATAATTGAGCGAGGACCAAGCAGATAGGTCATGGCACGGTCACCATAGTAAGACCATGAAATTGCGGTAGAAAAGGCGAATAGCAACAAACCGATAGAAACGATGTATTTACCAGATTCCCCCATAAAACCACGTGTAAAGGCTTCTGTAGTTAAATTGGCTGAGTGAATCAGTGATTTACCCGTAACCAGCACGTTTTCTTTTACTAGCTTTCCGTCAACGACCTGTAAGGTACCTGAGAAAACATCTTCCTTACCACCGATTGAATACTTTACTTCTTCAGCAATAGAGCGTGCGTTGATAACAGTAAAACCTGAGCTTACCGCTTTTCCAGCGACAACTTGAATCTCACCGTTAAACATTTCTACTTTGTTGTCGCTGTATCCGTTTAAATACTTGTATAACTCGGTTGTATGAGCCTCATTATTTTGCTCATACACGCCAGCTACAACAATCATGTCTGTGCGGTCGAATTGGTTCTCAAATTTCTCCTGCCATACGCCAGAAGACAAAATAACAAGACCGGTTAAGGTACAAATGATTATGGTATCGATGAAAGGCTCTAGGATTGAAACCATACCTTCAGATACTGGTTCATTCGCTTTTGCTGAAGCGTGCGCAATAGGAGCTGAACCTTGACCCGCTTCGTTAGAGAACAGTCCACGGTTTACGCCTTTGTTAAACGCATAAGCAAAACTGGCACCCAAAAAGCCGCCAACCGCAGCAGACCCTGTGAAGGCATATTCAAATATAGAAACGAATGAAGGACCGATGTTTTCGACGTTATTGAAAATAACGGCAAGCGCACCGATGATGTAAACCGCCGCCATAAACGGAACGATTTTAGATGTCACCGCAGCAATACGTCTGATGCCACCAATGATGACTAAGCCAAGTAAAATGGCCAACACAAAGCCGGTGATGCCTGGGTCAATACCAAAGGTGGACTCTACACTGGTGGATATACTGTTACTTTGTGGAAGGCTTCCGGTACCAAATGAGCTAATAACGGTCGCGATAGCAAAACCAACAGCTAACCATTTCATGTTAAGGCGACGGTCCATGTAATACATCGGCCCACCCGCCATGGTGCCATCTTCAGTTTTCACTCGGTATTTATGGGATAAAGTCACCTCAACGAACTTCGTTGTCATGCCCATAAATGCTGTAGCCCACATCCAGAACAACGCAGCTGGTCCACCTAGAAAGATTGCCAGAGCAACACCACTGATATTACCTGTCCCTACCGTTCCGGAGAGCGCCGTCGCAAGTGCCTGAAAGTGAGAAGTATCTCCCGCATCAGTTGATTTGTCGTACTTACCTCGTACTACGCGCAAGGCATGGCGAAAATACCGTACTTGCGGGAATTTTAGATAAATAGTAAAAAACAAACCGGTTCCCAGCAATGCATAGGGGAACCACGCTGAACTTCCTAAATAACTGTCCAATAACAGTAAAAAATTTCCAAAAGCTTCCAAAGCTAAGTCCTCAAATTTATGGTTTGCCACTTTTCTCGTGGTCTAAATATAGTGTTTAGTTTTACTTCCTATCGAAGGTTATTCATTACTTGGTGTACCGCTACCAATAAATCTTGCCCTAACTGCTTAGACCGGTACGGAGACCAACCGTAAGCAGGATCAGGTAATCCGTCATTATCTTTAAAAGGCATTTCTAAAGTGAACGCCAAACAATCGAATTTATCTGCCATCGCGTTGGTGGCAACCGTCATATTCGCAGTGCCCTTTTCTTCTTTAGGATAACCTTCTTTATCCTGAAACTCAGGCGTAATGACCAGTAAAGCGTCCGAGAATTGTTTCTCTAATGCCGCCAACCTGTCAGTGTAACTGCTATTGCCTTCGCTACCTGCTAAAAAGTTGTATGGGATGGCTTCATCACCGTGAATATCAAGGAAAAGATCAACGCCGGTTTTTTCCATTTCTTTCAGCACATAAAACACCTCAGGGCTTCTTAACTCTTGTGGGTCATGCCATTCACGATTTAGGTTAATTCCAATTGCATTGGTGCGTAAATGGCCACGAACACTTCCATCTGGATTCATGTTCGGTACCACGTAAAACACGGCTTTATCGAGTAGACTGGTGGACATAGGATCGTCGGCATCTAACAAGCGTTCAAGTAAGCCCTCTACTAACCATTCCGCCATCGTCTCGCCTGGATGCTGTCTTGCGGTAATCCACACAACTTTTTTGTCAGTGTTATCGTCAGACTCTGAAGCTTCACCAAAGCCTATCTTTAGCGCGGTCATGTCTCTGCCGTCCAAGGTTTCCCCTAAATGCATTGACGAGCACTGAAATTGAGATTGTGCCCAAGCAAGTAAATCTAAATGTCTGTCGTAGGAATAAGGTGCAAAATAAGCGTAATAGATGGTTTGATGTTCAGGCGTGTGTTGAATATGTAAGCTGCCTTCATCATATCGCGATTCAACGCGAAACCATTCTTCTCGGTCATAGGAAGCTACAGCCTGGTAGCCATCCCACGCATCTGGATACGCAGATTCTTTTAAGCCACTGATAGTGATATTTTGGGTGATAAAGGCCGGATGTTCGACCCTGAAGTAAAACCATTGGAAAAAATCAGAGCCGTTATCTTTTTTAATTGTTAGTTGAATGTCGCTGGCGACTTCGGCGTTGACAACTTCGATGTTTCCGCCGTCAAAATTGCTGCTTATTCGCATTATTGTTATCCGTTTCAATTTTAACGGCACAATCTACCATAGAAGAGGCGCAAGTCCCATTGAAATAGTGTGAATCTAGCGCTTTTACGATAAAAATTTTGCAAGAAAGAAGAGCGCGCAAATTAGTTTAACTGCGCGTTGCTAACCACTGCTTTAGCTTGATGCCAATTCCCGTGTTAAAACCAAACGATTTCGCGACTACATGAGCAGATTCGTCGAGAATGTAATAACTCGGGTATCCCTTAATCTGAAATGATTCTTTGAGTTCATTGGTACCCAACAACACTCGTGAGGCAACTTGATGTTCCTCCACAAAAGCTTGTACTGCTTCTATAGAGTCGTAGTCCAAGGCAACTACGACTATATCAATATCAGTTGTATCAACTGATTCAAGACTGCCAATACTCAACGCGCAAATACTGCACCAAGGAGCGAAGAAGTACACGAGCGTATTACGACCGTCTTGCAGTAACGGGTACGTTGCCCCTTCGAGAGACACCATGTAAGTGTTTTCAATTTTAACACTGCCATCTGTGGCATGCATATCACGGGTTTGCCACAAAGTAATGGCAACCACTAAAGCGATCAGCAAGGTAATTTCAATCGCCCACTTGCGAATTGTGACAATGTTTAGAGAAAACTTAGCGCCCACTCTTTTTCCTCTCGTTGCGAGTCGATGATTTAGCTAATAGAACTGGCTCAAGACAAAATGCTTTCAAAAAAAAGCGGCGCTTAAAAGCTCCGCCTATTTAATGATATTCACTTATCAATTACCAGTTCGGTAGTGTTTTGTAAGCCAAGCCCGACATGTTTTGCGCTACACGCATTACCTGACAGGTGTAGCCAAACTCATTGTCGTACCATACATAAAGCGTAACACGGTCATCAGAGGTAATAGTAGCCTGAGAGTCAACAACACATGCCGCACGCGAACCTACTAAATCCGTTGATACAATTTCAGTTGATGCAGTGTAGTCGATTTGATCCTGCAAACCAGAGTGCAAAGCGATTTCTTTCAAATAGTTATTGATTTCGTCTTTTTCAGCGGCCTTATCAAGGTTCAAGTTCAATATGGCCATCGACACGTTTGGCGTAGGAACGCGAATAGCATTACCGGTCAATTTACCCGCTAATTTAGGATATGCTTTGGCAACCGCTTTGGCTGCACCAGTTTCGGTGATAACCATATTCAAAGAGGCGCTACGACCTCGGCGTTCAGCTTTGTGATAGTTATCAATCAGGTTTTGGTCATTCGTGTAAGAATGTACTGTCTCAACATGACCATTGCGAATCCCATACTTCTCGTCTAATGCTTTTAGCACAGGCGTGATGGCATTAGTGGTACAGCTAGCCGCAGACATAATTGTGTCAACCGCGTCAATGTCATCTTGGTTAACGCCGTAAACGATATTCTTAATGTCACCTTTACCTGGTGCAGTCAACAATACCTTCGCAGCACCTTTAGATTGCAAATGTTTACTCAGGCCATCTCGGTCGCGCCAAACGCCGGTATTGTCCACTACCAATGCATTGTGAATACCGTATTGTTCGTAATCTACTTCTTCAGGACTATTCGCGTAGATAACTTGGATAAAAGAACCATTTGCTTTTAGCGCACAGCGTTCATGGTCGACAGTGATGCTGCCATTAAATGGGCCGTGCACTGAGTCGCGACGCAATAAACTTGCGCGCTTTTCAAGATCACCGTCTTTACCGCCACGGACAACAATAGCACGAAGCCTCAGCTTGTTGTTTTTGCCCTGTCTTTCAATAAGTAAGCGAGCCATGATACGGCCGATGCGACCGAAGCCATAAAGTACAACATCTTGAGGCGCGTGCTCATCAGTGGAATCGATAACATCTTTCAATTCTACTTTGAGGTATTCAGCGATATCTGCGCCGTTTGCTTTGCCTTCTTGATAAAAGCCATACGCTAGCTTACCAATGTCAATTTTTGCAGGAGCTAACGTATGCTTAGCCAATTCCTCAAGCAGAGTGAAGCTATAGCGAACCTTTAACTTCTCTTCACGGTACAATCTCACGCTTCTGTGTGCTTTGATAATGTCGATAACACTTGCGCCCATAAGAGGCTTACCAAACACAGTAATTTCAACAGCGTATTCCCGATACAACTTACCCAAAATCGGAAGCATTTGCTCAGCATATTCCTGGCGTTCTTGCCAGCTATCTAATAATGCTTGTTCGTACTGTTGATTCATAATTACCCTTAACCTCCGGATTACATTTATGATGAAAGAACCTAATTCTTCGCTGGATGCCATTGCTTATCTTTTGAAGGGCGGCTATTTTAAGGAAAGAGTGCTCTTCGACCAAACTGTGGTTTATTTTCAGAAAGTTAGGTAGAGTCGCTGGATAACTGGTTTATTTTCGTAATTTTCTATCACTGGGACTGAACAAATGTTTCGAATAACTGTCACGTTGTTGCTGACATTGTTATTAGCAGGATGCGATTTTCTTGCGCAGTTTAAAACTGTGACTGTGGCGAGTATTTGTAAAGAATACCCCCACCTTTGTAAAGATTTAAACCCTGACGCCCATTGCCGCTATGAAAAAGCGGAAATCATAAGAACGCGTTATGCCCACATCAAAGCGCCTTCAGATCCTTTGAAGTACCAACTTCTTTTGTTATTCGAAGACTATAAAGAATGTGTTTCATTAGCAGCTCAAATCGAGCATATCAAACTCAAAGAGAAGAAATCTGGAAGGGTAAAAGGCATGCTCACCGCACAGCGTGAGATACGTCAATTATCAAGGGACACAGAAGAATCAGACTACCCCTATCTCATGTATTATCACTGGTCTCGCTACGGTAGCGAAGAAGCTTTAAATCGCTTTTTAGCACTGCAGGGAACCAAGCAACTGGAAGAACCAGATTTACAAAAATTTCTGGCTGAACACTTCGTAAAATTCGATTTAGAAAAAACAGTAGGAATATTGCATCACGCCCTAGAACTCTACGACTCAGGTGAGGAAGTCGACCCAGAAATTTTCTATAGTTTATCGACGATTTACCTCAAACTAGACAAGTTTGCTAAAGCTTATTTATGGGGATATATCGCCAAAGATTTTGATATTACCGATTTAGATCTAGGCCAGATTGAGGCGATTGTAATCCAGCAAAATAAGAGTCCAGGTCAAATTGAAACGATCGCTAATCGTTACATTAGCGATATTAAGTCAGGAACCTTTGTAGCACCTGGTTTGTAGCGGTAAACAATTCACAAGTTAAATCTGAAAACGAATTACAGAAAAATTTTTTATAATTTTCTGTTATTAGATGTAAAGAAAAGTGTGCAAAGGCAGCCAATGGGCTGCCTTTTTAGTCATGATTACTCTTGTTTGAAATTTAGCGAGACTGAGTTAACGCAGTAACGCTTGCCTGTGGGCTCAGGCCCATCAGGAAACACATGGCCTAAATGAGCATCGCAATTGCTGCACACAATTTCCACGCGATGCATTCCATGGCTGAAATCTTCCACGTAATTGATGTTGCCTTCAACCGCCTCTTCGTAAAACGACGGCCAACCGCAACCTGCATCGAACTTCTCATTGGAGTTAAACAAATGTGTTCCACAGCATTTGCAGGTATAAGTACCATCAGCGGTAACATTCAATAAATCACCGGTAAACGGCCTCTCAGTTTCCTTCTGACGAGTCACTCTATATTCTTCATCAGTAAGCTGTTCACGCCACTGTGCGTCAGTTGTCTCTTTCATGTATTGATCAAGTCTAGTGTTAGCGTTTGATTTTTACTTCTGGTTGCCCTGGTTTGGCCCACTCCGTGTGATATTTTCTACCAGCCTGCTTATCAACTCTCTCGTACGTATGGGCACCAAAGTAATCACGTTGACCTTGCAATAAGTTAGCGGGTAGTACGGCACTGCGATATGAGTCGTAATAATTAAGCGCCGAAGACATGGAACCGCATGGAACTCCAGCTAAGGTAGCTGACGCAATTGTCTTACGCCACGCGTCTTGGTTGTTAGATATTTGCTCAGCAAAGAAGGGATCAAGCAGCAGGTTAATCAAATCTTCATTGCTGATGTAGGCATTGGCAATCGACTGCAAGAAGCCAGCACGAATAATACATCCTGCTCGCCAAATCTTAGCAATTTCGGCGAACTCAAGTTGCCAGCCATGCTCTTTTGCCGCCATATCCATAAGTTGGAAACCCTGGGCGTAGGCGCATATTTTCGAGCAATACAAGGCCTGTTCCAACGCATCAATAAGTTCTGCATTGTCGGCATCGTTTTGTGAACTAGGTCCAGATAGCGCTTCTGCAGCTTGCTGACGCTCCGCTTTCAAACTCGAAATACTGCGCGCAAATACCGCATGAGCAATCGTTTGAGTCGGACTACCGACTTGCAGTGCACTTACTGCTGTCCACAGTCCAGTCCCCTTCTGCCCGGCTTTGTCCATTATCATGTCGACTAACGGCTCGCCCGTTTCATCATCAACTTTGGCAAGCACTTCAGCGCTTATTTCCATCAAATAACTATTTAGAAGGCCTTCGTTCCAACGCTTGAAAACCTCGGAAATTTGTTGTGGTGTATAACCGCAGAGTTTGCGCAACAAATCGTAGGCTTCACAAATGAGCTGCATGTCGGCGTATTCAATGCCATTGTGAACCATTTTTACATAGTGCCCCGCACCAATAGGGCCGATGTAAGTAGCACAAGGCTCACCACGTGTAACAGGTTGCCCTGGGATATTTGACACTAGAGGTTTACCCGTATCTGGGTCAACCTTTGCCGCAATAGCAGTAAGCACAGGTTCAATACGAGTCCATGCATACGGGTCGCCCGAAGGCATCAACGACGGTCCAAAACGAGCCCCTACTTCACCACCAGAAACGGCCGTAGAAAAGAAGATAAACTTGCCTTTGTATTTTTCTTCACGTGCGACTGAATCCGTCCACAAGCTGTTACCTGTATCAATAACAATATCGTCAGCCTGTATGCCCGCATCGATAAGGTGGTGACAAACATGATCAACAGGTTCGCCGGCGGGAACCGAGAGAATCAGCAAATGCGGTGCCGCGAGCTTACTTAACAATTCAGTGTAGGAGCGACAGCCTACTACCCTCGCCTTATCTGTTTTATTTTCTTCTTGGTCTGTTTCGATGATGGCATCGACTTTGGTCTGATCTAAATCGAAACACGCGATTTTAAAACCGTTATCCGCCAAGTTTAACACGAGGTTTTTGCCCATTACGCCTAGGCCAATAAAACCGATATCACACAGATTTTCCGACATTACTTGTCAACCTTTCTTCTTTTCAGCTAGCACACCGTCTACATGAATATAGACAAAATAAACATTTTCGGGATTATAACCTGAATAGAATGCGCAAGTCGTTTAGAAACGCAAATAAGATAGGATAAATTGTGCGCTGGTTGTTCGCTAGATTTTACGACGACGAAAAACGCTGATGCTCTTCATGGATTGTAAAAATTGCTCGCGCACAGAAATAGAAGGAATTTCCTTTATCTTTTGATAACGGGTATCAAGCTGTAATCGCCATTGTGAGCCCTCAGATAAACTAGGCAAATTGAAGTTTACATCATGGTCACTGGCATTGAATAACAGCAACCAATGTTCATTGAGCTGGCCATCTCCTTTTAGTTCAACAGCAAATGCTTGATTGTCGTGATCGTGCCAGTCATCAACTACTTTGGTTCTGCCATCAGGTCGGAACCACCCCACTTTAGTGACGTTGTGATGGTTATAGTAATTGTCGTCTTCGAGGTTTAAGTCACTCAATAAACGACTTTCCTTACGCATCTGAATGACAAATTGGCAAAAGGCCAAAAAATCTTTTTTGCGTTCGTTGAGCTTCCAACTGAACCAACTTATGTCATTGTCCTGACAATACGCATTATTATTGCCTTTTTGAGTGCGGCTCAGCTCATCACCACCCAAAATATGCGGGATTCCTTGTGATAGAAGCAACGTAGCAAATAGATTTCGCTTTTGCTGTTCCCGCAGTTTGACGATAGCAGGTCGTCTAGTCTCACCCTCTACCCCGTAATTATGAGAGACATTGTGACCGTGTCCATCGCGATTTTGTTCACCATTGGCCTCATTGTGGCGCTCTTGGTATGTAACCAAATCATGTAAGGTAAAACCGTCGTGATAAGTAATAAAGTTAACTGAAGAGTGAACAGAACGATGGCCTTTTTTAAATACATCGCGCGAACCCAGTAAGCGAGTAGCAAAGTCACTTGTTAACCCTTTATCACCTCGCCAAAACCCGCGTACGTTGTCGCGATATTTGTCGTTACACTCATGCCAATGACTAGGGAACTGACCTAAACGGTAACCGCCGTGCCCGATATCCCAAGGCTCAGCAATGAGTTTTGCACCTTGTAAAACAGGGTCTTGACGCAAGGTTCTAAAAAAGCCGGAGAAACTAGAATACTCGTGAGGATCACGGCCTAAGCTCGCGGCTAGGTCGAAGCGAAAACCATCGACGCCCATTTCTTCAACCCAATATCGCAGCGAGTCCATCACCAAACGCATGGTGTAAGGGTGTGATGCATCAACACTGTTGCCACAGCCAGAATTATTGCTGTAGTGATGAAAATTTATGGCACCGTGTTCGTTGGTTTCGAACAGATAAAATGCGATGTTATCAAAACCCTTAAAGGAAATGGTTTGTCCCTGCTCTCCTCCCTCGGCGGTATGGTTATAGACCACATCTAAAATGACCTCTATGCCAGCCTCATGCAGTGTTCTCACCATGGTTTTGAATTCCATTATCGCATCATTGAGCGAGTATCTGGGTTCGGGGGAGAAGTAATTAATCGGATTGTAACCCCAATAATTGGTCAAACCTTTTTCTGTAATGTAAGGCTCTGGCATGTAGGCAAAGACTGGCAACAATTGAATCGCGTTAACGCCTAACTTCTTGAGGTGTTTGATAATAGGTTGGCTACAGACGCCCAAATAGGTTCCGCGAATATTTTTCGGAACATCTGGGTGCTGCATTGTAAGCCCTTTTACATGGGCTTCATAAAGAATGAGCTCACTCGCCGGGATGTCGGGTTTATCTATTCCTTGCCAGTCAAATTCATCCCGAGTTACCACAGACTTAGGGATCATCTGTTCACTGTCGTTTTGGTATTGCTCGTAATCCCAGTTGACTGGACGACTCAGTTTTCGTGCGTAAGGGTCAATCAATAACTTTTCTGGGTCGAATCGCATTCCCAGTTCAGTTTGATTACGTCCACGTGTACGATACGCATAGTATTGCCCGGCACATACACCTTCTATGTGGCAGTGCCAAACCTTACCCGATTTTGCCGGCATTGGAATAACTGACTGCAACTGTTCATCAACGTCGTACAAGCACAGTTCCACCGATTCAGCATGTGGCGCATGGATAACAAAATTGCACCCAGTTTTAGTCAAGTTGGCTCCCAGCGGAAGAGGTTTTCCCGCTGTTAGCTGAATCGCTGTTAGCATTAGTCTTTCTCGTTATGAACTATAAATAATGTAGCCAGTGGCGGTATAGACACGCGAATAGAATAGGGCCTGTCATGGCGGCCTTGATCATCAGCCGTCATGGTCTGCTCAACCTCAAAGTCACTTCCCCAGAATTCAGAGGAATCAGTGCTCAATAGAAGTTGATATTCGCCTTCATCTAACACGCCAACACGGAATCCTTCTCTGGGAATCGGCGTGAAATTGCTCACCACATAGACTTTTTGTTTCGCGTCTTTTGACTTACGTACAAAAGACAAAATACTTTGTTCTGAGTTTTGATGGTCAATCCATTCAAAACCTTCTGACTTGCAATCTAATTCATGTAAGGCAGGTGTTTCAACATATAATTTATTTAATGCCTTATAAAGACTCTGAATGCCTTTGTGTTTGTCGTAATCCAACAAGTGCCAGTTAATCGAACTATCGTGGTTCCACTCAGCCGACTGGCCGATTTCGTTGCCCATGAAATTAAGTTTTTTACCTGGGTGCGCATACATAAAGGCCGCGTACAAGCGCAAATTCGCCGTTTGCTGCCATTCATCACCCGGCATTTTGCGCAAAAGCGAACCCTTGCCGTGCACCACCTCGTCGTGCGAAATAGGTAACACGAAGTTTTCATCAAAGGCATAAACCATACTGAAAGTAATTTCGTTTTGGTGGTAACGACGATATGCAGGATCTTTAGCAATGTAGTGCAAGGTATCGTGCATCCACCCCATGTTCCATTTGAAACCAAACCCTAAGCCACCATCGTAAATAGGACGCGATACCTTAGGAAATGACGTCGATTCTTCCGCAATGGTCATCGCATGCGGGTGTTTTTCGTATACTTCGCTGTTCATCCATTGAAGTAAACTAATTGCCTCATAGTTCTTATTACCGCCGTCAACATTAGGGATCCACTCCCCATCGTTACGGGAATAATCTAAGTACAACATCGAAGCAACCGCATCTACGCGAAGTCCATCAACGTGAAACTTATCGACCCAGAACAATGCATTGGCAACTAAGAACTGACGTACTGTTTCTTTGCCAAAATCGTAGATGCAAGAATTCCAGTCCGGATGCCAACCTTTTCTTGGATCTTCATATTCGTATACGTGAGTGCCGTCAAAGCGAGCCAACCCATGTCCGTCTTCAGGAAAGTGAGCCGGTACCCAGTCAACAATAACACCGATGCCATTTTGGTGACATTGATCAACAAAATACTTGAAATCGTCTGGATTACCAAAACGACTCGTCGGAGCAAATAAACCTACAGGTTGATATCCCCAAGAGCCATCAAATGGATGTTCGTGAACGGGCAATACTTCTAGGTGGGTATAGCCCATTTCTTTAACATAGGGGATAAGTTGATCCGCGAGCTCGTGATAACTCAAATAACTCACATTGCCATCTGCGTCAGTATTTTTTCGCCAAGACCCTAGATGAACCTCGTAGATACTCATGGGTTTTTCATAAACACTGTCAGCATTGTCTTGCATCCAGTCTTTATCTTGCCACTGATACGCATTGTGATCGTATACGACTGAAGCATGCGAAGGATATTGTTCAGCATGGAAACCCACAGGGTCAGCTTTATGAGGTAAACCGTTTCCGTGGCTATCTTTAATGTGGTACTTGTATTTGACGCCTACATCTATGCCCGGCACAAACAGTACCCAATAACCCATACTGGTTTTTTGCATAGGATGACTAGAACCGTTCCACCAGTTAAAGTCGCCGACAAGTGCGACAGAAGAGGCATTGGGCGCGTACACTGCGAAACGAGTTCCCGCGACTGGCTTGTTTAAGCCTACGTCTAAATCAATGAGTTGTGCACCTAGCTGGCTGTATACATTTTCGGGTTGATGATCAACAAAATGTACTGCGTGATAGGCTTGCTCTTGAAACTGATACGGGTCAATGACAGAAAAGTCATTCTCTTCAGTTTTTACATCGAGCTGATATACAAAAACTTCCGATCCTTCGAATTTGGCAACGAATAGACTGGTATCATCAACGCGCTCCATTTCGCCTAGATCTTCCCCGGTGTTCAGGTTTACGACAGAGACGGACGTCGCACTGGGCTTCCAGGTTTTGATTTCAATGCCATTCTCAGTTTTAGTCACACCAAGAATATCGAATGGCGTACCACAGTTCGCCACTTGGAGTTGCTGTTCAATCTGCATAAGTTTGCCTTTGTATTATCTGCTCATTCTCAAAGGGATATTAATTAATTGTGCAAACGAATCATGTAAGAGTGATTACACTATATCCATATATTTTGCGCGTTAAGGGATATAACGCGCGCTTATCATTTACCCTTCCGACGCTTTTCGACGCGCTTCAGTCAACCCTAAGGCTAGACTATTTAACACTGGATCTGTGAAAATTTGCTCAACATTTCGCGTTAATTTGCGTTTCCAGTTCGGATATTCGCTGGATGTACCAGGTATATTTACTGGTTTGTCCATTTCTAGCCAATCTTCCAACTGAAGACTCAATAGCGCACTGCTACCTTTGGCCATGTGATACTGCATACCGTGGTTTAACTCTTTGTGCATACCCACCTGGTCAACATATCTAGGCATACCTTGTGGTACAGAAAGATGTCCGTGCAGCGTATCAAGGATCTGCTGCTTTTGATCGTGACGACTGTCGTATAGTTCATTGAGTATTTCTTGGCTTGGATATAAACCAAGTTCTTTGCCCAGCTCTAAATCAAGACAGTGCCAATAGCCAATCAAGGTTGGCATATCATGTGTTGTCAATGTAGCCATTGACTGTTCTGGGTAATGGCTGGGTGAATAAAAACCGCCGTCTTTAGCTTGTTCAAAGAAGAAAACACGATATGAATGCACGCCGTTATCGGACAACTTAGCGCGAATTTCATCGGGTACTGTACCCAAGTCTTCACCAATTACTAAGCTTTGGTGTCTATGGCTTTCAAGGGCCAAAATGCCAAGTAAGTCGTCTACAGGATAATATATATAACCACCGGCTTTAGCATCTTCGTGTTGTGGTACCCACCATAAACGCAAGAGCGCCATAACATGGTCAATACGCAACGCACCACAGCTTTGCATATTGGAACTGAATAAATCAATAATGGGCTGATAAGCTTGTTGATAAAGCTCTTCAGGATCCATTGGAGGCAATCCCCAGTTTTGGCCGAGCGGTCCTAATCTATCTGGTGGTGCACCAACACTTGCGCCAGTTACATATAACTCGCGATTTCCCCAAATTTCTGCACTTCCTTCACTAACGCCAACAGCCAAATCACGATAAATACCAATACACATACCGGCATCTTCGGCTGCCTGTTGCGCAGCTTCTAATTGAAGTGCTGCTTGCCACTGCAAGAACATGTAAAACTTAACGTTTTTCGCGTTTGCCTTTTTGAACTTAGCAACATCAGGTTTGTGGTATTCATTCAAACCGGCAGGAAATACTGGCCAGCCCCAACCTTCCTTGCCATCGGCATAAAGCGATTCTTGAATTGCATCATAGGTGGCCAACATGTCGAGGCTTTCGCCACCCTCTTCAATAAATGCCTTGAACGCTTTATTGAGTTTGGTGTTTTTACTTAAGTACTTGTCGTACTGCACCTCAAAGATCTTTTTCAAGACCTCAAGCTTCAATCTAATAACCGCTTCATAGTCGACGTAATCAACATTACGCGCATGTTGTAAAGCGCCCTGGAATTCTTCTGAATTAACAATGCACTGGACGTCCGCGTGCTCATATCCATCTAGCTTAGTCACATCGATATAGATAAAGTTTAACCAGCGTCTGGAAGACGGGCCGTATGGGCTGCAGTTGTAATGATTAGCAGGGTACAAGGCGTGAATTGGATTTAACCCGACAAATTGTGCACCTTGTCTGCCCGACTGTTGAATAAGATACGTCAGATCTGTGAAATCACCGACGCCCCAGTTGTGTTCACTGCGCAAACAATAAAGCTGCACACTGAGCCCCCAAAACTTTTGCCCATCAACAATAGGCTGTTGTTTGTAACAAGACTTAGGAGCGATAATAAAACGCATAGTAGCAATAAGATCATCATCATCCGCCACTAATGAGATATTGTGATAGCCCATCGGTAATTCATGCGGCACATCGACTATATACTCTTGAAATTCAACGTCATCGATATGAGCAACGTTAATCAGCTCACCTTCCGAGGGAACGAATTTGCTCGAGAGCTCTTCGCCATTTTCTAATGTAATTTTCAGCGAATAATCATCGTTCACCAATTCAATTGGCAAACGAACTGCAATCACTAGGGATTCTCCGGTGCGATTAACTTGTACTGGATTTAGTGGTTGCATCCAATTATTTGCTATTTGACCAGAAAGCTCCTGTTCAAGCTTTTCTTCACTGTCGACACTGTAACCCATGGTCGCAAGTAATTTAGATTTACTGTCATCGCTGACATAGGCTGGCTTGCCCCCAGCATCTACATAACTGGATTCAATGCCTCTGATCTCTACTAATTTTTCAATAACTGGCGAAGTCATATGACTAATCATTCCTTATCTGGAGTATCTTTATCGTTTAAGCTCTGATGGCGCAACATGCTAACACAACTTTCAATGACTACTAAAATAGACGAAAAAACAGGTTTTTGCACGCAAGAAATCTGTAATTAAACAACATTTTTATAAAATTCTTTGCGTTATTTGGCGAATTAAGCCATAATTTTTGTAATTTTATTTCACAACTTTACTGAGGTGAGGTGTTCAAATGGCGATTAAAGTAGGTATTAACGGCTTCGGAAGAATTGGTCGTTTTGTGTTTCGCGCAGCATGCGAAAGAGATGATATAGAAATTGTTGGTATTAACGATCTGTTAGATGCAGAGTACATGGCTTATATGTTGAAGTACGATTCAACTCACGGTCGCTTTAACGGTACAGTTGAAGTTGCTGAAGGCCAACTGGTAGTAAATGGCAAGCAAATTCGCGTAACTTCAGAACGCGACCCAGCAGACTTAGCATGGGATGCGTTGGACACTGACGTTGTAGTTGAATCTACAGGTTTATTCTTAACCGATGAGACTGCGCGTAAGCACATTCAAGCAGGTGCTAAGAAAGTTGTGTTATCTGCACCATCAAAAGATGCGACGCCAATGTTTGTAATGGGCGTTAACCACGAAAGCTATGAAGGCCAAGACATTGTTTCTAATGCGTCATGTACAACTAACTGTTTAGCGCCTCTTGCTAAAGTTATTGATGATAACTTTGGTATTGTTGACGGCTTGATGACGACAGTGCACGCCGCAACAGCCACTCAGAAAACAGTAGATGGCCCTTCAATGAAAGACTGGCGCGGTGGTCGTGGTGCATTCCAAAACATTATCCCTTCGTCAACAGGTGCGGCTAAAGCAGTGGGTAAAGTTATTCCTGCGCTTAACGGAAAACTTACCGGCATGGCTTTCCGCGTACCTACTGCTGACGTATCAGTAGTTGATTTAACAGTTAACCTAGCTAAACCCGCTTCTTATGAAGAAATCTGTGTGGCTATCAAGACAGCATCTGAGAACGAACTTGCAGGTATCTTGGGTTATACAGAAGACCAAGTTGTTTCTAACGACTTCTTAGGCGACGTTAGAACCTCTATATTTGACGCAAAAGCAGGTATCGCTCTGACTGATACCTTCGTTAAGCTAGTTTCTTGGTATGACAATGAAATCGGCTACAGCAACAAGGTATTAGACTTAGCAGCTCATATCAGCAAGTAAGTCACACTATTTTGTTAAGGCGGCAATTTGCCGCCTTTTTTATTCGTATAATAAAGATTGTGTACTCATCAGGATAAAACGCATGGATCCCTACATAAAAATAGAAGACATAAAAGGCAATCAGTTAATTCACGTAGAAAATGAGTTGGCTACAGCCACTATTTCGGTTTTTGGTGCACACGTACTGACTTTTCGTCCAAAGTCAGACAATAGAGATAGATTGTGGCTCAGTGAACTAACACAATTAGATGGCTCCGAGGCAATTAGAGGTGGCATCCCTATTTGCTGGCCATGGTTTTCAAAACAATTTCCCAACGGAGAATCCGGCCTAGCCTCTCACGGCTTTTTGCGAACAGAAGCATGGCACTTTGAAAGTAACGAACAATTAGACACCGGAGAAACCCGGTTAACCTTTAGGTTTGAGGTGACACCTCAGCCGGGATTCAATCATACCGCGTCGCTCACCTATCGAGTACTTGTCGGCAACAGCTTACAAGTCGAATTAGAAGTCACTAATACTGATGACAAAGACATAGCAATAACGGGCGCGTTACATACCTATTTTACTGTCGAGAATATTCATAATACTGAAATTCATGGGATCAGTGGTAATTTCCGTGATAAAACACGGGACTTCAATCAATTTTCAGTGAAACTTCCCTACACTTTTGAAGGAGAGACTGACCGTGTGCATCTAGTACAAACAAAAGACCTTGTAATTAGGGGTAAAAGGAACAGCACCAAAATCTCGATGTCTGGACACGACAGCATTGTTATTTGGAACCCTTGGATAGAAACGAGCAAAGCAATAGATAATATCCACAACAACGATTACCTGGACTTCGTTTGCGTAGAAGCCGCGATAACCTCAGAGACGATCATCCCCTCAGGCGAAGTTCTAACCTTGACACAATCAATTGGCTAAAGCCAATTGATTGTTCGGCAGTAACTTGAGCCTGCTGATCTTTGCGGTATAAGTTTTGTTCAATCTGAACGCTTTCTGATCGCGGCATTGCTTTGAAGGTCTAGTGGGCTAAGTCAAAAAGCAACAACAAAGAGCAGGATGCGCTAAGACTCTAGATATCTCAATCATATTAATTACATTGCCTGCTAATAAGGTATGGATAGTAATAACAAAAATCTGACACTTATACCTTTATCGGTATATTTTTAACTCACGCCTGACAATACACTGGCAGCAATTTGACGCCGCCTTGCTTGCTCATCAGTTGCCGCCATTAGACTAAAGTCGTAGAAATTTTGCCACCCAACCACCAACCATGTATTTTTTCACCTCTTTTTGTTAATTTATTTTTCACATGTATATCAATAAC
>WKFJ01000035.1 GCA_014872785.1 Alteromonadaceae bacterium
CCAATTGGGCTTTACAGCCTGGTTGTGAAACACCTTATTGGTATCTCATTCGAGCTTGCCGAAGCAATTCATCCCGAAGCGAGGCGCGCATTCTACAGAGCAAATAGAATGCGTCAACTAAATATTTCAGTTTTTTTACTGAGTGGATAAATAATAGTCAAGTTTGAGAAAAAAGCTGTTGTTGATACACTTTTTCTACTTTTTTATTTGGAATACTCATTTATGAATGTCCGTCCTTACAAAGGAATAGTCCCTGCATTTGGTAAAGCTTGCTATGTTGACCCCAGCGCTGTCATCAGCGGTGATGTTGTTTGTGAAGATAATGTCAGTATATGGCCATTGGTCGCCGAGCGCGGTGATGTAAATAGCATCCGCATAGGAAAAAACACGAATATCCAAGATGGATCCGTATTGCATGTAACCCGTAAGAGCCAAAAGAATCCTGATGGCTACCCACTATCTATAGGTGAAGATGTCACTGTTGGTCATAAATGCATGCTGCACGGATGTACTGTGGGTAATCGTATTCTGATAGGAATGGGCGCTATTATTATGGACGGTGCGGTAGTTGAAGATGATGTGTTTATCGGTGCAGGTGCGTTAGTGCCGCCTAATAAAGTACTGGAATCAGGTTATCTTTATGTAGGCAGCCCGTGCAAACAAGCCAGAAAACTCAATGATGATGAAACTGCCTTTTTAAAAATATCGGCAACTAATTATGTGGATTTGAAGAATGACTATTTAGCCGAGGTTTAGATTAATTGTCTCAGCGAATCTAGTACCGGTTCCATTTCAGGCTGCTCCCCCGACCAAACTCGGTAGCTCTCAGCAGCCTGGCCTACTAACATTCCCAAACCATCACTTACTATGATGTCACTGTTTAGCCCCTTAGCGTGAGTCATAAAACGGGTATCGCTTTTAGCGTAAAACATGTCATAAGCAAAACTAGCGTTTTTATATATATGATCAGATACCGCGGGGAGCTCTCCAGAAACAGATGTCGAGGTTGAATTAACAATAATGTCAGCAGACACATTGTAGGTTTGTTCAAAGCCGCAACAGTTAATGACACCAAATTTTTCGAACTGCTCCTTGATAGCAACCGCTTTTTCTATTGTTCTGTTGCAAATAGTTATCTGCACTATACCGGCATCAAAAAGAGGTTTTATTACGCCTTTGGCAGCACCGCCAGCGCCAATTAACAGTAGGTGTTGATTGTTCAACGTGGGCAGTTGCCTCAGTAAGTCTTGCACCAATCCTTGGCCGTCAGTATTGTCGCCAGTGATTTTTCCTTGACCAAAAGTAAGCGTGTTTACTGCTTTGGCAAGCTCTGCCCTTTGAGAAAGTTCGTCGGCAATGGCAAAAGCGTCTCCTTTAAAAGGTAAAGTGACATTAGTCCCGGAATAACCTTCTTCTATGAGACGTGCAATCAACTCTGAAAAGTGACCCGGTTGTCCTTCAACAGTCTCATAAGTAATTTCATGTCCAAGCTGCTTAGCAAATGCGGAATGGATCATAGGTGATTTACTATGACTGATTGGATTTCCAATAACTGCGAATCTTTTCATAAGTATGATGCTTTAAGCTGCGTTTTGTTCGTTTAAAGGTTCTATTGGTTCAAAGGCTTTAGTCGATAGAAGAAAGCCACTCTCTTGGTTTTAAATAATTCTCGTAAAGGTCGGCCTCTCTGGTATCTGCTTCAGGGTGGTAGCCATATTCCCACCTAGCCAATGGCGGCATAGACATCAAGATAGACTCAGTACGCCCGCCGCTCTGTATGCCAAACAAAGTGCCGCGATCAAACAAAAGGTTAAATTCTGTGTATCTCCCTCGGCGGTACAATTGGAAATCACGTTCAGCTTGTGAGTAGGGTTCGGCTTTTCTCTTTTCCACAATAGGAATATAAGCGTCACAGTAACCATCACCAAC
The DNA here is from genome assembly GCA_014872785.1 of Alteromonadaceae bacterium. GTDB lineage: Bacteria > Pseudomonadota > Gammaproteobacteria > Enterobacterales > Alteromonadaceae > Planctobacterium. The sequence continues at coordinate 1,930 of WKFJ01000035.1, forward strand.
CGCTCGCATAAACTCGAAGCTGCGCTCGAATCCCCATTCGTTCAAGTCATCGAAAAATAGACCACCTACACCTCTAGTTTCATCGCGATGTTTCAGATAAAAATATTTGTCGCACCACTCTTTGTATTTCCCATACACTTGTTCACCGAAGGGTTCACACAGATCATGAGCGACTTGATGCCAATGTTTTACATCTTCGAGATAAGGATAAAATGGTGTTAAATCAAATCCACCACCAAACCACCACACTGGGTCTGCTCCATCTTTTTCAGCAATGAAAAAACGAACATTTGCATGGGAAGTGGGGATCATCGGATTCTTAGGATGAATAACCAAAGAAACACCGACCGCCTGAAAACTCCTTCCCGCTAATTCAGGGCGCGCAGCGGTCGCTGAAGCCGGTAACTGTCCGCCATAGACGTGAGAAAAGTTCACCCCGCCTTGTTCAATAACATTACCTTTGGTAAGTACTCTGGTACGGCCACCACCACCGAGTTCACGTTCCCAATTATCTTCTACAAAAGTCGCTCCGCCGTCTGCCGCTTCTATCTTTCTGCAAATGTCATCTTGCAGCGACAGTAAATAGTGTTTCACTGTCTCTATATTAATCTCAGCCATCTTATCCTCTTAAAAGCTCGCCAGTGAGACCGTTGTATATGTCTGAAGGTTGAGTTCGGCCATCGGTTGTTCCTTCTACCACAAAGACATCATCCCCGAATACATCTGAGCATTCTTGTGCCGTCAATGCCGAAGGTTGACCCGCTAAGTTAGCACTGGTTGACACCATTGCCGAATCAAACAGTCGGCACAACCGGCCTACAGTTTTATTAGCACTGACGCGAACGGCAATGAGTGGATGTTCTCCGGTCACGCTTTTAGGTGTCGACGCAGTTTTCGGCAAAAGCCAAGTGACTGGTCCTGGCCAACTTGCAAAAATCTTACTGCGCATAGTTTCCGGTACTAAATCTAGGTCTACGTATTTCCGTACCCTTTCGAACTCATCTGCGATGAGTATGAGCCCCTTCTCTACAGGCCTTTTTTTAAGCGCGCAAATCGCAAGAACAGAGGCTTCAATTTCTGGATCACAACCCAGGCCAAATACGCCTTCAGTCGGATAGGCAAGAATACCGCCGCGTTGAAAATAAGCCTGTAATTCAGTATCGGTCATCGACATTGGTTTACTCGTGATTTAGTAGGCTGCAATTGTATTGCGAGTTTGAAAAATAACAATGATTCAGATCAAAGGTGAAAATGTCTATAACTTCTTATAAAACACCATGCTATGCCCACACTCTCTTTGCGGACAAACTAAAAATTGTTGTTCGCCTTTGTTCTTTAACACCATCACCGGCCAATCACATGCAGGGCAGTTTTGTTCGATAGGTTCTTCATTGAGCAGATATTTGCAGCTTGGATAGTTATTGCAAGAATAAAAGGGTTTTCCCTTGCGACCTTTTCGTCTAATCAATTTGCCAGATGAACATTGTGGGCAATACACACTACTTTCATCTTCTTGTTGTTTTTGTTCTGACTGAACATAGTTGCACTCAGGGAAATCGGTGCAACCTATGAACATGCCAAAACGTCCTTTTTTAACCGCCAACGCTGATCCACATTCCGGGCAGGAGGAACCCTCCATCACTTTTAACGTATCTACGTTAGATACACCAAAGTTATGGATAAATTGGCAATCTGGGTAATTACTGCACCCTAAAAACGAGCCTTTCTTTCCAGATTTAAAAAGTAGGGGTGCAGAACACTCTGGGCAATCGCCGTGTTGGCTTTGCCCTTTGGTATTGTCGGTCAACTAAGCATCCTAATTACAGGCAGCTTCCCGAAACGAACTCAGTCATATTTAATGTAATGGACCATCTGGTACTTCAAATAGCAAATCTTCCATTTGCGCATAGGCATTCTCTTTGCCCGGTACGTTAAATAGCACCATGAGAATGACCCATTTAAGGTCTTCCAAACAGAATTCTGAAGAATCTATTTCCATTACGCGATCAATCACCATTTCTCTGGTGGTTGCATCCAATACGTTGATCTGTTCCAGAAACATCAGGAAACCGCGACACTCTACATCAAGTCTAACTTCTTCTTCCACTGTATAAACACGCGCAACCGCAGGGCTTATGCCTTTTGTGAGATACGGGTTGATATCAGTTTCTTGCAGTGCGGCTAAATTTTCCAACCAAGCTAGCGCTTTGAATATTTCATCGTGATGGAAGCCTGCTCTTACGAGCTCATCCGTTAATTCATCTTGGTCGACGCGAAATTCAGATTCACTGTGAATGAAGTTTTCAAAAAGATACATGAGGATATCGAACATTTTTTATTATTCCCCCAATCTAGAATAGCCACCAGGAACGGCGACTAACAAACCACGTAGCTCATATTCTAATAATTTTGCTAATACCACCTTCACTGGCAGACCGCTACGTTGCACTACAACATCCAAGGGTGTTGCTTCATATCCAACACTAGCTAACAATTGGTCTGTTGCCAACCCTTGTTTTAGGTTTTTTTCAGGGTTTTTTGTATCAAGATTTTCCGCTTCCAGCGGAAATTCTGCAAATTCTTCATTTATGTCAGATACTTGCTCAACCAGCTTCGCTCCTTGCTTAATTAATTGGTGGCATCCTTTACTCAGTGGGTTGTAAATGGAACCAGGAATGGCAAATATTTCACGGTTTTGTTCAAGTGCGTATTTGGTCGTCACTAACGAACCGCTTTTAACATCAGCTTCAATTACCAACACCCCCTGACTCAATCCAGAAATAAGGCGATTACGTCTTGGAAAATGAAAAGGTTTAGGCGGCGTATTTAAGTCAAATTCAGAAATGACGCAACCACCGCCCTCGACAATACTGTCATAAATATCTTGGTTTCTTTGGGGATAAATGCGGTTTACACCTGTGCCCAATACGGCGACCGTTTGGCCATTATTCTGTAGCGCCCCTTGATGAGCGTATCGGTCAATGCCCATCGCCATACCGCTGGTAATTACCCAACCACTCATTGCTAATTTGCCGGCAAAGTCAGCCGTTATTTTTTTACCTTGAGCACTCGCCTTGCGCGAGCCAACAATAGCCAGTTGATATTTGTTTATGCAGTTCACATCACCACAACAATAAAGTAGTAGCGGCGGAGAGCTAAGCTGCAGAAGTAATTCAGGATAATCGTCATCTTGCAACGTTAACACGCGATGATTTTCGCATTTAGACAGCCAGTTGCTTATGGACTCAATTTTACCTGCCTGCGGAGTTTTTAGAGCGCTTATTTGCACCTCGGACAATCCTGCCCTTAACAAATCTTGGGAATTTGCGCGTATCAAATGTTCAGATGACTCACCAAACCGCCTCAATAGAGTGACTAATTCAGAAAATTTCAGTGCAGGGACTGACCGCAGTTGCAGCCAAGGCTCAAGTGCCGCAATCGGGGCATGTGTCGTTGTACTCATATCCACTTCCTTGTCGATATAACATTGTTAGTTTGTTATTGAATTAAAATCACTTCTTCCTGAAGTGATGTGATACTTAATTCGATTAAGGCTTAGCCACCCAAGACCCCGAGCGGATCACTTTGGTTGAAGACGTTATTAAGCCGAAACTCGATGCATCAAATACTTTGAATACCACTAATTCGCCCACTTTTAAAGCCGGTTGTTGTATTTGGTCATTGAATATAAAACTGACGTTAGTCAAGCCTTCGACTTCTTCGTACTCAATGGGGTCGCCATCAATAATATTAGGGCCTTGAGAATAAATGCCCATTACAGTGCCCGGCTCTACATCTAGCGCGCCTAAATCTAAAATTGCAATGTCGTACTTACCTAGCAACGCGTGATCGTGAAGACTGGCGATTATTTTACCTAACTGTGTGGTTGCCGCATTCAATGCAAGATTGCTTTGCGCTTCCGCAGCAGTGGCAGGTAACAATCGATCACCCGGTTTTACCTCTTGCTTAGCGTCTTTTAGCTCGACCAAAACACCTGCATCTAAATTTGCAGATGTTTGTTCCGCAGAGGAGATATGTTGTACCCATAATCCCAAAGATTCACCTTCATGATTAAAGATCTCTTTGCGAGCACGAATAACTTTTAATTGCGTTTCGCCGGTCGAGTTGTGCTTACCTAATACGGTATCACCTGTGGCAAACCTAACAGCTCCTTCTTGATCACCCAATAGATACGGCAGGGATTCATAGTCTCCCGTCGCAATAACCATATCTTTGCGTATGTACGAGTTAAGTAATTCCCAAGGCAATGCCGGAATAGGCTCTGCCACCTTGATGGTCTTGTAGGTTTTAGGCGATAGCTTTACTTGTCTTTTTTCCGAGCGCACCAACTCAAGCTCGATTTCACCGTCTGGCCTTTTTATTAACCGAATAATATCGCCTGGGTAGATTAAATGCGGATTTTGGATATAGGGATTTTTTTGCCAAAGCTTTGGCCACAACCAAGGCTGATCCAAATACATACCCGCTATTTGCCAGAGTGTGTCACCCTTTTTCACAGTGTACTGCTCTGGCGCATTCTGTTTAATTTCAGTGGCTTTTGCTACGGAAACACTACTAATCGCAACAAAGCACAGTACTTTAAACATTTCACTGAGTTTCAACACAGATTTTTCCCCATTTGTAACCGTTACACTGTCAAATCAGTCAGGTTATCGGTTAGAATAACGCGTTACAGACGTTTATTACGATTAACGTTAACACTATCGTATTCAGTATTATACTGATGTGTGGCGACTAACTTCTGCAAGACCCAGTGTTTAAATATACACACTGTACTGTTAACTACCCCCGATTGGCGATAAAAGTTCGTACCGTCAACCTAGTTAGACTGCCCTCGATAACTGATTTTAACTATATAAACAGATTTTATGTGAAGCAAACTAATGGCCGTTTTAGAAGTTTTACGATTCCCAGATGAAAGATTAAGAACCGTTGCCAAAGATGTCGAAAACGTTGATGACGATATTCGAAGCTTAGTGAGTGACATGTTTGAAACAATGCGAGAAGAGAAAGGTATTGGCCTTGCTGCAACGCAGGTTAATGTTCACCAACGCGTCATTGTTATGGACGTCTCCGAAAACCAAGATAATCCAATGGTGTTTATCAACCCTGAGATAATAGAGAAAGACGGCGTAACCATCAGCGAAGAAGGTTGTTTGTCGGTTCCCAATAACTATGCAAAGGTCGAACGCGCTGAAACAGTTAAAGTACGAGCTTTGAATGAGCAAGGAGAACAATACGAACAAGAGGCAGATGGCTTGTTGGCAATTTGTATTCAACACGAAATGGATCACCTCATAGGTAAACTCTTCGTAGATTATTTGTCGCCCTTAAAAAGACAACGCATCCGCAAGAAGCTAGAAAAAGAAGCCAAACTGCTTCAACGCGCCTAAAAATACGACATAGTTGGATATTAAATTGAGAATTGTTTTCGCCGGTACACCGGAATTTGCTAGCGACCATTTAGCCGCGCTACTAGCCAAAAACTTTAATGTGGTGGGTGTTTACACGCAACCAGATAGACCCGCGGGGCGAGGTAAAAAGCTACAAGCCAGCCCGGTCAAGCAACTTGCAGTCGAACATAATATCCCAGTATTTCAACCTGAGAAACTGAGAAAGAATTCAGAGGCTCAGGCAGAATTAAAACAACTGGCGCCTGATATTATGGTGGTGGTTGCTTATGGCTTGATTTTACCGAAGTCAGTATTAGATATTCCCAGCAAAGGTTGCATTAACGTTCACGGTTCTTTACTTCCTAAATGGCGAGGTGCAGCACCTATTCAGCGTTCAATTTGGGCGGGTGACGCGACGACGGGAGTGACAACGATGTTGATGGATGTTGGCTTAGACACGGGCGATATGCTGTTAAAATCGGAAATACCCATTTTAGATGAAGACACTAGTGCAAGTCTTTATGAAAAGTTGGCTGAAATTGGTCCGCAAACACTGGTTGAAACACTACATAAATTCGACGAAATAACGCGAGAAGCCCAAATCGACAACGACGCCACTTATGCTCAAAAACTCAGTAAGGAAGAAGCTGAAATTAATTGGTCCGATACTGCGACTCAATTAGAACGAAACATTAGAGCCTTTAATCCATGGCCGGGCACCTTCTTCCGTTATCAAGATAAAAATATCAAAGTGTGGCAGGCGAACGTCCTTCCAGAAAAGACTGAAGCGTCACCCGGTACCGTTTTATCGGTGGACAAATCAGGAATCATTATTGCAACCAGCGATGGTCAGTTAGTACTTACAAAGATACAAATACCGGGTAAAAAACCTATGGCCGTTGATGTCATATTAAATGGTAACAAAAACTGGATTACCACAGGCACTATGCTCTGCGGTGCCAGTCAGGAAAATAGCTAAGTGGCGAAAGTTCATCTCAGAGCGCAAGTGACCTTGTGTATTGCCAATGTGCTTAATAATGGTCAATCGCTACAAGAAGCGCTTCCCGAGGCGCTAAACAACGTTGCGGATAAAGATCGCGCTTGGCTACATGAGATGACCTATGGAGTACTACGGCAATTACCCACTCTACAATTCTGGCTCGGACAACTATTAGAAAGACCACTGAAAGGTAAACAAAAGAAACTAGAATTTCTTATCATGTTGGGGTTCTATCAACTGGCCTTTAGTCGGGTTTCACAGCACGCCGCAGTTGCCGAAACGGTCGAAGCTTGCAGTGCGCTAGGAAATCGTCCGATGAAGGGGTTAGTAAATGCTATCCTGCGCAATTTTATTCGTGGTGGTTTTCAGGCTAAACCGATCGAAGAACCAAGAATAGTGGCAGGAATGCCAAAGTGGTTATACAAAAAAATTATCCAAGCCTATCCAGAAGACGCCGAAAACATCTTCAAAGCACAAAAGCAAAAACCACCCGTTTGGCTGCGGATTAATCAACAAAAAGTAGACGCCAGTACCTTCAAACAAGCGCTAGTTGAAAACGATATTGGTTTTGAGGAGTTTGAGGGTAAACCTTGGCTTATCAAACTCACCTCATCCTTAGCAATCCCTTTATTACCCGGTTTTGCAGAGGGTTGGTTTGCTGTGCAGGACGCCGCCGCACAACAAGCAGCGTTGCATTTAGATGCGCAACCAAATGATATAATTTTGGACGCTTGTGCAGCACCTGGAGGTAAGACGGCTCATGTATTAGAAATGCAGCCAAACCTACAAGACTGTGTCGCACTCGATACTGATGCCAGTAGACTGCAACGCATGGCCGAAAACCTTGCCAGACTGGGGCACGCAGCCACAATAAAAACCGGTGATGCAGCGACTCCTGAAACATGGTCTCCCTATCCGCAGTACGATCGGATCCTATTAGATGCTCCCTGCTCTGCTACTGGCATTATTAGACGACATCCGGATATTCCGTGGCTACGTAAAGCACCTGATATTGAAGTATTGACCGAGCTTCAAGCAAACATTCTCAACGCAATGTGGTCACTACTAAAACCGGGAGGCGTCCTTCTGTACGCGACTTGTTCCATTTTGCCAGAAGAAAATAAAGAACAAATAAAACGTTTCCTGGAAAGGAATCAGGATGCACAACTACAATGCTTGGCAGGTGGACGCGAAAACGAAGTCGGCTTACAAATTTTGCCTGGCGAAAACGATATGGATGGTTTTTATTACGCAAAGCTGATTAAATCAATGGCTACTGTGTAAACGAACACATTAAATTACAAACACTTAGACTATGAAGATTATTATCCTTGGTGCCGGACAAGTTGGAGCAACCCTTGCCGAGAACCTGGTTGGCGAGAAAAACGAAATCACTATCATCGATTACGACGCCGAAAAATTACGGGCTCTGCAAGACCGTCTTGATCTTCAAGTTGTTCAAGGTATTGGTTCTCACCCAGACGTACTAAAAAAAGCCGGTGCCGAAGACGCTGACATGTTGGTCGCTGTAACCAATAGCGACGAAAGTAATATGATGGCGTGTCAGGTCGCATATAGCTTGTTTAAAACACCCACCAAGATCGCTCGAGTGAGATCTGAACAATATATCGTTTATCAAAAACAGTTATTTAAGCATGCTGATGTCCCCGTCGATCACCTCATTGCGCCAGAGCAATTGGTTACGCAATCTATTAAGCGTCTTATTGATTATCCCGGCGCTTTGCAGGTAGTGGAATTCGCAGAAGGCAAAGCCAGTCTAGTGGCCGTTAAAGCCTATTACGGCGGATTGTTGGTTGGACACGCGTTGTCAGCATTGAAAGAACACATGCCCAATGTGGATACTCGAGTAGCTGCTATTTATCGTCGCGGAAAACCCATCCGACCGCTCGGAACTACCGTAATAGAAGCAGATGATGAAGTATTTTTTATCGCCGCGACCAAACACATTCGAGCAGTAATGAGCGAACTGCAAAAGTTGGAAGGTAACTACAAACGTATCATGATAGCCGGTGGTGGTTTAATTGGTGCAGGCCTTGCAAAACAACTAGAACATGACCATCACGTAAAACTGATCGAATACAATTATGACCGCGCAAAGTATTTATCTACGAGTCTAGACAAAACCATTGTGTTCGTGGGTGACGCATCAGATCAAGAATTGCTTTTGGAAGAACATGTAGAACAGGTAGACGCGTTCCTTGCCGTGACCAATGACGACGAAGCTAACATTATGTCGGCTATGTTAGCCAAGAGAATGGGTGCCAAAAAAGCAATGGTATTAATCCAACGCGGTGCCTATGTTGATCTTGTTCAAGGTGGTGAAATCGATATCGCATTTTCACCACAACAAGCAACCATCTCGGCACTGCTTACGCATATTCGTCGTGGTGATATAGTGAACGTTTACTCACTAAGACGCGGAGCAGCAGAAGCTATTGAGGCAATAGCCCATGGCGACGAAACCACGTCCAAGGTTGTGGGAAGACGCATATCTGAAATAAGGATGCCACCGGGTACAACTATTGGCGCCATCGTAAGGCGCGATGAAGTTGTCATTGCCCACAGCGATACCATGATTGAACCAGATGATCACGTAATCATGTTTTGGTGGATAAAAAGTATATTGGGGACGTTGAGAAGTTGTTCCAACCAAGCGCTTTGTTCTTTGGTTAAAAACTCAGGTTGCTTTAACTGCGCCAGAAAGTAGGTGAGAACAACACCAACAGAGAAAACACTTCTAAGCGTCCGAATATCATTGCTAATATCAAAAACCACTTGCTGGCATCTGTCACCTCTGCGTAGTTCAGCGCCACTTCCCCTAGCCCGGGGCCAAGATTGTTTAGCATCGCCGCGGTTGCTGAGAACGCGGTAAGATTGTCCATTCCGGTTGCGATAAGACAAACCATTATGACCACAAATACCAGCGCGTATGCAGAAAAGAAGCCCCACACTGCATCGACAACACGACTCGGTAAGGCTCTGTCACCGAGTTTAACTGAATAGATGGCCTTAGGATGGATTAAACGATCTACTTCACGTTTACCTTGAAGATAAAGTAGTAGTACGCGAATTACTTTTAAACCGCCACCAGTAGAACCCGCACAACCACCGATAAAACTGGCAAAGATCAATATAATGGGAAGGAAAACTGGCCAGTCAGAAAAATTGGTTGTGGTAAAACCTGCGGTTGTACTAATCGACACTGCTTGGATTAATGCCTGGTCAAAAGCCGCCTCGGCACTGCCGTAAATATGAAAGTGCACTAAAACCAAGAAAGTCAAAATAACAAGTGCGGCTTGGATACTAAAAAAAGCGCGTAGTTCCGGGTCATAAATGTAAGTTCGCAAAGAACGCCCAGTTACCGCGGCATAATGTAGCGCAAAGTTCAGTGCAGCTATCCACAAGAACACAACACATACAACGTTAATAGCCGTCGAGTCAAAATGCCCTAAACTGGCGTCATAATTGGAAAATCCACCAATAGCTATGGTGGAAAAAGCATGACAGCTGGCGTCGAACCAAGACATCCCCGCCACCCAATAGGCTACCGTGCACGCAGTCGTCAATGAAAGATAAATATACCAAAGGTGCTTCGCGGTATCGGCGATTCTTGGGGTCATCTTAGAGTCTTTTACCGGGCCGGGTGTTTCTGCGCGATACAACTGCATTCCCCCCACGCCTAATATGGGTAGTATGGCGACAGCAAGCACAATTATTCCCATTCCCCCTAACCATTGTAATTGCTGACGGTAAAATTGAACCGCTTTTGGTAAAAACTCGATACCTTGAATGACGGTTGCCCCGGTGGTTGTGAGGCCAGAAAATGATTCGAAAAAAGCATCGGTGATAGACATCTGAGGCTGATCCATAAGGATCAAGGGCAAAGCACCAAAACTCGCCAGAACGGCCCAAAACAATGCAACGATCAAAAATCCTTCTTTTGCTCGTAAGTCTTGTTTCGAGTTTCGATAGGGGTACCAAGTCGCAAGGCCCGTTAGCAAACAAAGCATAAAGGCCAGTAAAAAAGGCAGACCACCGCCGTCTTTGAAAATCAAAGAAACCAGTGCAGGAGGGATCATAGTCACGCTAAACATAGCCACTAATAGGCCCAAAATACGTACTATGGCGCGATATTGCATCAAATTTGAATACTGAGAAAAGCTTTTAAAAACAAGGATAAGCACTTTAGAAGGAAAGCGCTAACGACTCAACCAAAAAATGTGCTTTGTATATAATTTACCAGCGTAAAATATAACAGCCATTATAGCCATAGCTAAATTCAAAATGAGTATGTCTACCGAGACAAGCCGCCCGTTGTAAGATACTCAAGTGATTTAACCACTTGTTCGATAGAGTTAGCGACCGCAGTTGCCGCTGCATCGATTTCTTTTAATGCGTGGTTGAGTTGTTCGTCGTGCCAACTTACCAAAGACTTGCCATTGGCAACCGCAAAACCAGCGTCAAACGCCGAATTCCACTGACGGTATTTCTCACCAAAACGCACCACAACGATATCTGATTTTTCCAAGAGGACTTGATTTCGTGCCTGATTGAGACGCGCGCTTTTAAAATCATTCCAAAATTGCTTGTCTTCGTCTCCCAGTATTTGCGCGCCACAAGCGTCGCTTTGATGATGGTTTGTGTTTGGCGTTAAAAACTCAATAGGAAGCCCCAGAGCCTCTCCGAGCCCCGTTAACTCACTGCGCCAGTCAGTATGTATCTCACCTGCAAGATATAGTCGCCAAACCATCGGCAAAAAATCCAAAAAATTATCGGCTATTAACTATGGTCAGAAAATCGTAAAAACGCAAATAAATCGACTACTTTTTCACCAATAATGCATTTTTATCTCATTTCTTAACACATTTAAGGAAGATATGTTTTACAGATCGTCCTGTACAAGCCCAGATTGTGACTATACTGATGGTATACATTAACAAGAGAGTATTGGCTTAAAAGGAGCATAATTATTGTCTAGACAATTTTCTGCCCTAGCTATTGCCTACCTAGCAAGCACAGCTACTTATGCTGATGAGGCAATTTCCAGTAGCACACAAACTGCCTCCGTAGAGAAGGTCTATGTTGTGGGGTCACGCAACAGTGGCAGAAGCAGTAGTGAACTTGCCGTACCTGTTGATATTCTCGATCAAACTCTCATTCAAAGTACCGGAGAGCTAGAATTAGGCCGAGTTTTGCAACGCCTAGCCCCCTCTTTCAATTTCTCGAGTTCATCAATCAGCGATGGCACTGATGCTCTGCGTCCAGCCACACTTAGAGGTTTAGGGCCAGATCAAACACTCGTTTTAATCAACGGTAAAAGACGCCATTCCGCCTCTCTTTTGCACGTCAACACATCCGTTGGGCGCGGTACAGCAGGTACCGACTTAAATGCCATTCCAAGTAGTGCCATAAAACGCATTGAAATACTTAGGGATGGTGCCGCAGCTCAATATGGTTCCGATGCCTTAGCGGGTGTTATTAATATAGTGTTAAAAGACGAAGTTGATAGTGAAGTGATTTTAAAAGCGGGAGGGTTTGAGCAAGGCGATGGATTGACGGGGGATCTCTCTGTTGGGCACACTTTAATGTTCGATACTGGCTACCTATTTGCTAATCTCAGTATACGCACAAGAGACCATACAAATCGCGCAGGTGACTCTGGTATTTGTCAATACTTACAAACTTGTGAATTGGCTAATAACTTACAAGTCACAAACTCGTCTCGTGAAATAAATTTCAATAGACAGAACTTCCGAATAGGTGACGCACAGTCCGATCAAGTGACTTTAGTTTTAAATGGCGTACGTGAAAACTTCGCCAGCGAGCAATATGCCTTCCTCACTTTTTCTCACCGAGAAAACGAGTCTGCTGGTTTCTTTCGGCGTGCTAATGAAGTGAGTAAAAACCCGACGTTCGGGGACGGTGAAGCCTTCTATAAAGACGGTTTCTTACCTCTCATCAACACCAAACTGCAAGACTTTTCCATAAGCCTTGGGCATCGAAGCGATTGGAACGAAGACACACAGCTCGACGTTTCCATTACTTCGGGTTTTAACACCATGGATTATGATGTAAGCAACTCAGTCAACGCCTCATTTGCGGCAGACTTAGTCTCCGTCAATGCTAATACTTCTCGCAGTGACGTGCCCACCTCTGCGCATGCAGGTCAATTAGCACTGGCACTCACCACTATTAATGCCGACTTTTCTGCTGAATATGAGTTTCATTCACTTGCCTATGGTGCCGAGTTGCGTATTGATAACTACAAAATAACCGCCGGCGATCCTTATTCGTATCGAGATTATGATGGTATTGGCAATGGTGCAGCAGGCGGAATTCAGGTGTTTCCCGGGTTCAACCCATTTAATTCAGTGGATGAGAGCCGTTCAAACCTCTCAGGCTATATTGATTCAGAATGGCAAATTGAACCAAACTTTTTTGTCACTGGTGCAATTCGCGCAGATATTTTTGAAGATTTTGGTAGCACGATTAACGGTAAAATCTCAGCTCGTAGAGATATCAATCAAAAATTTGCTTTGAGAGCTTCGCTAAGTACTGGGTTTCGTGCCCCCTCCATGCAACAACTCTACTTTAACAACGTGAGCACTCAGTTCAACGGCACCAGCTCAGCACAGGTAGGAACTTTCAGAAACGACAGTGAACTTGCCAGGCAGATAGGGATTCCGGAATTAAAAGAGGAAAAATCACTGAATATATCAGCCGGGTTTACTCTAAATACCGCCTACAGTTCATTGACTTTGGATACTTATTTCATCGATATCAGCGATAGAATTGTTATCAGTGAGCAACTGACGCCAGAATTACAAATTCAACAATTAAGTGATGCCTTACTTGTCAGTGGCGTTAACAGTGCACAGTTTTTTGTAAATGCTGCGGATACTGAAACCAAAGGTGTCGATTTAGTCTATCAAATGAGACCTGAGGGATTACACAACAAGTTGCATATAACTGTTGCTGGTAATTGGACAGATACGGAGGTTACCTCTGTATTTGCACCTAATTCCTTATCTGAACTATTGCCTGAGCAACTGTTTGGTGCCCAAGCGGTATCTATCATTGAAACATGGCAACCCAAAAGCAGACTGCTCACCAATTTAGAGTATTTACTCAACGACAAAAGCATAACCTTGACCTTTAATCGCTTTGGCAGCTACCGCATTATTGACGCCAATCAAGCCCAAACCTATTCAGCAAAATGGTTAACCGATGTCGCGTTACATTGGCAACTTAGCGACTCAACCAAAATCTCTGTTGGAATTAACAACGTTTTTGATGTGAAACCCGATACAAATAAGATAGGCCAATTTAGAGCTGGTACTATTGTGGACAATTCCGGAAACGTTTTGGTTGATTCACCGGGAGTGTTCAACTACTCCAGAAGAGCTGCACCTTTTGGCTTCAATGGTGCTTTTGGCTTTTTGCAGTTAAAACATGTGCTTTCAGATTAAGATTGCTTAGATAGTTTTTGGGGTGAGTTTATAAGTGCAACGTCGTTGCCCCTGTAAGATATGCTCTTCTCTTTCCACCATTGCCACATTTTTAAAACATTTACCAAACAGGTTTCGCTCAGAAGCACACAGTTGTTGACAGGACTTTGCTGCTTCACAAATGGGACAGTGATTCTCAACAAACCAGAAGTGTTCGCCTTCCGCGTGCCATGTGGCCATGTAACCTTCTTTATTGCGCAACCTAACTAATTCATCCAACTTATCACTGATTCTTTCGCACTTGTTTAAGGCTTCGAGATATTCAATTTCAATTGCTTGTTCACGGGCATCGAGGATCTTATTTAAACCTTCGTCACCGAATACTACTGAGATTTGCTGAATCAAATTAGAAGCGAGATGATTGTGACCATCACCAAATGAATCGTGCGCTGATTTTGTTAGTTGCCAGTATTGACTAGGTCTTCCTACTTTTTCAGCTTTTTGAAAATGACTAACGAGTTCTTTTTTATGTAATTGCAATAGATGCTGTCTTGCGCCCATGGGCGTAATATCTAATTTTTTAGCAATATCGGCAGAGGTAGAGGCTCCATCTACTTTCAAAATTTCAAGAATTCGTTGGCTGTTTGACAAAGTAAGTTACTATCATCGCGGTTGCTTATGAAACAAAAGCATATCGTTTTATCATTAATTTGCATAATTACATCGCGATTTCACACTATATAAATAGATAAGTTAAAAATAGTAAAATGAGATCTCATTAAGGCTGTAGCGCATTTAGATACCTATCAATTCGAGCTGTAGAACTTAAAAATAAAGGCTTATGCATAATGGTTTTAAAGCTAATAATTAATGCTTCTAAATATGTCACACATTACCCCTTTTCTCTTTTGTTATTTGTGGTAGATTAGCCAACCCCTGAAGCAAACTCAGTTTTTGTTTTCAGGATATTATTCACAACGTAAAAAAATAAGAATAAAAAAAGTAAGCAGTCCTTTCTTCTTTTAACTCGTTGATTTTTAAGATTTTTATGGTGTCTTGTAGGTAAACTCAAGATCCAGGTTTTGCGATCTCAAAATTTAGTTAACAGAGTTATCCACAAATTAATCACATTCATTGTGTTTAGATTAGAGTTGAGTCGGAAGCGACTCGTTCTGTAAACTCTCTATAAACATTAAACGCCCACTGACTGGATATAAAATGACTGATAAAGCTAAGGAAACCCTCGTACTCGTCGATGGCTCATCTTACCTCTTCCGTGCTTTTCACGGACTCCCACCACTGACAAATTCAAAAGGCATGGCTACTGGTGCTGTCTATGGCGTAATCAACATGTTGAGAAGCTTGTTGAAACAATACAACCCTACCTATGTTGCCGTTGTTTTTGATCCCAAAGGCAAAACATTTCGCGATGATATTTATCCAGAGTACAAGGCAAATCGACCGCCAATGCCAGACGAATTGCGAGATCAAATTAAACCCTTACATGAAATAATTAAGTCGTTGGGTCTTCCTTTGCTTGTTGAGCCAAATGTTGAGGCCGACGATGTCATAGGTACGTTAGCCAGAATGGCAACCGAGCAAGACATTGAATGTATTATCAGTACCGGCGATAAAGATATGGCACAGCTGGTTAACTCGCACGTTAGCTTAATTAATACCATGACCAATACGGTTATGGACGAGCAAGGCGTTGTAGACAAGTTCGGCGTTCCACCATCATTAATCATTGATTACTTAGGTCTCAAAGGAGACAAGGTGGATAACATTCCAGGTGTTCCGGGTGTTGGTGACAAAAGTGCAGTAGCAATGCTCAATGGTATTGGCGGTATCAAAGCAATTTATGAAAACCTAGATAAATTGGCGGAGCTTGATTTCAGGGGCGCGAAAAAGATGGCCGAAAAGATAGCGCCATTTGCCGAACAAGCAGCACTTTCCTACGAATTAGCAACCATTAAATTAGACGTTGAACTTGAAGTAGAAATTAAAGACCTTGTGGAGTCAGCGCCAAATAAAGAAATCTTAGCCGGCTTGTATAAGGAGCTTGAGTTTAATCGCTGGTACAAAGAAGTGTCTGCTGATGCAAGTAGCGATGAGTCAGAAACTACGTCGATTGAAACTAATGCCCCTCCTACAAACGAGAAGCCCGTCGAATACAGTATTGTATATGACATGAAAACACTGGATCTTTGGTTAGACAAATTAACCACCGACACCATTTTTGCCTTCGATACTGAAACTACCAGCCTAGACTACATGGAAGCTGAACTCGTTGGGTTTTCTCTGGCTGTTGAAGAGGGCAAAGCTTGTTATGTACCGCTTGCCCATGATTACCCGGGTGCACCAGATCAGCTCAATCGAGATGAAGTACTTAACAAGCTTAAGCCGATACTGGAGTCGAGCAACTTTGCAAAGGTCGGCCAACATTTAAAATACGATAAGAATATATTGGCAAATTATGGGATTGAGCTCAAGGGCATCGCCAACGACACAATGTTGGCGTCTTACGTACTTAATAGTGTTGCTGGTAAACACGATATGGACAGTCTCGCTCAGCGATATTTGTCTGTTAATACAGTTCATTTCGAAGAAATTGCTGGTAAAGGAGCCAAACAACTTACTTTTAATCAAATTGACATCGATGCCGCAGGACATTACGCCGCGGAAGATGCCGATATCACCCTGCGACTGCATAATTGTTTTGCTGAAAAAATAAAAAGCGAACCCACTCTTAAATATGTATTGGACGAAATCGAAGTACCACTGGCCAGTGTATTGGCAAAGATGGAACAAACTGGTGTGTTAATTGATCCACAATTTATGCAGCAACTTAGCCATCAATTTTCAAAACGTATTCTTGAACTTGAAAAACAAGTTCATGAATTAGCAGGCACCGAATTTAATTTAGGGTCTACCAAACAATTACAAACCGTACTGTTTGAACAACTTGAATTACCAGTGATCAAAAAGACGCCCAAAGGTGCTCCTTCAACGTCAGAAGAAGTGTTAATTGAGCTAGCACATGACTACGAAATTCCAAAACTTATTATGGAGTTTCGCGGCTTATCTAAGTTGAAGAATACCTACACAGACAAACTCCCTTTAATGCTAAAAGACAAAACCGGACGCGTGCATACCAGTTATCACCAAGCGGTTGCAGTTACTGGTCGACTATCTTCTACTGATCCAAATCTGCAAAATATTCCGATTAAAAATGAAGCGGGACGCAGTATTAGAAAAGCATTCATCGCACCAGAAGGCTATAAACTGGTCGCTGCGGACTACTCACAAATTGAACTTCGAATTATGGCGCACCTTTCAGGTGATAAAGGATTACTTAATGCGTTTTCACAAGGACAAGACATACATAAAGCAACTGCTGCCGAAGTATTTTCAGTGCCATTGGAAGAGGTAACTGTTGAGCAACGTCGCAAAGCGAAAGCAATCAACTTCGGTTTAATTTATGGGATGTCAGCATTCGGTTTAAGCAGGCAGCTCGATATTCCAAGACACGAAGCTCAGGAATATATGGAGCTTTACTTTGATCGATATCCTGGAGTGTTGGAATATATGGAAACCACGCGTGAATTCGCTAAAGAAAAAGGTTATGTAGAAACCGTATTCGGGCGTCGGCTATACCTACCTGACATTAATGCTCGAAATGGAGCAAGACGCAAAGGTGCAGAACGCGCAGCGATTAATGCTCCCATGCAGGGTACAGCCGCTGACATCATAAAACTTGCCATGCTAGCGGTTCATGATTGGGTGAACAGTCAGAGTCCTGAAGATATAAAAATGATCATGCAAGTACATGACGAACTTGTTTTTGAAATAAAAGAACAAAAAGTGGATGAATTCTCATCAAAGATTACTCAGCTAATGGAATCAGCAACATCTCTTAAGGTACCACTAGTGGTAGAGCCTGGCGTTGGAAACAATTGGGAGGAAGCTCACTAAACATTTTGTAATTAAATTACGAAATAGTTATTGACTTTCATTTTGAAGGCGCTATAGTGAGAGGCGTAGGGTACAGAGGTAAGATGTTCTATCTTTCAAACCTTTGCTTTAACCCCGGCTAATTTGGCCGGGGTTTTTTTATGCCTGAAATAAAAGATTCCTGTTTTTGAAACACATACAAAAAAATTAAAAAAAACTTAATTCTTTTTGAACTTTATTAATTTAACACCGTCTTACTTTACAGTTGTGTGTGTTTTCTCAAAAACTTTACCCCTCCTTGTGAGGGGTTTTCTTTTTTTGGAGGGTCTAAAACTAACTGGAGGGAGTATCCAAGCCAAACCATTGGTTAAGCGTGTTTTCCAATATATCGAGGCCAATGCCATTAACTGATGAGAAGGCTTTGACGGTAACATCACCACAAAAAGCCAAGGCAGCCTCTTGTGCCATCAATACTTGAGATTTTCGTTTACCGGATTTGAGTTTATCCGCTTTAGTAAGTAGTGCCAGTACAGGAATATCGCTTGCAACAGCCCAATGTATTAGCTGCTGGTCGAGATCCTTAAACGGATGCCTGATATCCATCAAGACAACCAAGCCCTTTAGACTTTCTCTTTTCTGCAAGTATTCGCCCAAAGCTTTTTGCCACTTTTCCTTAACGTCCTGAGGAACCTTGGCGTAACCGTACCCAGGCAAGTCAACCAGCCGAGCCTGCTCGTTTACTTCAAATACATTAATCAGCTGTGTACGACCCGGGGTTTTACTCGTGCGAGCTAAGCTTTTCTGGCGCGTAAGCGCATTCAACGCGCTTGATTTACCTGCGTTTGAACGACCTGCAAATGCGACTTCGACTCCTTCGTCTTGTTTTAAATGGCGAATATCAGGCGCACTCGTCACAAATTTAACTTGTGAGTAGATTGTCATTAATAAGATTCTTTTCTAAGTTAATTGGTACATTATAATAACATTTTGCAGCCCTCACAGGGCTTTGTAAGTTGTAAAAATCGAAGGATTGTTTTTGTCAGTTGTTTCACTGTCGGTTAAAGTGTGTAAAATTAGCGCGCAATCCTCTACGGAATCAGACCAGAACGAGTAAAAATATGAAAAAATGGCTATTGTTTCTTTGTTTAACCGCAGGCATGCAAAATTTAGCGACTGCAGATTCTTCATCAGCTGGTGATCCAGAAGCTGGTAAAGCGAAATCTGTTACCTGCGCGGCGTGTCACGGTAACGACGGTAACAGCATGATCCCGATGAACCCTAAAATTGCGGGTCAACATGCAAGATATCTTGAAAAACAACTAATGGATTTCAGAACCGCATCTAAAACAGGCGGTCAAGAGGGAAGAAACAACGCAGTTATGAATGGAATGGCTGCGGCGCTTACCGATCAAGATATCAAAGATTTAGCAGCCTACTATTCAGATCAAAAGGCAAGCGAAGGCACGACACCTGAAGACGTAATAGACGTCGGCGGAAAATTATATCGCGGTGGTGATGTAGAAAGAGGCATTACTGCTTGTATTGCATGCCACGGGTCTAGAGGTAATGGTACATCACTGTCTAACTTCCCTGATATCAGCGGACAACATCCTGAGTATATCAAAGCACAACTAGAGCAATTCAGATCCGGTACGCGAGCAAATGACCTAAACGGCATGATGCGTGATATCGCCATGAAACTCACTGACGAAGATATCGACGTGTTGTCTAAGTACTTAGGCGGACTTCATTAAACTAAAGTCTTATTTCAAAGTTGTGTAACTTTTTGTTTACACAACTTTGTTAACAAAAAAACTGTTTTTGTAAAAAAGTTGTAAATTAAAATTTTTGCTGTAATCTAAGCGCCCATCAAAACAAGGAACTAGAGGCTTAGCCTCGACACGGATAAGTTAAATAGTGTTGCTCCATACTTCCCAGGGGTAAAAGGAAAAATAAAAATAGCGTCAGGATGACCGAGAAAAAAGTAAGCAAAAATAATAATAAATAGCTTACACAGGATTTTTCATAGGGATCTATATGGGAACAGTGTCTCAAGATACTTGACTGAAAATAGGTGATGCACAAGCATCACCCCATTTCTTAACTGCAAATCTCCTCTTTTAGTTTTATAATCTCCCACACTACTTACTTTGTATTGGTAATTTATGCCGCGCGTTAAAAAATCACGAAAGATTGGCACCATTGGTGTTGCCAAAACACAAGCCAATTCCCGCGGGAATGCTCCTAAGAAAGCTAGTAAAGCCAAAAAGGGTAAGAAGGCAGGTACTAGAAACAATTTCGAAACCACTTCAGGACAAGCCTCGAACGGTAAAGGAATGCAAATCGTCGACTCTAGACACGGTAGTAAAAAGCCAGTGCAACTTATAAAGACTGAGGACAAGCCCAAGTTCAAACATCCAAAAGATGAACTCAAATTCATCGAAGCGGATGCAAAACTAGAGAAACTGCTCAATTTAATAGATTCTGGAAAGGCCATTTCAGCCACAGAGCAAATGTATGTAAATTCGAAGTTAAAACGACATGCGGAATTGTGCGACCTGTTAGGTATAGATACAGAAGAACACGAAGAAACTGAAGACAATTCTGATGAAGATATAGATTTGTTAGATAAGCTTGAACGCGGTGGCGAATATTTATAATGGTTGAGTTTATAAGTGCAAATATCACGCTTGTGCTAATTTCCGGAATAATTATTATTTTCGGTCTCGCAGGCTATGGATTAAAACTAACCTTAGACGTAAAAAAGCAGGAGCAAGCGCTTAAGCATGCAAAGAATGAAAAGTTGTCCTATTTATTTGAAAGTATAGAGACTATCGCGTCAGCAACGTTACAGCAACAATGTAGTGTTTCCGAAGCCACCGTCAGACTGTTCAACTTAATTGCTATGGTCGAGCAATCTTCAGATGTAATTCGCAATAGTATGTTTGACTCATTATCCAATCTGTATGTCGCTATCAAAGATCACCCTTACGGAAAAGCAAGAAAGAACGCATCGAAACTCTTACTGGCAAAGTTAGATGCCGAAAGGGAGCAATTAGAATCGGAGTTTGAAACCGCCATTCTAAAAGAATTGGAGTTAGTTAAAGAAATTTCTAGTAGGCAATTTGCCGCATTGAATTCTGTACAAGACCGTTAATTTTCCAGTTTCGTCTTCGCACACAAACTTTTTTACTATTAAAAAGCCCGTAATTAACCCGTTCTGGCGATTATTTCTTCATAAAACTATCAACTAGGGTATACTCTCGCCCATTTTCGCAGTTAAAAGTAAGTGGAGTAAAATGCAAGATTACGATCTCCAAACCTTCCAGGGTTTAATCCTTAGCCTCCAGAAGTTCTGGGCCGACCAAGGGTGCGTAATAGTGCAACCTTTAGATATGGAAGTCGGTGCGGGCACCTTTCATCCAATGACTTTTTTAAGAGCCGTAGGGCCTGAACCGATTAGCAGTGCCTATGTGCAACCATGTCGTCGTCCGACAGATGGTCGCTATGGTGAGAATCCGAACCGTCTGCAACATTATTACCAGTTCCAGGTAATGCTCAAGCCGTCCCCAGCGAACATTCAAGAGTTGTATTTAGAATCTTTAAAGCAAATTGGTTTTGACCCCCTTGTACACGATATTCGCTTTGTAGAAGACAATTGGGAATCGCCCACACTAGGCGCCTGGGGACTAGGTTGGGAGGTATGGTTAAATGGAATGGAAGTTACTCAGTTTACTTACTTCCAGCAAGTTGGTGGATTAGAATGTAAACCAGTAACTGGCGAGATTACCTATGGATTGGAACGCCTTGCTATGTATGTCCAAGGTGTGGATAGTATTTACGACCTTGTTTGGGCTAATGGCCCATTTGGTAAAGTCACTTATGGCGATATATTCCTACAAAATGAAGTAGAACAATCTGCGTTCAATTTCGAGCATGCACCGGTACAGGATCTGTTAAAAAGTTTCGACAATGCAGAACAGACATGTAACAACCTAATAGAAAACAAACTCCCCCTACCCGCTTACGAACAAGTTATGAAAGCTTCACACTATTTCAATTTGTTAGATGCACGTCATGCCATTTCAGTAACAGAGAGGCAAAGATACATTCTCAGGGTAAGGACGCTTGCTAAAGCCTGCGCAGAAGCTTACTACGCCAACAGAGAGGAACTAGGTTTCCCAATGTGCAAGGGAGACGGGCAATAATGATTAAAGATACTTTATTAGTAGAAATTGGTACCGAAGAGTTACCACCAAAAGCACTTAAGAAATTAGGCACGAGCTTTTTAAATGAGTTTAAAGCACAACTCGATAAAAATGATTTGGGCTACGAAGACGCCGTTTATTTTGCAACCCCAAGGCGTCTAGCCATTCAAATAAAAGGGCTAAATGACGCTCAAGAAGATAAACAAGTAGAAAAGAAAGGTCCTGCCTACTCTGCAGCGTTTGATGATTCTGGGGCGCCAACAAAGGCCGCTCTTGGTTGGGCTCGAGGCAACGGTATTGATGTGAGTGACGCTGAAATTAGAGAGACACCAAAAGGTAAATGGTTGTACTTAAGCGTCCTGCAAAAAGGTAAGAACATTGATTCTTTATTGGAGTCAATGCTGCAATCAGCTTTACAACGGTTGCCTATTCCTAAACTTATGCGCTGGGGTAACTCAACACACCAGTTCATTCGTCCAGTGCACAATATCTGTGCGCTCTATGGCAACAAGGTTTTAGACATAAGTCTCTTTGGTATTAAATCGGACAACAGGATCACCGGACACAGATTTCATTCACCTGTTTACGAAGAGTTAGGACATGCTGACAACTATGAAGAGTTCTTAGAAGCAAAAAACGTTGTTGCGAGTTTCGAGATTCGCAAACAGCAAATAGGTTCGGCGCTTAAAGAGACAGCAGACTCATTGGAAGCATCATTTGTAGAGGATGACGAACTACTTGAAGAAGTTACCGCATTAGTTGAGTGGCCTGTAGTGCTCGCCGCAGAGTTTGAAGAGAAGTTTTTGTCGGTGCCCAAAGAAGCCCTCATTTATACCATGAAAGACGATCAACGTTATTTTCCGCTGTTGGATAACGAAGGTAACTTAGTATCAAAGTTTTTATTCGTAAGTAATATCGAAAGCCAAAACCCGCAAATGGTCATTAGCGGAAATGAAAAAGTTGTACGCCCTCGACTTGCAGATGCGGAGTTCTTTTTCAATACCGATAAGAAGATGTCATCTAATAAAAGACTAGACAGTCTTAAATCAATTGTATTTCAAAAACAATTGGGTACGGTTTACGAACGAGTAGAACGAATTGAGAAACTAGCACATTTTATTGCTAGTAATACGGATGCCAACACCCAATTCACAAGCGACATAGCTAGATTAAGTAAGTCTGATTTAGTTTCAAACATGGTCATGGAATTCCCAGCTGTACAAGGAGTAATGGGTAAATACTACGCGAAACACGATGGCTATGACGCAGTAGTTTGTGACGGTATTGAAGAACATTACAAACCTCGTTTTGCGGGAGACGACTTACCAAGCTCCTTGGAAGCCGCGTGTGTTGCAATTGCCGATAAGCTAGATTTGCTTGTAGGTATTTTCGGCATCGGTCAACTACCAAAAGGCGATAAAGACCCGTTCGCTCTTAGAAGAGCTGCGATAGGATTGATCAGAATTTTGTTAGCCAATGAAGTTAAGATGTCTTTAGCGGACTTGGTTCAGGAGGCAATCAATAATCTTGCCGACGCTCTCACAAATAAAGATGTAAAACAAAACGTAGTGGATTTTGTTTTTAGTCGCTTTAAAACCATGAATGTTGACGCCGGTTTTGACAGTAGATTAGTGCAATCGGTTCTGAATACTGCTCCTCAAAGCATGCTAGAAGCAGATGCAAAGCTTACGGCAATAGCTACGTTTATAAAACAAAATGACATTAGCTCAATTGTCGAATTGAACAAACGAGTTGGGAATATTCTCAAAAAGTCTGATAATGAAATTGCCGAAACCGTTGATCAATCACTGTTTGATAATGATTTCGAAAAAGTGCTTTTCGAAGTATCTCAGCGTATTCAAGATGAGTTAAATAGGTATTTAGTATCATCAGATTACCTGAGCTCATTAAAATCATTAGAAGCTTTTGCAGAACCTCTAACAGCCTTTTTCGATAACGTGATGGTCAATGCTGATGATCCTTTAGTGAAAGGAAATCGTTTGGCTTTGTTAAATGTAGTACGTAAGTTATTCCTTACTTGCTCAGATATATCGGAAATATAGTTTAGATGAGTTTTCAATCACCCAATAAAAGCCTCACTAAATTAGTAGTCTGTGCAATGGTAAGCGCTGCTCTTACGGGCTGTGCTTCTTCCCAAAAGATAGCTGACGCTTTACTCGAGGAGCCCATAGACTTTACAAACGTATTCCTGAGAGGCAGTTTTAGTTGGTGGGAAGCTGACGAGAAGTTTAGGTTAAATGAGATTGGTAATGGAGAATATGCGGTTTCGGTAGAATTGGTTGCGGACGGTCAACCGTATGACTTCAAATTCGCAGATGCTAATTACACGCCTAAATACACCTGTGGTTTTGCCAGCCAACAAATGGAAGTGCTGAATGAAGGTGTTGAGGCTGAGGTCAGTTGTAATACCGCAGCTTCAGTCGATAATTTTAAATTTACTCCCATAAGCTCCGGCACTTATCAATTCAAATTAATTACGTCTAAATGGGACAACCATAAAATAGTCATTATTAAACAATCATAAAAAAAGCCGCTGTTAAGCGGCTTTTTTATTTTGTTTGACCCGTCCTAAATACGGTTGACACTTTTCCAACTACTATTTGGAGAGTGTAATGAAACCAATCACTAAAAGAACTCAACGAGATTATTCTCTCGCTTTTAAATTATCAGTCGTAGACCAAGTAGAAAAAAGCGAACTGACCTATAAACAAGCGCAAGACCACTATGGTATCCAAGGTGCATCCACCGTCTTAGTTTGGCTTCGTAAGCATGGTCGGCTAGATTAGAGTCAAGGAACACCGACACGTGTTAGCGAGGTTACCACAATGACAGAGCCTAAAGACCTGACTCCGGAACAGCGGATTAGAGCGCTGGAGAAAGAACTTGAAGATACTAAGCTAAAAGCTCAGTTCTTCGAAGCAATAGTCGATGTGCTGGATAAGGACTTTGGAGTCCGCATCACAAAAAAGCAACGCAACAAGTTATTGAAGAAAAAGACATAG
>WKFJ01000025.1 GCA_014872785.1 Alteromonadaceae bacterium
GCTTTCGCAATCCATTCATCGGGGATATGTTCAGAAAAGGTGGCAAGTTGAGCTATATCGACGTTGGATTCTTCTAGAAAATCAACGAATGCAGTTTGAGGGGACATAAAAAAATCCGATGACTATTGATCATCGGATTTTGATCTCTTTTTGCTGCTCGTCAAGCCAATCTTTACTTAACTGATCAGTATTGCGCATAGAGCGGGCTTTTTGAGCTTTAAACAACGTTATTTAGTTTGATTCCGTTTCAGCTTCTGCAACTGGCGCCGATGGCTCTTGCAGAAAGTCTTCGACGGTTTTCACTATTTGATTCGCGGTAAACTTAGACACCTCATAGCGCCAATTCTCCCACAAAGCCTCTTTTTCAGAGGATGAAAACTCCACGTAATCTTTTTCACCATTGCTAAGAAACTTAACAATGACCTCGTCATCTTTGAGACTCACTGTAAAGTTAGCTCTTTCCTCTAGCGCGTCTGCTGTATCCTTTACGCTGATATCATTGAAGCTGAGCCCGACGATATCATCTACCAAGTTTTTCAAAATAGAATCATACTTGAGTTCGCGTTCATCCGGCTTTGGTGTTAACTCCCAGTTTTTATCATTTTTCTCTGCTCCTTCGTCACTGGCAGATGCCGTCTCAGAATGAGTGATAGACCATGGCGTGCCGTCATTACGCGATATCGTCTGGATATCATCGCTGGTGAAATCTAGTATTTTGGAATCAAGCCATGCTTTGTCGTCACTTGGTAGACTTATTTCAGCCTTAGTGAGCCAAGTCTGTTGCTCATTCGGCTTTCTTATGTAGACACCTGAGCCGCTAGACGCTTTGTTGCCTATCAGCACCTGCCATGACTTATCAGGTGAATGTAGCTTTAACAACGTTGCCTGGCTGTCTTTATTTTCCAGATCGCCGAGTCCAAGTCTTGCGTAATTTTCTGCTTTGGTGGTTTTGGGTTCATCCAACTTTGCTGCACTTAGCGCATTGATAAGTGTAGCTATTTCGTCAGATTTGGCGGGATAATTAGAGAAGTTTTCACTCAACCACTGAGAATCCTTCTTAACAAATATCGCCCACTCGCCATCACTTGAAGTTAGTGAAACTTTATTAATGCTTTTTGCATCGTCCAGTAGTTCTGGAAACAGCGCTTCTCGGTCAAACGTGGTTTGTGCTTTCTCTCCAGAAAACAACACAGTCGCTAGAACAGCTATGACAATAATTGCAATAAGATAAAGATTATTCTTATTCATGGTAGGCTCCTCAACCTCGCAATCTCAAGCTTCGTTGGATCATAAATAGGCCTAATACGAGCAATAAAGGCATCACAAAAATGTTGATAAACTTCAATGTCGAACCCAAGTCTTCAATGTCTTTATCAAGTTGATGACGCACTTCTCTGAGTTTCTTTCGAATCTCTATTTTTTTATCCATAAAGCTATCGATAGCTTGCTGTTGCTCCGCAGTAAGCACTAACGTCTCTGAACCGCCCTGGCTATTTTGCAATTCACTTAACTGTGTTTCTGTTTCAGCTAACTGCTGCTCTAACGCCATTTCTTGTTCCCTAAAACGTTCCTCAGCCAATACGGTTAACGCTTCAACACGTTCGAAAGGTCTAGCAAACGTACCACGACTGCGAATACTGATTAACGAGTTATTTCCGCCTAGATTTTCTAACGCATTAGTGACAAACGCGCCATTGTCAGCAAAAGGTGTCACTATTGTTTGACCAAAGAAGTTGGCTTGATTAACCCAGAATCTATCGGTGAGAAAATCGGTATCACCAACAATAATCGCATTTAACTGTTGGGTTTCTTTGAGATGTTCCGACTCAATACCCTCTGGAGCATTGTCAAACGCAGAAATGGCTTTGCCACTTAAGCGAACAGCCAAATTTTGGGGAACACTCTGCCCGGTAAAATGATCAAACAACATCTCCGGCTCTCGGGTACTGGAATAAATACCATTATTCACCGTGCTAACGTAGTCTGAAGAAACTATCAATGGCGTGACTTGCGTTTCAGTACCACTTAATTCGGTGAAAACACCAAACGATGCACCGTTTATCGAGTCAAGGTTGGCAGTGGTAACATCTGTCTCGTCAAACATTCCACGTTGCAACCCAACAAAACCCAGGTGTTTAGTGATACCACCGGTTTGTGTGCGAATATCTAGTCCAAGCGCCGCGTCTAGTAACACCTCTTCAGAGGTAAATTGCACGCCCCAGTTTTTCAACAGTAGGTCGATTTCCGAGCTATTTGCCGCAGTCATGCCGCCCATGGCTGCCATTGGGTCTGATTCGTGATGGGGATCGACAAATGCAAGTATCTTCCCGCCGCCCATTGCGAATTGGTCAATTTGGTACAGCAGCTTTTCAGACAACCCTATTGGATGAATTAACATCAATACATCAATGTCTTCCGGAAGTGCATCGGCCTCTTGTGGGATATCTTCCACACTGTAAAGCTGTTGAATCTGAGTGTATAAGGTCCAGGCAGGATCAAATTGCCCCGTCATTGGGTTTTGACCACCTGATAATGTGAGACTACTCAAGAGACCCATTTTCAGCGGCGTAGGATCGCTCAACTGGTAAATCATTTTAGTGATGTCGTATTCTAAAAATTGCTCTTTTTGCGGGTCGAAAAATCCGATAATTTGTTCGTCATCAAGGGCGTTACGACCGGCAAGTCCGAGGTAAATAGAGTCCGTTCCCACGCCACTACTTGCCGCTGTCAAACCGAACTCATCAGCTTGGTCTTCCGCCTCTGAAAAAGGCTCAGGATCAATAATATGAAGTTTTAATTTGCCATTGGCACTGGATTCATATTCACGCAACAAACTCAAAACTCTGTCGGCGTAATTGCGCAGTGTCGTTAAACCTTCGGAAGCCTTATTCGAATAGAAAAAATACAATTGAATAGGCTCATCAATCTGCTGGAGTATTTCCTTACTACCAGAAGACAACGAATACACTTGGTTCTCTGTCAGATCTAATCGAGCACTTTTAAAAAATGTATTGTTAAGTATGGTAGCTGCGAAAAATGCCACCACCAATAAAATGTACGTTAATGCATTTGATAGTTTCATTAGTCCGCCTTCTTATGTTCGATAATAAGTAAGCTTGCATACAACCAAGCCGCGATAACAATTGCGAAATAACCAATATTATTAAGGGCGATAACACCTTTGGCCATACTTTCAAAATGAGTCAAAAAGCTAAACGACGCGATAGTGTCGAGCAATAGGAGCGGTAACCAGTCTTTGAATGCATCAAGTACCATCCCGGTTCCACTCAATACAAACAAGAAACACACTACCACAGACAAAATAAACGCAATGACTTGGCTCTTGGTTAATGCCGACATACATAAACCGATAGCGAGGAAGGCACCAGACATAAACCAACTCCCTAAATAAGCGGCCAGTATGATGCCGTTATCTGGTGAGCCAAGGTAATTAACTGAAATCCAAAGAGGGAATGTCAGCACCAGCGACAATCCAAGCACGCACCACGCCGCGAGGAATTTGGCCAAAGTGGCTTGTACAGGCATGATAGGTAAAGTCATTAGTAATTCTATCGTGCCTGACTTTCTCTCTTCAGACCAACTACGCATTGCCATAGCTGGTACAAGAAATAGGTATAACCAAGGATGGAAATTGAAAAAGGGCAATAAGTCCGCCTGTCCGCGCTCATAAAAGCTACCAATATAGAAAGCAAATACCCCGGAAAGCATCAGAAAAATCAAAATAAAAACGTAAGCTACTGGTGTTGCGAAGAAGCTAGAAAACTCACGTTTAAACAATATGTAGGTCATATTCATTAGTTAGCCGCCTCCCCTGTAATATCTCTAAACACTTCATCTAGACGACCTTGTTCGATGTAAAGCTGTTCAATGATTAAGTCATTGTCTTTAATGATATTTTGTACTTCTTGTAACACATCAGCGCCCTTATTGGGGAATATAGTGAGACTATTTAACTCTGTATTCGATACAACGGCGTTTATCGATGCCACAGACTCAAACAATGAGGGATCTACACTCTGTTTGGCATGCAGAGTAATCGCATTGTGGTATTTAGATTGTTTAAGTAGTGCGTCAGGCGTGTCATTGAAGCACAACTTGCCATTGGCAATAACAATTACCCGGTTACATACCGCCGTGACTTCTTCGAGTATGTGGGTAGACACCACAACAATTTTATTTGTCGCCAGGTTTTGAATCAGTCTTCTCACTTGGTGTTTTTGGTTTGGATCTAAACCGTCGGTAGGTTCATCCAATATCAGAATATCAGGATCGTGAATAATCGCTTGAGCGAGCCCGACTCTTCGCTTAAATCCCTTAGATAGATTATCAATGGGTTTATTAAGTACAGACTCTAACTGAACTTTCGCAATCACATCAGCAATTCTAGACTGCTTATCAGACGCACTTATTTCTCTAACGTCTGCGATGAAGCTTAAAAACTGTAATACCGTCATGTCTCCATAAGCGGGGGCTCCTTCAGGAAGGTAGCCAATGCGTTTTTGAACTTCTATCGGGTCTTGTGACACAGAATAACCGGCAACGACAACATCACCTGCGTCGGGACGCAAAAAACCGGTAATCATTTTCATACTCGTTGACTTTCCAGCACCATTTGGTCCAAGAAATCCAACCACGTCTCCTGGCTTAACCTCAAAAGAAAGGTCATCAACAGCCAGGAAGTCAGCAAATTTTTTTGTTATATTTTTAACCGAAATAATAATTTTCCTAAAACGATCAACAAGTTAAAACTGGCAATGGGGATATGGAGACAGTGATAAAAATTTCAAGATTGTTTTTGCAGCTAAATTACACATTAACGGCAATTAAGTAGGTGCTAAGTGGTGCAAGATTTTGAGGTTCAAGCAATAGGTCGGGTGAAGAGTCCTTATAAGGAAAAGTTTGCGGTTCCAAGGCAGCCTGGACTTGCGAATAGCGTTGTTTCAGTGATCGAATTTTTTGATGATTTTGCGGCACCAGATTTTTTTGCGGGTATTGATGAACATTCGCATCTGTGGGTGTTATTTCTTTTTCATCAGAATATTGCCAAGGGTTGGTCGGCCAAAGTTAGACCCCCTAGAATGGGCGGCAACAAGAAACTAGGCGTGTTTGCCACCCGCAGCAGTTTTCGTCCAAACGCTATGGGTATGTCGGCAGCCAAATTACTCGAAGTAAAAAATAGCGACGGTAAAATCTCGCTTGTACTTAAAGGTTTGGATTTGGTGGACGATACGCCAGTAGTTGATATCAAACCCTATATTCCTTATTCCGACACAGTAACAGACGCTGTTTCTAATATAGCACCAGCGGAGCCTGCTACGGTTGACGTTTGTTTCTCGGCAGAAGCTCAAAATACGCTTCATGAAGAACATCAGCATTTTCCGAAATTAGAACAACAACTGCGTGACATACTAAGGCAAGACCCGCGCCCTGCATCTAAAAAGCGTAAAGAAGATAACAAGGAATATGGTGTTCGGCTGTTTTGTTTCAATGTTTTGTGGCAAGTAAAGGACAACTGTTTAATCATCACAAGAATAGAAAAAGTAGATGATGAATAAATAATTGCATTAATACTTTGCACCTCCATTTGGTCTGCTAAAATAGCGCCAATTTGTTATTCGGGAACTCAATCGCAAATGCGCACAAGTCAATACCTTCTATCAACCCAAAAAGAAACACCAGCTGACGCAGAAGTCATTAGTCATCAGCTAATGCTAAGAGCCGGTATGGTTCGCAAAGTCGCAGCTGGCATGTACAACTGGTTGCCATCAGGCTTACGGGTATTGAATAAGGTAGCCAATATTGTTCGTGAAGAAATGAACAAAGCCGGAGCGATTGAAGTGCTGATGCCAGTGGTACAGCCGGCCGATTTGTGGGAAGAATCCGGTCGATGGGAAGACTATGGCCCTGAACTACTGCGTATAAAAGACCGACATGACCGAGACTTTGTATTAGGCCCTACCCACGAAGAAGTCATCACAGACTTAGTAAAAAAAGAAGTCACTAGTTATAAACAGCTACCTCTAAATCTGTATCAAATTCAGACCAAATTTCGTGACGAAGTAAGACCGCGCTTTGGTATTATGCGTGGACGCGAGTTCACCATGAAAGACGCCTACTCGTTCCATTTAACTCAAGAGTGTTTAGAGACGACATACCAAAAGATGTATCAAGCCTACTGCAATGTATTTGAGCGAATTGGTTTGGAATACCGGGCTGTTATTGCCGATACAGGGTCGATTGGTGGCAGCGTTTCACACGAGTTTCATGTATTGGCTGAGTCAGGTGAAGATGCCATTGCCTTTAGTGATGGTTCTGATTACGCCGCTAACGTTGAAATGGCAGAAGCACTAGAAAGTGCCGTTGAAGTTGTTATTTCGCAAGACGTTAACAGTAAAATTGACACCCCAAATAGCCAAACAATTGAAGAAGCATCCGCCCAGCTTAACGTACCTGCAAATAATTGCGTGAAAACCTTATTCGTTGAAGCTGATGAAGACAGCGAACATGACCTAGTGGCGATAGTGGTTCGTGGCGATCATCAATTAAACGATATAAAAGCTGAGAAACTCTATAGCGTTAAAACACCACTGATGATGGCTGACGAGGCCAAAGTTAAACAAATCGTGGGGGCAGAGGTTGGGTCTTTAGGTCCCGTTGGTTTGCCGGTACCGGTTTTTGTAGATCGCAGCGCAGCAGCACTTGATAAGATGGTATGTGGCGCCAATGAAACGGGCTTCCACCTCGTCGCAGACTGGAGTATGGTCGGCGAATTTGAGGTTGCTGATGTGAGAGAAGTGCAAGCAGGTGATGCCTCACCTGATGGCAATGGCTCACTAGAAATAAAACGAGGTATTGAAGTTGGCCATATATTCCAGCTTGGTAAAAAATACAGTGAAGCAATGCAGTGTGGCGTACTAACCGAAACGGGTAAACACGAAACGCTTACTATGGGTTGCTATGGCATTGGTGTCAGCCGAATTGTCGCCGCAGCAATTGAACAAAATCACGACAAGTATGGCATCAAATGGCCTGCGGCCATTGCGCCTTTCCAAGTCGTTATCATTCCTATGAACATGCACAAGTCGCATCGCGTAAAAGAAGCGGCGGAAGCTATTTATGAAACCTTATTAGATGCGGGTATTGAGGTACTATTTGACGACAGGAAGGAACGACCTGGTGTTATGTTTGCCGATATGGAATTAGTTGGTGTTCCGCATCACATTGTTGTAGGCGAAAGAAACCTCGACCAAGATAATGTGGAATACAAGTCTCGACAAACTAACGAAAAACAAGTAATTAATAAATCAGACGTA
Organism: Alteromonadaceae bacterium; assembly: GCA_014872785.1. Taxonomy (GTDB): domain Bacteria; phylum Pseudomonadota; class Gammaproteobacteria; order Enterobacterales; family Alteromonadaceae; genus Planctobacterium. The sequence goes on from WKFJ01000025.1 coordinate 7,335, forward strand.
CTTTCATTTATTCAATCTATAATGAATAAATAAATCGGGGGGTTCCGCAGTATTATCGCTTGAATAATGGAATTATCCTTGTCATATTTTGAGTTACAAAGTGTGATACGGAGGATGGATAATGCTGCGTTGCGGGAAACCATGCAACAAAGGTGTCTACAGGTCATGGATAACAGCCATTTTTTTGTCTGCATGGATGGCATTGCCTGCCTATGCTCAAACCGCAATTCCTGATGATCCTAATCTTAAACAACTTGCCCGATTAGTCGCCGAAAAGCAAGACGATGCCGCCTACGAATTAAGTACTAACTTAATGGAAGAATGGGGTGGCGAACCCTACTTCGACTTTTTAGCTGGCAGAGCCGCTTTCAACGCGGGTCATTTCCAAGAAGCGGTTTTTGCCTTCGAACGTGTCCTTATAAACGAACCCAAACAGCTTGCAGCAAGAGTACTCGCGGCATTTAGTTACTTCAAAGTGAATAACTACGGCGCGGCAAAAGTGGAATTAACCAAACTGCTCAATGTTGAATTGCCGGCAGCAGATAGGGAAAAAGTCGTTGAATACTTAGCGATAATTTCCGAACAAGAAGAGCGAGCTACAGAAACCAGCGACCTTTCTGCCACCCTAGGCTTTACCTTCGATTCGAATGTAAACAGCGGCACACTAGCAGAAGAGTTCTTCTTACCAGGCCTCGATCAACCTATCTTTTTAGATGACGCAAGTCGTGAGAGACACGACAACGTCACTGACCTCACTATCAACTACGCCTACAGCAAAAAGATAACCCAGCGAAGCGGTTACAACTTTGGCGTAATGCTCAATGACGTAGGTCACGAGGCTGTAAGTAATCTCGATAGAAGCCTATTAAACCTAAGTGCTGGCTATTTTAGAGAGTTTGATGCCACTAAAATTAACGTGAGTGGCTATTACCAACCTATGCAATTAAATGACGAACTTTATCGAGTGGCTTATGGCGCAAGTATTGACGCTACATGGTCGTTATCTGAGAAGTGGCAACTGCTTTTGGGTGTTGGTTATACGCAAGTTGATAACAAAGCAACTGATACCCAAGACATGGATCAGTATTCAGCTAAGTCTCGGTTTACTTACCTAGGCGACAGCATCCATATGTTTGAGCTGAGCATCGGTGATGACGAAGCAAAACTCGAATCAAGTAAATTCAATGGAAGATACGTCATTGGCCTGAATTACACTTACTTATTGCCGATATCTCGACAATGGACACTGTCATTTTTAACTGTATATCAAGATATTGAGCATGACGCTGAACAAGCCTTTTTCTTGGTGGTTAGAGAAGAAGAGAGCCTAATGACTGCCTTAAATCTGGACTATACACCAGACCAAATTTGGCGCTTTTCGGCTAATTTCAGTTACTCGGACAAAACCAGCAATATCAACATATACGAATATGACAGAAGCGCTGCAAAGTTCAGTGCCACTAGAAAGTTTTAAAGCGAATACGATTGCTGCATTACGCAGGGGAAGAAAAGCAAAACCAAACTATAATTTAGTGACGATTCGAGGTATAAGGTTTGTGAAACAGTTCAAAAATCGGCCACTTCATTATTGTCAATCATACATAAGTTTGTTGAATTATACGCACGTTCCCTACGCAAGATCTTATTCAGCCTAATGAATTAGAAGGAAGGATAAATGCTAACGAAACCCAAATATGTCGTACTTGCATTGGCTATGGTACCTGGCATGAGCATGGCGCTTTCTCCTGCAGGGAAGACGATGATTGCCAAGGGCAGCGTGAACGCATACGAAGTTGAAGAAGACCAACGCAAACTCAAGCGCCGCTCTCCAATTTTCGACGTTGATACCGTTGTCACGTCCGCCAAGAGCCGGGCTCAATTTCGTATGAATGACGGTACTTTGTTAGCACTCAAAGAAAACTCCACCTTGTTAATTTCAGAATACAACTATGATGAAGGCCAAGATGGCAACTCTGCCGTCTTGGAACTGGTTGAAGGTGGACTTCGATCGGTAACAGGCGCAATCAAATCAAACAATGGTAGTTACCAACTAAAAACCCCTGTGGGCTCAATCGGTATTCGCGGTACCCACTATGAAGTAGAAATTATTGAAGGAGATATTTTTCTTGCCGTTTGGGACGGTGCTATCGATCTGACCGTAGAAACCGGTCCAGGCAACGAAAGTGTTGTCTCATTTGGTGAAGGCGAAGACTTCTCGTTTGGCGTTGTGACTGAAGAAGGTGAAGTAACTCAACTATTAGAACCACCTTCAAATTTTAATGAAGGTCACTCAGACGATCAGAATGATGATGATTCAGATGACGGTTCAGATGATGGCTCCGATGACGGTTCAGATGATGGCTCCGATGACGGCTCAGGCGACGGTTCTGATGATGGCTCCGGTGACGGCTCAGGCGAAGGTTCTGATGAAGGTTCAGATGACGGTTCAGACGACGGTTCTGATGACGGTTCAGGCGATGGTTCTGATGAAGGTTCAGACGACGGTTCTGATGGCGGTTCCGATGATGGCTCGGGTGACGGTTCTGGCGATGGGTCAGGTGACGGTTCCGGGGATAGCTCAGGTGACGGTTCCGGGGATAGCTCAGGTGACGGTTCTGGCGATGGCTCGGGTGACGGTTCAGGTGATGGCTCTGGCGATGGTTCTGGCGGTGGCTCGGATGACGGTTCTGGGGATGGCTCTGGCGATGGTTCTGGTGATGGTTCCGGAGACGGCTCTGGTGATGGTTCTGGTGATACCTCTGGCTCTGGTGATACCTCTGGCTCTGGCGATGGTTCTGGCTCTGGCGATACTTCTGGCACTGGCGATACTTCTGGCACTGGCGATACTTCTGGCACTGGCGATGGTTCTGGCTCTGGCGATACATCTGGCACTGGCGATGGTTCTGGCACTGGCGATGGTTCTGGCTCTGGCGATGGTTCTGGCTCTGGCGATACATCTGGCACCGGCGATGGTTCTGGCTCTGGCGATACATCTGGCACTGGCGATACCTCTGGCACTGGTGATACTTCTGGTACTGGCGGTACGTCTGGCACTGGGGATAGTTCTGGTACAGGCGGTACATCTGGTACCGGAGATACTTCAGGTACGGGTGGAGCTGGCGATACATCGGGTACTGGAAGCACTACACCAGACACAACAACCACTACAGCACCTGATACGACGACCACTACAACACCCGACACTACTACTCCGGATACTACTACAACGCCAGACACCACGGTTGACACTACGCCCCCGCCTACACCAGATACATCAATTGATACCGGAATAGGTGATGTCGACACTTCTGTACCCACTACCCCCACCCCAGATACGACTTCCCCACTTCCGGATACCGGTATTGAAGAGGAAGCACCAAGTACGGAAGAATTCATTGAGGAAACTGTGCAAGTCAACGCACCAACAGCCCCCGAATTTATTGCAGCTCGCACGGGTTCCTTCACATACTCGAACGTAATTAGGCAGAGTCTAAAGGGCGATGGTGCCACAAATTTAAACGTTAGCATGACCGTTGACTTCGACAACGGGTGGATACCTGACGGTTCTCTAACGGTGGACGATAACGGCGGTAGTTGGTTTGCTGGTTTTCAAGGCGTTATTAATGTTGCCGACATTGAGTTATTTGTTAACTCCGCATTCTATAACAATGATTTAGCGAGCGGTTCGATTAACGCCAGATTCACTAATGAAGCAAACAATATTAGTGGCGATTTTAACTTAAATTCATCAGGTGCTGGAGTATCTGGCAGTTTTGTAATTGAGTAAGACTATGAAAATGGACATTCAAAACAGTTCACCATTCCAGGTAATAAAAACACTTTTCATAGCGCTGGTGTTTTTATTCCCATCGGTCGCACTGGCTGCGCCGAGTGGAACCATACACCTTCCTTTCCCGGGCCAATCATTCAACAACAATATAATGGTATCAGCGACTGTAGATGACCCAGATGGCGTTGGTGTTGCCCTAATGCGTTTTTCTTCAGGTGCTAGCATTACTTTGTGTACTGGGTGTGGAACCGGCGGCAGATATACTCAATCAGGAATATTCCCAGGCTCACTAGGATTAGGTTCAGGAAGCCATGCTGTCGATTTATTGGTAGGTCCTGACACCGCTAATCTCACAATAGTTGATAGCACAAGCTTTTCCTGGAACCCACGGGTTATTGATGGTATCGATGTAACTCGCACCGTGGGCAATATTGAAATTTCATGGTCTCCAGCGTCTGGCATCGCCCGTTATAATGTTTATCTTGCCTCAGAGCAGAATATTAGCCCAAGTACTATTAATTCATTAGCAGACTCACAAGTCACTTATGGCATTAACGGTACTTCTACGTCTTTTGTAGTCACTGATGATGAACTCGGCATGTTCGCCTTAGTCTCTGGTTCTGATTCAAGTGGCGAAAGTGCTTTCAGTAGTGTTTTTCGAATCGAAGCATTCGACAACCAAGACCCAACCATCGGCGAAGATGCCTTTGAGCTAAATGAAGATACATCGGTTACAGGAAATGTACTTGAAAACGATACTGATCCTGAAGGTGATGACTTAACGGCAGAATTAGTTGAGCAACCATTAAATGGAACAGTAGAGTTTTCAACTGACGGTTCGTTCACTTATACGCCTGACGCCAATTTTAACGGTGAGGATTCCTTTATTTATAACGCCATAGACACTATTGATGGCGTTGGTATCGGTACCGTTAGACTAACGATACTTCCCATCAGTGATCCACCGGTTGCGACTGATGATAATTTTGAAACATCAGAAGATACTAATCTTACAGTTGATGCGCTAAACGGCTTACTTGCAAATGATGCAGATGTAGATGCTGGAGATGAGCTCGTTGTAGTCTCACCAGGAGAAATAATTGTCTCTTTGGGTGATTTGAGCGTCTCATTAGATGGCTCGTTTACGTATTCCCCTCCTGATGATTTCTCAGGAGAGGTGCAGTTTGATTACACTGTTAGCGACGTCAACGGCGACACAGATTCGGCTACGGTGACAATTGTTGTTACGCCTCTAAACGATGCTCCCGTCGCCAACGATGACAGCTATGCGGCCACAACTGAAAACCTGCTGACTATAGATGCTTCATTGGGTGTGCTCGCAAACGATACCGATACTAATCTTGCAGGCGAAGATTCGAGTGTCTCACTTTCTGCGACAATCCTAACCACAACAACTAATGGAACGTTGTCTCTTAGTTCAGATGGCTCTTTCACCTATCAAGCAAATACAGGCTTCAGCGGTGAAGACAGCTTTACCTATCAAGCTACAGACGAGGCCGGGTTAACAGCTGATGCGACGGTGACCATTGCTGTTACCCAAAATGCAACTGCACCGACTGCTAATGATGACAGCTACGCCACTGATGAAGGGACACCACTTAGTGTTGATGCAGCAAATGGTGTGCTCGCTAACGATACAAACCTCACTAATAGTGGTGTTGATAGCACAATAGTAACGGTCAATCTGCTCAGCGAACCAAGTGGCGGCGCACTTGTTTTAAATGATGATGGTTCATTTACCTATACACCGAACGACTCAACAACAGGTTCAGACTCGTTCACATACGAATTGCAAAAAATTCCGGGCGGTTCCGATACTGCGACTGTGACCATCACCTTAAACCCGGTAGCTACGCCGCCGGTGGCAAATAACGATAATTACGCGACGGATCGTGGCGTCACGCTAACGGTGGATGCAGCGAACGGTTTAATGGCTAATGACACCAATCTCACCGACACAGGCTTCGACGATATAACTGTCTCTGTTGCAATAAGCACCGAACCTGAAAATGGCAGTGTTTCGCTCGCTGAAGATGGCTCATTTTCTTACACACCTACCGACGGTTTTGCAGGTACCGATACCTTTACATATCAATTAACTAAAACTCCTGGCGGAGCTGATACAGCCACAGTGACTATAACTGTTAATAATGTAAATACCGCTCCCACCGCAACAGAGGACAACTATAGCCTAGACGAAGACACGGTTCTCACGATTACAGCAGCTGATGGGGTATTGAGTAATGATGATGATCTCGATGGTGACACACTGCTGGCGAGTCTTGCCGAGGAACCAAGCTCAGGCTCACTTCAATTAAGTGAAGATGGCTCTTTTACCTACACCCCTAATGCAGATTTCTTTGGAAGTGACACTTTTACCTATCAAGTAAGTGATGGTGGTCCTGAAACTTCACAAGCTCAGGTCATTCTAACTATATCTCCAGTTAATGACGTACCATTGGCCAATGATGATAGCTATACAACTAACGAAGACGAAATATTAACAATTTCGGATGTCACGTTAGGCTTGCTAGCCAATGACAGCGATGCCGATCTTTCTGAAGATACACGATATACAGAGCTTTCAGTGTCATTGTTGCAAGCGCCTGATACGGGTGAGTTAAGTTTACAAGCAAATGGTACTTTTACTTATACACCACCTCTTAACTTTTTTGGCGACATTAGTTTCACTTATCAAGTCAGTGATAGTGCTGGTGAGACAGCATCGGCAAGTGTCACCATTTCAGTTGTGAATGCGCAAGATTTACCAATAGCTGAAGACGATTCCTATGCCGTCGACGAGGATACTACTCTTACAGTCTCAGCTGAAGAAGGTCTATTGACCAACGATTCAGATCCAGAAGGGCAGGCATTAAGTGTTACGTCAACAATTACACTACCTGCAAATGGAGACGTATCGATTAATTTAGATGGTAGCTTTAGTTATACGCCAAACAGTGATTTTAACGGCGCCGACACTTTTACATACCAGGTCAGTGATTCTGCGGGGGGTACAGCGACAGGTAACGTCTCTATATCTATCAATCAAATCAATGATGCGCCTGTAGCAGTCGACGATACTGTCAGTGTTGCCGAATCCAGTTCACAAACATTAACCCCCTTAGATAATGACAGTGATGTTGATAACGACCCCCTTAGAATAGAGTCCGCATCTGCCGTCAACGGACAGCTAACCTTTACTGAAACCCAAATAAATTATACTGCACCAGACACTGAAGGGACTGATACGGTCACCTACACAATCAGTGACGGGCTGCTGACAGCCAGTGCCTCTATCGCTATTGCCGTAACAGGTGTAAATGATGCGCCAGTAGCCAATCCAGATACGGCAACCACGGATGAGGACACCACTGTCACGATTGACGTATTGGCAAATGATACGGATGAAGACGGAGACACTTTAACCATTTCATCAGCCAGTGCGACTTCGGGTAGCGTTGAGATAATAGGAAATCAACTTTCCTATTCCCCGACAGCAAACTTCAATGGCACGGCAACCCTAACGTACATCATTAGTGACCCGTCAAACGCGACAAGTTCAGCTAGCGTGACTGTAACAGTAACGGCTGTAAACGATGCGCCATCAGTGGTATCAGACTCTGTCACTACCAATGAAGATACCGCCGTGACTATTAATCCGCTTAGCAACGATTCAGATGTTGAAAATGATACACTAATAATTCAAACGGTATCGGCTGTAACAGGCACTGCAGTACTCGATGGTGATACAGCAATCACCTATACACCTGAGGCTGACTTCAATGGCTCTGTTGATATCACCTACCTAGCGTCAGACCAAAATGGGGGAACCAGTACAGGCACAATTTCAGTGACGGTAAATGCTGTGAATGACTCCCCAGTTACCGGTGAGGATACTGCTGCCGCCTTGCAAGGTGAAACCATTAATATCACCCCGTTGGATAATGATACTGATGTTGATGGCGACACATTAACGATAACAGAAGCGACTGCCACGACAGGTACGGTAACCATTGATTCGACTTCTACGTCTCTATCTTTCACGGCACAAACCGACACTACCGACACAGTTACTATTAACTACGCTGTCTCTGATGGTAATGGGGGTACGGCGACAGGTACAGTAACAGTATCTGTAACAGACACTAATTTTGCTCCAGTCGGCAATACCGACAGTGCAGAAGTATTCGCAGGAGAATCGGTAGAGATCACGCCACTTAGTAACGATACAGATGCCGACGGCGACACTTTGTCGGTCACAGCGGCTTCTACGGATGTTGGAACGGTATCCATATCTACTGACGCCACAACAATAACCTATACCGCACCGAGTGATACTACAACAACAGCTACCATTTCCTACACTGTCGCTGACCCGACCGGTGCGACCGACAGTTCGACCATATCGGTCTCAATCTCTGAACAAACTTTGACGGGCGATTTTGATCCCGACGGCGATGGTACGAGTGACGTGTCAGCTGTTACTTCGGGAAGCGATTATGTGTTGAGCTTTGGCAACGATGTGGAATCTGTATACTACCTAGAAGACGGTGAAACCGTATCAGTTACAGCTAATGACTCTGGAAGTTTTGAAATTACGGTTGGAAGTACCGCTACAGTCAATCGTTTAGTCCCATTGAAGAAAAATGGTACAGGTGTTTGGGTTCAAGATGACTTCAGGATTGACGGAGCAAATACAGTTGAAATCTTTTACACCGTAAACGGCATAGAGTACTCGTTTACCATCACTAATTTAGATCAACCAAACGCAAATATTGCCTTTGGTCCCCCCACTACTTTGTCTTCCGATTTTAGTGGTAATAATAGCTTCGAATTTTATACCAAATACAAACCCTTTGCAGGAGCACTACGAACGGGAGTTGAAAATGGTATGTACTACGATCTAGATTCATCAGGCAACGGAAGATATGGAGATACTCACGCGCCTTCTGAAGTGATGTGGAGCATAGTAAACGGTGTTATTCATGTCGACTTTGTTTCTGCTCCAGAGGATAGTGAATTCCGCAGTGTGTATGACCTTGATGACGATAGTTCTGACGGTATTGCTATGGGTGTTATCCCCCGAGCCGAGGCTGACGCCTATGTTAGTGCAACAGGAAGTAGCTTTGTCGAGACCTTTGTATCCGCTTATCAAGACAGAATAACGCTCACTAAAAACAACAGAGTATCAAAAGAAGTCAATATTGAGCGTTTCTTTGGCTACCGTATTGATTCCAGTGCCAATCCTACAATCACCAGCGCGCAAACTCCGCAAGTCAGTGCTATTACTGAAAACAACTCGCAATTGCTTCTTAACCTAGATGATTTAAAACAGCGCCCCATCACCACAAATATTCTACTGTCTTCAGAGATTGTATTAGATGTACCCAGATTTGACAGTACATTTACATTTGAAGAATTTTCCGCCGAAAGCTGTACCTTCAGTCAAACAAGTACTGTTAGCCAAACCGATATTGTTACTTTGATTTTTGGTAGTGCCAATTGTACAGATGGTAGTAATTTCGATTGGACACTAGAAGAAGGGACGACTAACCCCAGATTTTATTCGTCCTATGCAAATGGCGATATCACTGTTGAATATTTCTGGTTAGATCAATTAGCTATCGAAAATACATTTGCTGTAAAAGTCCAAGACGTTAGATACGCCAACAATATTTACCAAATAAAACACTACACCACATTAGGTTATTGGATGCCCTTTGCAAATCAACCCTCAGATGTAGACATTACTGGGCTTATCGGCAACGGCTATATGGAGAGTAGTTATTTGCTGTCAAACCCTGATGCTTATGACTCGACACGAAACTTATCTGCATTCAGTGCTAATGGGGTCTATTTTGACTACAGCGGGACTGGCGCTTCTGGGTTTGCAAAATCAATTTATGGCTACACCAACGTTCACGGGCAACCTTTCATAGATGATATAGACCGTCATTGGCAGTTATCCATGGGACTACTTGAGCTTGAGAGTAGAACTAACATTCTGAGTAATGACGACTTTAGGTACGTTACTTCGCAATGCGTCGATATGCAAAACCAAGATTGTTTTGTATGGCAAAAGCAGAGTTTAAGAGTGCTCGCCATTTCGGGCAGTCGTATTTGGGTTGCAGAATCTGAAGAACAAAACGAACAAGGCATAAACTACGGCAATGGCATCAATTATGTAACAACCCGGCCGTCAGCAATACACTATTACCAAAATCAATCAAGTGTGCCGGGCGCCCCAAATAGCATAAGCTTTAACCAAGAACCAGTTACTGACTTCTTCCAATTAGAAACGGAACTCGATACCGCGCTGAGTAATATCAATGTACTGACATACGCGTCTGATCCGGAAGGTGATAGCCTATCAGTGGTTAACGCGACTGCATTTAATGGCACGGCGTCGGTAAATACTGACAATACAATTAATTACACTCCGAATGCTGGATACATAGGCAACGATGGACTGTATTACGATATTTCAGATGGCATTAATACCCGAACTTTTTACGTTCAAGTAACGGTTAGAGGTCAGAATGTCGCGCCAGTAGCCGTTGATGATACCGCATCCGCCTTCTCTGGGCTTGAAACAATAATTAGCCCACTGACTAACGATACTGACACTAACAACGATAGCCTAATACTGACATCAGTATCGTCAGATGTGGGCACCGCAGCAATCGATACGTCAGACAATACCCAATTTAGCTTCAGATCAGGAACAACATTCTCTGGCAACGCTGTAGTAACTTATACCGTTTCGGATCAACGTGGTGGCACCGACACAGGTACAGTGCCAATCAGCGTCTCACCAGCCAGTATCGGTGGAAGTTACGACCTTGATAATTCAGGGCAAAGTGATTTCAATATAATTGCAAATGGCAACCTGTACGATCTGACTTTCAGTTCTGACGTAAGTGCCGCTTATGTCATGTTAAATGGTCAACGTTATCCTCTTGCCCGTTCGAGCGATGGTAGCTTCAAGTTCGTTATTGACCCGTCGGATACCGTTCAGCCAGAGATTTTCTATGTCATAAATGGAGTTTCATATAGCTTTACTCCTCAAAACTTATCGACAAGTCCAGCTATAGGCTTTGGTGTTACAACTGCGCTGTCTAACGACTTTGGCCTGGCGAGTTCCTACAATTTGATTACCCGTTCTCCTATGTTTAACGCGTCATTAAGTACTGCCTTTGAAAACGGCATGCAATACAATCTAAATAGCGACAATACGGGGATCTTTAGTTCCTCAACAGGTTATGACACTGTTACATGGTCAGCTTCAAGTGGCACTATTACCGTCACATTTGACAACCCAACCGAACGCACAGTCTTCTATAACGTTTATGATTTAGATGACGAGAACAATAACGATGGAGCCTTGGGCGTAATTACCAGAGCGGAAGCGGATGCTTACGTTTCGACCCATGGGAGAAATTTTGTCGATGTTCAGGTTGCTTCGGTAAGACATGAATTAACCGGCACGCAAAATAACGGTTACTACTTCGATACAGATCAAAATATCGTTGAGCGTTTACGGATAGATACCACCAAGTGGCCCATATTCACCAGTTCAAACGCAATAAATGGGGTGGAAGCTAGTTTTGCCTTCAATCAAATCGATCTGATAAGCACCGACGCTATTAACTTTATTGGCTTTGCTTCAAATGACATTACCGGTGGTATGTATTTGCCGATTGGTAGAGCTGATGGCTCAGGAAACTTTACCGAATTTGCCGCGGATTTTTGTTCATTCAGTGAAATAAGTACAGGAACAGGTAATGGTAGTTGTCCGCTGTCGGGACAAAGTTTTAGTTGGGCAATTGGTACAGATGGCAGCTTAGCCCTGACATTGTCAAATGGATTGAGTCTAAATTACCAATGGTTTACTGATTCACCGGTAGAAAATACCGTATTCATCACTGCAACAGATTCAGGCGCTAAACGCTTTACTAAGCTAGATTTCTGGATGCCTCCGATGAGTTTTACTCAGTCAGAAGTGAGTAGCTTGCTTTCCGGCAATTATATGGAGATAAGCGGTATAGTAACTAATGAGTTCAACTATGACAGCACAGGTACTCTGAGAGATGACCTTGGCCAAGGGTTCTATTTAGATACTAATGGCCAAGCTAAGCAGATGTTTACCTACTTGAATTCAGATAATACCGCTAGAACTATCGACAACGACTTCTTCTGGAGTGCCGATTCTGCTGGAAATGTGGTTCTTGAAGCGCGAAGCAATGCTTCTTCGAGCGACACCTATCTGTACACATACTCTCAATGTGCAGACTCAGCTGATGCTAACTGCTTTGTTTGGATACTCAGAGAATGGGTACCCCTTGCGATAGATAATGGTAGGTTGTGGGTACTAGAGACAGAGATGCAAGATTCCGGATCAGGTTACTACAACGGCTCGCTGGATTATCAAGAGAGTTTAGTACCTCAAATACACTTTTATGAGCTTCGCTCACCCGTACCGGGCGCGCCGAATTCACTGAGTTACAACCAAGAACCTTATGCCTACACGGCGGTTATGACGGCGCAAGATACTCCTATTACGGTCGATATTTCAGCAATAGTGTTAGATCCTGAAAACGACCCAATTACTATAACCGATTATTCTTCAAATGATGGGACTGTGCTTATCAATGGAGACGGCACAATTACCTATACGCCGAGTGCGGGATATAATGGGAACACCAATATAACCTTAGAACTATCCGACGGTACCAATATTGGTTATTTTGGTTTTGTTAACGTTAAAGTGGGAGTGTTTAACACAAACCCTATCGCTTATGACGACATTGAAAATGCTACTGGAGGCCATACCTACCGGTTTGATGTCACTTTCAATGATTACGATGATGATGGTGATAGGCTAACAATTACAAGTATTTTTGGAGCCGTAAACGCCTCAATAAGCGCCGATAGAACAGCAATTGATTATAACGCCCCTGCCGGTGTCACTATTACCGAGACTGTTGAATATGAAATATCAGACGGTAACGGCGGGTCAGATTTTGGCACTTTAACCATAAATGTGACGCCAAATGTAGCGCCTGTTGCCAATAACGACACAGCTTCTGTCACCTCCGGTTCAAACGTCTTCATTTATCCATTGGATAATGATACTGATGCAAACGGTGACTTCTTGAACATAGACACCGCCACTTCAGCTGAAGGCAGTGCAGTGATAAGTCCTGATGGACAAAGTATTGATTTTACTCCATCTATAACAAGCGGTACGGCAACCATTTCGTATACTGCAACCGACAGTGTTGCAATATCCAATACGGCCACCATTACGGTCACTGTAAACTCCAACAATACTGCCCCAATCGCTAATGACGATAACTACAGTGTTGCGTTGTCCTCTGTAAATGTATTACCTGTATTAGATAATGATTACGACCCTGATACAGATACAATTACAATTGTGTCGACGTCAACCAATGCCACTCGGACAAGTGATGATTTGCAAATAAACTACACCGCTCCTGCCAGTGGCACGTCAGATACCATTACCTACACTATTGACGATGGGAATGGAGGGCAAGACTCAGCGACAGTATTCATCACCCTGGACAATCCACCAACTGCCGTAAATGACTCAGAAACCGTTCAGGTTGGTGTTAGTACGACTTTATTTCCTTTAATTAATGATTCAGACCCTGAGGGTATTGGTACAGTAACCATTACCTCACTTGGATATACTGGTAGTGGCTCCGCTATCATAGCCAATGACACAATTTCCATTGATTACACGGCTCCGACAAGTAGTGGCTCGGATACCATTTCTTACACAATTACTGATGCTGTTGGAAATACAGCGAGTGCCACTATAACCATTACAGTAACTGTCGCGAACACCCCGAACACCCCCCCGGCTACTAACTCAGATAGCTACACTATTTTATCGGACGGAAGTACAGCGACAATTGATGTAAGTGCTGGTGTATTGATTAATGACACGGATTCAGACGGTGATACACTCACTGTAACGATAAACGCTCCGCCAACTCAATCGAGCGCATTTGCCTTAAATTCGGATGGTTCTTTCACCTATCAACACAATGGTGGCTCTACCACCGTCGATAGTTTCACTTATAACGTTTCTGATGGAATCACTTCGTCAACGGGAACCGTCAATTTGTCTATTCAAAAGGACAATTTCGCACCAGAGATTTGCACTATTCCAAAGTATTATGCTCGCCAAGGAGAGCAGTACAATCTGCGAGTTAATGTAAATGACTTAGATCACTCTTCTTTCACCTTTGACGACAGCGGCAAGCCTACTTGGTTTGACGCCTCTGTCACTAGCAGTAGTGATATCCAACTTTTAGGCACCCCAAGTGCGTCTGATGTAGGGAGTCACTCGGTGAGTATTACGGCGAGTGATGGCATTGACTTCACAACGCTATCTTACAACCTAACTGTTATACCTGAGTTCGGAACTTCCGGTTCCAGCATTGTCAATTTTGGTGGCACAACAGAAACCGTGCATGCTGCTGCAATTGATAATTTTGGCAACATCGTCATCGTAGGGGAATCAGATAGTGATTTTGCCGTCGCTAGAGTCAGCCCTGCAGGCACCCTCGATGCAGGTTTCGGCACAAATGGCGTGGCCACGTTTAATATAGGTAGTGGCACAGATATCGCAAAACAGGTACTAATATTGCCAAACAATGGCATCTTAGTCGTAGGCGAGTCAGACAATGGTTCTGGCAGTGACCTAGCCGTTATTGCTCTTACAGAATCGGGCACATTGGATACCAGTTTTGATAGCGATGGAATTTATACTTTGGATCCATTTGGCGGCAGCAACATTGATACCGTGACAGACGCCATAATATTTAACAACGATAAAATCGTTATTTCAGGCTATTCCTTTGTCGGTGCAAATTACGAAGGCTTTATCGTTCAGTTAAATGCCGACGGCACGATTGATAACAGCTTCGACACAGATGGAATTTGGTCAATCAATAATTCCCCATATGACGTCAAACTCTCTTCATTACTTAAAGACAATGAAGGATTAATTTATTCCGCTGGCATGGTTGGCGGTGCAGTAGGAGACGATGGTTTACTTGTTCGCTTTAAGTCAGGGGCACTCGACACTAACTTCAACAGCACAGGTGTATTCAGTTTTGATCTAGGAGGCAGTGAAGCCTCGCAAGATGCGTTATTTGACCGTTCAGGGAATATCATTGTTGCAGGAAAAAAGGATTCTGTAATAAGTGCGACTCGTATCACAATTAGTAGTAGTGGCAATACTGACACACCATCTATCGACAGCAGCTTTGAAACTAACTTTACCACCCCTTCCTCTGCTTTTAATGGTGGTGTTGTACCTAATGGAGAGATACAAAACCTGCTCTCAGATTATAGAGGTAATTATTACCTCACTTTCGTTGACGGTGCGGCTTCTTATGGGGTTCGCATTTCCCCTGATGGCAATCTAGATTCCACATACGCAACCAATGGTATCAAAGCGGTTCCCCTTAGCTCAGGAGTAACTGGTACTCCCTCCGTGGCCGTCTTAGATGCATTTGGTCAATTACTTTATGTCGACACACAAAACCCAAGTGCAAATGATGAAATAGTGCTCACTTATGACTACATACTAGACAGCCCTGAATTTGGTACTTGTGATATTGCATCTGAATTTGTAGGTACCGCGAGTAAAACCATTGATTTTGTATCTCACGCAGCAAAAGCCCCAGACAACGACTACTTCGTAGTCGGTTGGAGTCAAGCGCTAGACGATAGTAATAAAGATCTAGCTGTTCTAAAAACCGATATCGATGGCCATCTTGATGCTACTTGGGGTGAAGCAGGTGTCAGTAGAATTGATATAGGAAAGTCTGTCGACAGCGCAGATCAACAAGTAATAGCACTAAACAATAACGAAGCGATTCTTGTCACCAACGACTCGACCGGCAGCAACGTAATTCTTGTCAAGCTCAATGACTTGGGTGAACTGGATTCGGGTTTTGGTACCAATGGCATCTATGATCTGACAGGGATAGTTACTATTCCTATTGTTGATACAGCCCACGATAGTTCAACGAACGCTTTTTACTTGTTAGGGGAAGATAGTTCAAACTTGGCTAGAATTTATCGATTTAACGCAGATGGCACCTTTGACAACTCTTTTGGTGTGGGCACTGGAACCTCCGCTAATACAGGCGTTAATTATACCATCGTTAACGATGGTAACTTCTCCCCCAATGGTATGGTCGTAAGAAGCTCAGGAGAAATAGCGCTTGTCGGATCATTTTATGATGTGGGTACTGGTTATAACAAGACGGCCGTGGTGTTGATGGATAATAGTGGTGTCATCAATTATTCGGGGTCTTGGCTTATTACCGTCGATGATGGACAGGCAATGTCTGGTATTTCAGCGGATACTGACGGGAGCAACATTTTTGTGCTTGCTAAGAATAGTACCAACGTGGCTCGAGTATACAAATTTAACAATTCGACCGGACTAGATCCTTCGTTTTATGGTTCTGGTCAAACAGAGTTAAGTAACTACTACGTCTCCGATGGCGTAGAGAGCATCAGGGTCGACTCTACCGGTCAACTCTGGGTCAATGTCTCTGATGCATCTTCGAATAAGTTTATGCTGCGTTTGACTTCAACAGGCGAGTTTGACGCAAGTTTTATTAATGCGGGGCAAGTTAAGTTGTCTCATGGTATTGCAACTTGGTCTAGTGGCGCAGGTGTAGCTGGATTTGAACTGAACTCAAACGATAATGCCTTTATTTATGGCTATACAAACCAAGATTTTATCTTAGCCAAAATGAATAGCTCTGGTGTGGTCGAAAACCCAGTTGACCTTACGCAATTTGATTTTGGTTTCGGAGAGAATTCGCGAGATATAGAGCTTGACGCCTACTCCAGCCCTATTCTTGCGGGCTCTTCTTACAACACAAGTCGCTTTGATACCGACTTTGCAATGACACGCTTTGACAACGCTGGAAATGGTGACAATAGCTTCGGCGATTCTGGGGTCGGAGCTAATGTAGCAGGTTCGATCGGGACGCAAGATTTTAATACGCTTGTAGGTGTTGGCGCAGCTACTCACGACATTTATACGTCTTTGAACCTGTCTGACAGCGGCCACAATTATGCCTCTGGAATTTGGCAACTTACTACCGATGATAATAGTGACGTCGTATTCACTCGAACAAATAATGCAACAGCAACACTCGACGTTGACCCGCCATACTCGGTAAGTGATTATGATTTGGCAGGTAGTTCATTGCCTGACCAAGTTAATGATAGCTATCTGACAGACGATGGTTCACAGTTTGTAGTAGGTCAAGCGGGGGGGCAAGCTTATGTCCTTAAATTGCTACCTGGGGGCGGACTCGATACAACATTTAATTCTGGTGGTGTACTGAATCCAATTTCCAGTACCGAAAGCAGTTTTAATGCGATAACGGTCGCCCAAGATGGTGACTTACTGTTAGCAGGATATGCCGTCGACAGTGTTTATGGCAAAGGAATTATTGCAAAAATTTCTAAAGACGGTGTTCTAGACTCGAGTTTCGGCAACATGGGTGTTGTAGAAGAAAATGGTGGCGAAAACATTGAATTTAGAGATATCGCAATCGGGGCAAACGCAGAGATTTTCGCGGTCGGTCGCTCGTTCGATTTCTCGTTAAATTCTGGGAATTCCTTTATTGCTTCATACACCAATAATGGAACACTAGACACCACATTTGATTCTGACGGTTTGATGACCCAAAATTTATCCACCGATGAGCTAATTGAGTCCTTTGTAGATGTTGAATTAGACGCATTCGGTGCATTAGTATTGTTAGCACAAATAGGTAATGAATTCGCTATTTACCGCATGTCCGATACGGGAGCAGCCTTATCGAGTCCGGTTGGTAATTTTTCCTATGGTGCTATTACCAAAATGCGTGAGATGGAAATCGATACTTTAGGCAACATTTATGTGACGGGTGCCGTTCAGTACCAACAACAATGGCAGTTCTTTGTGGTCAGATTTCCGAATGCGATTGGCCCCTATTAATATGATAAGAAAAAAAAGTTGGCTTAGATGAAACTGACATTTTACGGTGTAAGAGGCTCAATACCCTCGCCTGGTGCGGAGTACGCAAAGTATGGTGGCAACACCGCATGTGTGCATGTTGAGCTCAATGATGGCACAGATATAGTTCTTGATTCAGGCACAGGTATTAAAAAGCTTGGCGAAAAGCTCGCAGGCAAAACCACCGACATTCATCTCTTGCTCAGCCACAATCACTGGGATCATATTCAAGGTTTCCCATTTTTTATCCCTATCTATCAACCCGAACGAAAGATATATATCACGCCGGGAACAACCACACCGTATGAACCTGATGCCGTACTAAAACAAATGAGCGGCAGTTATTTCCCCGTAAAATTTAACTCGTTGCAATCGTCTATTGAGTTTGTGGAATATCCACCAGAAACAAATACGTGGCAGTTAAATAGTGCAACGATAACCCGTCACTCGATGAATCATCCAGGTTCGGGGAGTTCCTATTTGATTGAAGCTGATGGTGCCAAGATTGCCTACGTAACTGACAACGAACTGTATCCTCCTTATCAAAAAGAAACCGACTTTTTAGAGTGGGTTACCTTCACAGAAAAAGCGGACATTGTTATTCATGATGCTCAATACATGCTTTCAGATATGCCAGCAAAATCAGGTTGGGGACACTCAGTTGCAGAAGAAGCAGTGAAACTGGCAATGGCAAGTAGAACTAAACGGCTTGCTTTATACAGTCATGACCATATACGCACCGATGCTGATATCGAAAAAGTCGAGCGCCATTGTCAAGACGTAATTGAGATTGCCCAATCCGATTTAGAAGTATTTGCCGCTGCAGAAGGTATCTGCATAGATTTTGATTGAGAAAATATTAACTTTTAACCAAACCTAAGGTTACGCCATGAGACTGGTCAAAGTACTGCAAGAAAAACAGCGTGCGATGTGGACTGGTCTAGTGCTATCTGGATTTATCCTTTTCCTACAATTTGCCCCTTTCCCTTTTGTCGCAAAAATCTTAGAAAGAGCCAACGGCATTGTTTATGACTTACGCCTAGAAGCCACATTAGGCGAACGCGAAAACGGTTTTGCCGAAATCGT
The DNA here is from genome assembly GCA_014872785.1 of Alteromonadaceae bacterium. Taxonomy (GTDB): domain Bacteria; phylum Pseudomonadota; class Gammaproteobacteria; order Enterobacterales; family Alteromonadaceae; genus Planctobacterium. The sequence goes on from WKFJ01000025.1 coordinate 26,300, forward strand.
TATAGTGGATTTGGACGAAAGAACCATGGACGAAATTGGTTGGCCATGGCCGCGAAAGAATCTTGGCAAAATGGTTTATACCCTTGCAGACGCAGGTGCTGTGGTCATTGCCTTTGATGTCATTTTTGCCGAGCCCGAGAGAAACCCTGCCAAAGAAGTACTGTTTGAGCTCACCAACAAAGCCGTGTCAGTCCCTGAAATGGATGAGTTAGTAGAAAGCATGGACGGTGACCTTGCCTTTGCCAACAGTTTTGAAGCTACCGACGTTATGTTTGGCTACATCTTACAAGGTGACGACGTCATTCGCGGTATTTTGCCAACCCATGAAATTACCGCAGGAGTCCCCATTAACGACAAACTAACTGTTGTAGAGTATTCCGGCTATGTGTCTAGCTTACCCATTCTGCATCAAAGTTCTGCCGGCGAGGGATTTATCAATTCGTCGCCAGATCCAGATGGCTTTTTAAGGAGAAGTGCTCTGGTGCATCGTTTTGGTGACAAACTGCTTCCGTCACTTTCATTAGAAGCGGCACGACTCTATGCGCTGGCTGATGAAATTAACGTTGAAACCCAGCCAGCCGGAGAGTTTACCAATGTTGAAGGCCTCGTTATCGGCAACCAATTAATCCCCACCGATGCAGAGGGCAAGGTTTTAATACCCTATCGTGGCCCACAACGAAGCTTTCCCTATGTGTCTGCGGTCGACATAATGAGTGGAAACTTTGACACTGAATTGTTTGATGGTGCCATTGTCTTAGTGGGTACATCCGCTGTAGGTCTTGCAGACCTTAGAGCTACCCCTGTTGGACTTCAATATCCAGGGGTTGAAGTTCACGCAAACGTTGTCGAGGGGTTACTACAACCCGAACTACTCAAATACCGACCAGATTGGTGGCAAGGGGCGGTTGCCGTTTACATTCTAGCGTTCGGTATTTTCTTGTCTTTGCTAATGCCACTACTCGGCCCTGGCTTAATGGCAATTACAGGTGTACTTGCTATTGTCAGCACCATTGCTGGAAATGTCTGGTTCTGGACTGAGTTAAACATCGCACTGCCTATGGCAAGTTCGATTTTACTGATTATAACTATCATGGTGTATAACATTGGTAAGGGATTCTTTTCAGAAACTAAAAAACGTCGTCAAATCAAGGGGATTTTTGACCAATACGTGCCACCAGCACATATTGAAAAAATGCTCGAGTCACCTGAAGATGTAACGATGGAAGGTGAACGTAAAGAATTATCAGTGTTATTTTCGGACATTCGAAGCTTTACCACGATTTCCGAAAAGCTCTCAGCAAACGAATTAAAGCAACTTCTCAACCGCTATTTCGACCCTATTACCGAAACTATATTTACACATCAAGGTACTATTGATAAGTACGTAGGTGATATGGTTATGGCGTTTTGGGGGGCACCTCTTGACGACGAAAAACACGCACAAAACAGTGTCGAAACGGCTTTCGAAATGCTACGTATTACTGCCACGTTACGTGAAAAGTTTGTCGCAGAAGGCTGGCCAGAAGTCCGCATTGGTATCGGTATCAACACCGGTGATATGAACGTGGGTGACATGGGCTCAACATTCCGCAAAGCCTATACAGTATTGGGTGATGCAGTTAATTTAGGGTCTCGTCTCGAAGGGCTGACTAAATTCTACGGTGTAGAGCTATTAGTTAGTGAAGCCACTATCAATCAATGTGAAAACATTAGTTACCGCCGTATTGATAGAGTAAAAGTAAAAGGAAAACACGAAGCCGTGGCAATTGTTCAACCGCTGATGCCCGAAGAGGCAACAGTGGGTTACATGGAAGAGGTGGCGCAATACCATCAGGCTTATGATAAATACTTAGTGCAAGACTGGGATATGGCTGATCAGCTTTTTGAAAAATTGGTGGAGCAGAATCCATCAGATATACTGTACAAAATGTATCGAGAAAGAATAGTATCCCTGCGCGAACAGGATCTCGGCGCAGACTGGGATGGCAGTTACACACACACATCAAAGTAGTAAGAGAGGTTTAGAAGATGGAAGTCGATAACACACTGTCTGAATTGGTGCAGGTGGGTATAGAGCTGTCCACCGAAAAAGACACCACTCTTTTATTAGAAAAAATCCTCAACGCAGCTAAAAGACTGTCTCGAGCTGATGGCGGAACGATATACGGCGTAACAGAAGACAAAAAACTGAAATTCGACACCCTTTTTAACGACAGCCTTGGTTTATATATGGGTGGCTCTTCTGGCAAACCCATTCCTTTTGACGGTATTCCTATCTATGAAGAAAACGGCGATATAAATACCCACACTTTGGTATCTCACGCTGCAGGCACCGGCAATATTATCAATATCGAAGATGTTTACGCCGTAACCGAATACGACTTGTCAGGCCCACGTAAAATGGATGAAAAAACCGGCTATCACACCCAGTCAGTTTTATGTATTCCAATGAAAAACCATGAGGGCGACTTAAACGGCGTGTTACAGCTCATCAATGCCCAAAATGACGATGGAGTGGTTCCTTTTGATCCTGACGTAGCCGAATCCATTAGAGCGCTAGCCTCACTTGCAGCAGTTGCGCTTACCAACCGTGAATTAATAGATAGTATGGAACAGTTGTTCCAGTCATTTACTCGCCTCATCGCAAAAGCAATCGATGAAAAGTCGCCTTATACTGGTGGCCACTGTCGCCGCGTACCCGAACTGACGATGATGATAGCTGATGCGGTTTGTCGTTTCGACAGCGGTCCTATGGCCGAGTTCGATATGACTGAAGAGGACAAAAATGAACTCAGTATCGCTGGTTGGTTGCACGACTGCGGTAAAATAGCGACACCTGAGTACGTCATGGATAAATCTAAAAAATTGGAGGCAGTATTCGACCGTATTGAAATGGTAGTAACCCGGTTCGAATTAGCACAGCGCGATATAGAATTACATTACTTGCGCCAAGTTGCCAAGACCGATAACAGCGATGAAAAATCAGCGCTCTTGGCTGAAATGGAAGCCAAAATAAAGCAATCACAAGAAGATTGTGAGTTCGTAAGACGCGCTAACACAGGTGGTGAATTTATGACGCCAGAAGATCAAGCGCGTATCGAAAAAATCGGTAAGGAAACGACGCTGGAAGTCAACGGAGCAACGCAACCGCTGTTAACCGACGAAGAAATTTACAATTTGCAAATTGCCCGCGGTACGCTAAACAACGAAGAGCGACAAGTCATCAATCGGCACATGGACATTACCATCTCCATGCTTGAATCATTGCCATTTCCCAAGCACTTACAACGAGTACCCGAGTACGCAGGTGGTCACCATGAGAAAATGGACGGCACTGGTTATCCTAAAGGGTTAACCAAAGAACAGATGTCTATTCCAGCAAGGATGATGGCGATAGCTGACATATTCGAGGCATTAACCGCTTCAGATAGGCCTTATAAACCGGCCAAAAAAGTGAGCGAATGCCTCAAAATAATGGGCTTCATGTGCAAAGACCAACACATTGACCCTGACCTATTTGAAATCTTCGTTAAAGAAAAAGTCTATGAGCAATACTCAAAAGAATTCTTAAGTGACGACCAGTATGACGAAGTCAAATGGGAAAATATTCCTGGCTTTCAAGCATTTTTGTAGTTTGGAGCAAAGTAACCTCTGAATGCAGTTAGATACTCGAAACCAATATGCGCTTATTTTATCTGGTGGTGGTGCTCGCGCCGCCTATCAGGTAGGTGTACTAAAGTCGATCACGCAGTATCTACCCAGAAACCACGAACTCCCGTTTCCCGTATTGTGCGGTACCTCTGCTGGCGCAATTAATACTGCAGCACTTGCATGCTATGCTTCCTGTTATCATTTAGGCATAAGAAAGCTCGAATGGGTTTGGAAAAATTTTACTACCAGCCAAGTATACGACTGCACTTTTTCGAGCACTTTTAACTATCTAATTGCTAATTATTTCTCGGGATTTCGCTCAGAGTTAGTGCGAAAAAAGCCAAGTAGCCTATTGAACAACCAACCACTTCGCAAACTGATTAAGCAAACCCTAGATTTTTCTAGGATTGAGCGCAATTTGTTACGGAACTCTTTACAAGCGCTTTGTATATCAGCGTCAAGTTATACCCACAGAGACAGTATCAGTTATTTTCAGGGACAACCGCATTTGCAAGAATGGCGGCGACAAAAACGAAGAGGCAAAGCGTGCACCATTGAAGTCGATCACTTAATTGCCAGTTCAGCTATCCCGATAGTATTTCCCACCCAGAAAATCGGTAACGAATTCTTAGGCGATGGGGCAATTCATCAAATATCACCGCTCAGCCCAGCCATACATCTGGGAGCAAGCAAAATTATGATTATTGGTGTTGATAAAGAAACCAACCCAAGCCTGAATGATACGCAAATTCATCCCAATAGCGCCGCAATAGCAGGCCATCTATTGGATACTGTTTTTGCTGACACACTAGATGCGGACCTAGAACGCTTACAGCGTATAAACCAAACCGTGTCATTGTTTACACCAAAACAATTGCTACAAACGGATTTAAGAGCCATAGACTGCTTGGTCATTTCTCCCAGTGAAAGCATCCAGTCAATCGCCAACAAATATTATGACTTGTTACCAAGTGGCATTAAGGCGTTGCTAAAGCTTATCGGGGTTAGTGCCAACACCGACTCAAGTTTACTCAGTTATTTATTATTTGAAGGGCCTTTTTGCCAAGAGCTTATACACTTGGGATATAAAGACGGACAAGCGAATCAGGACAAAATCAGAGCGTTTTTATCTATCTAGCCAATTAATGTTGATATTTCAGGGAGCTGCTTTTCACATCATTCCCGTTGCTTAACCACATTGATAAACTTTACTGTCAAAATGGTGCCTGACAATAACAGTGTGACACCATTGGCAAGGATCAAAGGACAGTTACCAATCATAAAACCATAAATAAGCCACAACACTACCCCCAAGCAAAATGCGCTGTACATAGTTAACGATAACGACTTGGTGTCGCGATTAGAAATGGTTTTTACGGCCTGAGGCAAAAACGACAAGGTTGTCAGTATCGCTGCGACGTAGCCGAGTAGTTCAATTGACATGACGGTTTTCCCTAACCCTAACTTAGTGGCCTTCGAGTAAAATGCGTTCGGTGCGCTCTACTCGTCTAGGTTTACCCGAAATAACCAGCACATCATTCACTTTCAATTGCATGTTACTGTCGGGGTTAGCCACCTCTTTGTTATCTCGGCGCAGACCTTTCACTGATACGCGCATATTTGCGATATTCAATTCAGTAATAGATTTCCCTACCGCATGTGCGTCCGAAGTCAATACGACAGCATGCATGAACTCCAATTTATCCTGCTTACCATAACTAATTTCGGTGGTTTCACCGGGGAAAAAGCCATGCATGTGTCGATAGTGTTCTTTTCGCTCTTTGCGCACTCGCTTGAGGATACGTGACATAGGTACCCCAGAGAGGTGAAGTACCTGCGATACCAGCATTAAGCTTCCTTCTAGGATTTCCGGAACGACTTGCGACGCGCCGGCCATATAAAGCTCTTCTAAGTGATAATCCTTGCGGGTTCTGACTACAATTGGCAGATCTGGATTAAGTGCCACTACCGAGTCAATCACATGCATTGCATTACTGTGTTCGTCGAATGTGAGAATCGCCATTTTGGCCTTATCAATACCTACAGCACGCAATATATCTTTATTTCTAACATCGCCAAAATAAATGTGTTCCCCTGCGGAGCGGCTCTCTTGCACTCGAATGGGATCTGAATCAACTACCACATAGTTGATTGCTTCTATCTTTAACAAACGGCTTACTGATTGACCGACTCGGCCAAAACCAAATATTAAAACATGATCGATTAGCCCTTCATCATGAGGAATAAAACTGTCGTTTTGTGGCTGCTTCCCCCTCACAATAAGTCCAGAAAGTCGGTGACTGTTTTCCACTAGATAAGGTGTTATTGCCATACTCAAGATACCGATACTCATAATAATTGAAGCAATTTCGTTAGAAAGCACATTGTGGTCTGTCGCTAAGGCCGCGATAACGAAACTGAATTCGCCCATCTGACAAAGTTTGATGCCAGATGCCCAAGCGTCCTGACTCGGCGCTTTGAAAGCCCATGCAGACGCCCGAATAAGCAGTATTTTTAAGACGACTAGCACGACAAGACCAATCAAGATCCAGTGCAAATTGACGACAAACAGACTCAACTCTAAACGCATTCCAATAGTGATAAAGAACAACCCCATCAAAATATCGCGAAATGGTCGGATATCCGCTTCTAATTGATGGCGATATTGACTCTCGCCCAGCATCATGCCCGCTAGAAATGCACCTAATGCCATCGACAACCCAAATGCATGGGTCAATCCCGCCGCCATCAGTGCTACTAAAATAGTGGTTAATACAAACAATTCATCGGTACGGGTTCTTGCAACTTCGCTAAATACGCGCGGTAGTATCCACTTACCAACCGCTAATAAAATGATAAGTACTAACGTCCCTTTAAACACAGCCAGAGCAATAGCCATCGACATGCTCTGTTCGCCTACCCCCGCTAACAATGGAATAATAATCAGGAAAGGGACAACCGCTATGTCTTGGAATAACAGGATACTAACCGCCATCTGCGCTCTGCCAGTGTTCAGTATTCCCATTTCACTTGTTTGCTTTATCACGATGGCCGTGGATGACAATGCGGCCATGCCACCAATGACAAAAGCGGGAATGGGATCTAACCCGAATAAAATGGCCAGTATCATAAATACCAGTGTAGTAATCACTGTCTGACCAAGGCCGACGCCAAATACCAAATGACGCATAGCCAACATCTTAGGCAGTGAAAACTCCAAGCCTAATGAGAAGAGTAAGAACACAATGCCCAGCTCGGCAAAGAAATGCATTGAATCGGGATCGCTATAAACCCCTAACACAGACGGCCCTGCGACGATACCGCAAGCGAGATAGGCAAGTATGGGTGGCAGATGGATCCGTTTAAAAAGCCAAACAGCCAAAACGGCCACTAGCATTAAGAACAATATTTCTGCGAATCCACCTTCCATTCTAATCCTTTCTTTTGGTTATTTGCGCGCTGGCATGCATGTTGCAAAAACCAGTTAATTACGATGTTACGCCAAAAAGTTGGCAGGAGTCTCAATTGGAACACTTTGCACCTTTCATGCAACAGTCTATCACAGGCACAATCTTGCCGATGCAAGATCAAGAGACGTTATTGAGTGATAAAGAAAAAAACCGCTTTTTGCAAGCTTTATCTAGCAGTATCAACCTGCACGACCTTGGTAAAATGGCATATATGGAGTTGAAGCAACGTATTGGCGTTGCTGCAATAAAAGTTGAATCTGAACTAGAAAGTTTAGCCTTTGGTGACGACTTTTCGACAAGTTCTGAAAAGAAATTTAGTTTAGACGGATATGGCGATGAATCAGCAAGCGTAAGTTATTGTTTCAATAAAAACCTTTCAGTGCGTGAGAATCAATTGTTACGAGAGTTTCACCACTGTTTACGTAACCCACTAAAAAACGCCATCCAGTTTTTACAATTGAAAAAATTAGCGATGAAAGATTGCCTGACGGGTCTTGGTAACCGCACATATTTTGATGACTCAATTCAAAAACTCATTAGCCAAGCACATCGCAACGGTGAAAACCTTGCGCTTATCGTAATGGATTTAGACAACTTTAAACCTGTTAATGACCAATACGGTCACGCGGCAGGTGATAGAGTATTAGTGGCTTTTGCTGAGATTTTAAACCGAGTAGTACGTGATTCAGATCACGCGTTTAGGTTCGGCGGTGATGAGTTTTGTTGCCTTTTACAAAGCACCAACGAACAAAGTAATCTAAAAGTCGCTACGCGCTTACGCACTGCGATAGCGAAAGATAAGATTTTGAGCCGTTATGGCGTGACAGCAAGCTTCGGAATTACCACGTTAATTGGTCAAGACGATAGCCGTTCTCTGTTTGCTCGCGCTGACAAAGCTCTCTATGACGCAAAAGATGCAGGAAAGAACGATATTAAATTAGCCAAGTAAATCGGCTTATTGTTCAAAAGGAAACATTTTGTAGTGCAATTGATGCTTCCACTCTACTTTAAAATCTCCTAGAAGATCGTTATCGTTAGACACATTCTCATTAATTGCATTTCCCACAGATACAACTGTGTCGTCAATGCACACTAGTGGCACTAATCCTCTTGTCCAAGGAGGTACTTTCCAGATTTTAAACCATTGTGACAAGGGCTTAGAAAAGCGTTCTCCAGGTGGCTTAAATTTACGTGAAAAACCTTCAAATTGGACTTCAAACCTTTGGCTCTGTAGGGAATGACTATTCTGTGAGCTTGCATTGATTGAAAGCTCTCCTAAACCTCGCCGATAGCTGTCTAAATTGAGTGTTCTGCCAATCTCAATAGATATTGTTGGTAATGATACCTCCGGCCAATCACTAAGAATATACAGCTTGTTATTAAAGAGTCTGGCTTCAACGCTGCCCCAACGCACTACAGGAGTACTATCTTCTCTGGCATCGACACATTGTAAAAGCAACTGTTGCAATTGCGCACTAGATGGTTGTGCCACAGTTAACTTTTTGAGCCACTTCTTTAACAATACTCTTTGCCAGGCTGTCTCATACATTGCCAAAAGCCCAAGATCTAGACTTTCACCTGCAATCAAAGACGCAAGCGTCTTGTCGGCTTGCATATCGAGTAAATCTCGATGCTCTGCGATATGACCTATACTGCGAGCAATAGTAGACTGAGACTTTGGCCAGCGTTGTTTTAACAAAGGCAATACTTGATTGCGGAGGTAATTTCGATCAAATCTGTTATCGGCGTTAGACTCGTCTTCTATCCATTTTAGGCTTAGAGTATCGGCATACTCCTCAATATCCCCTCTTGCAAGGCTTAGTAGTGGCCTTAAGTACTGACGACTGTGATTATCCTGTTTATAAACTGGCATGGCACTTAGGCCATCGATACCGGCACCGCGAAGCAGCTGTAAAAAGAATGTCTCAATTTGATCGTCGGCATGCTGACCAAGCAGTATAAGGGTGTTTGCGTCCGTCAACTCTGCGAGCTTCTCATATCTAGCACTCCTCGCTGCCGCTTCTATGCCCTGTCCTTCTTCGATCCCTTTGACCTGTGCTGCCGTAAATTCAATATTTAGTTGGTTGCATTGAGACTGACAGTGCGCTTGCCAAGTATCACTGTTAGTGCTTAGGCCATGATTGATATAAATAGCCCTAAGTGGGTTACCGGAGTGGTCGCAATAAGCCTTAGCGAGATGCAGCAACACAGTCGAGTCCACACCACCACTGTATGCTACAGTGATAACTTGCTTGTTAGACTCGAGATAAGATTTAAGTACGTCTTGGAATTGCTCTAGCATTAAAGAATTTCACACATAAAAAAAGCCGCAGTATGCGGCTTCCTTATAACATAGGTACTTAACAGTAGCCAAACGACATCAATCTCTCGTAACGCTCATTCAAAAGCTCTTCTTTAGAAAGCGACGAAAGCTGACCAAGTTGCTGTTTGAGGGTCGCTTTTAAATTGGCGGCCATCGTATCGTAATCTCTATGCGCACCACCTAAAGGCTCTTTTATTATGGTGTTGATCAAATCAAGTTCTTTGATTTGCGGTGCCGATACCCCCATTGCTTCAGCTGCCAACGGCGCGTGCTCAGCACTTTTCCACAGAATTGAAGCACACCCCTCAGGTGATATTACTGAGTAAGTCGAGAACTCTAACATATTAACTCTGTCGCCTACGCCAATCGCCAACGCACCACCAGAACCACCTTCACCAATAACGGTACAGATAATAGGCACGTTTAGCCCTGCCATTACTTTTAAGTTCTTGGCAATCGCCTCACTCTGGCCGCGCTCTTCAGCGCCAACACCAGGATATGCACCTGGGGTGTCGATAAAGGTTACAATCGGCAAGCTGAAACGCTCTGCCATTTCCATCAAACGCAATGCCTTACGATAACCTTCAGGCTTTGGCATACCAAAGTTGCGCTTAATCTTTTCGTGAGTATCACGGCCTTTTTGATGACCAATAACCACAACAGGCTGCTCGTCAATTTTGGCCAAACCACCAATGATGGCTTTATCGTCGGCAAACGCGCTGTCACCACAAAGCTCGTCGAATTCGGTAAAGATCCGCGGAATATAATCCAGGGTATAAGGACGCATAGGATGACGCGCAATCTGTGAAATCTGCCACGGGCCTAAATTACCAAAAAGCTTATGAGTCAGTTCAGAACTGCGTTCGCGCAGACGAGTGATCTCTTCTTCCAGATTTATATCAAACTCACCACCCTGATTAACCGAGCGCAACTGTTCAATTTGCGCCTCTAACTCAGCAATGGGTTGTTCAAATTCAAGGAAGTTTAATGCCATTCCAATACCTAAATTAATGTTTTAATTTGCAATTCTACATCAATGCCAAACAACGCGCACGGTTCCTAATTCAATAATATCTTTACTGAAATACCATTTGCACCTGTTCAGCACCTAATAAATTCTTTATGTCGTATAGAAGCTCATCAGTGGGTTTTAAGTACCACTGCGCACCAAGTGCTATCATGGCCTCTGCATCGGGTTGGGTATAACGCAACTGAATAGGACAAATACCGCCTTGATATTTGTTGAGCACTTCAGCCAGAGGCTCAACACCTGAATCTTCAAACCAACCCTGCGAGACATCCAATTGTAAATGCCTTATGTGTTTTTCACGTGCGGCCACAATATCCTGAACTTCGCGGACGGTGATTGTATTGCCTCCGGAGAAATCATCAAAGCTGACCTGTCCTGAAAGCACCAGTATTTTATCTGGTTGCAGCATTTCTTCGTACTGCTCATACATATCTGGGAAAAATCTGGCGTCAACCCGTGCACTTTTATCATCCAATGTCACAATCGCCCAGCGCTTACCTTTTTTATTCACTAGCACCCTGACGGCGAGCACTAAGCCGACCGCTCGAGCCGAACCGTCTTTTCCTGTAGGTTTTAGGTCAACCAAACGACCTTTGCAATAGTGTTTCAGTTCTTCTCGATACTGATTTATTGGGTGGCCAGTCAGGTATAAGCCCAAGGTTTCTTTTTCACCGTTGAGCCATTCTTTTTCCGGCCATTCGGGCACGTCAGCGAATGATTGATTTACTTCTTCCGGTTCTGTTGTCAACAAACCAAACATATCAGATTGACCAAAAGACTCCGCTTTGGCGTGTTGTTCTGCCGCTGCCATCGCCTCAGGCAATGTCGCCATCAAACTTGCTCGGTGTGGTCCAAGACTATCCAGTGCCCCTGACAAAACTAGTTTTTCCATGACGCGTTTATTAATGCGCTTCAAATCGACTTTAGCGCAGAAATCAAACAAATCGGTAAAGAATCCATGCTCTTCGCGTGCTTCAATAATGGCTTCAATTGGGCCTTCACCTACCCCTTTAACCGCACCAATACCATAAACAATATGGCCTTCTTTGTTGACCGTAAATTTGTACTTACCATCGTTCACATCTGGCGGACAAATGGTGATACCCATGCGATTACATTCATCAACAAGGGTCACTATTTTATCGGTATTATCCATATCGGCAGACATTACCGCGGCCATAAACTCAGAAGGATAATGCGCCTTTAACCAAAGCGTTTGATAGGAAACTAATGCATAAGCAGCCGAGTGAGATTTGTTAAAACCGTAACCAGCAAACTTCTCTACCAAGTCGAAGATCTTCATCGCCAACTCAGGATCGATATCGTTATTCTTGGCACCGTCCTCAAAAACAGCTCGTTGCTTGGCCATTTCCTCAGGTTTCTTTTTACCCATGGCTCGGCGCAACATGTCCGCGCCACCCAAGCTATACCCAGACATTTCCTGAGCAATCTGCATTACCTGCTCTTGATACAGAATAATGCCGTAAGTAGGTTGCAGTATTTCGGTTAAGCACTCGTGCTGATATTGAGCGTCTGGATACGAGATCTCCTCTCGTCCATGCTTTCTGTCGATAAAGTTATCTACCATGCCAGATTGCAGTGGACCTGGCCTAAACAAGGCCACCAGAGCGATGATATCTTCAAATGTATCCGGTCTGAGTCGTTTGATCAGATCTTTCATACCCCGCGATTCCAACTGGAATACCGCAGTCGTTTCGGCATTTTGCAGCATCTTAAAGCTGGGAGAATCTTCCAATGATATCGCTGATATATCTATATCAGTTCCACTGCGCTCTTTGATCATATCCAATGCCCATTGGATAATAGTCAATGTTCGTAAACCCAGGAAGTCGAACTTAACTAGACCTGCCGTTTCAACATCATTTTTATCAAACTGAGTAACGGGGTTTTTACCTTCATCATCACAATAAAGAGGAGCGAAGTCGGTAATGGTAGTAGGTGATATAACCACGCCCCCTGCGTGTTTACCAGCATTTCTCACTACGCCTTCGAGTACGCGGGCTCGGTCTATTAGTTCAGCCACCTCATCGTCTTCGTCGTAAGCTTCTTGCAGTCTTGGCTCGACATCAAAGGCCTTAGCTAGTGTCATGCCAGGGTCGCCGGGAATCAGCTTAGATATGCGATCAACAAATCCATAAGGGTGACCTAACACTCGGCCTACATCACGTACTACAGCCTTTGCCGCCATAGTCCCGAAGGTGATAATCTGCGATACCGCATCGCGGCCATACATGTCGGCAACGTGATCGATTACCTCGTCACGTCGGTCCATACAGAAATCAACGTCGAAGTCTGGCATTGATACCCGTTCGGGGTTCAAGAAACGTTCGAATAGTAAGTCAAATTCGAGAGGATCCAAGTCAGTAATTTTTAAGGCGTAAGCGACTAAGGAACCGGCACCCGAACCACGCCCCGGACCTACAGGTATATTGTGGTCTTTGCTCCACTGAATGAACTCCATTACGATAAGGAAGTAACCAGGGAATCCCATTTGGTTGATTACATCTAATTCGACTTTGAGTCTCTCATCGTATTCTGGACGTTTTTGCGCCCGCTCTTCTGGGTCAGGAAAAAGAAACTCAAGTCGGTCTTCTAAGCCTTCCTCGGACACCTTGACCAAGAAATCTTCTGTCGTTAAACCTTCAGTGGGAAACTCAGGAAGAAAGTACTCACCCAAGCGCACGGTAACGTTGCATCGTTTGGCGATCTCTAACGTGTTTTCTATCGCTTCGGGAATGTCGCTGAATAGCTCCCACATTTCTTCAGACGAGCGCAAATACTGCTGGTCGCTATAGCGCTTGGGACGGCGTTTATCATCCAGTGTGAAACCGTCGTGAATACATACTCTTATTTCATGCTGTTCAAAGTCTTCTGGACGATTGAATACGACTTCATTGGTTGCCACAACAGGAAACTCATGCTGATTAGCCACTTCCAATGCAAGGTGATTGTAGTCTTCTTCCCCTGCGCGACCCGTTCGCTGCAGCTCAATGTAATAATGTTCGGCGAAATGCTGTTGGTAAAACTTGACCACTTCAGCGACAAATTTCGGGTTGTTTTTCACAAGCGCAAATCCGAGCTCTCCATCTTTGGCACCTGACAAAATGATCAATCCCTCGCTCAGTGGGATTAACCATTCAACATCAATAACTGCCTTGCCTTCAATTTGCCCTCTTTGGTAGGCCTGAGAAATCAGCAAGGTTATGTTTTTATAACCCTCATTATTCTTAGCTAAAATGGTTAATCGAAAGATTTGTTCGTCAAGCGCGAGATTGCGAACCCAAAAATCACACCCTATTATGGGTTTAATCCCTTTACCCTGTGACTGTCCGTAGTACTTAACTAGGCCACACATATTCATTTGGTCGGTGATAGCAACAGCTGGCATTTCTTGCTCTGCCACCAAGTCCAAGATTTTTGGCACCTTATTCAATCCATCACACATTGAAAAATCACTGTGGACGCGCAGATGCACAAAGTTTGCTTTTTGGGTTTCTAGTTCAGACATAATCAAGAAGTAAGGTTGTTTAGGCAATTGCTAACCGGCTTAAAGCTGCGTCTATGCTCTGGCAATGGGCCATATTGTTGTAATTTTTCTAAGTGTAATTTGGTTGGATAGCCTTTGTGTTGACTAAATCCGTACTCAGGATACTTTTGATGCAACATATGCATCTCATTATCTCGCGCCACTTTAGCAATAATTGAGGCAGCGGAAATCTCTTCGATAAGTCCATCGCCTTTGACGATGGCTTCAGCTTTATATTGCCAGTTTGGTAACCGATTACCATCAACTTTTACCATATCAGGCAACGACGATAACCCGTCAACCGCTCGCGTCATTGCTAACATGGTTGCATGTAAAATATTCAGCTCATCTATTTCTTCTGGCGTTGCCTGACCAAGCGACCAGCAAAGTGCCTTTTCTTTAATTTCTACAGCAAGTGCATTGCGCTTTTTCTCAGACAATTTCTTAGAATCATTGAGGCCTTTAATTGGCTTGGAGGGATCTAAAATAACGGCAGCAGTGACAACGTTGCCTACCAATGGACCGCGTCCGACTTCATCAACACCAGCAATTAGCATGGTAGCTTACCTGCGTCTTTGAGCAACTGAATTGTGGTATTAGCCGCGACAACATCTGCTTGTAGTTTCAAAGTCTCATGCACCGCTGCACATTCAGTGTGAAACTCTTCTTTATCTCTTTGCATTTGTTGCCAGAGAATATCAGCCACATTGTCAGGATTGACTTGCTCCTGTAATAACTCAGGCACCATTTCTCTATTGACTAATATGTTAGGCAAAGAGAAGTACTTCGGCTTGTATAGACGCTTCATCATAAAATGGGTAAACGCCTTCAACTTGTAAGCCACAACCATCGGGCTTTTACACATCATCGCTTCCAGTGCTGCCGTCCCTGAAGCCAATAAAACACAATCTGCGGCGATCATGACTTCTTGTGCATGTCCAAAGATGGTTCTCACCTCAATTTTAGGCGAAAGGGTTTGTAGTTTTTTTTCTATCTGTGCTTTTCGCTGTTTATTAACAACAGGGATCAATGCCTTAAGCTCTGGCATTTTTACTTTAAGCTTCTCAGCGCTGCGAACAAAGTCCTCGAGCAACATGTCAACTTCGCTTGCACGACTTCCGGGTAATAATCCAATAACTTGGTCGTGCTCACTCAGCTCTAACGTTTCCCTTGCTGCTGCTTTATCGACTTGAAGGGGAATTTGGTCTGCCAGAGAATGTCCCACAAAGTGCCCTTTGATACCGTGCTTATGGCAATGCTCTGGTTCAAAGGGAAATACGCAGTACACGGCGTCGGTAGCCCTTGCTATTTTTTTAGCGCGTTTTTCTTTCCACGCCCATATCGTAGGACAAACGTAGTGAACCGTTAACACACCGAGATTCTTCAACTTTTCTTCTAGAGATAAATTAAAGTCAGGCGCATCAACACCAATAAAAATATCCGGAGGGTTTTCGATAAAATATTGCAGTACGGTTTTTCGAATATGCAAGATACGAGGTATCTTGGGCAGGACCTCGACAATCCCCATGACGGACAACTCGTCCATATCAAATAGTGTTGTGCATCCCGCGGCCTGCATCCTCGGTCCAGCGATACCTTCAAAAATAGCGTCAGGGTATTGTTTTCGAATGGCGGCGACCATACCAGAAGCCAGAATATCACCAGAGGTTTCGCCGGCAACGATCCCTATTCTAAGTGGCTTTGGGGTCATAATTAACGAATAAGGCCTCTTGGAGAATTGGCAACAAAATCTGCCATCACGGTAATCTCCGGAATGTCTTTGGCCATTTCACGCATAATCTCTACTGCTTCGGTAGACTTATTACCTTGGCGGTAGATGACTTTATAAGCGCGCTTAATGGCCATTATTGCTTCAGAAGAGTAACCACGACGTCGCAAACCTTCTGAGTTAATGCCATGTGGCTTACCATCATTTCCCAACATGACATATGGGGGTAGATCACGAAGGATTATGGCACCACCGCCTATGAAAGAGTGAGCCCCGATGTGACAAAATTGATGTATCGCGCACAACCCACCCAAAATAGCGTGGTCTCCTATGTGAACATGACCCGCAATAGTTGCACCAACAGAAAAAATGCAATTATTAGCCACCACACAATCATGCGCGATGTGTACGTTTATCATAATGAGATTGTTGTCGCCTATCTTGGTGATGCCGTTATCTTGCACTGTGCCTCGATGAATGGTTGTGCTTTCTCTGAATACATTGTTGTCGCCAACTTCTAACCTAGTGGGTTCACCGGCGTATTTTAAATCTTGGCAATCTTCACCCAAAGTTGCGAATTGGAAGACTTTGTTATTTTTGCCAAGTGTCGTAGGGCCTTTTATTACTGCATGAGGACCGATAACTGTTCCAGCACCTATTTGTACATCAGCACCAATAATGCTGTATGGGCCAACAGTAACACTGGAATCTAATTCAGCTTTTGGATCAACAATCGCAGTAGCATGTATCATTACTTACATTTTCCTCATTGCACACATGAATTCTGCAGTACAGGCTTCTTGTCCGCTGACGCTGGCTACGCCTTTGAACTTCCAGATACCACGTCTTTCTTTAATGAAGTCTACTTCTAAGTCTAGCTTATCCCCAGGAATAACTGGTGTTTTAAAACGCGCTTTATCAACACCGGCGTAAAGATAAAGGTCTTCGGTATCAGGCATGGTTTTGAAGCCTAAGATTCCTGCTGTTTGTGCCAGCGCCTCTAGCATTAACACACCAGGAAAAATAGGTTTGCCTGGAAAATGGCCGGTAAAGCACGGCTCGTTAAACGTTATATTTTTATACGCGAGAATACGTTTTCCCATTTCCAATTCAGTTACACGGTCTACCAATAAAAATGGGTAGCGGTGTGGAAGTAGACTGAGGATCTCTTCAATCTCGACTCTTTCAATCACATCCGTCAATTATCATACTCCTGTGCTTATGCAACCGTGGCACTGTGTCAGTGCAGCAACGGTGTGTGTGCTAGTCTTCCTTTTTGGGAAGTGCTTTTTCTAATTTTTTAACTTTATCGCTCAAGGCGCTTAGATTTCGTAAGCCTACCATACTTTTGCGCCACTCTTTATTGGTGGTTGCAGGAATACCTGAAGAATAAACGCCAGGCTCTTTGACAGACTTAGTCACCATACTAAAACCGGTGAATGTGACTCGGTCGGTAATTTCAATATGACCATTGACACCAACCATACCGGCAAACACACAATTTTCGCCAACAACCGTACTGCCAGCAATCACGCCGCAGGCAGCCATGGCTGTATTTTTACCGATCACAACATTATGAGCTATTTGAATCAAGTTATCTAAAATGACACCGTCACTAATGATGGTATCACCCAGCGCCCCACGGTCTATGGTGGTGTTCGCGCCTATTTCAACGCGGTTGCCGATAAGAACTGATCCAGTCTGCGGCACTTTAATCCAGTCACCTTTGTCATTGGCATAGCCGAAGCCGTCACTGCCAATCACTGCGCCAGATTGAAATAGACATGAATGTCCTATTTTACAATCGTGGTAAATAGTCACATTCGCCCACAACTTGGTATTATCACCAATAACAGCATTTTTACCGATGAAACAGCCTGGGCCAATCTGTACGTTATCTCCAAGCTTCACGCCAGATTCGATTACCGCATTGGCGCCAACAGCCACATTTTCGCCTAGTTGAGCATCTTCGGATATCACCGCACTCGGGGCAACTTCGTTAGCAGCCCGAGGGGTAGTATCCAAAAGCTGCGAAATCTTTGCGAACCCAACATAAGGATCTTTGCATATTAAACACGCACACGTTGCGTGTTCAGCATCCTGTTCAGTAACCAGAACTGCTGACGCGTTAGTTTCTGCAAGCTGTGATTTGTACTTTGGGTTGGCCAAAAACGAAATTTGACCGACACCTGCGTCGGCCAAAGTGGCGAGAGACGATACTTCGATACTGGTATCGCCTTTTACTGTGGCACCAATATGTTCAGCAAGCTGAGCCAGTGAATAATTGGTCATATTTTACCGCCTATGATTATTTAATGTTGCTAACCTCTTGAACAACCTTTTCAGAGATGTTGTAAGCGTTATCAATGTAAACGACTGCACCAGCATTTAACACAACACTGTAACTTTCGTCTGCGGCAATTTTATTGACACTTTGCTGGATAAGACCAAGTACTTTGTTGCGCTCTTCATTCTGACGACGCTGCATTTCTTGTTGCAGAGGCTGTGCCTTCTGAGCGTATTCGGTACGCAAAGAAAGTAACTGTTCTTCTAGTTGCTTGATCTCGTCTTGGCTCATTGTAGCCGTGTCGCGTTTTTGCTTCTCAAGATAGTATTGAAGGTCTTTTTCTAAGCGGTTCACTTCGTCCAATCTGTCTTTAAACTCTGCAGACAACGTTGCATTAATAGCCGCAGCTTGAGGCAGTGCTTGGAAAACAGCCTGTGCGTCAATCACACCAATTTTCTGTTCTTGTGCTGCCGCACCCATTGCTGCAAACGCCAAAGAAGCAGCAATAATTGTTTTACGCATAGTGTTCAAAATAAACTCCTTTAAAAACTTCGCTATCTACACTGCGACGAATCTTACGTCGCAGCGCATATTAAAATGTTTGACCTATGTTAAATGAGAAGAACTTCACTTCGTCGCCTTCTCTTTCTGTCAGCGCTCGGGACAAGCTGAATACCATCGGTCCCATAGGCGACAACCATTGAATAGATACACCAGTGGATGCACGATATAGACTTGGATCACCAAAATCCAGCAATTTATCAAATTGAGCTTCATCTAGGCTGCGATAATCGTCTAAATCAAACTCGGTATCCCACACGGTACCAACATCCACGAAGATACTGGTTCGTACTTGTGCATCAAACTCTTCGCCTACAAACGGCGTTGGTGTAATTAATTCGATGCCACCAACGGCTAATGCATTGCCACCAATAGAGCGACGAGTCACAGTGAGAATATCGTAGTCTGGACCGCGAATAATAGGCGAACCATCAGGTCCGGTAATGGATGTTGGGGTGCGCTGTATGGCACGTGGGCCTACAGTATTGTTTTCGAACCCGCGCAAGGTATCCGAGCCACCTGCCGTAAAGTTTTGAGTGAATGGTAAGAACTGGTCTTTACCATTGATATCACCATAACCATTACCATAACCAAGACGCAATCTCGTTAAGAAAGACCAACGGTGATTGTTAGAAAGAGGCCAATAGAAACGCGTATTGAATTCCGCCTTGTAATAATTCGCATCTGAATTAGGCGTAGTCGCAGTCACACTGACAGTTTGATTAGATCCCGCGGTTGGGAACAAACCACGATTGAGCGTGCTTCTTATCCATGCCGCAGAGGCTGAATAGGTGTCATAACTAATAGGCGCGTCAGGATCATTGGGGTCGATGAACAAATCATAAAACGTTTTGGTTTGCTCGTAGGAATTACGCTGTGCTAATTCTTCACTGCGATACGTCAAGCCAAAGCGCAAACGATTGTACTCATTAATTGGGAAACCTAAGCTCGCCCCTAGAGAATAGGTCTTGGTATTGAATTGAACTAGGTTAAAGTCGCCACCGTCCAGTTCACTGTAAGCAATGCTGCCGCCTAGACTAACGCCATCGATAGTAAAATAAGGGTCGGTGTAAGTGATGGCCGCGGTGCGCTGATATCGATTGGTATTGATGTTAAATCCAACAGATTTACCTGTTCCCAAGAAGTTTTCCTGCTGTATTCCTGCTTGCAAACTCAAACCGGTTCTATCGCCGAAACCAACACCTGCATTGAAACTGCCAGAAGGCTGTTCCTTGATAGTAAATTCAACATCAACTTTGTCATCTTCCCCCGGAATTCGAATCGTCTCGAACTCGGCTTCTTCGACGAAGTTTAAACGACGAGAGATGTTAGCTTTTGATGCTTCCAATGACTGGTTTGATAAGAAAGAACCTTCCATTTGAGTAACTTCTCGACGTAACACTTCATCCGATGTCACATCGTGACCGCGGAAATTTATGCGTCTGACGTAAATTCGACGGCCAGGGTCAACATTCAATGTTAACTTAACGGTCTTATCGTCTTCATTCACTTCAGGAATCGTGGTAACCGTTGGGTAAGCATAACCAAAGCGGCCGAGATATTTACTGATGTATTCTTCCGCGTAGGTCACCTGCGCTTGGTTATAGAGTCTGTCGGCAGTAAGAGGTAATAGTTGCTTGATGGCGTCTTCATAACCGAGAAGGTCGCCGGCTAATTCAACCTCAGAAATAGTGTACTGCTCACCCTCGTCTAAGTTAATGGTGATGTAGATACTAGATTTTTCAGGGGTCATCGATACCTGGGTGGAGGTCACATTAAATTGTAAATAACCTCTGTCCATGTAGTAACTACGCAAGGTTTCCATGTCACCTTCAAGGGTCTGCTTCTGATAGCGGGTTTCCGCTAAGAAATCCCACCAAGCCGCATCAAAGCCGAGCTCAAACTCTTGTAACAATTCTTCATCACTAAAGACTTTGTTACCGACAATGTTGATTTGTTGAATCTTGGCAGCGTCACCTTCTTCAAATAACATTTTCAAATCAACGCGATTCCTGGGAAGTGGAGTCACTATGGCAGACACGTCTGCGCTATATTTACCAACACTGTAATAAAAGTCTTTTAAGCCACTCTCAATTCCTGTTAAAACCGTTTTATCCAGAGGCTCACCAACCCGCAGATTGTTGCCATCAAGGCTGTCTTGAAGCTGCTCATCTTTGATATCGTCATTGCCTTCAAAGATGATATTTGAAATGGTCGGTCGTTCTTTAACGCTAATCACCAACGTATTACCGTCACGTAACACACGTATGTTTTCAAAGTGGCTTGAGCTATATAAGCTCCTAATCAGTTGCGCTACGCGGAATGAGGTCATCTTGTCGCCGATTTTTACCGGCACATAAGTAAGTGCAGCACCTAAAGCTACCCTTTGTAGCCCCTCAACTTTGATGTTATCGACAACAAATTCACTCTCGCTATTAGCAAAGACGTTCACACTCGAACACAGCAATACAAGTGCCGCTAAATACTGATTCAACTTCATTTAATTATTTTCTTCCCAACTGAATAATTTCAGCATCTCTTAGTATTGAATAACTTATTCTCAGTTTTAACCGAGATTATAAGCGCATTATGTCATTCATTATGGCGACTGACATCAGCACCAGTAACAACGCCCCACCAATTCGGAACCCTATCTCCTGCACACTCTCAGGAACCGGCTTGCCACTAAAAAGCTCTATAAGATAATAGAGTAAATGGCCGCCATCAAGCACAGGTAACGGAAGGAGGTTAATTATTCCGAGGTTGACACTGATTAATGCTAAAAAGCTCAAAAAGTAAACCAAACCATATCCTGCACTGGCGCCTGCGCCTTGAGCGATTGATATCGGTCCACTTAAATTTTTCACAGAGACATCACCGGTTAATAGTTTGCCAATCATCTCTACACTCAGCGTAATGAGTCTCCAGGTTTTCTCCGTCGCTGCGCCTACAGCACCGAAGACACCATATTGATTGCTAAACACCATCTCTTTCGGCCAGGCTTCTCTTAACGGTACTACGCCAAGATATCCCCTTGTCTCATCTCGCTCGGAGACTCCGATATTAGCCATAATTGGTGTTCGGATTCCGTCGCGTTCAACCATTACCCCAATCACCTGATTGGGTCTGTCTGCAATGTACTGAACTATTTGTTCCCAATTTTCAGTAGGAGTTCCATCTAACTCGACAATTTTATCATTTACTTGCAAACCTGCGACATCAGCAGGTGATTTTTCCGCCACTAAGCCAATAGAAGTGGTAATTTCAGGACTAAAAGGTACAAAACCTATAGACCTGATCGCTGACTCGGTCTCAGGATCAAAATTCCAGCCACTAATATCAACAGTGTAGGTAGTCTCTAAGAAGGTTCCGCCTTGAGAAACAGTAACTGACATCTCGTCTTTGCCAATGTGAGAAACCAATTCTAAATTAATAGACTCCCAGTCCACGACGGTTCTCTCGCCAATAGCCTTGATATGGGAATTAGGTTGTATTTCCGTCTGCTCCAAAACACTACCAGGTTTTATCTCAGCAATAACTGGCCTGATAGATTCCACGCCAATCAAATACATAAAATAAAGTGCGATAACCGCAAAAATAAAATTAACTAGTGGTCCCGCAGCAATAATCGCAATGCGTTTATAGACATTTTGTTGGTCGAAAGCGTAGGGCATGTCGGCAACGCTTACATCATCCACTCTGCTATCTAGCATGCGAACAAAGCCCCCAAGAGGAATAGCTGCGATGACATATTCAGTGCCTTGTCTGTCAGTCTTCGACCAAAAAGATTTACCAAAACCAATGGAGAACTTTAAGACTTTTACACCACAACGCCGAGCTACCCAGAAGTGTCCCCACTCGTGCACCGCCACTAGAATGCCAAGAGCAACAATGAAAGAACCTAGTGTCCATAAAAAATCTAACAAGCTCGACTCCTCATCTTTTCTTGAGTAAAGGTTCTGGCTACAAGGTCTAACTCAACCACGTCCTCAATATTCAAGACCTCACTGTGAGCGAATTGTTCAGTGGTTTCTCGAACAAAATCACTGATTTGTGTAAAGCGAATATCAGATTGTAAAAACGCTTCAACAGCGACTTCATTCGCCGCATTCATTGCTGTTGTCGCTGCTTGTCCTGAGCCAGAAGCCTCAATTGCCAATTTCAAGCAGGGAAAACGCTCAAAATCCGGTGGACAAAAAGTAAGCTGTGCGATTTCGGAGAAATCTAAGGCGGCTACCCCAGAGGCTATTCGTTCTGGATAAGCCAAAGTATGTGCAATGGGCGTGCGCATATCAGGACGCCCCATTTGCGCTAATACTGAACCGTCGTTGTATTGCACCATTGAGTGGATAATGCTTTGCGGGTGAATCAAAATTTCAATGTCAGCGACGGATTGAAATAACCATTTGGCCTCTACAAATTCCAGCCCCTTATTCATCATAGTGGCTGAATCGACTGAGATTTTCTGTCCCATACTCCAGTTGGGATGCTTGCACGCTTGTGCTGGCGTGATGTCATCAAATGTCGCTAAATCACGGTTTAGAAATGGGCCACCGGAGCCTGTTAGCAATATTTTACTGACATCTTGCTTTGGATTCTTGGCATCAATAGGAAGACACTGAAATATGGCATTGTGTTCGCTGTCCACAGGTAGCAATTGTGCGTCGTGCTTCTTAACGGCATCCATAAATAACTGCCCAGACATTACTAGCGATTCTTTATTCGCTAACAACACTTTCTTACCTGAGCAAACCGCTGCATAGGTAGGTTGCAATCCCGCAGCGCCAACAATGGCAGCCATCACAGTATCAACTTCTGAACTGCAGCTCACGTCGATCAATGCGCTTTTACCACCTAGCACTTCAACCGGAATTCCGCGAGCACTAACCAACTCTTTTAACGTAGAGACGTCATTTTCATCACAGCAGACAATGTATTTAGGAAGGCACACTGCAGCTTGTTCTACTAGCGTATCAAGCCTTTTATTAGCAGTAAGCGCAATTACATTATATTTGTCCGGGTGCCTTGCTACTACGTCAAGGGTGCTCTGCCCTATTGAACCGGTAGAGCCTAGAATAGCCAAATTTTGCATTAAGCCATCCACATCACATAACAAAGCGCAAATACTGGAAAGGCCGCAGTCAAACTATCAATTCTGTCTAGAATGCCACCATGGCCTGGTAACAAATTGCCACTGTCCTTGCAGCCAGCACAGCGCTTAAACATACTTTCGTTAAGGTCGCCAAGCGCTGATACGCCCACGGTTAGCGCCCCTATCAATATATGTAACCAAATTCGCGAAGGGTCAACCTGGTAATGCAGTGCTGCAAAGCCAATTATCGCAAAAGACGCACCAACGCCGCCCAATAATCCTTCTAGCGTCTTACCGGGCGATACATTCGGTCTAAGCTTGTGCTTACCAAATTTTACGCCAACAAAGTAGGCACCAATGTCCGCAGCCCAAACAATTCCTAATACGTAAAAAATCAATGATGCGCCATAGAGATCATCCACATCATAAAGACTGGTGCGCAAGGCAACAACCGCAACCCAAGTAGGTATTAAAGTGAGAAGACCAAACAACGCGCGCCACAATACACTGGTGCGCCAAAAGCCGCTGTTTCTTGGGTAAGCCAGAATTAAAAAGAGGGAAAGGATCCACCAGACGGCGGCGGCCATAAGAATGTATTTGTAAACTGGATTTAGCGCACCTTGATACCAAATCATGTCTACCGGAACAAACCAAGCAAGAGCTAAACAAATGAGTAGTACAAATCCGGTATAAATTGATTTGAATAATGGAATAGTTAAGCCCGTAAGATTCGCCCACTCCCACGCACCTAGTGCAATGATAATGGCTATGGCTACTTCAAACCCGATAAGTGGTAAAAACAAAATAGCAATAAGCGCCAATGGCGCGAGAATAAGGGCTGTGATGATTCGTTGTTTTAACACGCTATGTAACACCTTCTTCTACTTGCTCGCCGGTCATACCAAAGCGGCGTTGACGCTTATTGAAATCGACAATGGCCTGCTCAAACGCATCTTCGTTAAAATCCGGCCAAAGCGTCTGGGTGAAATAAAATTCTGCGTAAGCAGTATGCCATAGCAAAAAGTTGCTTATGCGACTCTCACCGCCAGTTCTAATCAACAAGTCTACTTCAGGAAGATCTGCCATAGTAAGGTTAGAACAGAATAACGCCTCGTCGAGATCATCGGCCGATTTGCCCTCTTCAACAAGCGTTCGCATTGCGTTCTTGGCAGCATTCACTATGTCCCACTTGCCGCCGTAATTCGCAGCGATATTAAGTACTAGTGATTGGTTATCTTTGGTGTGAGCTTCAGCTTTCCTGATCTTTTCGACAAGCTTAGGGTCGAATCTGCTTAAGTCGCCGATAACTCTCAACTGCACATCATTTTTATGCAGTTTTTTCACTTCACTGCCAAGGACTAGCGCAAAGAGCTCCATTAACGCTTTGACTTCCTCAGCTGGGCGCAACCAGTTTTCACTACTAAAGGCAAACAAAGTCAGCGCTTCGATACCGTTTTTGCGACAATAACTTACGGAAGAACGTACAGAATGCACGCCAGCACGGTGACCAAATGTTCTGAGCTTGCCTTTTTGCTTTGCCCAGCGGCCATTACCATCCATGATAATGGCAACATGTTTAGGAAAATGCTTTTCGCTCATAAAGCTGTTGCTTAAATTTCCATTAATTCAGCTTCTTTAGCGGACAATAACTCATCCACCTGCTTGATGAATTTGTCGGTAATTTTTTGGATATCTTCTTCGCCCTTACGCGCTTCATCTTCAGATAACTCTTTTTCTTTAAGCAACTCTTTGATATCGCTGTTGGCGTCTCTACGAATATTGCGAACGCTTACGCGTCCTTGTTCAGCTTCACCGCGAACAACACGAATAAGGTCTTTACGACGCTCTTCTGTAAGTGGCGGTAGTGGGATACGGATAGTGGTACCGGCGCTAATCGGGTTCAATCCAAGATCGGATTGCATGATTGCCTTTTCAACGGCTTGGATTGAGCTTTTGTCAAATACGGTAAGTGCGAGCGTTCTAGAGTCCTCAGCAATTACGTTAGCTAACTGCTTAAGTGGCGTCGGCGCGCCGTAATAGGGAACGTTAATGTTGTCTAAAAGACTAGGGTGCGCACGCCCCGTACGAATTTTACTGAAGTTCGCTTTAAGTGCTGCGATACTTTTTTCCATGCGCTCCTGCGCATCTGCATTTATTTCATCAATCATTGCTTTTAGCCTTTTAATTATTGATTGTCGATGAGTGTGCCTTCATCTTCACCCATGACTACCGCTTTTAGGCAGCCAGGTTTATTCATATTGAAAATTCGGATTGGAATATTGTGATCTCTCGCAAGCGTAAATGCGGCCAAATCCATTACTTTTAATTCTTTGTCTAAAACTTCGGAATAATTGAGGTGCTTGTATAAGACTGCTTCTGGGTTTTTTGTAGGGTCTTCACTGTAGACACCGTCTACTTTGGTCGCCTTGATTACCGCGTCGGCCTCGATTTCTATGCCGCGTAAACACGCCGCGGAATCCGTCGTAAAAAATGGGTTACCCGTACCCGCAGAAAAGATGACGACTCTACCAGACTTAAGCATGCTAATCGCATCTGTCCAATTATAAGGGTCACACATACCGTGTAACGGAATGGCTGACATCAATCGAGCGTTTACAAAAGCTCTGTGTAGCGCATCGCGCATTGCCAAGCCGTTCATTACGGTTGCCAACATCCCCATGTGATCGCCGACAACTCGGTTCATACCCGCTTTAGCAAGGCCTTCGCCTCTGAACAAGTTGCCACCGCCAATCACAAGACCAACTTGTACGCCAAGCTCGACCAGTTCTTTGATTTCAGTCGCCATACGGTCTAGAACTTTAGGATCGATACCAAACCCTTCATCGCCCATTAGGGCTTCGCCACTCAGTTTAAGTAATATGCGTCGATATGCGTATTTAGGACTGATAGTCATGGATTCAACTTTTCCTTTTAAGTCTTTTGCTGAACAGAGGTAGCTAATCACCTAGCTTTGCCTAATTTTAGGTCATTTGGCTTCGCGTAACTAAAAAAAAGCACCTCATAGAGGTGCCCGATAGTTTATATGACATTAGTCGTTGGCAAAAGAGCCAAAGCGCTAATTATTTGCTTGCAGCTGCCATTTGAGCTTGTACTTCTGCAGCAAAGTCTTCTTCTTTCTTCTCGATACCTTCACCAACTTCAAAACGGATGAAGTTGATTACGTCGGCATTGTTGCTCTTAAGCAATGCGCCTACGTTCATGCTTGGATCTTTAACGAAAGGCTGACCAGTTAGGCTGATTTCGCCAGTGAATTTCTTCATGCGACCCATAACCATTTTTTCAGCAATTTCAGCAGGCTTACCACTTTGCATTGCGATATCAACTTGGATAGCTTTTTCTTTTTCAACTACTTCAGCTGGCACATCTTCAGGCTTAACGAACTGAGGGCTGCTTGCTGCAACGTGCATTGCAACGTCTTTCGCAAGGTCTGCGTCGCCACCAGTAAGGATAGAAACAACACCAATTCTCGCACCGTGGATGTAAGAACCAAGGTTTTCACCTTCAACACTTACTACGCGACGGATGTTGATGTTTTCACCAATTTTAGCAACTAGTGTATCTCTCAAGTCAGATACTTTAGTTCCATCAATTTCTGAATTGTTTAACGCGTCAACATCGTTAAGCTTGTTAGCTGCTGCTAGCTCAACAACTTTCTTACCAAAAGCTAGGAAGTTTTCGTCACGAGCTACGAAGTCAGTTTCGCAGTTAAGCTCAAGCATAGTAGCTACGCCGCCAGCGATAGATGTTAAAATAACACCTTCAGCAGCGATACGACCTGCTTTTTTAGCAGCTTTAGCCTGACCAGATTTGCGCATATTTTCGATTGCCGCTTCGATGTCACCATCAGTTGCTTGAAGCGCTTTTTTACAATCCAACATACCAGCGCCGGTACGTTCACGAAGTTCTTTCACTTGGGCTGCAGTTACGGCCATGTGTTTTTCCTCAAGAATAAAAAGTAATTAGTACTTATTAATGTATTAAAACACTAATAATAAAATTCTCGACACGTTTTAAGACGCTGTCTCGTCTCTAAGAAACAGGGGCTTGCGCCCCCGTCAATGTGCTTTACTACCACTCATTTGTGAATGGCAGATGAAACAGACTTATTCCGCTTCTACGAAATCGTCGTTTTCAGCTTGTACTTCGATGTTTTGCTCACGACCTTCAAGGATCGCATCAGCAGCTGCATTCAAATACAATTGAACTGCACGGATTGCATCGTCATTACCTGGGATGATGAAATCAATACCATCAGGGTCAGTGTTGGTATCAACAACTGAAACTACTGGGATACCCAAGCTACGCGCTTCAGCAATAGCAATGTGTTCGTGGTTTGCATCAATAACAAACAAGCAATCTGGTAGACCGCCCATGTCTTTGATACCGCCCAAGCTGCTTTCTAACTTTTCCATTTCGCGAGTTAGCATCAACACTTCTTTTTTGGTCAGCTTGTCGAAAGTACCGTCTTGCGACTGTTGCTCAAGATCTTTAAGACGCTTGATTGACTGACGAACTGTTTTCCAGTTAGTTAACATACCGCCTAACCAGCGCTTGTTAACCTAGTACTGGTCACACTTTTGAGCAGCTTCTTTAACTGCTTCGCCAGCAGCACGCTTAGTACCAACGAAAAGGATTTTACCTTTTTTAGAAGAAACACCTGAAAGATGAGACAGAGCGCTTTGGAACAAAGGAACTGTTTTTTCAAGGTTGATGATGTGAACCTTATTACGAGCGCCGAAGATGAACGGCTTCATTTTAGGGTTCCAGTAACGAGTTTGGTGACCGAAGTGTACACCAGCTTGTAGCATGTCACGCATTGACACGTTTGCCATAATAATACCTCTGTATTGGGGTTAAGCCTCCATATATCCCAATTTTCGATCTTGGCAATTGGCTATTGCTAAAACACCCCGAAAATCGTGTCGATATATGTGTGTTGTTAATAAAATATTTACGCTAAATTAGCCAAGGGAATTCGCCCCTGTTTAATTGCGCGCCGCTTTATACCACTAAACACATTAAATTACAAACAAACCTAGCTATTTTCAGTACATTAATGCCGTAAACATCGGATGTCGGCCTAGACTGTATCCAGCGCTATACATCAATTCTTGGCTCGGCTAAAATGCGTGTCGAATATATGTTGAATGTTTAGGGAACTGGAAATTTGACCATTACCATCAAAACCGCTGAAGAAATCGAAAAAATGCGCGTAGCCGGCAAGCTCGCCTCAGAAGTCCTGCAAATGATTGGCGAGCACGTCAAAAAAGGTGTAACAACAGACGAGCTCAATACGCTGTGTCACAATTACATTGTTGATGTGCAAGACGCCATTCCGGCACCTCTGAACTACGGTAATCCGCCGTTTCCAAAATCTATATGTACGTCGGTAAATCACGTAATCTGTCATGGGATCCCATCAGATAAAAAGTTAAAAGACGGAGACATAGTCAATATAGACGTGACCGTCATCAAAGATGGTTATCACGGCGACACATCTAAGATGTTTGTCGTAGGTAAACCCAGTATTCTTGCGGAAAGATTGATTAACGTCACTCAGGAATGTCTTTATTTAGGCATAAAGCAAGTAAAACCAGGTGCACGTTTAGGTGATATTGGCCATGTCATTCAACAACACGCTGAAGGACACAATTATTCAATTGTGCGCGAGTACTGCGGACATGGCATAGGGGCGGTGTTTCATGAAGAGCCACAAATCGTTCACTATGGTACCCCTGGCACTGGCGAAATCTTGCGCGAAGGCATGTGCTTCACTATCGAACCCATGATTAACGCGGGTAAACGTCACAGCAAGCTTTTACGTGATGACTGGACGGTGGTCACCAAAGATAGAAGCCTAAGTGCCCAGTGGGAGCACACACTTCTAGTCACGGCGGATGGCTGCGAGATCCTGACTTTGCGTGACGACGAGAGTATGGAGCGAGTCATTAGTCACGCTTAAATTGCCAATCGACATAAATTATTTACGACGTTAATCATTACCCAACCTGGGAGTCACTATGGCACTGCAAAGCTTGCTTAGTCAGATTAAGCTTCTCAATGATCTGTCTAACATAAACGCCTTCAAAGAATGCATTAAAAACAGCTATGACTGGTTGGATAATGAATTTGAAACCACCGATATTGCCTCTTTGGTCACAGGACGAGCAGCCTTTATTGACGCTCTGTTGCATCGAATTTGGCAACTACAAGAACTAAACCAGGTCAAACAGCTCGCGTTAGTTGCTGTTGGCGGTTATGGGCGTGGTCATTTGCAACCCTATTCTGATGTCGACTTACTCATTCTTAGCAATAAAACCTTAGACAAGAAGCAACAAGAAAGCGTAACTCAGTTTATTACCTTACTGTGGGACATTGGTTTAGATATTGGCCAATCCGTTCGCACAATCAAAGAAACGGTTAAGCTCGCCAAAGAAGACGTAACTATCGCCACAAATCTTATCGAGTCACGCTGTCTAGCTGGCGATAAAGTATTATTTGAAGAACTACAAGACAAAATAAGACATAAGTCTTTTTGGCCAAGCAAAGATTTTTTCTTAGCCAAATTTAACGAGCAACAAGTTCGTCATGCGAAATTCAATGATACGTCATATAACCTCGAACCCAATATTAAGGAAAATCCTGGATGTTTAAGAGACATTCAAAACATCGGTTGGGTAGCGAAAAAACACTTTAGCGTGTTAAAGGGTAAAGAGTTGGTTGACTCGGGTTATGTCACCCAAAACGAGCTCGATGAACTGATAGAATGCCGCATGTTTTTATGGCGTTTTCGCTTTGTGTTGCACTTAATTGCTGGGCGCAGTGAAAACCGCTTACTGTTTGATTACCAACCGCAGGTTGCTGAACGCTTGGGCTATGGCACGGAAGGAAAAGCTTCCGTCGAGAAAATGATGAAAGCGTTTTTTCGTGTTGTGCGCCGTATCAGCGAACTCAATGACATGCTACTTCAGCATTTCAGGCAAGATATCCTGTCCCCCAAGATTAAAGAAACCATAGAAGTAAATGATGATTTCCAGTTGTTGGATGGCCTGATTTATCCCAAACACGACGACGTATTTGCCGAACCAGAAAATATCCTGCAGTTTTTCCACGTTATCGCTGAACAACCAAAGGTAAAAGGGCTACATTCAGCCACGCTACGACTGCTTCGCAATGCACGACGGGTCTACCAAGAACAAGATAAATATTTATGTGAGTTTCCAGCTTGCCGCGAGCAATTTGTTGCGCTGGTGAAAAAGCCTCACTTTTTTTATTTCGCATGGAACTTAATGCACAAGCACGGGATCATGCAGGCCTACTTACCGCAGTGGGATCACATCGTTGGCATGATGCAATTTGACCTATTCCATGCATACACCGTAGATGAACACACTCATCGCTTAATTAAAAACCTAGCGAATTACAGCAATCCAGACGAATCTACTTCGTTTCCGCGTTGCCGACGCATTGTGCAAAACCTCGACAAACCTGAACTGCTGTTTCTTGCTGGCATTTTCCATGATATCGCCAAAGGCAGAAATGGCGACCATTCGGTGTTAGGCGCAGAGGATGTAAAGGTTTTCTGTGAACAGCACGGCTACTCTGAGTCAGACACTAAGTTGATTTCATGGCTAGTACAGCAACACTTGCTCATGTCGGTAGTCGCTCAAAGACGTGATATTTATGACCCTGAGGTTATCCAAGAGTTTGCCGGCGTCGTGCGCAACATCGAAAACCTCGAACATCTATATGCCCTTACCCTTGCCGACATTCGCGCTACCAACAGCAATTTGTGGAATGATTGGAAATCATCATTGCTCAGAGAGTTATTTATGATGACTAGAAAGACGCTAGAAAATGGCCTTGAGTGCAAGGTGGATCTCGCGTCGCGTAAACAGGAGCATCAATCTCGGGCAAAAGAACTGTTGTGCGAGTCCGTTGACGCTGCCGAGGTGGAGGATGTCTGGCAAAACTTAAACGATGATTACTTTGTGCGTTTCAAGCCAGAGCAAATTGCTTGGCAGACTTCAGAAGTTATTACCCAAACCGCTACTCGTGATGAAGAATTGCATATTGCCTTGTCAGATACCACAGCAAAAGCGGGCACAGAATTATTTATTTATGGGCAAGATCGTCCACGGCTTTTCGCACAAGTTGCATCTGTTTTAGACAGCCGTAACTGCTCTATTCAAGATGCGCAAATAATGAATACCAAAGATGGTTATATCTTTGATAGTTTTATTATTTTAGAACAAGACGGAAAAAGGATAAGCTCGCCGAGCCGTCTAAAGAGTTTGCAGCAGGCATTGAACAGCCAACTGCATCGACCAGGCGTAGAACATAAAAATAAAAGACGGATATCGAGACAATTGCGTCAACTGCCGGTGCCCACTAAAGTGCGTTTCTTTGGCAGCCAAGCGGATATTACCATGATGGAGCTGGAAGCATTAGATGCTCCAGGACTCTTGGCCAAATTGGGACATGTTTTTGTAGAACAAGAACTGTCATTAAAAATGGCGAAAATCACCACCATCGGGGAAAGAGCTGAAGATTTGTTTATTCTCAGCACCAATGACGGCAATAGTTTGAGTTCAGAACAACAACTCGTACTCAAGAAGAAAATATCAGAAACATTAAACGAGGGGATGGAGGGCTAAGCTACACCTTAGTACTCGAGACTCTCAACTATACGGAGCTAAACAAAATCCATGTCAGAATTGCAATCAATTATTGAAAATGCCTTTGAAAATCGCGCGTCGCTAACTCCAGAGACCGAAGACAAAGCAATTCTTGACGCTGTTCAGCAAGCTATCGCAATGTTAAACAGCGGAGAAGCCAGAGTAGCCGAAAAGATTGACGGTGAGTGGGTGGTTCATCAATGGCTTAAAAAGGCGGTTTTATTGTATTTCCGTTTACACAACAATGATGTTATTGAAGGCGCAGAAAGCAAATTCTACGACAAAGTGCCATTGAAATTCACTGATTACACTGCAGAGCAATTTCAAGCTGAAGGCATGCGTGTAGTGCCACCAGCAGCAGTTCGCACTGGAAGTTACATTGGTAAAAATGTCGTGTTAATGCCTTCATATGTCAATATCGGCGCTTATGTTGATGAAGGTACTATGGTAGATACATGGGCGACCGTTGGTTCATGTGCACAAATTGGTAAAAATGTGCATCTATCGGGCGGTGTAGGAATCGGTGGTGTTTTAGAGCCACTTCAAGCTAATCCAACCATTATCGAAGATAATTGTTTCATCGGTGCGCGCTCTGAAATTGTTGAGGGCGTTATCGTTGAAGAAGGCGCCGTCATTTCTATGGGTGTTTATATCGGTCAAAGTACTCGTATTTATGACCGTGAAACCGGCGAGATTCACTATGGCAGAGTTCCAGCGGGTTCTGTAGTAGTTCCTGGTAACTTGCCTTCAAAAGACGGTAGCTACAGTCTTTACGCCGCTATTATTGTGAAAAAAGTAGACGCTCAAACTCGCTCAAAAGTAGGCATTAACGAATTACTTCGCGGTGCTGAATAAACACTCGTTTTAGCAAACGAAAAAAAAGCGCCCAATGTCGCTTTTTTTTAAAGCGTTGCAATATGCACTGCGACCCAGGGTAATACTTCTTCTTCAGGTTCGAAGGTTTCCATAGCATCAACAATAAACAAATCTGTAATAGGCTGCCCTTGCAGGTCACTGAGCAATTCAAACATGTTGCGACCGGCTCCTGCGAAAGAATCACCATAGCTACTATCGCCAAGCGCTACCACAGCAAACTGTCGACCTTCCATTGAAGGTTTCTGCTCCAAAAGATCTTGCGCAAAAAACTCAATATTCGGTGGAAAATCGCCTTGACCGGTTGTTGAGGTAATAACCAATACCTTGTCGGCACTCTTAAAGTCATCGATTGCTGGCTCTTCAAACAAAGTTACTTCATGCCCTGCTTCTACAAGCTTTTCTTCTACTTGTTCCGCAACATTCTGCGCGTTGCCATACACTGAACCAACGAAAATACTGATGTTTGCCACTAATTACTCCAAATCGCGTTTATATCACTGTCAACCATTCCCCAGTTAGAGAGCAGTTGCTTAAATCTTGTTTCAACTTTGCTTTCCACTACAATATCTTCTTGAGTTATTGGGTGAACGAAGCGCATTCTTTTTGCCGTTAACGCTAAGCCATTAAAAGCCATTTGCTCTCTGACAAAGCGATTGTGTTTGTTATCGCCGTAGTTTACATCACCAAGGATAGGATGTCTCAAGTGCGCCATGTGTCTGCGCAACTGATGTTTGCGCCCAGTATCGGGCTGCAACTGGACAATACTGTATCGTGCTGTGTTGTAGCGCCCCACAGCATATGGTAATTCAATGGTCGCCAGATTCGAAAAATGACTGACCGCGGCTTGAGCGGGTTTATCTTGTCTGGCTTTTTTATCTACCATTTTATCGAGGGTTTCCTTCAATGGATAATCGACCGTGCCCTCGCCTTCCAAGTAACCTCGCACAATGGCGAGATAAGTCTTGTGGACTTGATTGTTTTCAAACAGTTTTCCGAACTGCTTCGCAACATTAGATGAGAGGCCGAATAACAATACCCCCGAAGTCGCCTTGTCCAAACGATGTAATGGATAGACACGCTGACCTAATTGGTCGCGTAATATCTGCATCGCAAACTGGGTTTCATATTTGTCTATCAGACTTCTATGCACTAGCAAACCAGAAGGTTTAAAAACCGCTACGCAATGCTCATCCTGGTATAAAATGTCAAGTTCAACCATCGAATTACTCCATGCCAGCAATAGCAATCAAAAAAAGGCATCACTACCCTTTTACGTTGATAAGTGTTGTTAAATGTTGAGTTAAGTTCGGTGACGTTGACGCAAAATGACTGTTATAATCGCGTCCTTCGGCAATGCGATAGCGTTGCTGGTTGAATGATGAGCGTTAGAGAGAAAATATGCAACAAATTTCATCTATAAGTGAATTTTTGATTCAAGCCGGAACTGACTACAGAATCGTCGATATGGGACGTGCGTTTAGAGTGCTTGAATCACAGACATTTCTCGATATTGAAAATGCGAAAACGCCCGCGCCCTTTCCTAGACAACAGCAAATGTGGTTAGGACTGGTTTTTTGGAATAAAAGCCTCTCGGAACAGCGCTACATATGGTTTTTGAAGCTTCCTCTTGATGAACAAGGAACTCTCGTTTCAGCGAACCGTGATCATTTTTTGCAGACCATCGTCGACGCGCTTGGCGTTGAATTCCTCGAGAATGAAGAGCACGAGTTAAAGGACAACCCCTACACATTTACGCCAACAGAACAACAAATGTCAGACTTTAATAGTTTTGTCAGACATCTACTGGAATTGCCTCCTAGCCAGTATTATCAAGATGCTAAAAATTACATAGCAAGACCTGATTTGAATGATTGGCAAATGCTTTCCAAGCAAGGCCTAAGTGACCTGGCGAGTAATTTACTCAAAGACGCCAACGCCAAGCATATCGCAGAACACTTCCAACAGCTTCCAGATGAGGTGAGGCAACCACTTTGCGCCTCTTTAGAAAACTACCTGCTTCCCAAAGCACTTGAAGATTTTTTTATCACTCAATCGCAAAGTTCGTACGGTTCACAGTCTGAT
Organism: Alteromonadaceae bacterium; assembly: GCA_014872785.1. Classification (GTDB taxonomy): domain Bacteria; phylum Pseudomonadota; class Gammaproteobacteria; order Enterobacterales; family Alteromonadaceae; genus Planctobacterium. The sequence goes on from WKFJ01000025.1 coordinate 61,647, forward strand.
AAATGTTTATACCTTAGGGCGATTACCAAAAGTAACTTAGAAGTATGCGTACAATCTATCGACTCATTATTGGCAAGTGACGCTGAGTTAAGTACAGATCTCTTGGTGATAATCGCTGGACGACATTGGCAAACATTAAAAGATACTGACAGAGCGTTACGTTTTTTCGAGTGTTGTGCCAAACAGAACTTGTTTTTACCGCTTTATGGCGATTTAGTGCAAATACCTGAAATTCGTCACAGCATATTGGACGTAATCAGAAACCCAAATCGCTCTGAAACACTCGCCAAGCAAATCCAAACACTATTTCACTAACGGAATACATTGTGAGCCTGTTAGATATTCTTTTACTCCTTATTATTATCGTCGCCACTATTCAGTTTTGGCGTATTCGAGGTATCACCGAATACACTAACCAATATCTGAAAAACTATTGTGAACAGCAAAATTTACAGCTGCTGTCTGTAGCCAGAATCAAAACTAGAATTGGCACAGAACGCGGCAAGTTAGACTGGCATACCTTTTTTAGCTTTGAATTTTCGGGCAATGGTGCTGATGCCTATACAGGCACGGTAGAGTTAAAAGGCATGCGAGTTATCAGTACCCATATGCCTCCATTTAAAGTGAATTAACGCTTTTGTAAATAGATATACTAAAGCCTGTCGCTCTAAGCGCCGACAGGTCTGTCTCTAAACATTAAATGACCGCCTATGTTACCCACTTTCAATTCTTTCACTAAGTGGTAACCTCCATCTTCAAAGAAATGCATATATTTGGGTAGTGTTGCATAAACAGCGACGCCGTTACTGGTTTCATCCTCTAGCATGACCGACTCAACCGCAGACATTAATAAATGCCCTAGACCATGATGTTGTTCATCAGGGTGTACGCCCACAAATGACAACATATGGAAATGTTCTGCAGGTACATTCTCGATAATTTTCTGTTCTTTTTCCATCATTTGCTTAGTGCAAAAGAAACCAGCAGTTAACAGCATTTTCAATCGCCAATGCCAAAAACGGCCTGGCCCGAAGGCAGCATCAGAATGGGTTAAACAAGCCACAGCAACCAGGCGTTCGCCTTCAAACAAACCAACCATCGGCTGTTTTGCCATCCAAAAGGCATTTAACTCCTCTCGAATAGCAGAGCGCAGGCGGGTCTCATAGCCCTCCTTATTGGCTTGAAATATATCTACAAACAGTGGGTCGTCGTGATAAGCCTGATACAGTAGAGAACCTGCTATTTTCAGATCCTCTGCAGTCAGAAAAACCGCCTTTATATTTTTATTCTGTTCGATGGCTTCTGATGTGTTCATGATTGAATCTCTTCCGGTTAGACATTGAAAATCTACATCAAGAAAAGCCATTTGTTAACAACAAGTTAACATTGAAGTGTAAAAAACGTGCAAGACTAGATTCAAGCGTATGGAATATCACAAGCATTTAAAAGGCGACCATGATGAGTCGCCTTCTGTTTAATTAATCAATCTTTTGTAACGAAATTGTCTGACACTAAATTCGTTGATAAGCGGTTTCACCCCAACCAATTAAAAGACCATTGCGCATTACCACCGGCGTGCATTCGTCTTTCGTTGTTTTGCCATCACCAGATGTGCGGTGTGTGCGATAAAACAACACTTGGTAGACATCGTCTTCACGCTGAACCAGCTCATTAAAATCAGGAGTACCCAATCGACCACGTACTTGCTCTGTTGTCATATCCAAGTTCAAATCAGCTATAATTTTACGATTTTTATACTCTCTATCTTCCCAAGACGCATGATGACCTTCAAATCCATCACCATCTACTGAGATCACACATCCACTTAGACCTATTGTTAGTACACTCGCAGCAGCTAAGGTTACAATCGCCTTTTTCATTGTCCATTTCTCCCGATTTTCTGTAATAAGTAGACTCATTCGCATATTCAAGTATCAGACCAAATAGTTATGTTACTGATTTATATGGAATTAATTAAATTCTTCAATATTACCCGTCTATCTAATTTAACATTTACACTAAATATTGGTGAATATTGCTAAGATTTTGTGTTTACAATGTTGGCATGTAAAACATGAATTGATGATGACTTGGAAATGTACAAATGAGCGTAAAAAATGAACTGAATGCTATTTGCCGAGATTTACTGGCGAAGGGAAAGCCACTTAACGTTGGCATGGTAAAGTCCAAGGCTTCTAGTCGTATTCCCCTTGCTGAAATCATTAACGTCGTCCAGACCTGGAAACAACAACAAGATCCCTCGCTTTTTAACGACATAGAAACCAATGCGTAAGAGCAAACAGCTTCTCCGGCTCTAACATTAGAGGAACGAGTAACGGCGCTAGAGAGTCAATTGCAAAAAGTGCTCGAGCGCATCAACGAGCTGGAAGCTAAGAGTTAAGGTTTGTATTGGAGCTATATTATGACTGGCTCACACGTCAGAATAAAATCAGAAAGTGAATGAGCGATAACTTCCTGAGGTTCACACCCTACCCGTTCGAGTACAACTTCTCCAGTATTGCCCAGCACCGCAAGGTTAAAGTCGTCTTGATCGGTAACCGCAAAAAACCAGGTTTCGGCTTGCCTTAACTTGCGCTTCATTAATATATGAGCAACTAAATTTTTCTGTAAACGTTCGAAATCTTCTTCGTTCCAGGGTAATAAAAGTTCTAGTTCGCCTCGTTGCGTTTTAGCAGCAATGTTAGCACTGTAATAACCACCATAATATTCCGACAGTTGCTCGGGGATTACTGACTCGAGACTGTCTGCAATATTATCCATTCGAGCGGGGACACTTCTCGTGTGAGGTCGCCAGACTATCTCACCATTTTTATCTGGATCACCTTGGTATATTTCAGACGGCCAATCGGGCTCATACATTACTTTTGGTTCACGCTGCTGAGCTTGGTAAGTAGCTTTCAATTTACAAAATAAATTCTGCATCGCGTCGTGAATATTGCTCATAACTGTTCTCAGCGTTTTGGTTTAGTTAAGATATCCCTATGTTAATAGTTCGGGTAGACAATGACCAAAGATAATTATTCGAAGGACATCGCACATTTAGGTTTGGGAAAGGCCACTGAGTATAAGGAATCCTATGACCCCAGCCTTTTGCAAAGTGTGCCGCGAAAACTCAACCGCGATGCCATTGAATTAATCGGTGCCTTGCCGTTCACCGGTGAGGACTTGTGGAATGGTTATGAGTTTTCATATCTCAACAAAAAGGGCAAACCGTTAGTGTTTTTGCTGCAGTGTCGAGTCCCAGCTGAATCCCCCAACTTGATTGAGTCCAAATCCTTTAAGCTCTATTTAAATAGTTTTAATCAGACTGCTTTTGCGTCCTGTGAAGAAGTATTTAAACGCTTGGAAAGTGATTTGAGTCTTTGTGCGGGTGCCCCCATCAATATCACTCTAGAACCAGTGGCGCAGAGTTTATCACATCAATTAATCGACGAACCTGCGGAATGTGTAGATGAATTGGATTTGCACTTTAACGAATATCATCCAAACTCATCCTTATTGCGTACGCACTCTAGGTATGGCAAAGAGTATCTTTGTAGTCATCTATTAAAATCTAACTGCTTAATCACTAACCAACCTGATTGGGGGTCGATTTATATCAAGTATGAAGGCAAACTTATTGACCATTGTTCACTACTAAAATACATTGTCTCTTTCAGGCAACATAATGAATTCCACGAACAATGTGTAGAGCGAATTTTTTGTGATATTCTCAAAGAATGCTCGCCAGAGAAATTAACGGTTTGCGCTAGGTATACGAGAAGAGGCGGATTAGACATCAATCCATTTAGAAGCAATTTTGAGGCACCTTATCAAAATATAAGACAGCCGCGCCAATAAGGAATGATTTAAACTGGCTGCAGGGAATGATACTAAGTAGAGAAGATAGGAACAGTTTTGTTGAATAACACTAAACAATTCAAACAAGCAAAATTGGAATTAGCCAACTTACGTGAGTTTATCGTTAGGTTTACCAAAGTATATGAAGGGGTACTACCTGAAATAGATGAACTTTTAGGGCAGCTACGTAGCAACCTCAGTGGTAGTGCCACTGATGATATTTTAGCCAAACTTACTGGTCCGGTACTTCAGCATGCCGATGGCCTGAAGCAATTCAGTCAAGAATTTAACAATCGCATTGAAACCTTCTCTAACCAGCTGCTCGCGTTTGACTCTACGTCGGTAGATGCACGCCAAGAAATAAATGCCTTGGTGAGCGAAGTACACAGTAATCCGTTTTCGATTGATTACTCACTGGACTACCTCGAAAGAATCTTTGGCCTAGTATCCAAGGCTCTTGATAACGCAATGTCCTCTGCCAATACTCAGCTAGATGACGTTGATATTACGGCGGAACTTCATGGCAAGCTAATGTCGGAGTTTAAAGACTTACTGGCTTTACTGGTATCTGCCGAGCCTGACGATGACTCATTAAAAGAAGTACAACAGCAATTTCAAAAGGGGTTAAACCGTCAAGAACTATTGGAGTGCTGTTTAATTGTATTACGCTCGTTATTAAACGATGTGCTAAATGAGCGAAAACAGGCTGAAAAATACATTGCGAGCTTGCAGAAACGACTCGTTAACTTTAACAAGAATATTGACTTGTCGCTTTCCAATTCAGAAGAAAGTTTTAAACACAAACAGGAAAACTCAGCATCATTGCGCAACCAGATGGAAGTCATTGATGATGTGGTATCTAATTCTGATGACATAGAGCAGCTGAAAGCACAAGCAGGCCAGATCCTCGAAAAGATGAGCTCAACGCTCTCATCCAGAGAACAATCTGACAAGCAAGAACAACTCGAGCTGATGGATTTGCTCGCGCAGATGAAGTCTCAACTAGCGGCACTCGAAAAAGAAACCGATGCTTACAAGCAACGTTTACTAGAACAGAAGTATCACAGCCATCGCGATCCGCTGACACAAGTCGCAAACAGAAATGCCTACAACGAGCGGGTCGAGCTTGAATACAGACGCTGGAAGCGTCACAAGCATCCAATTAGTATTGCTGTAGTTGATATTGATCACTTCAAAAAAATTAATGACAGTTTTGGCCATGCTGACGGTGATAAAACCCTACAAGTAATAGCGCAAAGCATTAGTAAGTGCTTACGTGCAACTGATTTTTTAGCGCGTTGGGGGGGCGAAGAGTTTGTCGTATTGTTTCCACAAACATCGTTGGGACATCTTGTAAAACCGTTGGAAACGATTCGCAAGCAGATCCAACAGATCCCCTTCAAATTCAAAGACAAAAGCGTGTCTATTACTGCGTCAATCGGCGCGACGGAATTCACTCCAGGCGATACCATTCAAACTGCTTTTGAAAGAGCAGATAGCGCTTTATACAAAGCGAAGCACGAAGGTAGAAACCGCTGTAGCATTCAATCAGGACAATAATGGAATCAGTTCAGTTAAATGCGATGGGGCCTATGAGCCAACTATCGCAGTTAGAAGTTGATAGACTTCAACAAAGCACCAACGAAGAACTCTACAAACTCTTTCGCAATTGCTGTTTAGCTGTATTAAACAGTGGTGCGAAAATTGATGACTTCAATGAAATCTTCGCTCCTTATGAAGACTTTACAGTCAACATTATTCAGCGTGAGCGCGGCGTGAAAATAGAGCTTATTGAACCACCACAGTTAGCGTTTGTAGACGGAGAACTCATTCGAGGTGTACACGAGCACCTGTTTGCCGTTTTGCGCGATTTGCTATTCATGGGGGCTAAGCTCGAAAGCCATGAGTTAGATTTCACTGACTCGGCTCACGTCACTCATGTCGTATTCGACATGTTACGCCATGCCAATGCCTTGGAAACAAAAAACGAACCCAATATGGTGGTCTGTTGGGGCGGTCATTCAATTGGCGAAGTTGAATACAAGTATACTAAAGAAGTTGGCTACCAACTTGGTCTACGTGAGCTAAATATATGCACCGGGTGCGGGCCGGGTGCCATGAAAGGCCCAATGAAAGGCGCGACTATTGGTCATGCCAAGCAACGATTTAGCGAAGGCAGATACCTGGGCTTAACCGAGCCCAGCATTATCGCGGCCGAGCCTCCGAACCCAATTGTAAATGAACTGGTTATAATGCCAGATATTGAAAAACGTCTTGAAGCATTCGTACGTATAGCTCACGCGATTGTTATTTTTCCGGGTGGTGCCGGCACCGCAGAAGAGTTGCTTTATCTTTTGGGGATCATGTTAAACGCGCAAAACAAAGAACAAGTTTTACCTATCATTTTGACCGGTCCATCACAAAGTAAGGCTTACTTTGAGTCCATCGACCATTTTGTTGGCGCAACATTGGGCGAAGAAGCCCAGGGATTGTATGAGATCATCATTGATGATCCAGAACGTGTTGCTCAGTTAATTAAACAAAAACAAAAAGAAGTAAAAGAGTTCAGGAAGGACATCGGTGATTCCTATCACTTTAATTGGTCGTTGAGAATCGACAGTGACTTTCAACAGCCATTTGCCCCGACACACGCCGACATGGCATCTTTGAACCTTGATATGAATCAACCCAAAGCGGAATTGGCAGCAGCACTTCGTCGCGCATTTTCTGGAATTGTGGCGGGAAATGTAAAAGCTGAAGGGGTGAAACAAATTGTCGAGCACGGCCCATTCACTATCAACGGTGATAAGTCACTTATGGCAATGATGGACACACTATTGCAGTCATTTGTTGACCAACAACGTATGAAGTTGCCGGGTGGTGATGCCTATGTCCCTTGTTATCGTGTCGTCACCGATTAGACGTCAATACACTAATTGAAACAGTCAAAATGCATGAAATTTGCGACTAATGCGATTAACTTTTAGCCTGGTTTCAGTAAACTGGAACTGTAGAAATTAAGTAACTATTGAGTATGTCAAAGAAAGTTGTAAAAAGAATTGCTATCGGTGTTGGTTTATACGCGGCGTTTTCCCTAGCCTTGACCGTGTTCTATCCAGACGCACCTACCAAAATGAATTGGGAGGATAGACAAAGCTTTAACAAAGTGCATATAGACAAACTCGAAAAAGGCATCACCCACAAGCAAATTATTGAAATGCTGGGCGCTCCTGATATTAGTGAAGCAAAAATGATTGGTGAAGACACCTTGCAAGTGATGTATTACCGCACTCACCACAAGAAGCCTGATGGCATAACTTCACAGGACGAATGCACGCCTTTGTTGTTTAAAAATGAAAAGTTGGTAGCCTTAGGAGAAAAGGCAGAAGAACAATTTTCTAATGACAGCTGAGGCGGCACCGAGTTCACACTTATTCTCACCCTCCATACCTGAAATAGTTCGCTCACAAAAAGAGGTTTCTCGCCTTCTCAGTGGACTACAAGTTACCAATGATTCGATCGAAAAAATCGAGCAACACTGCGAATCAATTATCCAATTATTCTTAGAAGCCCCAGTTAATGCGCTCGCTTGCATTAGTCTTTACAAGCGAGATTTAACTTCCTTCGACAATTTTTTATTGAATATATCCTGTGTTACTTGCCTGTTCTGTCTTAGGAATAATTGGAATAAAAACGCAGTACAGCAAACACTTGCCGGCATTGTATGTTGGGCGATTTGCAATAAGCCTTACTACGATAAAGTTTATGCCGGTATCAAGCCCTCGGAAAACGCTAAGGGATTCAAAAAGCTAGGAAAGATTCTGCATAAAGCCCTTTCAGCACTGGATAGACAACTCTGGCTCGAAAGCTTTACCAGTTTACCCACCGAAGTGTTACTCAAACCACAAATAGCAATGAGCCAGCTGCAGAACAGTTCACAAACTAGCCAAATACTTGCAACCAGTTATTACTTTGTATTCCTCACAACCCCCAACCGGCGAATAAAATCTGTTTCCATCGCATCTGCGCTCAAAAAAATAATCAGTGGCATGAAAACAGATAGCGCCCATATTGAGCCTTTATTGCAGACGCCGGGTCTTATTTGGCCCGGCAACTTAATTAAGTTAACAACCGACGAGATTCATCTAGTTGTCGATGAATTAGAATCAAACTGGCTGGTTCGTCCCTTAAACAAAAAAGACAAACCCATCAGCCGAGAATTGTTCCAAATCGACAAAGCGCAAAAAGTGACTATTCTGCCTAATATGCCACTGGTAACTATTGATGCAATGGCAAACTACTGGAATGAAGAATGGTTCGAACAGAGAGTCGAGCGTGGAAGTCGTTTGACGGAACTGCATTCGCACAGTTTTCGCATTGACCAACCACCAGCAAGTTTACTCGCCATTATCGAGCATTTAGAGCAGCACGATATCGACGTAAATGAACTTTGTGCACTGATTGAAAAAGAGCCAAGTTTTGTATCACATTTACAGTCAAGCGCGACTCAAACAGGCAGAGAAAAACTGCCGATTAGTGATGTAAAACATGGGCTTATGATGCATGGCTTCGAACGCAGCAAATGTGTATTAACCCAACATGCGTTACTCACCAGGCTAAATCAGCATTATTTTCCTCTGCAGGACAGCCTTTATCAGTTCTTAAAGCTATGGTCTCAGATAGCAGGAATTCTGGCCGAAAATCACAAATCACTACTCGCTGAAGAAGTCAGTAATTGGGTTTATTTTAGTTTTTCAGGGCTCTTTACCAACATAGAGTTAAAGTCTAAAACCCGTTGGCAGCTAAAAACTTCACAGGTGCGTGATCAGTCATGCCTCGCCAATATTAAACAAGCTTCTCAACTTAATAGTCACGCTCAACGTTTAGCACAGTGCTGGTTGCAGGATATTGAACTGAAAGATGCTCTTAAAGAGCTTCAGTTAAAACATAAGCTCCCGGCATCTGCTGCTCGTTCGAAAGCGCATTTAGTGATACAAATCAGTATGCATTTGGCAGTGCATTACTACTTTGATGGTGGAGAGGCGCCTTTTTATGATGAATTTTTACTACAGTTATGCAGTGAATTTGGTCTCAGCAACGAGTATTTAGGGACAATCGATCAACAAGTGTTGGAAAGAACCCACACTTATTGTCCAATATCTACGCAATTAATAAGTGCCGAATAGAAAAAGAACGTCAAAAGTGCTATAAAGGCGCGTCTTTTCATTTCACTTTCAGCTAGACTAAAAATTACGCAAATTTGCGCGCACGCTCTTAATCGAATAAGAGCACACAATCACTAGTGAGCTGAAACCCAAATTGTTAACAAGGACTCTCCTATGACACAACGTATTACAGTGATCCGCGGTGACGGTATCGGTCCGGATATTGTCGACGCAACCCTTAAAGTTTTAGAAAAAGTCGGCTGTGATTTTGAGTATGACTTCGCAGATGCAGGTTTAGTAGCATTAGAAAATCACGGCGAATTACTACCTGCAGAAACCCTAGACTTAATTGGTAAGAACAAAGTTACCCTTAAAGGCCCTCTAACGACACCAGTGGGGGAAGGTTTTACGTCAATTAATGTAAGCCTGCGCAAGCAATTCCAATTGTACGCCAACGTGAGGCCGGTACTTTCCTTTAAAGGTACCAAAGCTCGTTACGAAGATATCGACATTATTACTATTCGTGAAAATACCCAAGGTATGTACTCTGGTTTAGGTCAAGTGGTTTCAGCGGATGGTAGTGAAGCCGAAGCAATGAGTAAAATTACTCGCGACGGTGCCGAGTCCATCGTGCGTTTCGCTTACGAACTAGCGCGCCGCGAAGGCCGCAAAAAGGTAACCGCAGTACATAAAGCAAACATCTTGAAGTCAACGTCGGGTCTATTCCTGAAAGTTGCTCGTGAAGTAGGTGCACAGTACAGTGACATCGAGTCAGCAGAAATGATTGTTGACAATACTTGTATGCAATTAGTAATGAACCCACATCAGTTTGATGTAATCGTCACTACCAACCTCTTCGGCGACATCATTTCTGACCTTTGTGCCGGTCTTGTTGGCGGCCTGGGTATGGCGCCAGGCGCAAATATTGGTAAAGACTGTGCGATTTTCGAAGCAGTGCACGGTTCAGCACCCGATATTGCAGGTAAGAACCTTGCAAATCCAACCTCAGTTATTTTGGCCGCTGTACAGATGCTCGAATACCTCAACATGAGTGATAAGAGCGAGAAAATCCGCGCAGCATTAAAAGATGTAATTGAAACAGGCGACCGCACAACGCGCGACCTGGGTGGTACAGCAGGAACAACTGACTTCACTCAAGCGGTACTTGACCGTCTTTAAGTCTAACTTTACTTAAGACTAACCCCATTACTGAAAAAGCCAACTCATTTGAGCTGGCTTTTTTTTCACCCCTAACGTCTCAATTTTGCTACCTTGGCAACATCTCCTCAAGCCTAAAATAATGTCGAAGCTTTAAGACTTCACATTAGGAATATTAAATACGGAGATTGTTATGAAACTTAAACTAATTACACTTTTAGCTATTGCGTTTTGCGCAACATCAATGGCTTACACTTCAGCCAACATGCCAGCGGCGACCTCTTTAGAGCAGACAATTGACGCGCCTATTAGTATTAATAGAGCATCAATTGATGAACTTACGAAACTTAAAGGCATCGGTAAAAGAAAGGCCAAGGCAATAGTAAACTATAGAGAACAACACGGTGATTTTCAGGTAATAGAAGATTTGTTGTTGGTAAAAGGGATCGGTGACAAACTTTACAAGTCGCTAGAAAGTCAAATTACGCTGTAACGTGCGATTTAAAAGATAAAAAAAGCAACTACGTTGGTAGTTGCTTTAGTATTTTATCAAATTAGGGGCTAGTTTATGGTCTTTAAGAACGATTTAAATTCTTCAGCCAATTCAGGATGACGCAATGCGTACTCAACGTTGGCTTTCATATAACCCAGTTTGCTACCGCAATCATGACTCTTGCCTTTCATTGCATAGGCTTCAACGGTTTCTTTATCCATTAGTGCAGCAATGGCATCGGTTAGCTGGATCTCATCCCCAGCACCTGGAGGTGTTTTTTCAAGCTCTTTCCAAATAGAAGCAGGAAGAATATAACGACCCACAATCGCTAAGTTTGACGGTTCTGTTCCTTTGGGCGGTTTCTCAACCATTTTAACGATTTTAGCGCACTCGCCTTCACCAATTTCAATGCCGTCTAGGTCAACTACACCAAACTTGTGTACTAGCTCTTTGGGTACCTCTTCCACCATGATTTGACTGGCCAAGGTATCATTAAAGCGAGCGACCATCTCTCCCATGTTTTCTTTGGTTAAATCACAAGAAGCATCATCAAGAATAACGTCAGGTAAGACGACAGCAAACGGCGCATCACCCACAATTGGTTTAGCGCACAAGATTGCGTGACCAAGACCTTTAGCATGTCCCTGCCGCACTTGAACAATGGTCACGCCTTTAGGACAGATATTCTGGACGTCTGCCAGCAGCTGACGCTTCACACGCTTTTCTAAGGTCGCTTCCAGCTCAAAACTGGTATCAAAATGGTTTTCAATGCTGTTCTTACTAGCGTGGGTAACTAAAATGATCTCAGTTATACCTGCTTGAACACACTCATTCACTACGTATTGAATAAGAGGCTTATCGACAATAGGCAGCATTTCTTTTGGAATTGCTTTAGTGGCAGGTAGCATTCTGGTTCCCAACCCTGCTACGGGTATAACCGCTTTGGTGACTTTCATTGTCATTCCCTCTTCTATGTTGTTTCGAATTCTTATCCAGTTACTGACTTGCCGCGTCCAATTGCATAATAACCAATGCCTAATTCCGCGAGATGTGCGGGATCATAAAGATTACGACCATCAAAAATAACCTTATCAGCTAGCGCATTTTTAATTGCTTCAAAATCCGGCGCTTTAAACTCTTTCCATTCAGTGCAAATCATCAACCCGTCAGCACCGGCAAGTGCCTCGTAAGGATCGTCATGCAAAGTAATCGCGCCTGGTCTGCCCATCTTTTCGAACAAGATGTCATTTGCTATAGGGTCATAGAGGTTTATCTCAACGCCCATCGCCATCAAAGCTTGCATGGCAACCAAACTTGGTGCTTCGCGAATATCATCAGTATTTGGCTTAAAGGTACCACCCCAAATCGCAATGGTCTTGCCCTTCGCGTCTTCGTGGTAGTGTTGTTTTACCATTGCCTCTAATTTGGTTTTCTGGTTCGCGTTAACAGACTCAACGCTTTGTAATATCTGGGGCACGTAATCATGATCTAGAGAGGTACGAATCAAGGCGTTCACATCCTTTGGGAAACATGAACCACCGTAGCCACATCCGGGGTAGATAAAATGGTAACCAATACGAGGGTCTGACCCGATACCATTGCGCACCATCTCGATGTCGGCACCAACTTTTTCAGCCAAATTGGACATCTCATTCATGAAGCTGATTTTCGTTGCCAACATACAATTGGCAGCGTACTTGGTAAGCTCCGCGCTTCGTCTATCCATAATAAAAGTGCGCTGACGATTACGGTTGAAAGGCTCGTACAAACGCCCCATCACCTTAAGGGCTCGTTCACTTGAAGAGCCTAAGACTATGCGATCAGGCTTAGAGCAATCAGCAATTGCCGCGCCCTCTTTTAAAAATTCAGGGTTAGATACAACATCGAACTCCGTTTCGACTTTACGCAAAATTAAGTTAGACGAAATAGTTGCTTCCACCTTGTCCCCCGTACCCACCGGGACTGTCGACTTGGTAACCACTACGGTATATTTATCGATATTCTCGCCAATGGTCTCGGCTACCTTCAGTACATATTGAAGGTCAGCAGAGCCATCTTCATCCATCGGCGTACCCACGGCAATATAAACCACTTCAGCCGATTTGACTGCGCTTTGCGCATCGGTCGTAAAATGCAACCTGCCAGCCTTGTGGTTCTCAATAACCATTGGCTCTAAACCCGGCTCAAAAATTGGAATTTTTCCTTGTTTTAGGTTTTCAACTTTATTTTCGTCGATATCGACACAAGTGACCTTATTTCCCAAGTCAGCCAAAACTGCAGCTTGTACAAGGCCAACATAGCCAATTCCAAATACCGTAACTTTCATCTAGATTCCTTAAACTCCAACACTCTTATTAGTGCAGTTTGCATTAATATAGCTAAAACACGACAGTCTATCTATTCAAGCTTGAATAAATATGACGAATTCTGAAGATTGAAAATAATGACTTGGTCATCATAACGAAAATAATTCGCGTTTTTTTAGTGACTATCAAACTGAAATAGGCTGCCATACTATACGAAATTAATGTCGCATATGCCGCCCCGATAGCACCGTACTCTGGAATGACGAAGTAGTTTATTACGACGTTCGCTATAGCCCCTAATCTGTGCGTCACCATTGAAAATACATACACTTGTTCAATCTGTATCCATCTTCCAAATAATGCTCTCATAAAAACAAAAACACTACTCCAGATGTGGTTTATCAAAATTGGCGCTGCGCCAGCATAAGCTTCGCCATAAAATCCCAAAATCAATGGTTCAGCTACAAATGTTGTCGCGATTGACAAGCCAAAGCCGAGTAAGAATAACAAGTCAAAAACATTTTGCAGACGTTGAAGATAGACTTCATTACTTTTCTTTTTCAGCTCAATGAGTTTAGGGAATAAACCTGCTGCTATTGCTGTAGGTACAAACACCCAAACATCAGATAACTGCGCAGCCACGGCATACAAGCCAACCTCCCCTTCACCAACGAGCCACATTAGCATTGCTTGATCTATTCTTTTGTAAATCGTTGCAAAAATTGCCCCTAGCATCACCATCCATCCCGCGCGAATCATCTTGGATGCAAGAGACTTATCAAAATGAGTGAAGAGATTATGTTTGCTGGAATTGGTTTTATAAAAATAAAATAAAACCAAAGCTAAGATTAGCGCCTCTACTACAAAAGCGAACCCAAACCAAATGGGAGAAAGTGCTAATAAAATAATCAATACCCTGAAGATTGAGGCACAAACAATAGAAATCGTTTTCGACGCAGAGGCATATTTACTCTGTACCTTTGCTTGGAAATACAAGTCAAAAATAATGGTAGGATGAAACAGGATCGCAATAGAAAAGACCATGAGAAGTAACATCAAATCACGATCGTTTTGCGAAGTTAAAATAGCAAATAGTAGCATCAATAAAACGGCTAAAATTGAAGCAGCCATTTTAAGAATAAAGACAGTACTGACAGCCTGCTTATTTTTACTCGGGTTCTCCACAATGTATTTTATCGAATAAATATCAATTCCTAGATGATTAAACATCGCGAAAAGCGCCGTCATCGAAGTCGCATATGCAACTATTCCATAATTTTCAGGCCCTAAATAACGAGCAACGAATACACCAACCAGAAAGCTCGCGAATAATCGGACTACCTTGTCACTCAACAACCACAAAGTGTTATTAAAAAACTTAGTAAACTCTTTATTTTTAAATAAATGAAGAATTTGCTTTTCCCCTAATTGTCCAAATGACGAGCAAGGTACTCTAGAATTTGACTAGAAGCCGTGCCATTGCCATAGGGGTTTTCTGATTCAGCCATATTCCTGTAATCATCAGTATTGGTGAGTAGATTAGCCACTGATTGAAATATATGATTTGTATTTGTGCCTACCAGCCTCACCGTGCCAGCATCAACCGCTTCTTGCCTTTCTGTTACAGGACGCATAACTAACACGGGTTTAGAAAGTGATGGTGCTTCTTCTTGTATGCCACCCGAATCAGTTAGAAGGAGATGACACTCATTCATCAAGGCAACAAAAGGAAGGTAATCCTGTGGTGCAATGAGATAAACATTTGCTAAGTCAGATAGATGTTTGTAAACGGGCTCTCGCACGTTTGGATTCAAATGAACAGGATACACGATTGAAACATCAGAATATTCATTGGCGATTTGTTTCAAGGCCAAACAAACATTTTCAATTCCCTGTCCAAAACTTTCGCGACGATGACAAGTTACCAGTACGATCTTCGATTCGTGAGGTAAATCAGATAAGCCTTCAATAGAACGGATGTCAAACTTGCTTTCTCTCAACTTTCGAGAAGTCATCATCAGCGCATCAATAACGGTATTCCCCGTTACCAATATATCTTCGTTTTTTACTTTTTCCTCTAGTAAATTTTGCATAGCTAGCGAAGTGGGGGCAAAATGATATCTAGCCAATTTGCCGGTCAAACTTCTGTTAGCCTCTTCTGGCCATGGAGACAAGATATTTCCGGTGCGTAGCCCTGCTTCGACATGACCAACGGGAATTTGTTTGTAGAACGCGGAAAGAGTTGTGGCAAATGTCGTTGAAGTATCGCCATGAACCAATACAAGGTCTGGTTCATAATCCGACAACACTTCTCTCATTCCGTTTAAAATGCGAGTGGTTATATCAGTGAGGTCTTGCCCTTTGCTCATAAGATTGAGGTCGTAATCAGGAACAATTTCAAATAAATTAAGAACCTGATCTAACATCTCTCTATGTTGTGCAGTGATACAAACCTTTGAATCAAAACGTCCATCATGAGCCAAAAAATTAACCAATGGCGCCATCTTTATCGCCTCTGGACGGGTGCCAAACACTACCAGTATTTTTTTATTCACGTTCTTTTTAACACTATCAACGTTGTTCAAAATCAACATTCCTAACTTATTGTCGCTTAGTGACGCTGCGAAAAAGTCCTACGAACAAAGGCAATCTCTTATCCAGCCAAAACTTCAAATAGTTTCGAAAGTTGTTTTGAGTTACATTTTTCATCAACTCTAAAACTCCCATGCTACGCTGTTCCTTAATTGCCAGAGCAACACACAAATCTTTGTGGTTTGTTGGCGTCATGTAGCGTTCGAACTTCTGAATAAACCTTTTCATACCTTCCACCTTGCGCGAGGACACACTTATACGCTTACCATCATGTGCAGTATGAATCACATAGCTAGCATCACTGATTTTCTTTGCCTTGCCCTTGGTGATGATCAAACGAGTCCATGCGTCCCAATCTTGGCACGTAGGCATGTCGGTGTCGAACATACCAGAATCTTTTAAATATTGTGTTTTAGTCAACATTTGAGGTGTTGCAAATTTGTGACTAAGAACATCCTCTAGCGTTATCTCTACATCTCGTGAATCTACAATACGACGAGATTTTCCATAGTCCCAGTATAATGCGCTTGTAATGAACGAATACTTTTCATCGTATGCATTTAACAGGCTCTCAATCCGATTAGGTAAAAACTCGTCATCATCGTCTAGCCCAGTTATGAATTCACCGCTAGCGGCCTCGATTGCGACATTTCTGGCATAACAGGCGCCTTTTGCCTCATCGTATGAAAAAACCTTGATTCTGCTGTCTTGCTTTTTGATCTCCTCTAGAAATTCCTTTGTACCGTCCGTTGAACCGTCATTCACAATCAATAACTCAATGTTCTCATAAGATTGAGACAACACGGAGTCGACGGCTCTTTTCAGAAGCTGTTTACGATTGTGTGTTGGCATATAAACCGACACCAAAGGTTGCTTATCTTTTGCAGAGACCAACTTCATTTACCAATTTTGTTGTAGATGGTTTGCCACATTTGTGAGGTCAAGGATTTGTAATGCTCTATTTTTCCTTCGTCAGGGGATGCACCACCTGACAACAACAGCTCAACTTGTGCACTGAGTTCCTCAGCTGAAGAATCGGGCTGAATCAAACAATTAGATACTCCATATTCCTCATACAGCCTTTCATACTTGTGGATCCAACTAGTTCCCAAACTCGGTATACCTTGCGTTAGAGCGCTGACACAACCGTGAAAACGAGAACATATTATGCCCTTAGATGCACCAATAATTCCTTTCACCTTTAATGGGTCGGCTTCTTCAATTAACTCCAGTTCCCCTACAGAGGCGATAATCTCACGGCAGATAGCTTCGTCGTCTTTTCCCTCATGGTTAAGTAATACAGGCACATAGCCTCGTTCTTTTACTGCTTCAACACAACGGCTCAAAATAGTTACATAACTCTTTAACCAGGTCTTATTTTTGTTTCTTGAGCTAATCATGTTGCTATTTGGAATAATCAGAACTTTTTTCTGACCATCAACAAAGTATTCAGGCAAGATACCTTTGACTAAATTAGTGAAGTCCGGGAATTGTTGAATGTGCTCTAAATCCCCTACCAATTGCGTCACATTGTCAAAGCTAGATTGTTCGCGGGGGAATACCAACGTGGCTTTAGGTAAAGCAGACTTCAAACGTTCGACATCTTTTGTCCGTGAAAACACACCAAGGGCTTGAGGCAATAACACGTATTTTTTACCGTTGCGCGCAGCACGCTTAACCTCAGAACACATCTGTTGGATAATGATAGGGCGAAACTGATCACCGTACGCGAAACCGGACGCATCGAGCACTAGATCAATGTCCGCCTCCATGACAATGCCCCATTTCTTCCTCAGACTATCTCTCAACCTTTTGGGCAACCAGTAACTCACCTGATTCAGGTCGATAAACAGTTTCCTGAAGCTTAACTTCTGCAACGCCCCAAGTTTGGCTCTCTTTTCATAAGGTGATGATGGTTTAGGATCTAATACAATTTTAGCTTCTGGAATATCTTGTTCTAGTTTTTGAATAACGGCGTGCAACATCAACTCAGCACCCTTATTGATAAACTGAACTCCTTTTATCTCAACTAACATGTTAATTCCTTATTAATATTTCGCTGCTTTTCTTCTGAGAAAACGGAACGCCACCATCGGGGTGGGCAAAGCCGGTCGCCATTAACATAATTGGTCTCTCGTAGGGCTTTAGCTGTAAAAGACGCTCTAACTTGCGCTCATTCTTTTCTATATCGGGCCAGTTTATCGGGCAACTCGAGAGCCCCAGTGTCTCAAGAGATAACATCAGCTGCATTGAGGCTAAACTTGCATCGATATAAATTACGTGACGGTCTCGCTCTTTTGGGTAAGCACTCAAATCACCGATAACAACAATCATGGCTTGAAGGTTTTCGGCAAAACCAGCGGTTCCCATGGCACACTTAGCAATGACAGTCGCTCTTTTTGGATCTGTTTCGACATGAAATCTGTACGGCTGTCTATTACAAGCAGATGGCGCTAATGTTGCCGCATCAATCGCTTTGGCGATCATTTGAAAGTCAACCGATTTTTCCTGATACCAACGTACGGAACGTCTTCTTTTAAACAAAGTGAATAATTGTTCATAGCTGATGCTACTTTCAGGAACATTGTCGTACGAGTAAGGAATATAATCGTCGCCTGTAGTGACTGGAGGCTCGTTTTTTTGGAGTGCTGTTTCAAAAGTATATTTTGCGTTTACAACTACTGAGGTTTGCTCAACAACAGAAAAATACTCACTCAAAACATCTTTCCCCCAGCGGAACTCTTCACCACAGATTTCATTGCTATTTGCGCATTTGGCAAAATTGTCGACGGTCTCTTGAATGTAATCTTGAGCGAAAACGCTTCTTCTGGGACGCATAATTAAACCTTTCTCAAGACGATGAACGTTTCGTCTGAGTAGAGTACTACTAGAACCTATTTCTCCTAGTGACGATTTATAAGCAATTCTCCCACTTAAAACAGATTTATGTTCTCTATCAAATTGGCGACTAAATATCAGGTAATAGATAGACGCTAAAAAGCCGCTCTTTGAGAAAAAAACAATGATCCTTTCGTCAATAAGTGCCTTGACATCCCTGAGCCTACTTATTGCCTTTGACGGCAACAAGGCCTTAATTATTTGCTTCATGAATTCTACTTAAAAGATATTGGATAATTGACGCCGAAAAATGCGAATAATGGCAAACACGCCACACGCCAAGAAAGGCGTGGATGGTATCACAAAACTCCTACCTAAATTAAGATTAAAATTTACTTTCGAAGCAGAGATTCTGCCAAATCCAGCTCTTGTTGAATGGTAACTTGAATATCAATTTGTTCCATAGAATTTCGTGCCGACTCAGCGATTCGAGAATACAGGTTTCGGTCTTCAATTAATTCGGATACAAATGAAGCATATGCCTTGAGATCATAGGGCTTGGCCAAAAAACCATTTGAACCAGACTCAATAAACTCTCCAATAGCGGTAATATCAAATGATACGCAAGGCAAACCAGAAGCCATAGCCTCACACATTGAAACCCCTTGAGCGTCCATTCGGGTTACAGCGCAATAAACGCCGTGCTGTTGATGAAGCGCTGGAATTTGTGAATTCTCGATAAATTGACTGTGCAGATTGAAGATACTTAAGCCTACCTGTGAAATGTGTTCCTTAATTCGATTGACTTCACTGTCTGAACCATTTCCGTATAGGTGCAATGATTCCTTCTCACCGAGAAATTTTCCCAATTCAACAAATAGGTCGACGGCATATTTTGCTTGTGTGGTTAATGGGCGAATGACGAGTAATTTGTGCCGATCCTGCCATCTGTCGGTAAAACGAAACAAGTCAGTGTCTATACCGTTGGGGATAACCACTCCATTGTTACCTACCGGTACTCCCGTAGTGTCTTGGCTCTCATCAAACATCCATTTAGATGGAGCAATAAACTTACATGTTTCAGGACTTTCAAGAAATTGCTGCAGCGTTTCCTTCATTCTGCGGATCAGATAAAAGTCACGGTACATCATACGAGCAATGGTAAGTGGACGATGCCACTGTAAATCACCGCGGCGACTCTTCCATATTTTTTGAGTTTCTACCCCATGAATGAAAAATAAAGTCGGTAGCTTGTTCGCTAAAACATGATCATAAATCGGTCCAGCATCTATCGTTTTATCAATTCGATGTAATAGCAAATGAAAGCATACTACATCGGCAGCATCTAATTCGCGCGTGAGTTCAGCCACCTGTCCTTCAATGACCGTAACACCTTCATAGACATAGCGATTTTGGCGTTTACTTGGCACTAATACGGTCACTTCATGCCCCATTTCCAAATACCATCTGCTGCGCGTATGCACAAACATGTGTCGATAAGGAGATTCTGAATTAGGGTATTGACCTGTTAACACATAGAATTTCAATCTAGGTATTCCTTTTGTATTAGCTCTATAAGTTCTGGGGTTTTAAAAAATAACGTCGGCTCATAATCCACAGGGTAAAAATCAACGGCCTTTGTCAAAATTGAAGCCAGCTCACCCAGCCTCCAGCACACTAAGCCATATTGATTTTCTTCAACATATTTGGCAATTTGCGTTTGATGCGGATCCACTCTTTCCAAATTAGGAACAACTACAATTTTCTTACCCAACTCCAACAACCTGTATATACTGCCGGCTCCCGCATGAGTAAGCACTATATCAGCTTCCAAATACGCAGTTTGAATATCGTTAATAAATATTTTACTTTCGTATTTTTTGCTTGCATTCCCCTTGGCGTGCTGCACCAAAACGGTATCAAAAGCTTCTAACTCACAGTTATCTACGGCAGACACGAGTGAGTTAAATGGGGTAGTTCCAACAGTCACAAAAAGTTTCAAAGCCGACCACTCCACTCACCACGTAAATAAAATTTAGCCATCGACTTGTTTTGGTAGTAAAGCTTATCTACAAATCTTGCGCATACCCTGCCCGAAAGCGATGGGGCATAAAACCGACTCCAACTCTCAAAGAACACGGTTTTCACTTTTAGAAACTTACAATAAAAAAGTATTGGAATCGCTAAACCCGGGCCGGTACTAATCGCCACTCGAATTCTATAAGACTTTCGCAACCTGCGCAGTGCAAAAAAAGCGCACCAGGAACAATGTATAGCTGACACGATTGCCTCTAATGCGGTACTGTCTTTTTTACGAAAATCTGGCACAACGTAAGCCACTTCAAAAATATCTAACGGTACCTTTACATTTTCAGTGATTGCAACAAATTTAGTATTAGGCAACTCAGATGACAAGGCCTTGATTACTCGCTTAGCTTGTTCCTTATGCCCTCCATCACCAAGGACAATCAATACTGCATCTTGCACTATATTTCCCTCAAAAACTCTCTTCTTTTAAGACTTGCTTGGCTCCCACATTTTTATTGAGTGCAAACGCACAAACTAATCCCCATAACGGAGTCACCATACCATTAAACATAACGTGACCCGCAATCAATGAAATTAGTATCAACAATATAAAGCTCAAGAGTGCAGATAATCCCAGTAAAGTGTGCCTTACCAGCCATAATCGAGCGAGCACGCCAACGTACCCCAAGGAACAAACAAGACAAAGAACCGTTCCAAAATAGATATACATGTCCAACCAATCCATTTCCGATCTTAATCTTTTTACTTGATACAACTGTTCAATATCAATACCGAATAACATTTGGTAGATATCGGCATCCAAAAGAACTGGCCACAGCGTTATCAAAAAAGTTTCCCTACCAGAGAATAACGCATAATAAATTCCGCCTTGTTGGTAAAAAAAGCGAACTCTTTCTACCAATGGGTTTTGGGAAATTTGCTCTATTAGGAGGAATGCGGCAATACTTAGTAGAAACACGGTAACAAAGCTCAATAACAAACTACGCGCATCCAAATTAATTAAAATAAGTAGTCCCATTAGAAGTACAATTCCCAAGAACCCGCTTTTGGTTCCAATAACCAAACTTAGAGCAGCAAGAAAAAAGCCGATGAGAAGAAAGAGAACAAGTGACCGAGAGTAAATTTTGGTAAGAAAGTAACTAGCACAAATAACCAAAACACCAGATAACGCATTACCAGCATAAAAAAATCCTTTTGCCCCAAAATCGCCATAAGCGCGCTCACCTATTCCGAGTAGTGTAACGAACACATTTAGCAATAAAACTGCGATAAAGCAGACAAGAATATTTTTAAGATGTTTCAACTGCAGGAATTTAAAATCACTGACAACTGCAACAACAATGAAAAAATAAGCCGCTTTGATAGCTTCTTGCAGTGGTTCCAAAGCATGCAGCCCGTCTACTAAAGTAAATCGAAATAAAAACCATGTAAACACTGTCATCAGAAGGAGACATGAAGTAATGAAGGCCTTACGAGCATACACGTAGGAATAAAGTAGCAACATCACAAGCATTAATTGCTTGTACGCAACCGAAAGGACACTCGGAAGCGCAAATTTTGTCATTAGCATGCCATTGAGACTATCGACTAACAGGTATCCTCCAAACAGCAAAATAATGGAGAACTCGGAAATCTCTCTTAGCGAGCCATTTGAGGCATGCTCTACGGAACCTTCCAACACTTATGCCTGTTTTTGTTGGGTTGCCAGCAGAAAACGTACAATATAGAAGGAGGTCGTTATAAATCCAGTGATGAACAAGACTAAAATACAGATCAAGCTTCTACGCGGCGCATGTTTCAGTTCAGGCACAACCGGCGGGTCAATGATAGAGAAAACAAATTCGGTTCTTACCTCCGCAAGCATCAACTTTTGTGTTTGCTCTTCTATAAGCTGATAAAACACATTTTTCATTTCAATACTATCGATATTCACCAGTTGCTTGGTTAAGTATTCAATGTTATTCCGAGCAAAAGAAATCTCTCGCTCTCTCATTTCGTTGTTAATTTCCATTATCATCGCCTCTAACCATTTTTGAGCAAGTACGGGCGAGTAATATTCTAGAGACACATGAACCAGCCCAGTTGATGAATCACGTTCGATTGAAATTAACTCTCGATATAACTCATACAATTCCAATGCGGTAGGCTCCACCGGGCGGCCATGTTTGGGCGTTCTCACCCAAACGTTGGATTCAACGTCATAGATATCTTCGTCAACCGTGAGCTCACCTGTCTCTTGGTCCCAATCAGTTACGGCCAATAGAGGTACCGCCAGCTTATATTTTTCAGTAAACATTTTAGAGAACTTTCGAGACTGCATTATCGCTATGGCAACGGTAACGTTGTCTGAGCTTTCATCGCCTACTGAAATTCCTGCTAATGACGCGAGCCCACCTAATTGACCCGCAATATTTTGTAAACCACCACCTTGAGCCTCTTCAGTGGGAGACAATATCGCATCACTCAAATAGGTATTGGAAATGCTTAATGACCATATAACTGCGATTAAAGTAGAAACTAATGGAATAGAGAAAACCTGAATCTTATGGCGCCACAAATATCTGAACAATGTAAGTAAGCTGTAATCTTCAACAGTTTGATTTGACTGTAGCACCATGAGTCCCTTTTTAAATCAGATGGTATGTGTGTTGCGCGCGATAATACTCTTTCTAAGACGCTAGGAAAACCGTCTAACGTCCCATAGGCGTAATTTACGATGGAGGATTGTACACGAAAAAATGATTATTGTGTCGAAGGCATCAAGACAATATAGATTCTTGGATCTAATGAGTTAGATTCAGTGTAAGTAAGACTAAGGATCTAAAAGAAAAAACCTTGCCTCAAACTTTGAAGTATTTAATTGGGAAGTTTAACAACTTTCGGCTTATCACTATCAGAAACTGGCTTTACATCTTGTTGCACGCAAAATAAAAAGTCACTTATCTTGCCCGTTGGTTGATAACTTGCAGGAGCTGAAAGTAAGAGCTTTCGAATCGCTTCTTGATCAAAGTTATTGCAAGCAACCTTGAGTTCGTCAAGCAAACTAAGAAGTTTCTCTAATGGCAAGAAATCCTCTTGTGCAACCATAATCCTAGGATGAGTCGTACCGTTGACATTTTTGCCAATCAACAATTCTTCGTAAAGCTTCTCACCCGGTCGCAATCCCGTATATTTGATTTCAATATCACCATCTGGATTTTCACCGTCTCTGATGCTTAATCCAGATAGCCTAATCATTTTCTTCGCAAGTGAGTCAATCTCCACTGACTCTCCCATATCCAGCACAAATACATCACCTCCGGCTCCCATTGCACCGGCTTGTATTACTAGCTGTGCAGCTTCAGGAATAGTCATAAAATAACGTGTTATATCGGGATGAGTGACTGTTACCGGTCCACCTGAGCGAATCTGAGAACGAAACAACGGAACAACAGAACCTGATGAGCCTAGTACGTTTCCAAACCTTACCATAGAGAAAGACGTATTTGTTATCTCGGATGCGTAAGCCTGCAATATTAATTCCGCAATTCGCTTTGTTGTTCCCATCACATTTGTTGGACGTACGGCTTTGTCTGTTGAAATCAAAACAAACTTTTCAACTCCAGTATTAATAGAAGCTCTGACACAGTTAAGAGTGCCGAACACGTTATTCAAAAGACCTTGCACCGTATTGTGCTCAACCAGTGGAACGTGTTTATAAGCTGCTGCGTGATATACAGTTTGGACGCCGAATTCGCCCATAATAGATTCCAACAATGTTTGGTCACGTACAGAACCCAATAAAGGTGTAATTTCAACGTTTTTGCCTATGGCATTGCATTTCAATTCTGCCTCTATCGAATACAGAGAGTATTCAGATTGCTCTACAAGTAAGAGACGCTGAGGATTTTGTGACAATATTTGTCGGCATAACTCGGATCCTATGGAACCCCCAGCTCCAGTTACTAACACCACTTTAGACTCGATGTTTTGAGTCATTAGTTGTTTATTTGGCTCTACTGGGTCTCGCCCTAACAAATCTTCAATCTTTACATCCTGAATTTGATCGATATCCGCGCGCCCATCGACCAAATCGGCGGTTCCAGGCACAGTTTGCACCGGCAACCCTAAGTGCTCTAGACTGTCTATAATGTGTTTTCTTTCAGAACGAGAAGCACTAGGTATCGCTAATAATATTCGTTCTACGTCATATTTATTAATAAGTGATTGAATTTTTCTAGGGCAGTATATTTTAACACCCGAAATAATAGTTCCATGTGTTTTAGGGTTGTCGTCAACGAACGCAACAACTTTGTACTCTAAGCTGTTCTGTAGAGCTGAAGCTAACTGTGAACCACTGGAACCAGCACCATATACTAAGACCTGGTTCTTAACTCTTTTATCTCGATATAATACCAGGCTCCTTATCAGCATTCGGCATCCGCCTAAAAGAATTAAAGCGTTTATGGCGAAAATAATAGGAACCGTTCGGGGAAAGCCGCCTTTTAAAAACCAATCAAGTACAACTAAATTAATACTACAAACAAAAATTGCACCGCTAAGTGATAAAACCACTTTATGATTGATAAAACGAATTACAGAGTTGTATATTCCTAAAACCCAAAATAGTATCAATGAAGAAATTAGCCAAATAGAGCTTATTGTGTACTTTTCAAGCGAAATCTCTAAGTAGAACTCACCCAGTCGCAAAGACAAAGCAAGCCAAAGTGATATCAGTAATAGAAAAGCATCGCTAAAGGAGAGAATGATGCGCTTTGATGATCTAGAAAATTCAAACTCTGTTCTAAATTTAAACATTTAACTTCTTGATAAAAACAATTCTCGAACTTTATCCGATTTTAAAAATCACTTAAAGTTCACGTAATTCTATTGTAGCCGTTTCCGATTCTAAAACAAAAATAAAATAAGAATGAATCGCGCCGGATTTGTCGGAGGCTAATCATCTTGAAAGAATTAGCCAATGAACAAGAAATTAAGATATTCCCCAGAAGTCCGAGAGCGTGCAGTTCGCATGGTTTTTACGTCAAAGCACGAGTACGCTTCGTGTAATCCCCCCTTTTTCAGCAGCATGCTTTAGTAGAATTCAGGCAGCACCCAATAGTTGTTTAGGGGGAATGCCGCCAATTGCTGTATTGGGTCGTTCATTGTTATACAACCAAAGCCACTCTGTTGCCAGTTTTTGTGCATGTTCAACGCTTTCAAAAGTATGTAGATCCAACCATTCATGTCTGACTGTTCGATTGAATCGTTCAACATAAGCGTTTTGAGTAGGCTTACCAGGCTGAATATACATAAGTGTAATTTGTTGCTGGTTTGCCCATGTAACCAAAGCCCCTGATAGGTACTCTGGCCCGTTGTCACATCGAATGGCATCAGGTTTACCCCGCCATTCAATGATCTGCTCCAAAGCTCTTATAACTCGTAGTCCCGGCATAGACAGATCAACATCAATGGCTAATCCTTCACGATTATAATCGTCCAAAACGTTGAAGGTTCTTAATGTTCTTCCGTCGCTCAGGCTATCTGACATAAAGTCCATAGACCAAACCTGATTCATGCTCGTTGGTACCATGAGTGCGTCTGGCTTATCTCGTTTGAGTCGACGCCGAGGCTTAATTCTGAGGTTAAGCTCTAGCTCCCGGTAAATCCGATAAACCCGTTTATGGTTCCAGGTAAATCTCTGTACATTGCGCAGGTACAAAAAACACAACCCAAAGCCCCAGCGTTTGTGAGTATGAGTCAGTCTTAACAGCCAATCGGCCACTAGCGCATTTTCAGATGAGAGTTTGGCTTTATAGTGATAACAACTCTGGCTGACACTGAGACAAATACAGGCCATACGTATGCTGATACCATGTTTCTGCACAGCATGTTGCGCCATCTCTTTACGCTGAGATGGCTTTACAACTTTCCCTCAAGCGCCTCCTGCCGTATTTCTGCTTTGAGCCGCTCTTCGGCATACATCTTTTTCAAACGCTTATTTTCTTCTTCCAGCTCTTTCATTCGCTTCATCAAAGAGGCATCCATACCACCGAATTTGGCCCGCCACTTATAGAACTGCGCAGAACTCATACCATGCTCCCGACATAGGTCAGGCACCGATACACCATTTTCGTTTTGCTTAAGAATCGCCAGGATCTGGCTGTCACTGTATTTTGATTTACGCATAGAAAACTCCTTACGTTTATTTTAATGGAATTTTCTACTAATAACTGCTGCTAACTTTCGGGGGGATTACA
>WKFJ01000065.1 GCA_014872785.1 Alteromonadaceae bacterium
ACAAGGCAGAGTCTTTGTAGTGTAGTTGCTCTACATAAAAAGGCGATAACGCAGTAGAAATACCAAACAAGCGCTGCCCGAAGGGTTCTTCCTGAGCGCATCCTGCTCTTTGTTATTGCTTTTTGACTTAGCCCGCTAGGCCTGCAAAGCAATGCCGCGATCAGAAAGCGCTCAGATTGAACAAAACTTATACCGCAAAGATCAAAAGGCTCTAGTGTTAGCAATGTGCTTAAGTGACTCAAGAGAACTATCGAAAGGCGTGCCCTGCCCGTTTTGAACTGTCATTTCCATTTAACTTACTACTACAACTACTGGACTTCTAAAACCTAGTAGATAAATGGAAAAACTCAAACAAAGTCACATTATCGCGTGTCACTAGATCTCTTTATTGTACATACACACCGTTTTGCCTGCCGGATGCAGAATAGATTCCAACTTTTTAAAACCAAACTGTAAATGAAAGGCATGAGATGCTGGATTTGGTGGTTCGTCATTCACTTCGCAGCACAGATTGTCAAGATGGCGGGAAACGCAATGACTTTGCGCAGCGTCATACAGTTGATTACCCAGTTTCTTACCTCGATATTGAGGATTCACGATAATGCGATCAATATATAAAAATTGCTTTAGCCGCTGCGAAAACCAGTTGTAATTGTAACCTTCGTAACTAGCACCTTTCTCAAATCCGATAACAAATCCTGCTATTGCATATTCATCTGCCATGACTCTTGCAAACGCTGCCTCATTAATCAGCTCATTAAGCACTTTTTCATCTAATTCATTTACGTGCGGAACTTCGTTGTTATTGAGCCTCAACATCTCCGGAATTTCGCGCGTTTCAATGTGTTTTAGATTCATATATGACCCAAATTTTCTTATCACAATCCGTTACGTTAATTTAAAAATTTCCGTTAGGAAAACTTTTTTCTATGTTTTTTTAAACTTTTCTGAATCTCTTTGCGACTTAGGAATTGTTCACACAATCAGGTTCAGGGAAAAAGATGAAAATAGCAGATACCAGTGGTCAAGATGTGACCATTGCACCCAAATCAAAAAAACAAATGTGGATTGGCGGCGGTGCAGCCCTTTTAATATTAGCAGGCGCGATTGGGTTCATTGCCCCCAGTTACAGCGACTGGATCAGCTCTGACATCTCAGTGGCAAGAGATAGATTGCGCATTGCTGAAGTGATGAAAGGCGACCTAGTGAGAGACCTTTCTGTTCAAGGGCGCGTTGTTGCCGCCGTCAGTCCAAAATTATATAGCCCCTCACAAGGAACAATAACCTACGCGGTAGATGCTGGCGATAGTGTTGAAAAAGATCAAATCTTGGCATCCATCGACAGTCCTGAACTGACGAACGAATTGCAGCAAGAACAGGCCAATTTACAACGACTGAATATTGAGTTGGATCGCAAAAAAATCGACGCTAAGCAACAAAAACTACAAAACCAAAAGTCAGTAGATATGGCTAAAGTGGCACTCACCGCCGCAGAAAGAGAAAAACGCCGTGCAGATAAAGCGTTCGAGTCAAATAGCATCAGTGAAATCGATTTTGAGAAGGCGCAAGACGATTTAGAAAATGCCAAACTCGAATATCGCCACGCAGTTGCCGATGCAGAACTGAATGTTGAAAGCCTAGATTTTGAAATCAAAACCAATCAATTGCAGGTAGACAGGCAGAATCTGCTGGTAGAGGAACTGAACCGTCGAGTACAAGAACTTACCGTTCGCTCTCCTGTTGCCGGCATTGTGGGCAATTTAAGCGTGCAGCAAAAAAATCAAGTTGCACAAAATCAAGACATTCTTTCCGTAGTCGACCTAAGTGAATTCGAACTAGAAGTGCAAATTCCTGAGGGTTATGCCGACGATCTTGCGATTGGCATGGAAGCGGAAGTGCAAGTTAATGGTAAAACGCATCCAGCCACACTCGTCACTATTTCCCCTGAGATCGTGAACAATCAGGTGACGGGACGGGTGCGTTTTGCCAACTCAAGTGATTTAGGGTTGCGTCAAAATCAGCGCTTAACCACTCGCGTATTAATGGAGAACAAGTCAAATGTACTCATGGTACAGCGCGGTCAGTTTCTCGAAAGTGGTAGCGGCCGAATTGCCTACTTAGTGCGCAATAACATCGCAACGCGCACCACTATAGCCACCGGAGCAAGAAGTTTATCAAGCGTAGAAGTTGTCTCAGGGCTTACCGAAGGCGACCAAATTATCATTTCAAGTACCGACGCGTTTCGCGGTGCTGAATCAGTATTACTTACACAATAAGGGGACACGTCATGTTAAAGATGAAAAACATCAGCAAGGTTTTTCGCACCGAAGTAGTCGAAACTCATGCACTTAGAGAATTTAATTTGCATGTGCAAGAAGGCGACTTTGTATCGGTTACCGGGCCATCTGGTTCGGGTAAAACTACCTTCCTAAATATCGCAGGTTTACTGGAGACCTACTCCAGCGGTCGCTATTTATTAGATGGTAAAGACGTGTCCAATCTCAACGATACAGCGCGCAGTAAACTCAGAAATGAAAAAATTGGCTTTATCTTTCAGAGCTTTAACCTCATTCCAGATCTCAACCTGTTTGACAATGTTGACGTGCCATTGCGTTATCGCGGTTTTAACAAAACAGAGCGCAAAGAGCGCATCGAACACAGTTTAGCGCTGGTTGGCCTGAGTAATCGCATGAAGCACCTACCCGCTCAATTATCAGGTGGTCAACAACAGCGAGTAGCGATTGCCAGAGCTCTGGCCGGGGAACCTCGCTTTTTACTTGCCGATGAACCAACAGGGAATTTGGACTCGAAAATGGCATTTAGCGTCATGGAGCTTTTGCAAGAAATTAATAGCAAAGGCACCACTATTGTCATGGTAACCCATGATCCTGAATTAGCGCAGCAAGCTAAGCGCAACATCTATGTGCGCGACGGCAAAGTTAGTGAGCTTACCGACAATTCAGGCAGCTCAGAGTATCAAGAAGTGGTTAACGGGTAGTCGTCGGATATGTTTAGTTATTATATTAAGCTCGCCATGCTGAGCATAAAACGCAATCCAGTACTCAGTGCGCTTATGGTATTTGCCATCGCACTTGGTATCGGTGCCTGCATGACCACCATTACCGTCAACTACTTGATGTCTAATAATCCCATCAAGAGCAAAAGTGATGTTCTATTTCACGTGCAGTTAGATAACTGGAGTCCTTTTAATGCGGCCAGAGACCCAGACCAGCCTCCACTGCAGTTAACCTGGGTAGATGCCAACAACTTGCAAAAAGCAGGAAAAGCTTTTCGCCAAGCGGCTATGGCGCGCTCTGGTGGCGTGATCCAGCCGGAAAACCCTGACGTCAAACCCTTTCAGGACTCATTCCGTTTAACCTACACCGACTTTTTCACCATGTTCAATGT
Organism: Alteromonadaceae bacterium; assembly: GCA_014872785.1. Classification (GTDB taxonomy): domain Bacteria; phylum Pseudomonadota; class Gammaproteobacteria; order Enterobacterales; family Alteromonadaceae; genus Planctobacterium. Next base: position 3,409 of record WKFJ01000065.1, read on the forward strand.
TCCTTTTATCTATGGCTCAGGCTGGGACAAGCAAGCAGATGAAAATGCCGAGTTCGTAACGGTATTATCGCGGCGTATCAACGATGAGGTGTTTGGTGGTGAAAACTCGGTGGGTAAGACGATTACCATTGTTGGACAAACATTCCGCGTGGTTGGTGTCATTGATGAATGGCACCCAGTACCCAAGTTCTTTGATTTAAACAATGATGATTTTGGTGAGCCAAGTGCCTTATTCATGCCACTTTCGCTCAAATTACCATTGGAGTTACCCTCATGGGGCAATACCAATTGCTGGAAATCGCCCGAAGGCGAAGGATTCGTCGCATTCATGAATTCCGAGTGTGTTCACCTGCAATATTGGGTGGAATTAAAAGATGCCAGCGAGCGTGATTCTTACCTTGATTTCGTCAACAGCTACGTTAACGAACAAAAAGAACTTGGCCGCTTCCCTCGCCCATTAAACAACAAAATGAGTAATGTTCAGGAATGGCTTGAATACAACGAAGTCGTTGCCGACGACGCCAAGATGATGATGTGGCTGTCTCTTATGTTCTTGTTGGTATGCTTGCTCAATACCATCGGTTTAATGCTGTCCAAGTTCATGGGTAAATCCAGTGAAATTGGCCTACGTCGCGCCGTCGGTGCAACTAAACGCGATTTGTTTTATCAACACTTAGTAGAAACTGCGTGTATTGGTTTGGCCGGAGGTTTGCTGGGGCTAGTGATGTCTTACTTTGGTCTTCAAGGCATACGCTTGCTCTACGGTGAATTTGCCGATCGCCTAACTTCCTTGGATGGCAACATGGTATTGCTTGCAATTACTATCTCAGTGTTCGCAACAGTAATTGCTGGTGTTTATCCAACATGGCGCGCAAGCTCAATTGCCCCAGCAGGCCAACTTAAGAGTCAATAAGGAGTCATTCATGTTAGGAACTTTAGAAATGGGGCCAATCATCCGCAGTTTGACCCGAAATAAAACAGGTGCAGTACTCATCGCATTGCAAATCGCAGTAACCATGGCAATCGTGCTCAATGCTGTATTTATTATTGGTGAGCGCAATGACTTAATTGCCAGAGTCAGTGGTGTTGATGAAGCGAATAGCTTTCAAATTAGCAGCACCGGCTTCGCCTCAGACTTTAACCATATGCAAACGCTTGAGCAAGATTTGCTAGACATTCGCGCTATTCCAGGTGTCGTGGCAGTCACCACAATTAACGCCATCCCAACCAGTGGTAGCGGCTGGTCAATGTCGTTGCAAACCGAGTCTGGTGAGAATAAAACCGATGTTGGAACTGCCGTTTATATGGTGGATCAAAATGGTATTGAGGCGCTTAGTGTTGAGCTCATTGCCGGTAGTAACTTTAGCGAAAATGAAATTCGCTACCGCGATGGCAACCAGGAAGGTTGGCCGCAAAACATTATCATTACTAAAGCATTGGCAAACGACATGTTTCCTGAACTGGATTATGCCGAAGTCGTGGGTAAGACCGTCTATATCAACTACACTGAGCCAATGCAAATCATTGGGATTATCGACCAATTGCAGGCGCCGTGGATTGGCTGGAACAAGCTAGAAAACGCAATGCTCTCACCTGAACATATAGCGTCGGGTGATTTCTCTCGTTACTTCGTCAGAACCGAGCCAGGTATGCGCGATGATATTATGTTGCAAGTAGAAGAACTATTAGCAAAACGTGCAAATGAGCGCTTAGTTGAAGGATTACGCAGTTTTGAAGAGGTACGTGAACGCAGTTACAGTCGTCACGAAGCTATGATTCAAATCCTATTTGTGGTGATGATTACACTAGTGAGTATTACCGGTAAAGGAATTGTTGGGCTGGCAAGCTTTAACGTAAACCGTCGTAGAAAACAAATTGGTACGCGTCGTGCCCTTGGTGCCAGTAAAGCGCAAATAATTCGTTATTTCATGGTGGAAAACTTTCTGATTACGACCTTTGGTATTGTGCTAGGTATGGCAATGACCATGGGCTTAAACATGACCTTGGTCAGTGTTTTTGAACTGGGAAGAATGAACCTGATGTATTTACCATTGGGCGCAATTTGTTTTTGGTTGCTAGGACAATTAGCTGTATTTGGCCCTGCAATTAAAGCGGCTTCAACACCACCGGCGCTTGCCACGCGAACGGTGTAAACCATTCAAGCCACAACATTCTAACACGTTAAAAGCCTCTTCATTGAGGCTTTTATTTTTCCTTTTATGTGGATAGCAACTATCCTTAATTAACGTTGAACAGAAAAATATTATGAATGTTGGGTAAGGTTTTCATCTTTATAAAACACTGTTTAATTATGGTGCTAATCTTGACGTCTAGTGCTGTCAGCGCCAACTCCCCTTCTCTGCAACTCTATTACGAACAGTTCCCTCCTTACAATTTCAAGCAAGACGGTGCCATGCAAGGCATCAATGCAGAAATAGTACAAGTCATTTGTATGAAAGCTGAAATTCAATGTCAGTTTACCCTTTTGCCCTGGACGCGCGCTTTCGCCCTTGCCCAATCAGAAAAAAATGCGGGGGTATTTTCAACGGGAATGAGTTCTGAACGTCGTCCAAAATTCTTATGGGTCGGCCCCCTGGTTGCTGATCGTACTAGTATTTTTAAACTCAAATCGAGAACCGACATTACCTACTCAGAAATTGGGGGGTTGCGTCAATATAGTGTGGCTGTAGTGCGTAATACCGTAACGAAGTTCATCATGATGCAACAAGGTGTTGCCACAGAAGAAAACTTCGTTGAGTTTAGTTTTTTAGAGGACTACCTACCGCTTTTTTTCGAAGGTAAAGTTGACTTAATCCCTGGCTCGCTCCTTGCCCTTAACTATCAATTTAAGCGGTTAGGCTTGCCCATTGAAGACGTAGAACCAGTATTTACATTGAACGAAGATGGACTTGGCAATTACCTGGCTTTAAATAAGAACACCTCACCTGAAATTGCGGATAAACTAAATGAAGCGCTCGTTGAATTAAAGGAGCAAGGCTGGGTTGGGCAAAAGATAGCACAATACAAGCAATCTCCGTAACTTCAGCCTCCCTTAATAAATAATTTCCTCTATTTTGTAGAATATATTTGTAAATCATTTCCATTTCCTCTACTTTGTATAATAAATAATGTAATAGCGTAGTTATGTCCGATAAGAATTCACATCTGGGCGAATTTGAGCACTTGTTACTTTTGGCCTTAATGCAGTTAGGCGGCAAAAGTCATGGCACACTCATTCGTCACAATTTAAAAGACCTGGTAAACCGAGACGCCTCCATTGGTGCGCTTTACGCCACACTTGAACGCATGGAAAAGAAAGGCTATGTCACATCCTCAGTGGGCGAGCCTACAGCAGAACGTGGCGGGCGCGCGAAGCGTTATTTTGAGGTTACAGCTGAAGGTAAGAAACTACTAAAACAAACCAAGAAGAACTTAGAGGTGATGTGGCAAGGGGTGCAGTTGTGGCAGAACCTGTAAAACAAGAAAAGCAGCCTCCACGTCTCGCACAGCGCATTTTGAGTCTTTCAATTCCCATATCTATTAGAGAGCAACTCATCGGGGATTTGATTGAAGAGTACTACATTTTTCAAGCACCTGAACGAGGCACTGTTGCCGCAGATCTATGGTTTTGGAAGCAAACTATTTTAAGTACCTACGAATATTTAAATAAACAACAAGGTGGCATTATTATGTTCACGATCAGTCTTTTCATTTTTGTCGCAATAATTGCTCTAGCAATGGTAATGGGAGGCGAACTAGGTATTTTTATCGATATTCCTATTTTGCTTATTACTCTTTTACCCGCCATTGCTTTTGCCATCGCGAGCACTGGAAAAAACACAATTAAAGCGTCCTTTAAGTACTTATTCAGTGAACAAAGCCACCCCGGAGAAGCCTCTGTTAAAAATGCAATTCGCTTTTGGACAGTATTTGGCAATACCAGTGTGCTTATGGGTTGGATACTTTTTTTCATCGCACTTGCCAGTATCGGCAGTACACTGTTTACAGATCCGACCCATCATCACGTAATTGCCAGTAGCGGTTTTGTCACTAAATCTCTGATGTACGCTTCAATCGCAAAATTGCTTGGTTACGTTTGCAGCCAGCGTATTGAGCGTCTTTTTAGTGGGGATAACACATGAGTGTGTTTATTAGCTTGATACTTTTCAGCCTAGTGATTGTCTTTACGCCCTACTTTTTAAATAAGGACATTACCTATCTAATCAATATTCCAAGTGCGATGATTGTATTTCCAGTCACCTACTTTTTCGCAATTGGAATAGTTACCGCCAAACAAGGAAACATGGCTTTAAAATCAGTGTTTCACCTAGAACGTTTGAACCAAACACAGCTAGAAAACAGCAAAGTATTCTTCAAAATTTGCGGCGACCTCAGTATCGCTATCGGGATTATAGGTGTATTCATAGGCCTGGTTGCAATGGCGCATTATGTCTGGGATGAACCAAAAGCATTTGGATCAGCACTAGCCGTATGCATACTGACTATTTTGTACGGCTTATGGGCGAAGCTTCCCTTTTACGTGCTCGAACAAAAATGTGAATTTTTATTAGAATCAATAGCTTCCACGCAGACTAAAACCGAACATTTTTAAAATTTTCACAAAACTGTCTTTGAGGTCCGACCAGTTGTGTGAGTATACTAGTCATCCGACCAGTTGTTTTTTTCGACCGGTTGGATGAACACAATACTCACAACACAGATGAAAAAGGACGAACTCAATGAGAGACGATATTCGTATCCCCCGCTCTAAAGAAAACGACTACAGCCCAGAAATGGCGACCAAACGTCGTGAATTCATTAAAGAGAAAACGGGTGAGCCAATGACGCTTACAGGCCAATACACCATTGATACAGGTGTGTTGCCGGGCAATATCGAAAATTTCATTGGTATTTGTCAGATGCCAGTCGGCGTCGCGGGTCCCTTGCGTATAAATGGTGAGGATGCCCAAGGTGACTTCTATGTTCCACTTGCAACAACTGAAGGCACACTGGTTGCCAGTTATAGCCGTGGTATGCGAGTTATCACCGAAAGTGGTGGTGTAACCACTACAGTGGTTGAACAGTATATGCAGCGCGCACCTGCGTTTTTATTCGATAATGCGCGTCAAGCACGTGATTTTGGTGAGTGGGTCAAAGACAATTTTGACAACATTAAGGCAGCCGCAGAGACAACCACCAGCGTTGGTAAACTGAAACACATTCATCAGTGGTCTGTCGCAAAATCGCGTTATTTGCGATTCAACTACACCACTGGTGACGCTGCTGGGCAAAATATGGTGGGTAAAGCCACATTAATGGCCTGTGAATGGATCAAGCGCAACTATCCGGGTGGTGCTAATTATCTGCTATCAGGCAACATGGATACCGATAAAAAGCATTCACACCTGAATATGCTGCACTCACGCGGTAAACGCGTCATTGCCGAGCTAACGGTTAAAAAAGAAGTATTGAAGGCCATTATGGGCGTAGATACAAAAATGCTGGCAAAAGCCACGGTACTTGCAAACACAGGTGCCTTGATGGCAGGTGCGGCCTACAACGGACCACATGCTGCCAACGGAATAGCCTCGCTATTTATTGCCACCGGTCAAGACGAAGCTAACGTTGTAGAATCTCATGCCGGATTGTTCTCACATGAGCTGTTGGACAATGGCGATATTTATTTAGCCGTTACTCTTCCCTCGCTCATCTGTGCTACGTTCGGGGGTGGTACTGGATTGCCCACTCAGCAGGAATGTTTAAACATGTTAGGTTGCGTGGGCAAAGGTAAAGCCAACAAATTTGCAGAGATTGTTGCAGCGACGGTACTTGCGGGTGACATTTCACTTGGCTGCGCAGTAATCGCTGGTGATTGGGTATCGAGCCATGATGCACTTGGTCGCAACCGTGGCTAAGCAAAAACCACTACTTAACAAATGATAAAGAAAAGGCCAGCATTGCTGGCCTTTAATATTTCAATGATTTACCAGGGTAAGACTTCACCACTGGCGTGCCAAAAAGTGCCTGTATTGTTCAAGGTCAAATTATCCATTCTTGCCATTAAGCGACTCGCGGAATCTTCAGCTGTAACATCACCTCTAAAATTAACCATGCCGGTTTGTACATAGCCTGGATGCAATATTGCCACAGCAATACCCAGAGGTTTGACATCTTGCGCAACCGAAACTGCCGCGGCATTTAATGCCGCTTTTGACATTCGATAACCATAACGTCCACCAGAACTGTTATCAGCCATTGAGCCCATTCGACTGGTAACAAAACCAATCTTACCGCCTTCACGCATTTGTGCTAACAACAAGTCAGTGACCACAAGCGGAGCAATAGCATTTATCTCATACTGTTTTTGAATTTGTGACACTGAAACACTACCCAGTTGTTCGTCGTGTAACAGCCCGGCGTTGTTGATCAGGATATCTATTTCCAGGTGTTTCAGCGCACCTAGCTTAGTTGCAAGCCCTTGATAGTCGGTTAACTCGACACCTTCAATAACCTTTGCGTTGGTTTGACTGAGCACTTCACTGCTTTGTCGACAGATCGCCCAAACCTGACACCCGCGCGCTAAATACAACTGCGTTAACGCTAAACCAATCCCCCTATTAGCTCCTGTAATTACGACATTTCTGGGAGCAGCCATCTATTGTTTCGTCCTGGCCAACGCATTTTGCAAATCTTCCGGCGTATCAATACCCGCAGGAGGTGCTACCTTAGCTTCTTCAACGTGGATGGTAAGCCCGTGCCATAGCACGCGTAATTGCTCCAGCGATTCTATTTTTTCAAGCGGCGACACTGGCATGTCAATGTACTCTTTAATAAAACCTGCACTGTATGCATAAATGCCGACGTGACGCTGATAAAAGTCGCCAAACGATTTTATTTGTTCCGGTGTTTTATTGAGAAAACGTTCTCTATCATAAGGGATAGTTGAACGACTGAAATACAGCGCATTACCCTTGCTATCGGTCACCACCTTTACCGCATTTGGATTGAGTACTTCATCTAAATCATCTATAGCAACGGATAAGGTCGACATAACAGCAGTGTTGTTTTCAATGAGATTGAAGGCAACCTGTGAAATATTTTCGGGTGGAATAAAAGGTTCATCACCTTGCACGTTCACCACAATTTGTTCTGGCTCTAGCGCAAGTTTGTCTACCACTTCGGCCAATCGCTCAGTGCCACTTTCATGGTCGTCTCGGGTCATACAAACTTCACCACCAAAACGAGCGACTTCACTGGCAATACGTTCGTCGTCTGTTGCCACAACAACTCGTTTTGCACCTGACACCTTAGACTGCTGATAGACGCGTTCAATCATCGTCATGCCATCAATCATTGCCAGTGGCTTACCTGGAAATCGACTGGACTGATAACGCGCGGGAATAATCACCACAAAACTCATGATTAACGATACGCCTCAACTTCTTCAAGAGTCAGTTCTCTTGCTTCGTTTTCTAACATGACCGGGATATTTTCTTTAATTGGGAAAGCGAGTCGGTCAGCAAGGCATATAAGTTCTTCTGCCTCTTTGTCATAAATCAATTTACCAGTGCACACTGGACAAGCCAGTATCTCTAGCAATTTAGAATCGATGGGCATAGTTGTTCCTTCTGTTTGATGGCATACCATTTAGTCTTATCGACATCTTATGGGATTCACTACTTTAATGCTTTTAATTTTGCCAAAAATGCCTGTCTAAATTCAGGCGTTAAATTAGCCGATACGGGCAGATACCACCATTTATCGGATGCGAATTCTGTACACTTAACCGCGTCTTTTTCGGTCATAAACACCGTTTCATCAGGCAAGTCTGTTACTTTATAAGCGTGGTGGTCTTTGAATGACTTAGCGTCTTTAATTTTGATCCCGCGCTTGGTTAAGGTATTGAAGAACCGTTGTGGGTTGCCAATTCCCGCCGCCGCGACAACTGGCAAGGCAAAATCAGATAACGGCTGACTGACGTTTTGATACTTAACATTTTGTGCGCGTCCGACATCAAACGACATTAAATATTCACCGTTTTTTATCGGCCCGCCGTTATTCACGATAAAATCGACCGTGTCCAAACGCCATTCGCCTTCTCTCAAAGGACCAACTGGCATCAGCTGATTATTGCCATGTCGACGCTGTCCGTCGATAACTACAATCTCTATGTCTCTTGCGAGCTTATAATGCTGCAAACCGTCATCGCACACGACAACATTACACCTAAGGTCATTAATCAGCTTCTCAGCGCCACGTTTGCGATTTGGGTCAACTACTACCGGACAATTAACGCGCTTGGCAATTAATTTAGGTTCATCCCCTACCTCGTTGCCATTTGAAGCAAAGGTAACTTGTATCGGGTAATTCTCAGATTTACCACCATAACCACGTGACAATACGCCAGGGTAATATCCCTGTTGCCGCAGGAGGTCACACAAGTACACCACCATAGGTGTTTTACCATTGCCGCCAACACTGATATTACCGACGACGATGACCGGCGCATTTAGTTTGTGACTTTTTAATATGCCACTGCGATAAAGCGCTCTCCTACCACTGCTAATGGCAGCGAATAGCAGCATTAATGGCGTCAGTAACCATATCCAAATTTGTTTAGGGTCGTACCAAGCACGTTCAATTGCGCGCAACTAGCTGCCCTCACTGAATTGCATCTTGTGTAACTGGGCGTACATGCCATCTTTTTCCAGTAACGCTTGATGTCGACCGCGCTCTTTAATCTCACCGCGTTCAATCAATAAAATCTCATCGGCGTTTTCGATGGTCGACAATCGATGCGCTACTACAATGCTAGTTCTGTCTTTTTGAAGTTCATCCAACGCTTCTTGGATGAAACGTTCCGACTCAGTATCCAGCGCAGACGTCGCTTCATCTAAAATGAGTATTGGCGCATTTTTCAAAACTGCTCTGGCAATCGCAATGCGCTGTCTCTGCCCACCGGATAGCATTAAGCCATTTTCGCCAACTATGGTATCGAGTCCTTCAGGTAATTGTTTTGCAAACTCTAGCACGTGTGCTACGCGTGCCGCTTCTTCAATATCTTTAGGGGTGACCTTTTCTTCAATGCCATAAGCAATGTTGTTAGCAATTGTATCGTTAAACAAGGTCACATGTTGCGACACTAACGCAAACTGTTTTCTGAGGGCACGCAACTCAATGTCTTCAATATTTTGACCGTCGATAACTACTTTGCCCGATTGCGGACTGTAAAAGCGGGTCAACAAATTTGAGATGGTGGATTTTCCGCTACCAGAGCGCCCAACTAAAGCAATGGTTTTCCCAGCCTCAGCGGTAAAAGAAACCTCTTTTAGTACAGGCTCACCTGGCTTATAGGCAAAATCAACGTTTTCAAAGGCGAGATGTCCATTTACTCGCTCTGGCTTCACACGCCCGTTGTTTGGCTCAATCGCTTGGTCTAACACATCAAAAATACTTTCGCAGGCGGCCATACCTTTTTGGAATTCGCTGTTCACCGTTGTAAGCTGTTTCAATGGCTTCAATAGCATGGTCATACTCACCACGATAGTGGTGAAAACGCCTGCAGTCAGGTTTTCTACCATTTCAGGCATACTGGCAATGAACAAAACAACAGCCAGCGCGACTGAAGCAATAACTTGGATTGTCGACACCGATAGTATTTTCGAAACAACCAATTTCATGTGCTGTTGACGGTTGTGGTTGTTCTTGTGCTCAAATCGATTCTCTTCTTTTTCTTGGCCGTCAAACATCAACACCACTTTATGGCCCTTTAAAATCTCTTCAACAGAGGTAGTCAAATTTCCCATCGACTTTTGAATATTTTTGCTCACTGATCGAAACCGTTTACTAACGATAGATACGATGACCGCTACGATGGGACCGAGTAGTAAGAACACCACACTGAGTTGCCAGGATTTATAAAACATCATGGTCAAAAGGCCTATGACTAACGCCCCCTCACGGATCAAAGTGAGCAGTGCTTTGCTTGCTGCATGCGCCACTTGCTCGGTGTCATAGGTGACTTTTGAGATTAAGGTACCTGTAGAATGTTGATCGTGAAATGACACGGGCAAATGCACATAACGACTGAATAGTTGCTGACGAATACGCATCACAACCATGTTGCCTATCCAAGCCAACGTGTAGGCGCCCATGAAATTAAATAATCCGCGCATGATGAAAATAGGCACCACAAAGAATGCCGCTAAACGCAGATAATCGTAATCGCCATTGACCAAGCTTCTGTCTATCACAGAATCGAGATTAGAAATGAAAGAGACATCGATACAGGAATAACCAATCATTCCTAGCACTGCCACGAAAAATGCGAGTTTGAACTCTTTTAAATAAACACTAAACCGACGGAATACCTGTTTAGTTGATTGGGGATTGGACATCTATTTGTAAATTCCGAATATTTAACAATAGTTTACAAGGGTATAGCGATCTTTGCTAATTCTAGAGCCTGTTGAACTTTGCAGTATATGTTTTGTTCAATCTGAGCGCTTTCTGATCGCGGCATTGCTTTGCTGGCCTAGTGGGCTAAGTCAAAAAGCAACAACAAAGAGCAGGATGCGCTCAGGAAGAACCCTCGGGCAGCGCTTGTTTGGTATTTCTACTGCGTTATCGCCCTTTTATGTAGAGCAACTACACTACAAAGACTCTGCCTTGTTCAAATACCAAACAAACTGCTGCAAAATAATACCGTGAAGATCAACAGGCTCTAGCCTGTGCCTGTCAATATGGGGAAAAACTACATAAATTCAATTCAAAAGCAGCACTTTAATCTGTGCGGGCGGGCAAATACCAACGGTCGTATGTGGTTTTTCGGGTTTGTTCAATCACAAAGGGCTTATTTTCTTCGATGACAAGCGTGATTTGCCCCGATGAAGACGTATTTAGCGTACCTATAGATAATTTGTGATATCGCTCTATCACATCAGGATGAGGCATGTTCCAACGGTTCTTGTACCCTTGGGAAAATATCGCCAATTCTGGAGCGACCGCCTTTAAGAAAGGCAAAGTGGAAGACGTTTTACTGCCGTGATGTGGCGCAATAAGTACGTTCGCTGACAAATCCAGTAAACCTGCGCGGTGCAATTGTACTAGCCTAAATTCTGATGTTTTTTCTATATCTCCGCTCAACAGCACACTAAACTGATCGCCGCTTATTTTCATCACACAAGACTGGCTGTTATCGGCCAAATTACCCACCGATACTGGCCATAAAAACTCAAGTGTTAAGCCTTGCCAATTGAATACATTTCCCTGATAACAAAGGTTTTCATTTGTTACCCATTGCCGAATCTCAATTGCGTTAGCCAATACACTTGCACCACCACTATGATCATTATCTCCGTGACTTAATATGACCCAATCAAGTTGCTCAATTTGCCTTGCACGTAGGTATGGCAATATGACTGCATCAACCATATTAAAACCACTCGGAAACGCCGCACCTGTATCATAAAGCATAGCGCGCCCTCCTCTCGCCACAACCACAGCCAGCCCCTGCCCTACATCAAAAATCGCCACCTCCCAGCGCTTGTTTTTTGATTGTGGAATGTTACTTAACAAAGGAAGAATTAACAGAACACTCCAAGGCCTCGCAAGGGGAAAGCTAGGCACACACCACAACAAAAGCATGATGAGCAGTAACAAGCCTTGCCACCACTGACTGATTGGGACGGGTAACCAAAGGAAAGACCAAGTAGCGACTTCCGTCAGCACAGACACCGAATAATCACATAACTCTCCAGTCAAAACGATTAAGTCAGGTGCAAATGGCCACTGCATCCACAACACCAAAACACTCAACAGCGACAATGGCAACAATACAAACGTCACTATGGGAACAGCGATTACATTCACAAAAGCCGACGCCAAACTAACCCCACCAAATATAGAGGCGACAATCGACAACATAAGAATCGTTATGGCCAATTGAAACTTAAATACGTAGATGCACTTCGCAAGTATAGAGCGATTATGCCGCGTATAGGACATAAACCAATTGATCAACGCAATGCTCACCACAGCAGCAAAACTAAGCCAAAAACTAAAAGTAAAAACACTCAGTGGGAACAACAGAATAAACATAGTTAGACTGGCGAGGATAAACCGGCTCAACTGCCAGTTTTTCATCAAGAAAGTAAGTATTGTTGCCAGTAGCAGCATCGCCAATGCGCGCATTGTGGGAAGCGCCATTCCGGCTATATAGCAATACAATGCACACCCGGGCAATATCATCAACAGAGCCATCTTTCCAGGCTCTGTATAGTTAAGATCCTTGGCACCTAGAGCAAGTAAAGCACAAACAAACTTGCCCAAATGGAACAAGAAAAAAGCTAGCATCATCAAATGCAAACCAGAAATGGCCATTAGGTGTGAGGTACCAGTTTTTTGCAATACTTGCCAATCCTGCTGTGTTAACAAGCCGCGATAACCAAGAGACAAACCGAGCACCCATTTGCTACCACTTGCGCCTAACTCATTGATTGCGCTAACCAGGGTTTGACGTGTACTGACATCATTATTAGTTAACTGATTAACGCTGTTTTCCCTAACATACCCCGTTGCCAAGATGTTATTAGCAAACAACCATTTTTGTCGATTAAAGCCATATTCATTGGCAAGCCCGTAAGGTTTCTTTAATTTGACTTGTAATCTGACAGTTTGTCCTTGTTGCACTATCCAAGTCGGTTTTTGCCAAGAAACTAAGATAGTGGGTTGAAAAAATGCGTATTCGAACGCATCTATACTGTTCACTGACAGCTGCATGGAAAGGTATTGGTTTTCAGTATGCAGTGAGTCGATAGACGCCAATACTGTAACGGGTTGTGAAAATACTTGGTTAGGGAGTTGCCAATAGTGAATGCAATGACCTACACTCGCCATCCAGATTATGCCGAATCCGATGCCAGTGAAAAGCATTCGATTCGAGGCAATTGTGTAGACAAGCGAAACGCCAACCAACACAATAGTAAAAACATTAGGAAGTTGCTGCCATAGTAGGCTGGAAACACTGGCGGTAATGAAACCGAAAAAAAACCTGTCCATAGTAAACGTGCTTCCTGCAGATAAGTTGTAATGAAATGCCAAAAAAGTTAATCAAGCGTTACCTGCCCGATCACAAATCGATAAAAGAGCAAAAAGCTCTTTCGATTTTTGGTACGTTGCTCCATGACGCCAATCTTTGGCATTTAAATCGCAAATCAGCCTGTGGTGCATTTGGTATTGGCCTGTTTTACGCATTTTGGCCAGTGCCATTTCAAATGTGGCTAGCCGCGGCAACCGCTATCCCTATGCGTGTAAACCTGCCGCTTTCTGTTGCAACAGTATGGATAACCAACCCTTTCACCATGCCCCCAATATTCTATACGGCATACCTGGTGGGCACCCTCATCATTGGGACGCCTACACAAAATTTTGAGTTTGAATTAAGTTGGCAGTGGGTGGTCAATAGTCTTGAAACTATTGGGCCTGCATTTCTTGTTGGTTGCGCAGTATGTGCGGTAATTGCGGGTTTGGTAGGTTATTTTGGACTTAACTACATGTGGCGGTTCTCAGTCAAAAAAGCATGGCAGCAACGTCAGATAAAACGGGCTAAGCGCGCACAAACTGCGGGATAGTACGGCTTATTCTTAGGTCTCTATTTGCCGATAAATATCTGGCCTAAATATCTCCATGTAACGCTCTGGCGCACCAAGCGTTTCAAATCCAAATTGCTTATAAAGCCCATGTGCATCTTTGGTAGTAAGTGTAAAACGTCTTAAGTTTTGAAGATGCGGATGTGCCAAAGTAAACCTTAATAGCTGCTTGGCTATGCCATTACCTTGATACTCATCCACAACAAACACATCTAATAAATTAGCAAAAGTCGCATAGTCTGTTACTACGCGACAAAAACCCACCTGCGTTTTTCCTAAATAAGCGCCAATACACAACGAGTTTTCCAGCGCGACCACCAAACGTTCAAGCGAAATGCCTTTTGCCCAATAACTCTTCTCAGCAATATATTGATACACCAAATCGGTATCGATGAGTTGTTTGTCATCACTCAATTCCAACTTTTGTACTTCGGACATGTAGCATTCCCTTTTATTATACGTTCGTTATATGAGAAGCCCGTGATTACAGTGACTCCATCGCTGCAAAGTTTATGGTGTTAATTCCACCTAAGCTACACTATTCTGCATTTATCTCAGTTATATCGATAATTCCCACCATGTCATACACCATTTATTTTGTAGACGCATTTACGCAACAACTATTTGCCGGCAATACGGCAGCTGTACTAATTACCGAGCAGTGGTTAGATGACCGATTAATGCAGAACATTGCGGCAGAAAACAATTTATCCGAAACCGCGTTTATCGTACCCAATGACGACGATAACTTTGCCATCAGGTGGTTCTCTCCCCTGTGCGAAATCGATTTTTGCGGGCATGCCTCACTCGCCGCCGCATCGGTTATTTTTGAGGAATATGGTAAACAACATATTGTATTGACGACCAACACGGTAGGTACTTTGAGTATCCAAAAAGAGCCTTCAGGTCGCATATGTATGACCTTCCCAAGACGAGAGGCGCTTAAACCAAATACCATCCCCGATGACTTGTTACATGCGCTTAATGTACAACCCGAGCATATTTTGAAAAGTCCACAGGCATGGTTTGCTATTTACCAAAACGAAGCGCAGATAAAAGCATGTAAGCCTGATTTGGACAAATTGAAAAAACTCGCCCCACTTGACCTAGTCGTCACTGCACCGGCGTCGAGCAGCGACAAATATGATTTTGTGTCACGTTATTTTTGGCCAGCCAACGGTGGTGATGAAGACCCGGTAACTGGTTCAATACACGCAGGCCTAGCCCCCTATTGGGCGTCGAGGTTAAACAAGACGAGCCTCACAGCGCATCAAGTCTCCACTCGCGGTGGCGTACTGTACTGTGATGTAACTGAGTCAGATGTCGTTGTATCTGGCTACACAAAAAGATATTTAATAGGGCAAATCAATATAGTTTAACCCCCCAATTGCGCTCACAGTTTATTGTAGCTGTTCGGCATCAAAGATTTTCAACGTGGGCGGCGCAATCGCTATTTTTGCGATTGACTCGACAAATTGAATCGACGCTGGCACTTTAAAGTGCACTTGCAACGCAGGCATATCTTGCCACTCTTCATAAAACACAATGGTGCTTGGCTTATCGATAGAAACCTGCGCCGAATGATGCAAACAGCCAGGTTCAGCCAATGAACGCTCTACATGCTCTGCACTTAGTATCTTAGCTGCATCGAGGTGCTCTGGTTGTATCTCGACTTTACCCCATACAATGATCATTGCTTTACTCCTTCACTTAATTGGTACTGAGCATAACGGATATTTGGCGTTGTGTATCTCGTCTAATGTGGTAATTTTTTATTAGAATTTATAGGTATCTAGAGCCTATTGATCTTTGCAGTATAAGTTTTGTTCAACGGGCTCTAGCGACACAAGAGAAAACCCGCCATTGGATAAGTTGCCAACAATAACGAAATACGCGATTTGTACTTGCTTACTCTTAGCGCTGCTATCCCCTTCTACTAGCAACGCCACTGGCGCTCATGTTAAACCTGTTTATCAGATAGGGAATGTCATTTTCCCACCGTACATCGTTCGCAACAGCAAAGGGGAACTAACGGGTGATTGGATGGACAGCTTCTATCAAATCATGACCAAAGCAGAGCTAGAATATGAATTTACGCAATACCCGGTAGCGCGTTTTTATAAACACCTATTGGACGGCAAAATTGACATTTCTATCGTCAGTAAAAACATCGGAGATCAAAGTAAAGTATTGCTCTTGAGTAAACAGCCAATATCTAAATTAGATGTGCGACTGTTTTGGTTGCCAGGAACTACAACTATTACCGAACTTAGCCAACTCAAAAGCCAAGCTGTTGTAATAATGCGAGGCTATCAATACGGCGGCATATTAGAAGAACTGCAAGCACAAAATGGAACCACTGAACAGCTTATTCAAGTGACAAGACACGAAGAAGCTATCCAAATGCTGACACGAGGCCGAGCGCACTATTTCCTCGGTTATTGGCGCTTGGTTGACTACCTGGTTAAAACGCAATCCAGAGTGCAGTTAGACACGCTTAGATTGGCAGAAATTCCTCTACATGTATCTGTACACAAAGAAGTAGAAAATGCAGAGGCTCTTATCGATAGGCTAAATAGTGCAATTTTTATAATTGGAGTAGAGGAGCAATAGAGAAATTCCCCTTACCTGTTTCAATTATTCCGAGACACTCTTCAAAAGTCGTTTATTACTTAGGTGCCCTAAATGTAGGGACATTGATTCAACAACTATTGATTTTGAGTTCGCTTAAACCAAAGAGGAAGTTGCCCAGTACAGGCAGCGAATGACTATCACTTATAGAGATTGTTGTTTGGCCAGTGACGCCAATCCTTCCGCGTGTTGTTGATTGTTCTCAGCCTGAGTTGATATATCATCAGCCAACTCCGACATTGCATTGAGTTTTGTTTCCAGCGAACGAATTGCCTGCTCTTGTTCTGTCGCTTGCGAGAAGATTGTCATGTTGCATTGCAGCAATTCGAATATCTGATCGTTAATAGCGGCAAAGTTCTGATGTGCCTGATCTGACATTTCCTGCGTTTCAGAAGCAAGTGTTAGCGCGTATTCAATGTCTTTCGCCGTTTTGTTGGCTTGGCTCGATAAACCCAACAACCGCTCGGATATCTCTTGTGTCGCATTGTAAGTACGTTTTGACAAAGTACGCACCTCGTCGGCTACTATGGCAAAGCCCCGTCCATGCTCTCCAGCCCTAGCAGCTTCAATGGCGGCATTTAACGCCAGTAAATTGGTTTTGTCTGCAATGTCCCTGATGGTATTTAAAGTTGCCTCAATTTCAGAAGAGGCTGAATCTAAGGCATTGGTGGTTTTACTGGTTTGTTCGATAATATTAGCAAGGCGGGCAACCGATTCTCTGGAAGACGTGGCCAGTGCTACCCCTTCTTGCACTTTCGCTTCTTTCTCTTCTGTCAAAGCAACTGCATCACGACAAGTACCAACAACGTGCTCTACGGCTTTACCCAGCTGTCCTGCCGACGTAGACGCCTCTTCTAGTTCGCCTTGTTGTTTATGTAGTGTTTCGTTAAGACTTCGGCTAATGCCGTTGAGCTCATCGGACATATCACTCAGTTGCAGGCCGCTGGACTTTAATCTTTCAGAATACTGGTTAACGGTATCGACAAACACTTTAATGTCATTTTGCAGCCAATGATATTCAGTGATCTTGTAGTGCTGCGATTGCCAAATAATTTGCTCACCTTTTACCACAGCTTCGCTCATCTGCTTAAAGGAATTTGCCAGGGAATGAATAGGGGCTGATAACTTCTTCGCTAAATAAATGCCAATGAGTACAAACATTACCAGTAAAAACAGGGCAACCAGCGCCATTTTTAAGCCCAGTTCGTTAGCAGGAGCCAATACGTCAGAACTTTTTATGACACTAAATAGATTCCAGTTCAAAGACGTTATTTGATGCTTGTAGACAATGTAATCTTCGTCGTCGATTTCAATATCGTGTAACTTACCCGCTATCACATTGACGAACTGACCTTTGGCAATCTGGTTTAAGCCTTTAAAGTTATTGTTGGGGTTCACAGAGTCAACTAATACGTTTCCAGAGGAAATTTCGCTAACCACAAGGTAACCTCCGGCGCCTACCTCAACTTTTTTTAACATATCTGTAAGCTGGGTTACGGCAATATCCATTCCTTGCACACCACTTATCCCTGAATTGGGGTCGGTTATTTTTCTCACCATTGAAACTATGACAGCATCGTCTTGCTCCCAATAGTAGGCTTCGGATAACTGGGGAGTAGTGCCATTGCTCATGCCTTTTTTGTACCAAGGCCGAACTCGTGGGTCATAGTTGCTACCTACGTTGCCTACAGGCCATTGCAAATAACCGGACTGTTCCGTTCCCATGTACATGTAAGCGAGTAATGGATGCGACTCGGCAAATTGAACATACAGCTGGTATGCCTCGGATTCTTTTGGCTGTAAGTTTGCAGGCAATATTGGGTTATCAGAAGCGCTGTCCTTATAGGAAGTAATTTGAGAAAGGGCACTGGTAACGGTATTGTGTTCGCTAATGTAATTGACGTCGAATTTTACCTGCTCAAAGAATCGGGTTAATGCATAATCAATATGCCGAGATTCATGTTTCGCGGATAGCAGAAAGTTGTCAATTGACTCGGTTCTAATTTGATAAATAGATATGCTCGTCATCATGATAACCAACGCCGCAATAGAGACGATATTTGATAACGATAATGTTCTAACCAGGCTCATTTTTTACAACATTTCTTAGACATTCGTCGAAGAGTAGCAATCGCAGTTTTTCTCAGCTATACGACTAAAGTATACTCTCACCAAATATGTAGACATAGACCCCACATACGGCTACTTAACCGCCCTATGTGTATTTTTACATGCACTTTTGACCAGTATTTGGGGTGTTTTATGAATATTGTGGGTAATACATGTTTTTTTAAGGGATTTCTAATTTCGCGCCCCGAATCTCCACCATTTTAAGTAGAACGCTCCTTACTTTTGGTGTGCTTACCACCATCAAAACGATGGACTTACATGGACGAACTTACACGGACAGCCATCAGAACTGTACCAAGGTACAAGTACATCGAGGTTGATTTTCCGACAGAATAGAGGTTCGATAAAGTAGGCTCAGGAAGAGCTATCATGCCAAAAGCCAGGAAGACGCAAATCAGCCTCCCTTTGGCTTGTCGTTAGTGCTTAAAACTGTTTGACGTTTTCACAGTTTTCTTGGGCCACTCACCCGTCACTCAACGTGGTTATTTTATGTATTGCTGAAAATATGGATTTTGGAGTTTAATTAGATGGTGGGGTAAATTGCGCCCGGACGAAGATTAATTATCTTCGTCAGTAATTTACGGGGAGCCACGGAAGGCGAGCCTGGGTGACGATCATCAGGGATGTGTTGATAACGCGTTTAGATTGAATGAGTCCTCGTGTGCTGGATTGACTCGTATCATCCTGATACTCGCCCTCCTCCATCTTTTGTAGCGCACCTTGTTGGAAACCGTCCATGGTAAGGGCTTCCAGCCAAGCCATCCGTTGGCTTGTCGTTCGTGCCTAAAACTGTTCCACGTTTTCACAGTTTTCTGGCGCCACTCACCCAGCACTCAACGTGGTTATTTTATGTATTGCTGATAATAAAAATTTGGGAGTTTGATTAGATGGTGGGGTAAATTGCGCCCGGACGAAGATTAATTATCTTCGTCAGTGATTTACGGGGAGCCACGGAAGGCGAGCCTGGGTGACGATCATCAGGGATGTGTTTATGACGCGTTTAGATTGAATGAGTCGTTGGGGGCTGGATTGACTCGTATCATCCTGATACTCGCCCTGCGGGCTGCTAAAGCAGTCCAAAACGTTCCATACGTTTTGTCGAACCTACTCTGGTTCTCATCCGGCACTCAACGTGGATGATTTTTATTTTTCGGGAAACTGAAACTTAGAAGGAAGTTTAGATGGTGGGTCGTGCTGGATTCGAACCAGCGACCAATTGATTAAAAGTCAACTGCTCTACCAACTGAGCTAACGACCCATCTAAATTGGAATACAAGTTTTGCGAAAGTGGTGGGTCGTGCTGGATTCGAACCAGCGACCAATTGATTAAAAGTCAACTGCTCTACCAACTGAGCTAACGACCCTTTTTCGCTTTTCTTGTGCCGCCTTGGCGACGGCGGCTTATAATACTTAAATACAGATAAGGTGCAAGCGGAATTTGCAGAAATATTTCAGATTTATGATCAAATGTCGAAAATCAAAGCAACCTGTACAAATACTCGTCTATCCGTTTGCATCTTATTAACAAACCTTACTTAATTTTGCTGTAAGTTCCTCAAACGATTTTCTGCAAGGCGTTTCTCTGAAGCATTAGGATATTCAGAAATGACCTGCTCAAATAATTGAGTCGCACGAGCAATATTGGATTTCTTTTGTGCAATTACGCCCAGTTTAAGCATAGAGTCTGCTCTTTTGCTTGAGTCAGGGTAAAAACGTACAACCTGATCAAAGTGCTGCTCTGCATTTGCCCAATCGCGTTTATTAAACAAAAGTTGCCCAAGCCAATAATGCGCATTAGGCGCATAAGAAGACTGTGGGAAATCCTTCAAGAATTGCTGAAATTCAGGAATCGCATCGTCGTAGCGTTTTTCTTTAAGGATCAAGTTGACAGCTTTGTCATAAGCGTCGTTTTCACTTAAGGAGTTGCTTGCCGGTTGCGCTGGTTGCTGAGCAACTTCTTGCGGCAACGTTTGTGGTTGTGTCAGCACCGCTTCCATTCGTTTATCTATTTCCAGATAAAGCTCTCGCTGACGCTGCAGAATTTGTTCGAGTTTATGAGTATGAAGTTCAACCGCACCGCGCAATTCGTTCACCTCTAACTGCATTTCATCCAGTTGAGTTTGAATGGTCTGCTGCGCATTCATACGTGCACTGATTGTGCGCTCCAGAGCGCTTAATCGCTGTTCAGTTGAACCGCCAGATAGATTTTCAACAGGCGCTTGCGCAAAAGCCGCATTGAATGCGGCTCCTTGCAATAATCCTGCTAACAGGAAATATTTAATTTTCATAGGTGTTTATTGGTAAACCAATACCGCTCTACGGTTTTGAGCAAATGCTGACTCAGTATCACCCATAGCCACTGGCTTTTCTTCACCAAATGACACTACGCGAATTTGAGAACGGCTAACGCCGGCATTTTGCAAGAAAGTTTCAATTGACTTAGCACGACGTTCACCCAACGCGATGTTGTACTCTGGCGTACCACGCTTGTCACAGTGCCCTTCAATTACCACAGTTTCACCTGGGTTCTGCACCAAAAATTGTGCGTGCTCATTTAGCATTGAATAGAATTTTGAATTTACGCTTGAACGGTCAAAATCAAAAAGAATAGTTTGATTCGCCATCAGCTCAGCTTTTTGCTCTTGCTTGATCTCTTCTGGAGATTTATCTCTTGCTACAGAGCCAGTTTCAACGGTTGCACCAGTAGAGGTAGTTGTTGCAGAAGACTCTTGCGCCGCTTGATTTGTGCTAGCCTGCTCTGCTTGTTGGCTGCTGTTATTCGAAGAACAAGCCATAAGCGTCACTACAGGTAGAGCGATGAACACCCCTTTCATTATTTTATTTAGTTGCATCCTCTGGATCCTTTTTATGTCAAATCGATTTGTATGTTCTTACTACAGTAGAAAGGGAGACCAGCTCGGTGATTTCACCTCCCCCTCAGCTGCTGGTATTCTTGCCTTGAAGCGGCCATCTAGCGACACTAAGGACAACACTTGTTGGCCTTGATGCAGTCGACTGTAGATAATCATCGCTCCATTTGGCGCAACGCTTGGTGATTCGTCCAAAAACGTTTTAGTTAACACCTGCATTGCATTGGTTTTAAAATCTTGTCTTGCTATGTGATAGTTTCCGCGAGTCCGGTTTACTAACACCATTTCCTGGCCATTTGGTGTTACCGTCGCACCAAGATTCATTTCACCTTCAAAAGTTAAGCGCCTAACTTTCCCAGATGCTAAATTTACGCGATAAATCTGCGGTTTACCACCCCGTTCTGAGGTAAAAATGATGCTTTTTCCGTCCGGCGTCCAACTTGGTTCAGTATCTATGTTCTTATTTCGTGTCATACGTTTAATTTGACGACTGGCAATATCTAAAACATATATTTCGGCGTTGCCGTCTTTAGACAACACCATCGCTAATTGTCTGCCGTCTGGCGAAAACGCTGGTGAGCCATTGATACCAGGGAAATTGGTAAGCTCAGTACGACTTTTACTATAAATATCTTGCATGAAGATTTGTGAATTGCCGTTTTCAAAACTCACATAGGCAAGCTTGTTACCATCTGGTGACCAGGCAGGTGACATCAAAGGCTCAGACGAACGCAACAATACCGACTCGTTCTCACCATCGTAATCTGCAACGATAAGTTGGTACGGTGTTTCATACTTATTGCGGTCTTTAACCGTTATATAAGCGATGCGAGTTCTGAAGGCGCCTTTAATACCTGTAAGTTCTTCAAATACGATATCGCTAATGTAATGTGCATGGCGTCTAAAACGATTACCATCAACCACAATTTGTCGGGTATCTAGTACGTGATCTTTGGCATCAACAAGTTTGCCGGCGCTAAGTACTCTTGCATTACCGCCAGTAATTTGTCCACGCAACACATCGATTAACTCAAACGTTACCAAATAGCGGTTGATTGAATAAGGTTCGACCGAACCCACCAAAATAACTTCAACACCTGCAGACGCCCAGGCGGCGTAATCAACTTCTGCATCAACCGAAGGCAATTGTGGCATAGAACTTTGTCCGATAGGGTTGAACTTGCCGCTACGTCTGAGGTCTGCAGAGATAACACTTGCTAATTCACCTGGCATCACGCCATCGCCTTTCCATTTAAATGGTACAACGGCGATTGGTTTGGCACTGTCAATCCCTTCGGTAATCACGATTTCCAATGCCGCATAACTATTAAACGCGAATAATAGCGGTGTCAGCATTAACAATCGGTACAAATTCTTAAACATACTATTCCCTATCCCCTAGTGTCAGGTTAATAGACTTCATTTCTTCAAATACATCAGGCTCAGATGAAACCGGAAGTGTATCAATTTTATAAATGGCAGTTTGTGCAGATTGACAAACTATATCATCACCTTCAAGCACTGTGATCTGAGTCACCAAACCATTTGAGGCTAATCGCAAGTTCAACCTACAGTACTTGCCTTTCATAAACTCTTGTTGACGCCAATTGCGCTGTATCTTTTGCTTGATAAGCGCTTGATATTTGCCGACTTCAGATATAACTACCTGCTGACGTCTCTTATTTCTCGCAGCCTGCTCTTTTTGAAGCTGCTCTTCCATTAATCGCTCTTGTTCAGCTTTTTCTTGCGCTTCGCGTTTTTTGCGCTCGGCCTCTCTTAACGCTTTTTCCTCTCGCTCGCGCTTTTCCTTAGCTTCCTTAGCTTTTTTCTCAGCGGCTTTACGTTCCTTCTCTTTGCGAATGCGTTCTTGTTCTAACTTTTGCGCGCGCTCTTTTTCTTTTTGCTGCTTCTTACGGGCATCGGCAGCCGCCTGATCAGCTTTGCGCTTCTCTTCTTCTTTTTTCTTTTTCGATTTTTCTAAGTTCTTAATACGAACTTCTTCTTGCTTTCTACGCTTTTGCGCCTCTGCAGCTCGCTGCTCTAATTCTCGAACTCGTTTTTCTTCGGCCCTTTGTTTCGCAACGTTCTGATTTCGTATTTGCTGCATTTGCTTTTCAAGCGCAGCTTGGTCAACAGTTACGGCCTCTATACTCGATAAGTCGTTCGTAACGGGATCGGGCGTTTTAGGCGGTGCAAAGTGCATACTGGTGCCCAGTATCACTACCAGCCCAATATGCAGTAATGCAGATTTTCCTAGTGCTGCCCCAATCGTGTTCATTTAACTCTCTGGCATGTCCGTCATTAAACCCACTGAAGGGACGCCGGCGCGTTGCAGTAACACCATCAATTGCACCACATTATTGTAGGGAACATCGCCATCACCCTTTACAATGACAGGAGTTTGCGGATTTACTTGCAACTGCGCCGCAACGAGTGTGGCGAGATCAACAGCGTCCATTGGTTTATCTTGCGTATCGCCCACGTTTAAGTAGTACTGACCTTGAGCATCTACTGAAGCTATCATGGGCGGCTTGGAATCTTTGTCCAAGGGTTCTGCCGACGCTTTCGGCAAATCGACCTTTACACCTTGAGTAACCAAAGGTGCTGTCGCCATAAAAATAATCAAAAGTACAAGCATGACGTCGATATACGGCACCACGTTGATTTCAGCGACTGGTCTTCTCTTTTTACGAACGTAAGTGACCATGATGCTTAACCTGCCGTTTTATGATTAGCCAATGCCTGACGGTGTAAAATACTGGAAAACTCTTCCATGAAATTTGCATAGCTGGTTTCCAGCTTTTCCACTCGGTGACTGAACCGGTTGTACGCAATGACCGAAGGTATCGCTGCAAACAAGCCCATTGCCGTCGCAATGAGTGCCTCAGCAATACCGGGAGCAACCATTTGTAAGGTAGCTTGTTGTACTTCACCTAGTGCGATAAACGCGGTCATGATTCCCCACACCGTACCAAACAAGCCAATGTAAGGGCTTATCGAACCCGCTGTGGCTAAAAATGGTAGGTGACTCTCTAAGTTATCAACTTCTCGTGATAGAGAAACCCGCATCGCCCTGTGCGTACCTTCCATAATGGCTTCAGGCAAAGATGAAGCGTTTTTGCTTAGTCGAACAAACTCTTTGAATCCCGCGCAAAAAACAGCTGCCATTCCAGGTACAGTTTGGCGCGCCGATAATTCTTGGTACAAACGGTTCAAGTCAGCTCCTGACCAAAATCGATCCTCGAATTTTTTTACTTCAGAGTTAGCGTCGTTAAGCGCCTTACTTCTTTGAAAGATAAAGGTCCATGACATAATGGAGATGATAAGTAACAACAACATGACCAGTTGCACAAGCAAGCTTGCCTGCAAAAACAGGTCAAAGAATGACATTTCAGACGACACTCGAAAATTCCCCTAACATATTCTTGGGTATTGCCTTTGGTCTCATTGTACTGAGATCAACACAAGCAACCCTAACTAGCGCTTGCACCAGCAGGTCTTGTTGTTCGTTTAATATTTTTTGTTCGAACACCAGACTGGCGCGTTTTAATTCTACAATTTGACAGAAAATACTCAACTTGTCGTTGAAGCGAGCCGCTTGAATATTTTCCATGTTCAGTGATTTGACGACAAAACCGATGGATTGTTCCAACAATTCATCTTGCTCAAACCCCAGAAACCTCAACCACTCGGTCCTGGCGCGTTCCATGTACTTCAAATAATTCGCATGATAAACGATTCCGCCAGCGTCCGTGTCCTCATAATAAACGCGAACTAGCCACTCAAAAGTACTTTTTGGTTTCAAAACGTGTTTCTTTGTACGGTAGTAAGTAGTGGTTAGTTTATCACAGCTGTAGATATTGTAATTCAGCTTCTGTTAACAAAGAGAAAATATTATAAATCTGTTAAGCGAATTTTCGATGTTCTGCCTCATTTTTAATAATCTAACTTCCCAAGCCACCTAAAATAGTGAACTTAGGACAAAAACAGTACACGTTTTCTCCTCAATTAATAACAGTTCTTCCTCATTTAACTTTATTTATCTAGAAATAAATTGAGATATCGCTGAAAAACATGCAAAACTCGGTAATGAAAACCGATTTGCCAGACTATAATTAATACCAAGATAACAACAAATCAAATATCAAATCATTACATTTCAATGGTTTAGGTTATCTTTTGATTATTTATCAAGCAGGTTAACGAAATGTTAAGGGCTATCAACCATTAGTTTTTCTAATGCTTATAAATGAATTTTTTTCAGTTGTGGGATTGCAGATAGGATTTATAATGCTCGCATGTTTCGAAGAGATTGACCGGACAGTCAATTTTCTTGAGTTTATCTCCGATTTTCGGACATGTTCCTTGGATTTTATTTTCCTTCAACACTTGTTGTTTCGCCCGCTTAATTAAGCGGGCTTTTTTTTTGCCTGAATAAAAGTCAACTTACTCTAATCTGAAACCGTAAAACCAAAATGCGTGTAAGCTCGTTGGGTTGCAATTCTGCCTCTTGGCGTTCGTTGTAAAAAGCCCTGTTGTATCAAGAAAGGTTCAATGACATCTTCAATTGTGTCCTTCTCTTCACCGATAGCCGCAGACAAGTTATCTAAACCAACCGGTCCACCCGAGAACTTGTCGAGTATGGCGGTTAATAGTTTTCTATCCATATAATCAAAGCCTTCTTTATCGACATCCAGCATATCCAGTGCTTTGTTGGCAACATCTTGGTTTACCTTGCCTTCGGCTTTCACATCAGCGTAGTCTCGTACTCTGCGTAAAAGTCGATTTGCTATTCGTGGTGTCCCTCTGGATCGTCTTGCAATCTCGGTGGCACCCTCTTTGTCAATGGTTAACTGCAAAAAGTGGGCAGACCGCGAGACGATGGAAGTAAGGTCCTTTACGTTGTAGAACTCTAGGCGCTGTACGATTCCGAAACGGTCTCTAAGTGGAGAGGTTAGCGATCCGGCTCGCGTAGTGGCACCAATTAAGGTAAATGGTGGTAAATCCAGTTTAATAGAGCGCGCGGCCGGTCCCTCACCAATCATAATATCTAACTGGTAATCTTCCATTGCGGGATAAAGTACTTCCTCGACAACCGGGCTCAAACGGTGGATTTCGTCAATAAACAACACATCATTTGCCTCTAGATTGGTCAACATCGCCGCTAGATCGCCTGCTTTTTCCAATACCGGCCCTGAGGTTGTTTTGATATTCACTTGCAATTCGTTTGCAACAATATTCGCGAGGGTGGTTTTACCCAAGCCCGGTGGGCCAAAGATAAGCAAGTGATCCAGCGCGTCCTGACGTTTGCGGGCAGCTTCAATGAAAATCTCCATTTGCTCGCACACGTGTTGTTGTCCGGTGTAGTCTTGCAACAGCTTGGGGCGAATAGCTCTGTCTAATACCTCTTCCTCATCGCTGGCACCTGCAGAGATCAACCTATCTGCTTCAATCACTTGCTATTATCCTATTGTCACTATCACGCTACGCTGCGAAGCGCGTCGCGAATAATCTCTTCGCTTGTTAACGACTCTTGATAAACGCCCTGCACCATTTTTTCTGCTTGCGCTTGTTTGTAACCCAGCGCAATCAAAGCAAAAATGGCATCGTCTTTAATCGACGTCTGCTGTAATAATGGCGTAGTTTCGGTCACAACTTGCTCTGGCGCCATAACTGTATCCACAGATTCGCCAAATAAAGACTTGAGGCGATCTTTCATTTCAACAATTAATCGCTCGGCGGTTTTCTTACCAACGCCTGGCAGCTTGACCAATGACGTCACATCACCGTTATTAACGACCTGTACAAATTGCGCAGCCGACATACCAGACATAATAGTGAGTGCCATTTTAGGCCCCACACCATTGGCTTTTATTAATTCACGAAATAGCGAGCGTTCCTGCTTATCTGCAAAACCAAATAGGAGTTGGGCATCTTCACGTACGACAAAATGTGTATACACCTTCACTTCCATTCCAGTTTCAGGCAACTGATACAAGCTTGTCATGGGCATTTGAATTTCGTAGCCAACCCCGCCTACGTCTATAAGTACATCTGGTGGGGATTTTTCGACTAGTATGCCTCTTATTCTTCCAATCAAGGTTAGCTCCGAACTGTTTATTTATACAGTATCATTTCATATTCACCGCGGCACAGCAAATACTTTTTAGTGAAGTGCCCTTTAACGCAGTCTGCCACGAACGACTTTGCTGGCCTGTCCAGACAATTTAATGAGGTGTTGTTGTGTATGTTGATGGCAAAGCGCCACTGCAAGTGCGTCCGCCGCGTCTACCTGAGGCTTTTTGGTCAGTTCTAGAATATGCATCACCATATGCTGTACTTGAGCTTTCTCTGCGTTACCTTTACCAACAACAGATTGCTTTATTTGCCGTGCCGAATACTCCGCAACAGGCAAGTGTGCTTGTGTCGCTGCGACTATTGCAGCTCCTCTTGCCTGACCAAGTTTAAGCGCCGAATCAGGATTTTTAGCCATGAAGACTTGTTCAATAGCAAATTCAGTCGGCTTGTACATCTTGATTATTTCAGACACGCCCTCAAAAATCTGTGCTAACTTACCGGCGAGATCCGCATCTTGAATGCGAATACAGCCACTGGCAAGGTATGCGGTTTTGTTGGCATTTTTTTTGACGATACCATACCCAGTAATCCGTGAGCCTGGATCGATTCCTAGGATAATTGACAAACGTTAGAATCCCAATATTTATACCAGATGTGATTGCAGTCGTTTAACCGCGGCTACATTACTTGGTGACCATAATAGCGCAAGCGCTTTGTCGAGACTGAGCCAGTGGTAAGCCAAATGTTCCGTGAGGACAATCGACTCTTCTTTGGCAATTTTCAGATAAAACACGTACTCAGTGTTAACCGTATTTCCAGGCCCATAGCGGTATTGCCATTCTTTGCGTATGGCGTACTGATTCACCACACGAGCATCAACCAGGTGATATCCATTTTCAGGACTATTAACATCTACACCAATTTCTTCAGCGACTTCTCTTATTGCTGTCACAAGAGGTTCTTCGCCCACTTCCATTGTGCCGGTAATAGACTGCCAAAAATCAGGATCATCTTGACGCTGTAGACACAGAATCTGATTATCCTCGTTATACACGACGACAAGCACAGATTCTGGTCTTTTAAAGCCCACCGGTATTAGTCTTCTTTCTTCGCCAAGCTTGTAATTGCCAATTCTTCAAGCTGCTGCGGATTGGCAAATCCTGGGGCGTCGGTTAATGGGCATGCGGCCGTAGTCGTTTTTGGGAAAGCCATCACATCTCGAATAGACTCTGAGCCGGTCATCAACATAACCATTCTATCTAAGCCAAATGCTAATCCTGCGTGTGGCGGTGCCCCAAATTTAAGTGCATCAAGCAGGAAGCCAAATTTCTCTTCAGCTTCTTGTTCATCAATACCCAAGATAGTGAACACTTGTTGTTGCATTTCTTGGTTGTGAATACGAACCGAGCCGCCACCCAATTCGACACCATTGAGTACCATGTCATAAGCGTCTGATAAGGCGTTCCCCGGATTCTCAGCAAGTTGAGCTGGAGTCAGGTTGCGAGGTGCGGTAAACGGGTGGTGTAACGCGTGGAAGTTACCGTCAATTTCCTCAAACATTGGGAAGTCAACTACCCATAATGGCTTCCACTCACCTTCTAATAATTCGAAGTCTTCACCGAGTTTCAATCTCAGTGCACCCAAAGCTTCACATACTACTGTGTAGCTGTCGGCGCCGAATAACAATACATCACCGTCTTGCGCGTCAACTCTTGCTACTATTGCGTTTGCAACCTCTTCACCTAAGAACTTCAGCACTGGCGATTGCAGTCCTTCTACTCCTTTAGACTTGTCGTTTACTTTCATCCAGGCGAGACCTTTCGCGCCATAGATGCCAACGTATTTTCCGTATTCGTCTAGTTGTTTTCTCGACAGCTTAGCACCGCCTGGTACTTTAATTACTGCAACACGACCATTTTCGTCATTGGCCGGACCGCTGAACACCTTGAATTCTACATCCTTTACCAAGTCCGCAACATCGACGATTTCAAGTGGATTACGCAAATCAGGCTTGTCACTTCCGTATCGCTGCATTGCTTCAGCAAAACTCATGCGTGGGAATTCGCCAAGGTCGACGTCTAATAAATTTTGAAACAGCTGCTTAACCATGGTTTCCGTTACTTGCATAACACCGTCAGCGTCCAAAAAGGTGGTTTCGATATCAATTTGGGTAAATTCTGGTTGGCGGTCAGCACGTAGGTCTTCATCGCGGAAACACTTTACGATTTGATAATAACGATCTAGGCCAGACATCATTAACAATTGCTTAAATAGCTGCGGTGATTGCGGCAACGCAAAGAATTGGCCTTTGTGGGTGCGGCTCGGTACCAAATAATCACGAGCACCTTCAGGGGTTGCTTTAGTCAGAATGGGGGTTTCAATATCTAAGAAGCCGTTGCCATCTAAGAAGTTTCTTACTGCACTAGTGACTTTTGCTCTGAATTGTAATTTTTCAGACATTTCGGGGCGGCGCAAATCCAGGTAACGGTACTTAAGACGTTGCTCTTCAGAGTTGTCTTGATTGAAATCCAATGGCAACACGTCAGCTTTATTTAGAATTTCCAACGATTTACCGAGAATTTCAATTTCGCCGGTGCGCATGCCTTTATTGACTTGTCCCTCAGGTCTTGCTCTAACAAGGCCTTCAATCTTCACGCAAAACTCTTGACGCAAACTGTTTGCTAACTCGAATACTTCGGGTAAGTCTGGATCATAAACAACCTGGACAACACCTTCGCGATCGCGTAAGTCCAAAAAGATAACACCACCTAAATCTCGACGTTTGCTCACCCAACCACAAAGAGTGACGTTTTTATCAATAAAACTGGCGTTTATATTCCCACAATAATCCGTGCGCATTTGCTAACCTTAATTACTTCGTCTAGTGACACGATTAGCCCCATACTGTTTATTGGGCAATCGCGTGAATTCAATCGTTATTTCAAAGACCGCCAAGTATACCTGCAACGCCACAGAAGCACATCCCTGAATTACATCAAAGCACTGTTTGTTCGTTTCATTTGTCGGATTATTAGGCATAGTTGCGGCAATTGTTATTTTAGGATTAGCGCTCACAATGACTTTGCGCTAGATTTACTTTCATATGTTCTTTGTTTAATGCGACAGTAGTTCTTCTATTTGTAACCTTATACACATATGATAACTCTCTGTATTGCTTACTGTTTTATCCGGGAATTTGTGTGCCAACACGTTTAAACAGTTTTTCATTTTTACTCTCTGTGCTTCTTTGCATTTGTTTTTTCAAAGCCGAAGCCGCGTTCTTCTCTTCAGTGAAACGTTTCAGTGTAGAAGACGGCTTGCCAGCCACCACCATTTATTCGATGTTAAAAGACAATAGAGGTTACTTTTGGTTGGGCACGCCATCCGGTTTAGTGCGTTTTGATGGCTATGATTTTGAAGTTTACAGTCCTCATAATACCCACAATAAAACCATCGAAGTAGCGAACGCAGGAAACATCTTCCAAGACAGTCAAAACAGGATTTGGATTGGCTCCTGGGGTAAAGGCGTTTTGATTTACGACCAAAATTTAAATTTAATTGCGCATTATCAAGAAGACTTGTCTGACCCTAACGCGTTACAGAGCAACATGGTACAGGTCTTTTTTGAAGACAGTGACGGCAATATTTGGCTGGGTTCTAACGGCGGAGGTTTGGCGAAGTATGACGATGCAACGAAACAATTTACTAATTTTAAAAACACACCAGATGACAGTAAAAGCATAAGTCACAATCGTGTATGGAGCATAGCTCAAGACAGCAAAGGCAATATATGGGCTGGTACCAGTAATGGTTTGAACCTATTGACCGATCAGAATGTCGGCACATTTGAGCGTTTTATGTCTATTGAAAATGAGCCTACCAGCATCGACCATCCTATTGTGCGTGCGCTTTATATTGACCAGAGTGACCGAATTTGGATTGGCACCGAGTTGAGTTTTGGTGAGTTCAGAAAGGCTACGGGTCACTACAAGCCAAAGAACCCTCAAGGTGCCAATATTAACGCGGCGATAACGCGTATTCGCCAAGGCAAAGAGAAAGAAATTTGGGTAGGAACACAAAAAGGTTTGTACCGATATCAACCTAAAGATGACCAGTTCACAGCCTTAATCAACGCCACTAAATATGCGTTAATGCCACATGACGATATTCGCGACATTTACGTTGACCAAGAAGAGTCTATTTGGGTAGCCACCCGCTATGCCGGTTTGAGTCGCATTGAGTTTACGCCGAGTAGATTCCAAAAATATCAATATTATTCTGAACAAAGCGGCCTCCAGTCCCCAATTAAGATGGTGTACTCCATGTTGCAAGACAGTGTTGGCAACGTTTGGATAGGCACCTCGGAAGGTTTACTACTTTGGACGCCAGAAGCAACGCGAAAAATCAGCTTTGATAACTTACCCAGTGACGCCGATGTATTTGCTTTGGAAGAAGATGATAAAGGTAATCTGTGGCTAGGCATGGACAGTGGTCTGGGTATGTTACCGCTGGACAGGAGGTCGTTTGTCATCCGCAACGATATTCTCAAAGGATATGAAAATCTCGCCGTCACTAACTTGTATTTCAACAGCCGCAACTATCTCTGGATAGCCACTAATCACGCCGGTGCAGTGCGTTACAAGCAAGATGATGTCAGTTACTTTAAACACAATATTAATGATCCCGATAGCATTTCAGGCAATAGTATTGGTGAGATTTTTGAAGACGACAAAGGTCGCATGTGGGTGTCTTCTCAAGGCAATGGTGTTAACCGGTTAGATCCAGGCAGAACCAAGTTCTTCCATTACTCTGCAGGTGGAGATGAATCTTTAAAGTCGTCTTCGATAAACGACATTCAACAAACCAGCGATGGCACAATGTGGTTTGCAGGTGAACAATCATTGGACAAGCTCGACGATGTTACCGACACCTTTGAGAATATTACTCGCGGAGGAGGGCTAGAAAACGCCAACATAAGAGCAATTGTTGAAGATGATTTTGGCGACCTTTGGTTAAGTACTGACTACGGACTGACTCAATATAGACGCAAGCAAAAGTTTTTTGTTACTTATAGGTCTGAAGATGGTTTACACAATAATCATTTTTTCCAGCGCTCACGTCTGAAAAGTGACAAATATGGTATTTTCTTCGGCGGTAACAACGGCTTCACCCGGATTACCTCGGTCGTGTCAAACCTCAGCAGCCAACTACCTAACCCGGCAATAACTGGCGTTTGGGTCGACGGCAAAAAGCTTCCTCGCTTTTCGTTTAATGACGGTTCACCACTAAAACTGCCACATACGGTGAAGAATATTGAAATTCATTTCTCGGCATTGGCATACACGGATACTGAAAACAACCAATATCGACATCGCTTAGTTAATTTTAACGACCAATGGTCTGACAATAGCAGAGAGAACAAAGTCAGTTTCTCTGGGCTTGATTCAGGCGTGTACACATTTGAGTTGAGAGCAAGTAACAGTTTTAACGTGTGGTCCTCGCGTCCCAATCAATTGATCATTGATATTAAAACACCATGGTGGCGTCTATGGTGGTTACGGATACTTGCGCTGTTGTTGGTAGTCTCCACGATTTATGGCTGGTATAAACACCGAACTCAAGCGCTTGCGTCACAAAAACGATTACTTGAAGAACAGGTGAATTTGCGCACTGAAGATTTAGTCAACGCGCACAAACAGTTAATTGAGTCAGAGAAAAACGCGTCGCTGTCAGGCCTTGTAGCCGGAGTTGCCCACGAAATAAATACCCCTGTGGGTATCAGTGTTACTGCCGCCTCGAATCTGATAGAACGTTGTAAATTATTACAACGCTCCTTTGATCAAGGTACATTGAAAAAGTCGGAGTTTGCAGGCCATGTAGATAACATTTTCCAAAGTGCCGATATGGTGCTTTCAAACCTTACCCGAGCAGCAGATTTGATACGGAGCTTCAAAGAAGTATCAGTTGATCAAATCTCTCAACAAAGAAGAACTTTTAACTTCCGCCATTACTTAGATGAGATAATGGCAAGTCTTAATCCAAGGTTACGTCGAGAAAACGTCAGTGTTGAAATTGATTGCGACGCAGATATTCAGATTGACTCATACCCCGGCGCCATAGCCCAGTTAATAACCAATCTGGCGATCAACGCTGTCTTACATGCGTTTGAAGAACAGGACGGCGGCATTATTAAGATCCATGTGCGCAAATCGGGAGACATGATAAATTTAAATTTCAGTGACAACGGTCGCGGCATACCAGCAAGCGATTTAGACAAAATTTTCGAACCTTTTTACACAACAAAGCGCGGAAAAGGCGGTAGTGGTCTTGGACTACAAATCATCAGTAATATCGTTAATATTCGCTTGGGCGGTACCATCAAGTGCGAAAGCGAACTAGGTAAAGGCACGACTTTTCACATGCAGTTTTTAGCAACGCCGGCATAGCGCTAATTTAGTCTACAAAAACAAGTGAAAGTGCTGGCCAGTAAGTAATAATGACTAGGGACAGCAGTAGTATTAGCGTGAAGCTAATGGTGGCCTTATATATCTCTGTGATAGGTTTGTCGAAACGATAGCTAGAGATAAATAGGTTCATTCCCACTGGCGGGGTCATATAGCCTATCTGCATGTTAGCTAGGAAGATAATACCCAAATGAACTGGGTGAATGCCGAAAGATATGGCAATAGGCAATAACAAAGGCACCATAATGACAATTGCCGAAAAGATGTCTAAAAAAGCGCCCAAAATCAATAAGAAGATATTGAGCATAATTAAAAATTCAAGCGGACTGCTGATAGTTTCACTTACCCAGTCAAACAATCTCGTTGGTGCTTCTATCTCAATAAAATAGCTAGTTAATACAAGCGAGGCGCTCAAGATAATTAAAATCCCGCCCACCATGACCATTGCCTCACAGATAATGCCCGGCAGTTTCTTAGGTGCGATATCTTTATAAACCAACACTTCGACAATCAAAAGATAAATCACGGTAACTACGGCTGCTTCTGAGAGTGCAAAGAAACCAGAATATATGCCGCCTAAGAGGACAATGGGCAATGGAATTTCAAATCGACTTTCCCAACATGCCTGTTTCAATTCCTGCAAAGAAAAAGACTGCTTTGCGATGGGATTGTCTCGCTGCATCCACATACTCCAAGCTGAGAGCATCCCAATCATTAATAAGCCTGGTAGTAGCCCAGCCACGAGTAAATCTTCGATAGTCATAGACACCGACAAATCGAGTTGTAGCGCAATCACCCCGAACAATATCAAAGGTAGCGAAGGAGGAAATAATAAGCCCAAGCTACCGGACGTTGTCACCAAGCCTAAGCTGAATTTTTGATGGTATCCTGCCTGTTGTAGCGCTGGGTATAACAAAGCTCCAAGTGCAACGATGGTAACCCCAGAGGCACCTGTAAAGGCGGTAAATAATGCGCATGTAATAAATGCAACAACAGCAAGACCACCGGGCATCCAGCCAAGTAATGCTTGCGTCAGACGCACTAAACGCTGTGAACTATTACTGGCACTGAGTAAGTAACCTGCAAAAGTAAATAGCGGAATCGCTTCGATCAAAGGGGTTTGGGTAATGCGATACATATCTACCGCGACCACCATCAAATCGATGTCCACCATATAAAAACCCAGCATGGCAATAGCCAATATGCCAGCAAACAGTGGCATCCCCATTAACAGCAGAATTACGCAAAGTGCGATAAGTAATTCGATCATACTTATGGCTTCCCTTCTTCTGCATGCGCGTGATTGGCCTTTTGCACCACGTACAGCAAGGGTACTTTCCAGACAAGAACAGCAAAGCGCATCGCCATCAATAAGAAAACAACCGGAATAATTAATTCACATACCCATGTAGGAATGCCAAGAAAAGCGTCGATTGGGTCTTCGTACTCTAACAGGACAAATTGCGCCGTGTAATATGCACAAGCGGCACATATCAAGCCGGTAATTAAATAGATAAGGCGATAAATAGCGTTAGCAATTTTAATGGGGAGAAAGCGAGTGATCACATCAATATTGATGTGTTTGGCTCCACGGGTAGCGTAAAGTGCACCAGACATCGCTAACCACAGCACCAACACTTTTATTGCTTCGTCGGCCCAGACCAGCCCAGAATCAAAAAAATTCCTCAGCAAAATTTGTACAAATGCCAAGCCCAGCAGCGAAAGGAATAAACCAGCCAGGAAGCCGCGTTCAAATCTGTCTATCAATTTCCCTAGCATGAACCCTATTCGCTTTACGTTAACTTATTTTAAAAGTGCTTTGAGTTTTGCTACAGACTCTGCGCTCACAGCACCCGCTTGAACCATACGACCACTGGCAATTTCAGCTAAGCGTTTCCACTCAGCTAGATCAGATGCGCTTGGCTCTAATATTTCAATACCCTGGCTTGCCAATGCCGCCAAAGCCTTATCGTTATCCGCTTTGTTCTCTACTTCCAACTCGGCAAAAATGCGTTCGAAAACCTCTTTTACTATTAGTTGATCCGGGTCTTTAAGTTTATTAAAGGCTTTATCTTGGACTGCTAATGCCGCATAAATATAAACAAGCGGAACTTTAGTCACATACTTCACCTGAGTGTGCCATTGCAGCGTGACAGCCCCCACAGGAGAAGTCGCAATAGTATCGATAAGTCCTGTCTGCAGGCCAGCCAACACGTCACCTATTGGCAAAGGAATGGGAGAGATAGAAAATGTATCAAACGCCGCTACAGTGGCAGCATCGTCACCTGGCGCCCACGCTTTTTTACCAATGAGATCTTTTGGATGACGGATGGCGTCTTTCGACATGATGTAGGCGAAACCACCGCCGGCAAAACCGAATGTTATGAATCCGCCTTTCTCAAAACCCTCACTAATAATAGGGTCAAAGGCTGCTCTTGCGACATCCACTTGCTCTAAAGAATCAAATCCCATCGGTATAGAGTACACTTGGCTATCGGGATAAAAACGCGCAAGACTGCCCGCAGTAACTGCGCCACCGTGTAATTGACGAATGCGGATCTTCTTCAATACAGACTCGTCGTCTCCCATCACGCCGCCGGGATAAAATTTAATTTTTACGCGGCCGTCGGTACGGGACTTAATCTCTTTGGCACCGGCTCTGAACTTTTGCATCCATGCCGAACCGTCGGGAGAAAGCGTTGCGATTTTTAGCGTAGCAGCATTGCTTATAGAACTAGCTACTAATAAACATGAAGCTAACAATACCTTAGCGAGTTTCATTATATGTTCCTATCGAAATACTTTTAGAAATAGTCTTCACCGCTCGCAAGCAGCGCCCTAGCCTGCTCTTGAGCCATCCAATTGGTCAGGGTGAATTGTCCCTGCTTGGGATCTGTAGACAGCACCTCATTGAGTAACTTGTCATGTAACTCTTGGTCAAACATCATGCGGGCGTACTGCTGTGCATAGGTCACCTTGACCATCAAATTTTTACCCTCAGACAAACTAATCGCTTTCTCAAAATGGGCTCTACCCACTTCTGGTTTACCACCTACTGCGGGGGGTAATAAGGTACC
Source organism: Alteromonadaceae bacterium (assembly GCA_014872785.1). GTDB lineage: Bacteria > Pseudomonadota > Gammaproteobacteria > Enterobacterales > Alteromonadaceae > Planctobacterium. The sequence continues at coordinate 40,308 of WKFJ01000065.1, forward strand.
AATGACACCTAAATATAGATGCGCACTACCGTCTTGATAGGTTTCGTCCAATTCCACTATTTTTTGCATAACTGCCGTAATTTTAGGTAAATCAGCAATGGCAGTAAAATCGCTTGAGTTTGCCTTGAGCCAGTTGCCCCACGCAGTGCCGAGAGCGAACAAAGCGGGGACATCTTCTTTAGTGGTGGAAGTAAGTAACTGAGTTACCGCTTCATAGTTTTTCTCGGTAATACCACAGTATTTTGACTCCTGAACACATATGGCTCTTTTACCATAGTCCAATGCTCTTTGAGCGAGTCTCTGCTGTCTTTCGAGGTCGTCCACAAAAACCGAAGAATACGCCGTATATAAACCCGCAGAAGCCATCAGCAAATCAGCGTCCGGGGATTTCTCATCAATAAAACTTTCCATCATCAACATGTAAGCTGGAAGCGCTTGTTTAACCATTTCAGGGTCGTTGTGCGAACTTATTGTGGATTGCAATTGGTCAGCTAAACTTTTTGACGCCGTAGAGACGAAAGAGGCACAACCAGAAAGCCCCACAAAGACAAAAGCGACGAGCAATAATCGTATTATCGAGCCAGAATATTTCATGTGAACGTTAACGTTGTGATTTGTATTTATGGACGTTTGAGACAAGTGTAGTCTATGCTTCGGGATATTTTAAATCGGCGCAAACTTTAGCACTAACCACCGTATAAAAAAATCGAATTCACCTGAATTGTTGGTAAAAAAATGTAAAAAAAGTGCCACACGAGCACTTTTTTACACCAAACCTAGATTTACTTAAAAAACGGGAAAAACTCAGCTTCTAGAAAGCTCAGACAAAGTAAATGAAACGCCAGGATCCGAGTTCACGTATACCATGCACTGTCCCCACTTTTCAGGGATTGTAAACGTATTACCCATGACCGAATTATAGGTTGAGCGTTTGTTGTCACAGCGAATTTCAACTCTGTCTAAGGGTTTCTCTGAGACCAGTTCGAATTCACTACGAACTAGTTTGTGCGACCAAGATTTACCATCGTCAATATTGCCACTGATCACCAAAGGGTTACCACTAGCAATATAGTCTTCTATTTTCTTTTGATAAGGCGCTAACTTAACTGCGACGTCACTATCAGGAGCGTGTTCCTTAATGACATTATACGCCTCGGTTGCATATGCCAACCTATTGGTTTTTAAATTAGTGACAAAAAGCTTTTGCATCATTGACATATACAGCGTGTCATTGAGATACCCTTTCCCGCTAAATTTTATCCGAGCCAATGCGCTCAACATTTTTTCGTTGTCTTGTTGCCCTTCAGCTAATAACGCCTGCAACACCCATAGATAATTACTCTCGGTAAAATTGTATTGTTCTCTTTGTTCCAACTCTTCGATGATCGTCGTTGCTGCATCAAAGTCTTTTGCACTGATAAGCTTGGATGCTTCTTTGTATTTAGATTTGAATTTGCGAGTAACAGACGCTTTGCTGTCACGCATTTTAAAACTTAGCTTTACTCTAGAATGACACTGCTCAACAGGTTCTCCATCCACCATCGCCGGTGTGTATTTCCATTTTTTGACCGCGTTTAGGCTAGCTTTTTCAAATCCATGAACACCCGACGAATCATGGATGACGGGATCTACGACATTGCCTTCTTCGTCCACCACAAAGCTCACTTGCACCCAGCCTTCTTTTCCTCTTCTAGCGGCGGAAACTGGGTAGGTAGGGCTCACTCTCTCAAGTGGAGTTGCGCGCTCCATAACCTCGAGTTTTATCGGTTCATCAGCATAGGCAGTTGCGGCGTTTTGTTCATAGTTGGCGAGAACAGAATGGGGTGAACAAGTAATAAACCCGGTCAAAACAGATAATAATAAACGTTTCATAAACTTCCCTGTCAGTTTTTATAAAGTTATCTAGAGAATAAAAATTTACGCACAATTTGCAATTATTGTAATGTTATTTTTTGTTATTTTCGCTGCCTTTTTGTGTGCGTTGTTTGTGCTTTTGAATAGAGCGGCGCATTCTAGAGAGTCTCACGTGATCTAGCTTGCCCTGCTCTTTGTGAAATTTCGTTTGTGTTTCGGGCGGTAGGTGCACAGATTTGCGCAGCTGATTAATGTCTGGTAGTTCTAACTCAACCCAAGCACCTATTGGTAAACGGCTTTTTAACTCTAACGGCCCATAGCGCACGCGCATTAGTCTGCTTACCTGCACTTCTTGCGATTCCCAAATACGTCTAACCTCGCGATTACGTCCTTCCGCAATAGTGACGTTGAACCACTGATTCATTGACTCGTCATCTCTATTGCGACGCTTAATTTCATTAAACTTAGCTTCGCCATCTTCCAACATGACGCCCTTTTTAAGGGTTTTTAACATGTCTTCTGTGACTTCTCCAAACACGCGCACCGCGTACTCTCTATCTACTACGTTGCGCGGGTGCATGAGCCTGTTAGCCAACTCACCGTCGTTGGTGAACAACAGTAAACCACTGGTGTTTATGTCTAAACGACCAATTGATATCCAGCGACCATGGTTAATGTTGGGTAACCTTTCAAAAACAGTACGACGGCCTTCAGGATCTTTGCGACTGCATATTTCTCCTTCGGGCTTATTATACATTAAAACGCGACAAAACTGAGATGCTTGCTCATTAGTCACCGGATTACCATCGACTTTTATTGCGTCACTGGTTTCAACCCGCGCGCCCAATGTCGCGATAGCGCCATTTACCGAAACTCGTCCTTGCTCAATCCAGCGCTCCATTTCTCGACGCGAGCCAATACCGGCATTTGCTAATACTTTCTGTAATTTTTCACTCATAACTTAATCATATCTCCACGACATTATCATTTGGTTAACGGTCGATTAGGCACTATCAACCTCATCGTCCAGTACAATATTCTCAGGTGCCGCCTTCGCCTGGGCTTCAAATAGGCCAGTTGAGGGTAACTCGTCCAGTGATTTTAACCCAAAATAGCTCAAAAAGGTTTTTGTTGTTGCGTATAATGCGGGGCGACCTGGCACTTCTTTGTGACCTACCGCTTTTACCCAATCTCTTTCGACTAGCGTTTTAACAATATGCGAACTCACACTGACGCCGCGTACCTGTTCTATTTCACCGCGCGTAATAGGTTGCCGATACGCTATCAAACTCAACGTTTCTAGTAAGGCACGTGAATACTTTGGGGCTTGTTCTTGCCATAATCGCCCAACCCAGGGGTTTAAACTTGGATCTGATTGAAAACGATAACCTTGTGCTACTTCAACGAGGTGAATGCCACGAGGCTCATAATGGGCTTGAATGGCCTTGATAATATTCAGGACTTGTCGGCGCGTTAAGTCAAATTCCAACAAAACGGTTTCTTGAATACGTTCAATCGATAACGCGCCATCGGCAACGAAAAGTGCGGCTTCGACGATATATTGTAGTTGTTCTTTGTTTACCTTAGCCAACGCTTTTAACCATCTAATTACTAAGCTTCAAATTCACCGGACGTCAATTTAACTTGAATAGCACCATAAGGATCTTGCTGCTGAACAATCAACAACTTCTCTTTCACTAACTCCAGGATGGCCAAGAACGTCACAACAACGCCAGCTTTGCCCTCATCCTGACTGAAAAACACCTCAAAACCAGTATAAATTTTATCATTAACCATATCCAGAATTTGGCTCATTCGCTCTCTGGTAGAAAGTGCCTCTCGCTCAATAGCATGGTGTTCAAAGGCCGCTTCACGTTTGAGCGCATCCTGAAAGGCGAACACTAATTCTTGTAGACTCACATCAGGTAACACTCGCAACGGCTGGCATTCCTCATGTACTTCAGCTTTCCCAAGGTGAAAATCACGTTCTTGACGTGGCAACATATCAAGTTGCTCAGCTGCAATCTTGGTAATTTCATATTCCTTTAACCGACGCACAAGCTCGGCTCTTGGATCTTCCTCTTCATCGTCCTCATTTAGAATTTTGGGTAAGAGCAGGCGCGATTTAATTTCAGCGAGAATAGCTGCCATAACTAAATATTCAGCGGCAAGTTCTAATTTGATGTCCTTCATTACATCAACGTATTCCATATACTGCTGAGTAATCTGCAATATAGGTAAATTAACCACATCGAACTTTTGTTTACGTATGAGATATAGCAGCAAGTCTAAAGGCCCTTCGAAGGCCTCTAAAATAACTTCGAGCGCATCGGGGGGAATGTACAAATCTTCTGGTTTGTCCATCAACGCTTCACCGTTTATGAAGGCCAATGGCAATGTTTGCTGTACCATCATCTGAGGGTCAGATGGCATTTTTTCACTTAGCTCTAAGTCTGATTCTTGCAACGTTTAAAAACCCAGTTGCGACAAGTCTCCGCTTCCCTCACGGATAATCTGATAGTCATCTTCCGACATGTCGACCACAGATGTAGGCTGCTCACCTAAATAACCACCATGAATAATTAGCCCGACCAGCTTTTCCAATTTATCGCGTATCTCGTCAGGATCAAATTCCGCCATATCATTACCGGGTAAAATGAGTGTGGTTGACATTAATGGTTCGCCCAACTCTTCGAGTAACGCAAGTGCGATAGCATTATCAGGAACTCGAATGCCTATGGTCTTTTTCTTTGGGTTTTGAACGCGTTTTGGAACGTCTTTAGTGGCCTTTAAAATAAAGGTAAAAGGCCCTGGTGTATTATTTTTTATGAGCCTAAACGCCGTATTGTCGACTCTCGCGTAGAGAGAGAGTTCTGACATGTCACGACACATCAAGGTAAAATTGTGATCTTTATCGATAGAGCGAATACGACATATTTGCTCAAGTGCGGCTTTGTTGTCTAATTGGCAACCAAGCGAATAGCCTGAGTCGGTGGGGTAAACAATTACGGCACCAGACTTGATTAGCTCACAGGCTTGTCGAATAAGTCTGAGTTGCGGATTATCTGGGTGTATGTAAAAAAATTGGCTCATGCTTTAAGATTACCAAGTATTTGAGATTGAGGCATTTTATTTTTCAATTTCCACTACGTCCAGGTGCCAGTCATGCCACACAGGCGTAAGTTCATCAGGAATCGACAGGTTTCTACCAAGCTCAGTCCATTTATTCGGATAGTGAAAATCAGACCCTACAGACGCTTCAAACCCGTATTCCGCAGCATAAATTGCCAATTGCTGCCGCACCTGAGGTGATATCCTTGGGTGACGCACTTCGATGCCAATACCACCGGCTTCTTTAAATTGCACCAACAGCCGGCGTAACCATTTTGCAGTCAATTGATAATGCCCAGGATGCGCCAATACCGCTTTACCACCCGCGTCTCTTATCCACTTAACGGCTTGTTCAATGGTGATCCATTGAGGTTTGACGTGGGCGCGTTTGCCTTTTCCTAGATATTTTTTGAAAGCACTATCAAAACTGTCTACATAGCTCATATCAACCATTGCACTGGCAAAATGAGCTCTAGTAATCTGCCCTTTTCCTGCGCGTGTTTTCGCTTTCTCATACACACCAGCAAGACCACACTTGGTTAGCTTTTCACCTATGCTAAGTGCCCGCCTCTCGCGCGACTGCGACTGTTCATCTAGTCGCTGTTTAAACTGCGTATTGTGTATATCAACATTTAGCCCAATTACGTGAATATCAAAACCGTGCCATGCGGTAGACAGTTCAACACCCGCGATTATTTGCATTTGTCTTGTTTGCTGCGCTTGGAACGCGTTTGCTTGTTCAATTGCGGCCGTTGTATCGTGATCTGTTATTGCCAGCGCGTCTACCTGCATATTGTGTGCACGCATGACTAACTCTTCAGGACTCAACTGTCTGTCTGAGTAATGCGTATGGCTGTGCAAATCAATTTTTAACGCTGTCATTATTCTAAAATTATCTAGACCGTCATATTCTTGCATATATAAATGGCAACTAAATTGTTGACATTAATAACGAATTGTTTTCTTCTTATAGGGCACAGAGTATATCGCAACACACGATGAAGTGCGCATAAGATTTAACACGCGAGACGTTGGCCTCGCCAAATATAAGAAAGCGAAATGAACAACACACTACACAAGCACATTGATACCAACAGCGCTAGCGCGTCTGTAGCTTGGTGGTGGCACTTCCCGAACGATGGCGGGTTGTGACCTATTGTTGTAGAGTCAGAATACTTAAAACCCGCCTAAGAGCGGGTTTTTTCATTTTTAAGGCATTGCAAGGCAAAAACAACGAGACGAAAAGATGAGTTTAGCCGAATTAACAAATATTCCAGGTCAAGTAGAAAGCATAATTCGCCAATGTAACTACATCGCTGACCCATTGAGTGCGTATCAGCACATTTGCGCAAACAATAGCAACACCATGTTGCTTGAATCCGCTGAAATAGATAGTAAAAACCACCTTCAAAGCCTTATATTGGTTGACGCTGCACTGAAGCTAACCTGTTCAGGCGACACCGTGAGCGCACGCGCATTGAATGATAATGGCAAACCACTACTGGCATTTTTGGCACAAAAATTAGCCGATGTTCAATGCCTTCGTAGCAACGAAAATGAAATAACATTTGTTTTTGCTAGGGCCAAATCGTTACTTGACGAAGACGCTCGGCTTAAAAGTGTGAGTGTTTTCGATGTATTGCGTTGTCTTCAGCAAGAAATAGACGCATTAAACGACCACCCGCATGCCGTTTTTGTGGGCGGCACATTTGCCTACGACTTACTGGCAACCTATGAAACACTGCCTGAAGTGCCAGAGGGCGATAATGATTGCCCCGATTACGTATTTTATTTAGCACAGTGTCTAGTGTTGATAGATCACAAAGCGCAAACCAGTGAAATTATTGGCAGTGTCTTTAGTGGTAAAGATGTTGCACATAACTATTTTGCCGTCAGTCAGCAAGTTGAGACACTTTGTGCTGATGTAAAACAGCTTGAGCCGACAACTGTCGTGAAAGAAGAAATCGGTGAGCAAGCACCGCCCGTTTCAGTAAATAAATCTGATGCCGAATACTGCGAAGAAGTTGTACAACTCAAAGAGCGAATTTTAGCAGGTGATATATTTCAGGTAGTACCATCGCGTTGTTTCTCTTTACCCTGCCCTAACCCGCATGAAGCTTATAAACAGTTAAAACTTCACAACCCTAGCCCTTACATGTTTTACATCAATGACGATGATTTCATTATTTTCGGTGCATCACCTGAATCGGCATTGAAATACCAACACGACTCGAACCAAGTGGAGGTTTACCCTATTGCAGGTACGAGGCCGCGTGGAAAACGCGGCAACGGCGATATAGATCCAGATTTAGACAGTCGAATTGAGCTAACTTTGCGTGAAGACAACAAAGAAAAGGCCGAACATTTAATGTTGGTAGACTTAGCTCGGAACGATATTGCGCGCGTTGCCAAGCCCGGTACCCGTCACGTAAAAGATTTGCTAAAAGTTGACCGCTATTCTCATGTGATGCATTTGGTTTCCCGTGTCGTTGGGCAATTACGAGAAGACCTAGATTGCTTACACGCCTACCAGGCCTGCATGAATATGGGAACACTTGTAGGTGCACCTAAAGTGCGTGCAGCGCAACTAATAAGAGAAGTTGAACAGACCAGACGTGGCAGTTACGGTGGTGCTGTAGGCTACATTAACGGCAAAGGCGACATGGATACCTGCATCGTTATCCGATCGGCTTTCATTAAAAATCACACGGCATTCGTACAAGCAGGTGCTGGCGTGGTTTATGATTCAGTTCCACAGGCTGAGGCTGATGAAACCAGAGGCAAAGCGCAAGCCGTAATTCACGCTATACAAGCGGCTCACAACGCAAAGTAAGGAAGCGAAATCATGTCACCTATAAATATTGTTTTACTCGATAACTACGACTCCTTTACTTACAACCTTGTAGACGAATTGCGCGCACTGGGTCAATCTCTGAAAGTGTTTCGCAACAGCGTTGATGTATCAGTAATTTGTAAAGAACTTGCTTCTAGCCCAAATAGTCTTTTACTGCTGTCGCCAGGGCCGGGTAACCCTGCTCAAGCGGGATGCATGTTGCGTCTGATTGAGGAAGTTCAAGGCAAATATCCGGTTCTCGGCATTTGTCTCGGGCATCAGGCTATTGTGCAACATTACGGCGGTAATATTGTCAGAGCACCAGAAGTGGTGCACGGAAAATCCTCCCCCGTAACACACTGCGCTGACAAGATGTTTGCAGAATTGCCCAACCCATTCCCAGTTGCTCGATATCATTCTTTGATGGCCGAATCGGTTCCAGAACCGTTACAGGTTATCGCCAATTACCAACACATACCTATGGCGGTCTACCACGAAGCTGATCAAATGCTGGGATTACAGTTTCACCCTGAATCAATTTTGACCTCGCAAGGCAGTGTCTTACTACAACAAAGTATTCAATTCTTAAGTAAAGGAGCCAAGTAATGGCTGATATTCACGGTTTATTGGAAAAAGTGTTTGCTCGACAAGACCTTGAGCAACGTGAAGCACAAGCATTTTTCGCTATGATTATGCGTGGCGAGCTCGATGATATTTGTATCTCATCGATGTTAACAGCACTAAAAATGAAAGGCGAAACACCTGAAGAAATCGCGGGCGCAGCCAGTGCTATGATAGAAAACGCAACATCAATTGAAAGACCAGCGTATACCTTTGCTGACATTGTAGGTACTGGCGGAGATGGTCATAACACCATCAATATATCGTCAGCGTCGGCAATCGTTGCTGCCGCATGCGGACTTCCTGTTGCTAAGCACGGTAACCGCAGCGTGTCGAGTAAATCAGGTTCTGCAGACCTGTTTCGCGAATTTGGATTGGATTTGACCATGACGCCCGAAACCGCAAAAAAATGTCTCGATGAGACAGGGTTGTGTTTCTTATTCGCACCGGTTTACCATGCTGGCGTGAAACACGCGATGCCGGTTCGAACGACACTCAAAACGCGAACTCTTTTCAATCTGTTAGGTCCACTAGCTAACCCCGCCAAGCCAAGTCATATTATGATCGGCGTTTATAGCCCCGATTTGATTACACCTTATGCTGAAACATTACAATTATTGGGCTATCAGAACGCTTTGGTCGTACATGGTTCAGGTTTAGACGAAATTGCCTTGCACGGTGTTACCAAAGTGGCAGAAGTACACGGTGACAAAATAACTCAATATGAGCTTAGTGCAGCAGATTTCGGTTTGCCTGAATACGCACTTGAAGACATCAAAGGGGGCGAGCCAGAAGAAAACAAACAAATGATAGCCGATATGCTTGCGGGCACGGGCGCCGCAGCACATACAGCAGCAGTTGCCGCCAACACCGGAGCATTGTTAAAACTTGCGGGAATAGTTAAGACATTTGAAGAAGGCGCCTCCAAAGCAACCCAAGTCATTGAATCTGGCAAAGCATTAGAGGTTATTCAACAAGCCGCGACCGTTAGTCAAGCGTAAGCGTTGATAAAAGAACAGATACATGAGTGAAGTAACTGAAAAGAAAAATGTCCTACAGAAAATTGTGGAACACAAACGCACGGAAATCGAACAGTACAAAAAAGAATTCCCAGCCAAGTTGTTCATTGCAGGATTCACGAAATCAGAAAAAAGCCTATTTGAATCTCTAGCAAAGGATAAAGCTGGCTTTATTTTTGAGTGCAAAAAAGCCTCGCCGTCAAAAGGGCTGATAAGAGAGCATTTTGACCTCGAAGAAATTTTGAAAGCTTATGTGCCTCATGCTGCGGGTATATCAGTGTTAACAGACGAGAAGTATTTTCAAGGTAGTTACGACTATCTGGATTACGTCACACAACACGCAGTGCAACCGGTATTGAACAAAGATTTTTTCATTGATGAATACCAGGTGCATTTAGCGCGTAAGTACAATGCGGATGCCATTTTATTGATGTTGTCTGTGTTATCTGATGAGGAATACAAGCGTTTGGCGTCCCTTGCTGAAGAGTACGGCCTGGATATATTGACTGAAGTCAGTAATGAAGAGGAAACGCTTCGCGCTATCGCACTTAAAGCAAAAATCATCGGTATCAATAATCGCAATTTACGAGATTTGAGCACGGACTTGGCCACAACCGAGAAGCTAGTGCCACTTATCGAAGAGCGCGCTAACCATGAATACGTAATCATCTCTGAATCAGGCATTTACACAAATGAAGACGTGAGAAGACTGGCACCAAAGGTAAACGGATTCCTGGTAGGTAGCTCATTGATGGCGCAAGACGATTTACCTAAAGCGGTGAACCAGCTTGTTCATGGCAACGTGAAAGTGTGTGGCGTGACAAGAACGGCAGATGCACAAACCGCCAAATCATTGGGTGCAAGTTACTTAGGTCTTATATTCGCGCCAAAATCAAAACGTTATGTCGATTTGCAACGCGCGAAACAGATAACGCTCGCTGTGCCATATAATTATGTCGGCGTATTTGTAGATAGCGACGTTGAGACAGTCTCTACCACTGCGACTGAACTGAATCTAGCAGCGGTACAACTGCATGGTAACGAAAACGATGAGTACATAGACAAGCTCAAACAGACGTTGCCTCAAAATTGTGAGATCTGGCGAGCGTTAGGCGTGGAAACGGACTTACCAATAGCCCACATTCAGAATCCACATCCACATGTGAATAAAACCTTATTAGATTGCAAGTCAGGTAATCAGTCAGGAGGAACCGGTAAACAATTTGACTGGCACATGTTGGATGCATTAAACGACAAACAGACACTAATTTTGGCAGGTGGCATCAATACCAATAATATTCAAACCGCACAACAGCAAGGTGTGTTTATGTTGGATATCAATTCTGGTGTTGAGAGCAGTCCTGGTATTAAAGACCATGAACTGTTAACAAAAGCTTTCCACCAGCTTAAAGCTTAATAATTTTTAAAGTTCGAGTTAGAAAAATGAATCAATTAGACAGTAAATTCGGCGAATTCGGTGGTATGTATGTGCCAGAGCTTTTGATCCCTGCATTGGATCAGTTGGAAGCGGCATTCATCGAAGCCCAAGATGATCCAGAGTTTCAAAAGCAGTTTTATGAGTTGCTTACCGACTACGCAGGTCGACCAACCCCGTTGACTAAGACCCGCAACCTTGTGAGTAATCCCAAAGCAACCCTCTACTTAAAACGCGAAGACTTACTGCATGGTGGCGCTCACAAAACCAATCAAGTATTGGGGCAAGCCCTATTAACCAAACGCATGGGTAAAACCGAAGTTATTGCAGAAACCGGTGCCGGCCAACACGGCGTGGCTACCGCTCTTGCATGCTCACTATTAGGTTTGAAAGCGCGTATTTACATGGGCGCAAAAGACGTTGAGCGTCAAGCCCCGAATGTATTTAGAATGCGTTTAATGGGTGCAGAAGTTATTCCAGTAAATTCCGGTTCTGGTACCTTAAAAGACGCGGTTAATGAAGCTATGCGAGACTGGTCTGCGACCTATAACGATGCGCACTACTTGCTGGGTACTGCGGCCGGCCCACACCCCTTTCCTACCATCGTACGAGAATTTCACCGAATGATTGGCGAAGAAACCAAAAAACAAATTTTGGAAAAAGAAGGGAAACTACCAGATGCAGTTGTGGCATGCGTAGGTGGTGGTTCCAACGCAATCGGCATATTCGCTGACTTTATTGACGACAAAGATGTGCGCTTGGTCGGCGTTGAGCCTGGCGGTAAAGGTATTCACACGCATCATCATGGAGCTGCTATAAGCACAGGTAGCAAGGGTATCCTGCATGGAACCTACAGCTACATCATGCAAAATCAAGATGGCCAAATCGAAGAGTCATACTCGGTATCTGCCGGTTTAGACTATCCAGCTGTTGGTCCACAACACGCACACTTACATGCGACTGGTCGCGCTGAATATGTGGCTATTGATGATGACGAGGCACTAAACGCCTTTCAAATTCTCGCCCAAAAAGAAGGCATCATCCCTGCTCTTGAATCTTCACATGCACTTGCTCATGCATTGAACATGGCGGATGAAGCGGAAGAAGAAACGCTAATAGTTGTAAATTTATCTGGCCGAGGTGACAAAGACTTAGCCCATGTTCACAGTATTATTGGCGAACGAGTCGACAGCGCATCTAACAAGGAGAACAGTTAATGGATAGATATAATAGCTTATTTACTGGATTACGTGAAAAGAGCGAAGGCGCGTTTGTTCCTTTTGTGACTATTGGCGATCCAGATAAACAAACCAGTATCGACATTATAAGTACACTAGTTGAGGCCGGCGCTGATGCACTTGAGCTTGGGATCCCTTTTTCAGACCCAATTGCAGATGGCCCCACCATTCAAAAAGCGAGTATTCGCGCGCTAGACAATAACATCACACCAGCCGATTGCTTTGAAATCATCGCCGCTGTTCGCGCCAAATATGCAGATGTGCCAATTGGTTTGTTGTTATACAGCAACTTGGTATTGGCCAACGGTATTGAGCATTTTTATGCTAGCGCCGCCGAAGCTGGTGTTGATTCCATATTGATTGCCGACGTACCTGTTCGCGAGTCAGGTAGATTTGTAAAAATTGCTCGTAATCACGGTATTAAACAGATACTCATTGCCCCACCGAATGCCAGTGAAGCCACTTTACAAGCGCTTTCAGAGTCCAGCGAAGGATACACTTATTTGTTGGGTCGTGCCGGCGTGACGGGCGCAGAAACCAAGGCGGAAATGCCGGCCTCAGAATTAGTAGCAAGACTGTCTGAGCTCAACGTCGCTCCGCCACTACTCGGGTTTGGTATTTCGAAACCAGAGCAGGTGCGCGAAGCGATTGAAGCAGGTGCAGCTGGCGCGATATCAGGGTCGGCCACCGTAAATATTATTGAGCGTAATCTGGAAGATAAAGCGGCTATGCTGACGGAGCTAGCCACTTTTGTCGCTAACATGAAAGCCGCCACCAAATAGAATAATCAACGCCAAAATACTAAGGGCGCTATCTGCGCCCTTTTTAATGCGAATTAAAATTTGATGCCTCATTTACCCAAGTTTTTTTCAACTATGTGTGTCGGTAACCCATCAATTGAGTTTTGATTTTTCTTTTCCCAATATTTTTCGATACCGTCTTTGCCTTGTTTATCAGCCCAGTTTTTCAGCTGTTCTCTATCTTCACTGAAATCAAAAAATGGCACTGCCATACCGCAGGAAGATTGCACCATGTCCACTTGCATATCGAAAACCTGTCTAGCACCGGGCAGCGGCTCAAAATGGTCGTACAACTCTTGCCATTGTTCATCCTGTTGATGCACAGCAACGGCCGTACCGTATAGACGTAAAATAAGTGGTGCTCCCTCAAATGCACAGAACATTATGGTCATTCTAGGGCACTGTTCGATATGGGCGGCTGTCTCGTTACCGCTTCCGGTGACGTTGAGCCATATAATACGGTTGTCTGCGAGCACACGGAATGAGTCCATTCCTTTTGGCGATATATTAACTCGACCAGATCCTGCGGCTGTACCAACAAAAAATATACGTTGATTGGCAATAAATTCTTTGTGCTGTTTATTGAGGCATTCGAATTGCTGTCCCATGTAATGTCCTTATTAAAATTTCCACCTAGAAATCCATTGTACAGAACCAACTGATTGTTAAAAGAAAAAGGCCTCATAAATGAGGCCAATCGGATAACAACACTTGTACCAAAGATTCAGTCTATTGATTTCGATGTAAAACCAACTGCTTTTTAAGGCTCATAGATTCTACAAAATGATGTGCTAACTCTTTATTCTTGAAGACTTGCAGAGGATAAACGTGAAAATCTCTAGATGAGTGCCCTTGCGTCATTTTGGCATCAATCCACTCTTCTACCGATTCGATACTAAAAACTTGTTGATCGTTGCACCAAAACACGGCCACAGGTGTTTCATGAGCAACTTGCGGTGACACTATTTCGCGAATAGGCTCTGCTATAGACGCCAGATCTGGTGGCGACATAGAAGTTGAATTACTTATTGAGGTAGCTCTCATAAATCCTCACTGTGTATTTCGCCAGTGTAGATTCAATGCGGTAATTTTTCAAACCTTTTGGGGAATTTATTCCCACATCAGACCTGTGTAAACAAGAGCATATTTTTATAACTATCCAATGCTGCATTACAGAGCCCCTTTCGCAAACGAGCTTATTGATGCAAACTGCCGCAAAAACAAAGGAAGATCAAAATGTACTATTTAATTTACTCTGAAGATGTCCCTAATAGTTTGCCATTGCGCAAGCAAGCAAGACCCGCGCACATAGCCAGGCTTGAACAACTAAAAGCAGAAGGTCGCTTGTTGGTTGCAGGCCCTTGTCCTGCGATCGACTCAGAAGAGCCAGGGGATGCCGGGTTCACTGGTTCAATGGTTGTCGCAGAATTTGCCACTCTTGAGGATGCTCAAAATTGGGCCGATGCAGACCCGTATCTTGCCGCAGGGGTTTACGCCAGTTCTGTAGTGAAACCCTACAAGAAAGTGCTGCCCTAGCTGGGGGTGACTACTAAGCGGGCGTGGGTACGCACTCTTTTAATCTGCGGTTCATGTCCTCCATTACGCGTTTTTTAAACTCGACATGAGCCTCTTTCCCAGAATCAATTTTCGCTTTCATTTGCGCTTTGTAGTCAGAGATGTTTTGCAGTTCCATGTTAGCTCGTAACGTTTTGAACAGATTTGGCCATTTATCACCGGGAGCTTGAATATGGTGTAAACCTCCAGAATAAACAAAGAGGATCTTACCTTCATCCAAACATTCTAATACATCAGCAACGCCACCTCTCACAGACATGGGCTTACCGTGTTTGTCCAATCCATTTCGACGCTTCATCCGCCCCTCGGGTAAAATCGCAGTGATTTTGTCGTTGCGTACATGGCTTAGGAAGTACAACCAGGAGTGATCATTTTTGCGCGTGATTGGAATACATCCGGGCATCAGAGCTTTTAATACACGTCCAGCAAATGGCCGTCTCATTGTTATATCAGCGCCCGGCACCACTAAGTGCTGCGCCATATTCCAAACGTACTGCCATGTAGCGAACTTGATAAATAATGGTTCAAATAAACTTGTGTGATTCAGTAGCACCATCAACTTGACATCTTTCATGCTCTCTTCTTGTTCACGACTTAGCCATTCGGCTCGGCCGCGATAGAAAACATGAGACAATAATTTAACGCCAGCCATAATTAAAAAACTGAAGAACTTAAACAACACTACGCCCTTTTTTGCTCATTGTGCGCATCATTTAGATGTATTGGATTATTTGATGCACTAAAACTATGCACATTTACTATGACTTAAACAACCGTCAATTTACTCAATTACTTTAAGACTTTTTTAGTGCAATTTTTTGCAATCTCATAACCCATTGTTCTAGTAAAAAACCCTTTAGCTTTTTTCTGTTTCGCCGATACCCAAATCAAGTCAAGATGGGACAGAGTAGTATTATGAGATTCCAAAATAAAAATATAGCAAAACAGCTAAAACTTATTAGCCTGATTGTAGTTTTATTTTCAACAACTCTAATGACTGGCTGCATCAAAAGTAACGCGGCAACGCGCTTCGCCTTTGACAAAAATGCAGATGTGTCCGAAGCAACAATTAAGCAAGTGAACCTTGCCTTTCGCAAATCCTTTCTAGGTGGTGATTGGTATTATCAAGGCGCGCAAGCAATGAATGGTACGGTCAATGCCTATATCCAAATTCCAACTAAGTTGGAAATGGCTGAGAGAGAGCAGAAGAACTACCTAAAAATGGCCATATGCCCGAAAAAAGATAAGGTGCAAATGTGGCAAAGTCTAAAGGAAATTCCTCTGTCTGTGCACATATACACATCGAACAAGAAGTTCACCGTGTATGCGCATTGCGAGAATCCTTTGGTTTAAGAATTGCGATTGTTGGGGTGAGAGCCAGCAATTGTATATGGAAATGTAACCCTCGCGGCGGTTACCTACTTACGGATGAGATGAGAGAGAGTTTTGCAACATAATGGATAGTTGCGTCCACGTCGATGGCCAAGAATGGGACTATATGGAAAGAGTCACATCTTACCCCTCAGTCATCGCAATGTGGAGTAAGTGAGTAAGGGGCTTTGTGCCCCTCCCTTACCCTTTTCAGTATACTTCCTATTTCGCACGAAATTCCCTTTAATCACTTATATGCCGACACTAAAACAGGTATTTCCGGTTGCTGTTACCTTAACCTTGGTAAAGTCTAAATTCAGGCAAAATTCAGTGTCTTCAGCTTACCCTTAAGATAAAGAATGAGGAGAACTGTTATGAACAAGTTAATCAAGAATCTCTCAATTTTGTCACTGATGTTTAGTCTGCCAGCGCTTGCAGATCACGAACATCACGAATATTACGAATATGGTCGAGTTGTCAGCGCTGAGCCTGTTTATCACTATGTTGAACACTCAACACCAGTCACCCATTGTTATCCACAAAAACACCGTAAGTACCGTCGGCACTACAGCACTTATCATCACAGTGCAACGCCAACTATAGTGGGCGCTATTGTTGGTGGCGCTATTGGCCATGCAATTGGCCACAACAAAACCAATAAAAAAATAGGGCTTGCTGCAGGCGCGATATTGGGCGGCTCCATCGGCCATGACGTAGGTAAAAACCACTCTCATAAAGGCCATGGCTACAGAAGACACGACTATCACGGTAATAGCCATAGACATCACGGTTACCGCAAGCACGGCTATCGAAATCATCACAGCGACCACTACTATGCGGGTGAGCATTGCAGTGTCACTTATGAATATGGGCCTAGGGTAAAAAAACTAAAGGGTTATAATGTGACTTATCGTTATAAAGGCGATCGCTATTACACATTTACCAAACATCATCCAGGCAAGCGAATTAGGTTACAGGTCAATGTTACACCTGCAGATTATGACTATTAAAACAGTTTACACTAGGCAGAAAAAAAGGTTACGCTCCCTGTCCAAGGAAGCTTCGGAAGTATTGAATGCGATTGGTTAAGTTAGTTTTTTTATTGGTTACTTTGTTCATTGGTTCAGCAATGGCAAGTGAATACGCGGCGAATAAATCAGAGGCGGCTGCGATAGCTATGCAAAAAGTCTCTGGACGGGTATTGAAAGTCGACGAGTACAAAAACAAATACCGCGTGAAGCTTTTACAGGAATCAGGGCGCGTTGTTTCAATAGAAGTGAAACGAGAAAACAAGAAAAAGAGTTAAAGGGAAACTATGAGAATTTTAATTGTTGAAGACGACGCTAGATTATTAACTCAACTAGACCAGCTTATGCAGCGAAATGGTTACAGCGTCGATTTAGCTGATGACGGCAAAAAGGCACTGTTTTTGTTCGAAGAATACCCTTACGACGCCGCCATTGTTGATGTTGGTTTACCCGTGCTCGATGGCTTTGAACTGATTCGTAAAGTACGCCAACAAAAGCTTACCTGCCCTATTTTACTGCTGACTGCGAGAGACCGGTGGCAGGAAAAGGTAGAAGGACTCGACGCCGGGGCAGATGATTACTTGACCAAGCCGTTTCAAGAAGAGGAATTGCTGGCAAGAGTGAACGCGCTGATTCGTAGAGCTTCAGGACAATCTAGCCCCAAAATTAGTCTCGGTCCTATCACGCTAGATACGGTGACCCAGGAAGTGGCAGTTAACGAAGAGATTCTTGATCTTACCGCGTATGAATATAAGGTAATTGAATACCTTATGATGAATCCCAAAAAGATCGTATCTAAAACCGAGCTTACTGAGCATATTTACGATCAGGACTTTGATTTGGACAGTAACGTTATCGAAGTATTCGTCGGTCGATTACGCAAAAAGCTAGACCCCGAAAACAGTTACAAACCTATCGAAACCTTACGTGGACGGGGTTACAGGATGAATCGCAAACTGTGAGACGAGCTTCTCTTAAAATTCGTATTTTCTCAGCAGCGCTCCTAGCGCTGTTGTTTTTTGTCCCTCTTATGTCTTATGCACTCAAACAAGCCTTCGTCGCCAGTTTAACCAGCGCGCAAGAAGGTCGTATGCAATTGCAGTTGCTGACCTTAATCTCTGAATTTGACGTCGTCGATCAAGAATATCTAATGCCAGAAATGATGATTAATGGCGACCTTAATCTTCCAGAGTCGGGGTTGTATGGAGTCATTCACAATCCAGATTTATTGGTTTGGAAGTCTATGTCGGCAATAAATTGGCAGGTTCCGGAGATTGACGAATTTCCAGTCCCAGGGGGAAGCAAATTTGCAACAGTGAAAGTGCAGAAAGCAGAGTATTTCCAATATACCTACACGGCAGAGTACGAAACTACCATAGGTTTTACACCAGTAGCCTTCCATATATTTCAAGAGAAATCTGGATTTAACGCAGAAGTCACTCGCTTTGAAAAAACACTTTTAAGGTGGTTGGGTATCATCTCAGCGTTATTGTTTTTACTTTTATTGTTTAGTTTGAACACGGCACTGAGTCCAATTAAGCGTTTGATTGCGGAAATCAGAGGTATCGAAGAAGGCAATAAACAGAGTATAACGCAGCAATACCCCACAGAGTTGGAAACGTTAAAAGTTAACTTGAACCACTTATTGACCACAGAAGCAAATCAGCGTGAGCGCTATAAAAATAGCTTGGGTGACCTAGCCCACAGCCTTAAAACACCGCTTGCAGTGTTGGCCGGGATGCCCGAACTTCCGGCCGAAGGCAAAGAACCAGTAGCTCAAATAGATAATATCATTCAAAGACAATTGAAACGCGCAGTAGCAGGTACAGGTAGCGGTTGGAATCAAAAAGAACCTGTTGCACCCATCGTAGAAAAACTTACACTCGCTATGGAAAAAGTCTATGCCGGAAAAGAGTTAACCATTGAGTATGAGCTGCAAGACGATGCCAGTTTTTATGGCGATAGCACCGACTTAATGGAGTTGTTGGGCAACCTCATGGACAACGCGTGTAAAGCGGCAAAGTCCAGTGTTCTTATCACTACAATGCAATCCGATACGTCAGTTAGCATTTGGGTTGAAGACGATGGCAAAGGAATACCGCATGACAAAAGACAAGTGTTGCTTGAGCGCGGCAAACGTCTGGATAGTTATGAGTCTGGTCAAGGCATTGGCATGTCCGTCGTCTCGGATTTAATTTCCGCATATCAAGGCCAACTGGATATTCAAGATGCCGGTTTGGGTGGCGCAAAAATAATAGTAACCTTTCCCATTCCCCACGCCGAGACAACTGGTTAAAAGTACTTATTTGCTTTAGTATCTGCGCTCCTAGTTGACCCACAGAAAAAATGAGACCCGCTATGACGCCGACCCAACGCAAGAAAAAAATTCTAGTCATTTATACCGGCGGTACCATTGGTATGAAGCCTTCTGCGAAAGGACTGGTTCCCGAGAAAGGTTACCTTACCGATAAGTTGAACGAGCTGTTGAAATACGAACTGTCAAACGAAGGCATGCCAGATGTGACGGTAGTCGAGTACGATCCTCTCATTGACTCGGCCGATATGGACATTGCGAAAATCAATAAACTTGCTCAAGACATTAATCAGCAACGTGATAACTATGATGGCTTTGTCGTCTTGCACGGTACAGATACTATGGCATTTACTTCATCGGCGTTGTCGTTCATGCTGATAAATCTAGACAAGCCTGTTATTGTGACAGGCTCACAATTGCCCTTTGCACAATTTCGTTCGGACGGTAAAAACAACGTATTTAACGCGCTTTACATTATTTCTCATTTCGATATCAATGAGGTCTGTTTGTTCTTTAACGATAAGCTTATGCGTGGCAATCGCGTCACTAAATACAGTACCGATGGCTTTGATGCGTTTAAATCTCTCAATGCAGAGTCTATTGTCGATGTCGGTGTACAAATTAAATTAAACCCTAATTACAAACCTATCGATGTCACCTTTCCATTTCGTTTACGCGAGTTAGAAGCACAAAGCATTGAGTTTTTGTTTATTTACCCAGGTATGGACTATCAAGGTATTGAAAAGTACTTAAAGTCCAAACCCAAGGTATTGGTGATCATGTCTTATGGGATTGGTAATGTGCCAACTGTACCTGACTTTCAGGACAGGGTAAAAGCACTCATGCAAGCAGGCGTTATTGTGATTTGTTGTTCGCAATGTGCGATGGGTGAAATGGCGATGCAGTCCTATGAAGGCGGCTTTATGCTACAACAAAGTGGCGCGCTGCAGAGTTTTTCTATGACCAAAGAAGCGCTCGTTGCAAAGCTTCAGCTTATTCTGTCTAATCCGAGCTGCTTCCCCGATTTATTGGAAGCTTGGAACAGACCTATTGCCAGAGAATTCTGAACCTAGTAGCAGCGCTTTCTTGTGCTCCTACTATGCCTATTAAGACTCAAACGGCTAGTTCACACGTTGCGTGGCAGTTTAAGCGCTCTTTCCGCGGCGGGTGCTTGAAATACAAGCACCATGACTACGATTAGCCCCAAATACCACGCTAACGTTAGTGGTAAACTAGTTGCAAAACTTTGCATAAATTCCATAAAAACCTGCCGTTTTGTCGAATTATGAATGTAGAACAGGTAAAAATAATTAACAATTAAATTGTTAAACTTTTATGAAAGAGTGCCTTTAAACAGGTGATAATCATTGAATTCCCGCTGACTAGGTTTCAATTTTAGTCGCGGTCACCACATAACGATATTCTGTATCTGTACTTACGCCATCAAACGGATAACAGGTCACCAGAGTCAGTTCGTTGCGCCAACTATTGTCCATTAATTCTATTTGTGACTCATGTGCAATGCGCATGTTTTCTACTTTGTAAAGTTTACTGCCATGCATGGCATCTATTTCAATCAAGTCACCTTTTTCAACATATTGCAGGAAGTTAAAATGAGTATCTCGATGGCCTATTAGGACGCTATTACCCATTTGGCCAGGGAATGCGGTATGGCTCATGTGTCCCGGGCCAAACGCAATTACAGCATCTGTTGCTCCCGCCAACACATACAACTTTTGTTGATGCGCTGGAAATGTCATCACTGCAATAGGCCAAGTATCTGCCCAATACCGAGGGCGAGTGCGCTGTCCATGCTTAAGTTGACTTTCCCAGGCTTTAGCAATCAGTAGCTGTGCTAAATTCGCTTTTGCATGTATATAAACCCCTTTGCCAAACATTACCGCGCCGATAATCACCAAAATCGCGATAAATGCATGTTTCCAGCGGTTATTATTTTCATAAGGCTTGTATGAAACATCACTAAACATGTTTCACCTCGCGCACTAAAAGTTGCTTTAGAACGCCGGAGCACAAAGCAAAGAAGAGCCCAACAAGCCACACCCCAATCCCAAGCAACATCGAAAACATAGCGGATGTCGCGGTTTGTGGCATGACAGCTTGAGATTGGGCAGACATACGGTGAAAAGACTGGCTCGCCATGGCTGGGCGTTCAATCGTTCGTTCAATAGCCACCAAACTCGTGTAATCGCTAACGAGATTGTGTTTAAGCGCAATCTCAGTGATTTCAGACTTTGCAATTGCTCGTTGTAAATCGGTTAAATTAGATTTCCGTTGCAACTGTTTGTACCAATCGATCTTCTTTTGTGCCCAGTATTTGGCAATACCTTCAGAGTCAGAAAAATAAGGCAGGTCTAGTGATTGCAGCCAACGTTGTTCTGCAAATTTACCGGACACCGTGGCTTCTGACAAAGGAGCCGGACTAAGATAACTCACCACAACCGGCTCTCCTTTGTATAAATCAGGGATCACTTGGGGGTACTGTTCCACTTCCATGCCGTAATCTATGGCAACGTCGATGAGGTTTGGACTGGATAACTTGCCAAACAATTCATTGATGCGCTCCTCAACCTGCACAATGTCACTTATGTGGGTAAATGTCCCCTTGCCCTGCGCAGCTGCTGCCTGCATAAAGTAACTATTCGGGGCAGAGCCAATACCCACTGTAAACAAGCGTGTTTGGTTGAGTTTTGCTGCAACCAAGGCTAACAATTGTTGCTCATAATCGACTGCTCCGTCGGTAATAAATACCATTTGATTGAGTAGCTCGTGCTCAACGGGTTCCGCAAGCGCCAATTCAATCGCTTCAATCATGTTGGTCGAGCCATCCGCATTCAATCCCGCCAAGTAAGCAAGTGCCTCTTGCCTGGTTTCGGGGCTCGCATATCTGGGGCTTTGCCACAATGAGTCGGCATAAGTATTAAACTGGACAATATTGAAACGCGTCGAATCTGAAAGGCTATTAATCGCTAGTCGCAGTGCAGCTTTAGCCTGTTGCATCGATTCACCTGCCATCGAGCCTGACGTATCCACCACAAAAGTGATACTGCGTTCAATTTCGTCAATGACACTTTCATCTGTGGAAGGCAACAACAAAAACAATCCATACTCCCCATCCGAAGTCGCCTGTCTGTAGTGCAACACTTTGGGCTCATGTCCTTGTTGAGGGCGCCAGACAAGTTCGAAATCTTCGTCTCCAACTTGTGGATAAGGCGTATTGACTTGATAGGTCGTCTCATCTATTTGGTAATGCTCAATATCATAGCTAGCACTACTAATTGCACTCAGTTCAGTCCCGGCTCTTAAGGTGATACTAAGATTCAGTTTGCTCGCGACATTTTCATCGACAGCTGTATCCAAGGGTTCATGGAAATTCGAAAAAGCGGCAGGGACAGACGGATACTGCTTGTCCATCGCCTGCCGCAGCAGGGACTCGGGTAATGTAAACCTCGGGGTATAAACCGTTGGAAAACGCAATCGAAATTCATCGTTTTGATAGCGCACGAGCTGTTGATAACCGATTTCGACTTGAAGTTCTTCTCCAGGCGCAATATTTGCTACCTGACTTGTGAATATATTTGGCCGCTGCTGCGTGACTAAACTTGCTTTTTGGCCACGTTCACGAGCCATATCAAACAGCTTTTGTGCTTCTTGCTTTTGTTTAATTTCGCCGACAATCTCTCGATGACCAACACGCATGAGAAGGTGATCCACCGCGGCATCCTGCGGCAGTGGAAATTGATAGCGAGCATGTACCCAATCTTGGGTTGGATTGGTAAAAGTTTGGCGCACGACAACTCTTGCCACAATTCCATCAATGTCCATATCAACATCGGTATTCATCGATGGAATAAGCCACTCACTTTGTTGGTGGTTATACCCAACGCTGTTCTCTTCCATACCATCAATTAATCTGGGAGTGGCTTCCCCAGATACCTCAACACTGGCGTTAGATAGTGGTGTGGTTGTTCTTTTGCTTTTGTAAATAAACAAACCATTAGCAAAAGACCACTCTTGCTCCAATGTTTCTTGTTTCTCTTGTGCAGTAGCTTTTGACAATGCAAATAACCAAAGTGCTATCGTCGCAATTACACAAAAGAAGCTATTGCCCAAGACCTGTTTGGCGGTTACCGTCCCTGGCCACCATAGGGTTAAAATTATTGCTCGCATGATGCTATCTCTTTTTTAAGGTCTTAGTTTTTTGTCGCTTTATTGGGAGCCTCATTTTTTGCGGTCATGGTACCGTCCTGCGTTGCCATTCTTAAAACGACTCGGCGATCGAAAAAGTCTGATTCTTGGTTTTGCGCAACATTGACCGGCTGTGCCTCGCCATAACCCCAGGTATCAATTTGAGAGGCATCCACTCCACGACTAAGTAGGTATTGCCTAACCTGTTGTGCACGCTGCTCTGAGAGGGTCAAATTATATTGCTCGTCACCTCTTCGGTCGGCATAGCCAAAAAGCTGTACTTGCAATTGAGGGTTAAGTTTAAGTTTCTCGGCAACCTTGTTTAAATTGGCTAGATAGTGCTGTTCTAGTTGCGACGAGGCTGTCTTAAACTGCAGACTGGCCTCAAACGGCAATACATCTAAGGAGCTAGTATCACTGCTTACTTTGACTGGGGCTGTTTGTGCGTTATAAGCCAGCAAGTTTTGTTCATAATCTCGCTGCAGTTTGGCATACTCCTGTTCCAGCGTTTGCAATGCTATTTCTTGGGTTTGAATACTCGCTAGTAGGTCTTTCTTTTCTGATGCTTGATTGACATTGTTGCCAGTTAGAAGTCCCAAAATGCCGCCAACAACACCGCCTACTGGCCCAGCAATCACCGCACCGGCAAGCGCACCAGAACCAAAACCAATCATTTCATTTTTGATTGCGTCTTCATTGCTTGCTGCTGTTGCCGCATTAGGTAGAGTGAGCGAAATCGAAGCTGCTAGTACGGAGATTGCTAATACTTTTTTCATGTTTATTCCTGTTTGATTGTTTTGAACACAACTTCATTAAAACAGCAACAAATGGCGTATTACGGGAGAAAAAGTGGCAATGTGGCGAGCAAATGTGGCAACAAAATGGAAATTTAGCAATCGTGACATTAAAAGCTGGTTAGTGCTGAATTTTTCATTAAGCTTGTGTACTAACCAGATACAAGTATCAATATTCGAGGATCATGTTGAAACGTATTGCATTAGTTGAAGACGACCCTTCTATTAGAGAAAACTACTCTGCAGCCTTACAAAAACAAGGTTATGAAGTGATTACCTTTGACGATAAACAATCAGCTCAAACGGGGTTCGACAAACGCCTACCCGACCTTGCTATTATTGATATCGGCTTAAAAGATGAAATAGACGGTGGCTTTGCCCTGTGTCAGCAGCTACGAAGCATGTCCAGCTCCTTGCCCATCATATTTTTTACCGCTCGTGACAATGATTATGACACTATCTGTGGCTTGCGCATGGGGGCAGACGACTACCTCACAAAAGATATTAGTCTGCCACATTTGCTCGCGCGTATTGCCGCCCTATTTCGACGGACAGCGCTTCTGGAGACGCCAGTTTCAAAGGAAGATGTTGTAGAGACTGGACACCTTAGCATGGACAGCAATCGCATGACCGTTTCCTGGCGACAAGAGCTTGTCGAGCTTACCGTTACCGAATTTTGGATGCTGTACGCCATTGCCAAACACGCAGGTCATGTCAAAAGTCGACAACAGTTAATGGATGAATCAAGAATGGTAGTGGATGACACTACCATTACCTCTCATGTAAAACGTATCCGCAAGAAATTTTCCCGCCTCGATCCCGACTTTGACCACATAGAGACGGTTTATGGCATGGGTTATCGCTGGAAACCGGAAAACGGACAATAACGAGAAAAACCTGTGTTGCAATTTCGCTTCGGTATTCGCCTTAAATTACTTCTTCTCTCCTCGTTTTTATTCACTATCCCATGGCTTGGCTATCAATATGTATGGGAAATGGAGAACTATTTACGCTTGGGACAAGAGCAGACCTTAATGGGCACAGCACGAGCTGTGGCAACCGCGTTACACGAACGTCCAACACTCTTCGACAAACAAGCCAGCTACCTACAAAACGTAAAACCGGGAACCGATTTATATGCACACAAAATTTACGATGCGATTCAGTTAGACGGAAGACTACGAGACTGGGATGACTACCAACACCTTGCAGTAGACTACAAAGCTGACTATCTGTTGCAAGACGCGCCGTGGTATCAAGAGTCCGATATTTCTTTTAGGCACATGGTAGGAATATATGGCATTTATCTGTATGCGTTTTTTGAAGTCACTGACAACCAAACCGTGTTGCGCTCCAACAACAGCTTACGGGTAGATAGAAACGACTATTTACACATAGCCTTAACCGACCGAGACGATCACTTTCATCGCTACATTGTTGCCACCCAAGAATCAGGTTGGGTCAATGCATATGAGCTAAATGCTATTCCGGAATCTTATCGCCCGTTAGGTATTGAATCCAGAATACAAGGCCACTGGGAAGTGACTGACAAAGGCTACAATATAGAATTGCGAATGCCATTGGCTATGGTATCCGACAAAATTGCTTTTGAAATTGCCGATGTTGACGATTTGCAAACTAGGCAAATCAACCTTCGTATTGGAACCGCTAACCCTGAGGAAGTCGATTCACTAGGTACGGTTCTAGTTCCTTCGCCTGAAATAGAGCGCATTGTGAAAGGGTTAGAACATTCAGATGCACGTGTTTGGGTATTGGATAAACACAAACGCGTTATGGCACGTTCAGGGAGCATTCTAGCGTCGACCGGAATAAATAGTGACTCACTTAGCTACGGAGACAATTTAACCTGGTGGCAAAAAATAGAAACCCAACTATTGTTGCCCCTTTATTACCAGATACTCACCAAACCGCCTGCCGAATTCGTTGATGAACTGGTTGATGCGTTTGCTTTGAAAGGTTCGGATATAGAGTCAGCATTATCAGGCACACCAGATACCTTGTGGCGACTGACACCAGACAACAAAGCCGTGGTGTTATCTGCCGCTCACCCTATTTGGCTCGACGATGTTGTTATGGGCGCGGTTGTCGTTGAGCAGACCACACACGGTATTCGAACCCTGCGCAATAAAGCGTTGGAGAAACTATTTAACGTTATACTGGCAGTTATGGGTTTGGGAACCTTAGCTTTATTTCTGTTTGCTTCGCGCATATCTTTTCGAATACGCAAACTTCGCAACCAAACCGAAGCGGCTATTGACCAACACGGTAAAATTGTCAGCAATGTCCCAGCTTCACGTACCCAAGATGAAATTGGTTACTTATCTCGCTCCTTTCACAACGTGTTGGAAAAACTTCAGCAATATCACAGCTATTTAGAAAATATGGCCTCTCGCTTATCTCACGAACTAAGAACGCCAGTTGCGGTGGTGAAGTCGTCCATGGAAAATTTAGTGTTAGACAGCCCTGAACACGCTGACAATCCTTATATAAATAGAGCACAAGAAGGTATTAAACGCCTGAGTTTGATATTGAGTAATATGAGTGAGGCAAGTCGTCTAGAACATGCTCTGAGAACTGCAGAGCCGGAATCGTTTGACTTGGTAGAGCTTATTCAAGGCGTCTGTCATGGCTACAAACTCGCCTATGCCAATCGAAACTTTACGCACAGTATCGAGCTAGAAACATTACTCATGTCCGGTTCTCCTGACCTTTTCGTGCAAATGCTAGATAAAATCACCTCCAATGCCGTGGAGTTCAGTGTTGATAACTCTGATATCAGCTTCCATCTTGCGCGCAAGCAAAGCACAACTCAGCTCACCATTTCTAACACCGGCGAGTTATTGCCCGAAGCCCTGCAATCTCAGCTGTTTGATTCAATGATATCGGTCAGAGAAAACCAACAATCTGACGTACCGCATCTAGGACTGGGTTTATTTATCGCTAGAATCATTGCGGAGTTTCACAACGGCAGCATCTCCATTCAAAACAATACTGAGCAAACGGGGGTTAACGTCATCATAGTGTTCAAAGATGTCTAGCTAGCTTGAGCGAGTTCATTGCCCTTAGACGATAATGACGCGCTATAATGTGTAGCAAGCAAAAGGATTTATCACAAAGGCACTATTTTGGACAAAAAACAAAAGCTTCTCATTATGCGTATGGCTGCTGCAGTGGTCACCATTGGTAGCATTTATTTGTTCGCGCCATGGAAGTTTGCTTTGTATTATCTAACCCCCACGCCGAAAAGTGTTCAAGCGTTAGTTGAAGAAGCAGCAAAGCAAGATATTGCCGGGGTAATTGTTTATATAGACAAAAAAGGAAAACCGGCCGAATTTTACGCCAGTGGTTGGCACAATCGACAAGAACAAATCCCTGCACGTGCCGATGCATTTTTCAAAATCGCCAGTATCGCGAAGTTATATGACGCAGCTGCGGTAACTAAGATGCATGTGGAAGGACGCCTCTCTTTAGACAAGACCCTTGCGGATTATCTGCCAGAACTCATCGGACGCATCGAAAATGCTGAGCAAATAACATTGCGTATGATGGTGCAACACCAAAGCGGTATCCCCAACTTTACTGACCAAGCGGGATTTGATTGGTCTAAGTCTATTAAAGAGCCACTGGTACTGGCGTTAGATAAACCGGCAGTGTTTGCGCCTGGCAGCGATTACAGCTATTCCAATACCAATTATTTATTGTTGAGCAGGATAATGGCTAAACAACTCGGTTATGACCACGGCCAATATATCAAAGAGAAAATATTACACCCCTTAGGCCTATCAAATACCTTTTTTTCAGTTAACGACGTAGATATGGATTTACTAATGAGTGGGTATTACGTTGGCTATCAAGAGGATTTAAAAACACTCGACCAGGGCTATGTCGCGACTGCACAAGATGTGGGGAACTTTGTAAGAGCGTTAAATGATGGCAGCCTCTTCACGAAACAAGAAGCCGAAGTGTATCGTTCACTCTATGAGTATGGTCATACGGGATGGGTGTTAGGTTATTTGAGTATTGCCAGATACCACGCTGATATCGACGCGGTAGTCGTGCAATTCGTCAATACTAATGGCTCTGACACTGTGATACTTAACAATATCATCTACTCCAAAGTTCTCGACATCTTGCGGGAACGTGAATTGACACAATAAAAAAGGCGCCGATGGCGCCTTTTAACATTAGTGAATGTATAACTTCTAGTTATTTGCTCTCTTCAATCCAAGTGTTAACCATGCTTTCCAATACAGACAATGGTACCGCGCCACCGCCAAGTACAACGTCATGGAAGTCGCGATAATCAAACTTATCACCTAGTTCCGCTTGTGCTTTTGCTAGCAACTCTTGGATTTTCAACATACCAATTTTGTAGCTGGTTGCTTGTCCAGGTAGTACCAAGTAACGACGAACTTCAGAACGCGCCTGCTCTTCAGTAATCGCTGAATTCTCTTTGAAATAATCAACGGCTTGTTGCTCTGTCCAACCTTTTGCGTGTAAACCAGTGTCTAATACTAAGCGAATCGCACGCCACATTTCAGAACCCAAACGACCGAACTCAGTAAGTGGATCTTGATAAGTTCCAGGCATTTGCTTGGCGAGCCATTCCGTGTATAGCGCCCAACCTTCGATGTAAGCTGTAAAGCCCGCTTGTGTGCGGAATGTAGGAACGCCTTCCAACTCTTGCGCAATTGCGATTTGCATATGGTGACCCGGCAAACCTTCATGATAGGCAATTACCTCCAGTTCGCGTTTTGGCATTGCAGTCATATCAGATAAATGTGCATAGTAAATACCAGGGCGAGAACCATCCGGCGTAGATGGGTAATAGTGCTGAGCTGCACCATCTTGTTCACGGAAAGGCTCTACCCGTTTAACAACCATATCTGCTTTAGGCAAGATACCGAAGTAATCTGGTAACATAGATTTGATATTTTCAATGGCTGCGGTTGCATCATCGATATAGCCTTGTCTGCCCTCATCGGTATTTGGGTAGTAAAGTCTTTCGTCATCTTTTGTGTCACGTAGAAACACAAAATACTCGCCTAAATCACCTTCAAAACCAAACGCATCTTTTGCTGCCAGCATCTCTTTGCGCAAACGTGCCACTTCTTTGAGGCCGATCTCATGTATTTCGTCTGCTGTTAAGGCAGTTGTCGTCTGATTGGCAAGACGCTCATTATAGAAAGCGACACCGTTTGGTAATTCGCTAACGCCTTTCGCTTCGGGGCTCGCATTCGGCTGGTCTTCTTTTTGCCACGCAATCAAACGCTCGTAAGCGGGTTTGAAGTGCTCCAATAGATTTGTCTTGGCTTCGGCTTGAAGCGCGTCATCTGTTGCTTGATCTATGGTTTCATTCTCAACTAGTGCCGCAATTTTTGATTTGGCCGCAGACCAAATAGAGCTGTCGTCACCATCATCGAACGGCGCACCAGTAATGATGGCTTGCGATGCTTTAATCACTTCTTCAAATGCAAAATATGGCGGTCTTACACCCTTAGCTGCATTCGTTTTAGAGCCTTCGACCAATTGATCCAGTGCACGTCCAATCTCTTTTAGGCGATTGTTAAAGTTATCCATGTCTTCTTTACTGGCAACGTGGTGAAAAGAAATCATCAGCGTTGGGAAGAATGTGTGCACTGCGTTCATTTGCTCAAACACATAACCATTGTATCTAAACGCATCACTCGCTAATTCGGCTTCAGCTTGATAAACCCATAGATCATAAGAAATTTTCGCGTCATGACTAAGCTTGTTGTAATCAAAAGAAGACTTTAGCTCTTCTAAGTTTTTACGGGTAAAAGCGAGATTATCTTCAAGTGCTGCTTCCGACATCTGGTCAATTTCGCCTTGACGTTCAGAGCGTCCAAGGAATGCTAGCTGTATTGGGCTACGCATAATGCCCTCTTCATACTTCACTTCAAACCATTCGTTAAGTCGGGCGGTTTCCGCTTCAACTTCGGCTTGGGTTGCAGGTTTAGCAGAGGCTTGTTCAGTCGGCGCGCTTGTTTGACTGGCCTGATCAGCAGCAGACTGTTTGTCGCCGCATCCCATTAGAGCAAGCGCAATCAAAGAACTTAGAAGTTTAATTCGCATGTGTGTTTATCCATTTTTAATAATATTAGTGTGGACGGTATTCGTTCACAGACTCATTTTCAACCAAATGACAAATTACGTAACAATTGCGGTTATCTCTATTGTCAACGGGATGAAAACCCTTCGTGAGTCGCGAGCGATTTTCGTAGTGTAAGTGGCTAGAGCCTGACAAGTTCTAGTGTATATGCTCTAAAGGTTTTAGCAAGACCATATCTGACAGGGGTTCCAACGAAATGAGCTGTATTCAAAAGTCTTCCCAGCCATTGCTAGCACCATAGCTCATAAGTATCTCTTTGATAATGTCGGGGTTGTTTGCATTAGTTAGAATAACCATGGCATAGCCATTTTTATGGTGAGCAATAAAACGTGAGGAATAACCTTCATTCCAACCTCCATGAACAAAATAGAGGCCATCAAACATAAAGCCCAGAGCAAAGTCTGTTTTACCCACCCGCTGTAACATTCTTTTGGCAATCATTTGACTAATGAAGCTACTAGAATCATCCTTTAACGCCTTTTGCATCTCGATGATCACTTGTGCAAACTCCTTTGCGCTAGACCAGAGTCCCGCTGCCGCTTGCTCGGGATATATGTGGTAAGGCTCTTTAGAGACTTTTAGCAAATCACTAAAACCGTGCGCGGCAAATTTCGCTTTTGATGGCGAAATAGGCTGTGAAAAGCTACTGTTTTTGAGCCCAAGAGGTTTGATGACGAGTTCATCAGCCAATGCCTCAAACGATTTACCAGTCACCTGTTGTAGTAAAAGTTGCAGCACCGTTGTACCTCCACCTGAATATTTGGGAAGTGTCGTCACTGGATGCGCCACTTCTACACGCGCCGTATTTGCAGGTGAAGCCCCGTTGAGAATCTCAACCACGCTCGGGATCTTGTCACCGGCAGTATATCCTGGGAATCCATGAACGGTAAGACCAGCAGTGTGCGTTAAAAGGTGCTGAACTTGAATATCGTCTCTATTAGCACCTGTCGTATCACGGACAGCCCAGCCTTTTATCTTGCTATTCACCGTGTCTTCAAGTGACAACTTCCCCTGCTCAACTAAGCGTATGGTAATTAGGCCTGAAACGGGCTTTGAAATAGACGCCAGTTGAAACAAAGTATTATCGTCAACCGGTTCTGAGCTTCCATATACTTTAACGCCATAGTGCTTGATACATTCCACTACAAAGTTATCAATTACCGCAATCGACATACCCGGAATATCGAGTTGCTGCATGCGCTTCTCAATGTCAGAACTGGCTAACCAACTATTGTCTAATTTGAGTGACTCTAGCTTTTCACACCCTGCAAAAGCCTGTAGCGAAACAATTGTCAGTAGAGCCACTACCGCAAACTTAGAAATGATACTAACGAATCTCATGGAGACCATTCCTCAAAATTAAAATATGTGGGTTACTTATTTTTGCTTAGGTGCAGCTAATTGTTCGGCTTCTTGGCGGGTTGGCAACTCGTCAGCATTTATATCCCCGCCGGCAAGTAACATGGCTATCCAGCGAGTGTCCGTATTTGATTCTAAAATTATTTTTACAATCATAGTTAGCGGAACCGACAACAACATGCCGACAGTACCGAGTAGCCAGCCCCAAAAAATCAAGGATAAAAATACCACTAACGTAGACAACCCTAACCCTTTGCCCATGTAACGCGGCTCGACAATATTGCCCATTACCGTATTAATAACAATGTACCCTGTCCCAACAATACCTGCTGTAGCAGAGCCAAGCTGAATAAACGCCAGTAATACCGCAGGGATCGCAGCAATAGCGGAACCGATATTCGGCACATAGTTAAACAAAAACGCTAACACGCCCCAGAGCACGAAATGGTCTACGCCCAGCAGCCAAAGCATTGAGCCGGCTAACAGGCCTGTCCATAAACTCACCACCGTCTTAATAACTAAGTAGTTTTTCACCGAAGCTAATACTTTATCTACTTGTGCCAAGCGCATCGTTGGATCATCAAGGGCAATGTGAACCTTCTTAGGCACCGTATCTGCTTCAAACAACATGAAGATAACGGTGAGTAAGATAAGCAGAAAATTACCTAGAACGCCGCTTAAACTCGAGAGCAAATTAGTCGCCACATTCATTGCCATTGCGGGGTCAAGGTATGACAGTAATTGCTCAGAGTCGATCTCGATATTGAAGTTCTGAAGTTGAGTGAGTAACCAGGTGAATTCCTTCGTTAACTGTACCTTATACTCTGGCATCTTTTGAGAAAACTCATTCATTGATTGCCCAACTAATCCAGCAAACATGAATCCAAATACAATAATGAAGAGTATAACCAGTAGTATGGAAATGCCTTTGGGTACTTTATATCGCGTCGCCCAATTAATAATGGGGTGGCAAGCCATTGCGATAAAAATCGACAATAGGAAGGGGACAACGATGCCGCTTGCGGCCTTGACCCCGGCCAAAATGATTACCAGTGAAGCGCATACGAAGAGTATTTTTACTGTTGTGGGAATGCGTTTTTCCATTTACTTTATGCTTCCAAGTCTATGTGACGCTCAAGTTAGCAGAACATGATGACAAAAGACAATCGAACAAGGATTAGAAATGCAAAATGAGTTGGCGCCGACCAGTTTGGCCACGATACGAATCAAAAACTTGCGCCTAAGAACCTATATTGGTTTTAAAGATGATGAAGTAAAAAACCGCCAAGATGTTGTGGTTAACGTCACCATCAAATACCCAGCGGAAAATGCATCTGACTCAGACAATGTCGACGACGCATTAAACTACCGGACTATTACCAAAAAAATTATCGCATTGGTGGAAAACAACCGGTTTTATTTACTCGAAAAGCTAACCGCCGATGTTTTGGCTATTGCCAGCGAACACGACTGGGTTGAATTCGCGGAAGTAGAAGTAGATAAACCTCACGCTCTGCGTTATGCCGATTCAGTGTCATTAGCTTTGACCTATCAAAAATCATGAGTCGAATATGAAAATACTGGTCACAGGCGGCTCAGGGCTTATCGGAAGAGCCCTAATAAAACATCTACTCGCCGACAAATGGGATGTTACCTCGCTCACGCGTAATGAGATTAATGCCAACAAACTACTGCAAAAACAGCTAGGTAAACACGCCGCTGAAAAGGTTACTTGGCTGCAAAATTTATCGTCTCTGAGCAATTTGAACGATTACGACGCCGTTGTAAATCTAGCCGGTGAACCCATCGTCGCTAAACGCTGGTCACCTACGCAAAAAAAGGTCATCGAAAATAGTCGCTGGTTGATTACCAAACAGATTGCCGACCTAATCAACAAGTCAGAGCAACCACCTGAAGTTTTTGTCAGTGGTTCGGCGATTGGTTACTACGGCAGACAAAAAGACCAAATTATCGATGAATCTTTTGATGCAGTATTTCCCGAGTTTAGTCACAAGCTATGCGCGAAATGGGAATATTTCGCCAATGAAGCATCCGAAAAAACTAGAGTGTGTCTTCTGCGAACCGGTATTGTACTAGCGGGTAATGGCGGCGCTCTAGACAAGATGTTGTTGCCCTTTAAATTGGGAATGGGCGGTCCTATCGGTGATGGGTCGCACTTCATGCCTTGGATCCATATTGACGATATGGTCTTGGGTATCATGCATTTGCTGAATAATACCGATGCACGTGGCGCTTTTAATTTCACGGCACCCAACCCTGCAACCAATAAAGAATTCAGTAAAACACTCGCCTCGGTTCTGGGTCGACCTGCGTTTTTAATAACTCCAAAAATAGCACTCAAGCTGTTACTGGGGGAAATGTCCGACTTGCTAACACATGGCCAAAACGTAATTCCCGCAAAACTGGAAAAAACTGGATATCGCTTTCACTACCCGGAACTAAAACCCGCGTTGCAATCCCTTAACCTTTGATTTTTACTGGTATTAAAAAAGGGGCTCTTAGCCCCTTTTTCGTACTTAACTTACACAGTTAGAACTGTGCTCTTACACCTAAGGTGAAGCTGCGACCTGGCAATGGTGCCTGGTCTTTAATGAATGAACTGTGTACACGCGCTTCTTCGTCAGTTAGGTTTTTGCCGTTAAAGAAGAAGGTGTAGTCCAAACCATTCGCTTGATAGACATAGTTGATGCTGGCATCTACGAAGGTATAGCCGTCAGTTGATGTCTCGTAAGCAGCGGTCTTGGTTTGATCATCATACCAAGTCACGCCGAAGTTACCGTACCAGTTCTGATAATCAAAACTGAATTCAGTGCCAAGACGCATAGGTGGAATACGCGGCAAGTTGTCGTCAGATAACTCCGCGCGAATGTAATCACCGAACACATCCACACGCCAATTGTCGTTCAACTGATAATGAGCTTGCGCTTCAAAACCGTATAGATCGGCATCAGACTGTCTGAAGATGAAAATTGGGGTTTCCTCTTCGTCACTGTGCTCATCGCCGTGGTCATCATGATCATCGTGCTCTTCGTGCTCGTCCTCGTGCTCTTCTTCATGTTCATCATGGTCTTCTTCGTGCTCGCCATGACCAACGTATAGGCCAGTATTGTCCTGATAAATATAGTCATCTACCTGATTGTAGAAGAAAGAGACCGTGTAACCCCAATCACCAGAGTATTTGCGAAGTGTTAAGTCAAGATTCGTGCTTACTTCTTCTTGTGGTGAACGCGAAGCAGCAACTACTTCTCCATCTTCATCCAAATCAAACAATAAGCCCAATTCAAATGTTTGCGTCGCGATGTGCTCACCTGCAGAGAACAACTCTTGGTGACTCGGTGCACGCTGCGAATGTGACAGTGAGAATGACGCTGAGTAGCCTTCTTGATACTCCCAGGTTGCTCCACCTGACAATGAATAAGAACTGAACTCTAAATCATTGATGATAAAGCTTACTGGTACGTGTTCTTCACCGTGCTCATCATGATCATCGTCGTGGTCTTCATCATGGTCGTCATCGTGATCTTCGTCATGCTCATCATCGTGCTCTTCGTCATGATCTTCATCGTGTTCTTCATGCTCAATTTCAAGGTCGATGGTCACTGGATCAGCAGATAAATCCGTTGCCTCTAAACGCGCTCCAAGTTGCCATACCACGTCACCTACACGCTTTTCTTCAACTAGATACATCGCAAATGTATCGGTTTCACTTGGTGGTGAAAAGGCTTCTTCACCATCTGCCTCATAATCGGTGTGAGACATATGGAAACCAAGCACGCCATGCCATCCACCAATGACTTCGTGAGTGAAATCAAGGCGATTTTCAGTCGTTTCATTTCTGAAAATAGTGCCTGTCTCATCGCCCTCGAATTCAGTGTGAGTATAATCTGTGAAGGCACCCGAGAATTTAACCGATTCAATACCTTCAAACGGTGTATACCATTCGCCCGCCCATTGATATCTGTCCATGTCAACGTCAAGGTTTACAGACTCTTCTTCGTCGCTGTGCTCCTCGCCTTCTTCATGGTCGTCATCATGATCTTCGTCATGCTCTTCTTCGTGATGATGGTGGCTGTGTCCTGGCACACCATAGTAGTTGTCCAATGTTTGCATGGACACACCGAAGTAGCCGTTGTCACCGATAAATGAAATACCGGCAGTTAGGCTATTTCCGTCAATGGCGGTACCTTCTAAGGTGCCCGACTCTTCGCCTTCTTCAGGCTCTACTTCAGCAAAGCCAGGGATCTCATAATCTTCTGTTGAGCGATCCCAACCGTCTAAGTAAAAGGCGATGTTGTCACCCAGCGCACCGGAGAGATCAAAACGGGCAAACTCTTCTTCACCTGCCGTTTCGTAGCGAGCTTCTACTTCACCGGTAAAGGCATCAGGCAACGACGATGGAATGCGATTATCAACGACGTTTACTACACCACCAATCGCACCACTGCCGTATTGTAAAGTGGCTGGACCACGCAATACTTCTACTTGAGTTGCCGTGGAAGCGTCACTTGCTACATTGTGATCAGGTCCCACGCGCGATACGTCTGAAACGTCCAAGCCATTTTGCACAATCTTTACGCGAGGACCGTCAGTACCGCGAATAATCGGACTACTGGCCACTGGGCCAAAATAAGTGCTGTGCACACCCGGTGTTCCTTTTAAGGTTTCACCTAAGCTTGGTGCCTGGTTTCTGCGCAATACATCTTCGGTTAAAACGGTTACAGGCGTGACTGACTCAAGCACTGAGGTTTGTAGTGCATTAGCAGTAACAACAATGTTATCTAAGTTGGATTCTGCAAGCGTAAAATCAGCAGTGATGTTTCCATCAATAACGCCATAATCTCGGTCCCCATGGATATGGTTTACCGAGTACACGTGGATGTGTAAATGGTTGTCTTTTGGATCAAAATTTAAAAATTCGTATTTACCATTGGCATCGGTCAACGCAAACTTTTTAGTGCCTTCGAAAGTCACCTTAGCGCCTTCGACTGGTTTGCCATTTTGATCAGTGATAGTACCCGTGATATCTGCCGCCTGGGCAAATGAAGATAATAAAACAGCGCTCACGGCAGCACTGCAAAGAGTCCGTTTGAATTTCATGTTATGCGTTCTATCTTAGATGGGTGTGCTTAAAGGCGCGATAATATAACATACCGCAGCCATGTCAATGTTATAATATTACATTACTGTGACGGTTGCGGATCAGTTTGTTACAAGATTATTCGCTAAGCTCGAACTGATTGGCTTCAACCAACAATTTATTACGCGCTAATTGCCGCCCAAGCTTTTCTTTAGCACTCTGCAACTCGGCAATGCGCGCATCAATTGCATCAATTTTTTCGGTAATAGCGGCGTGCAGTTTAGGACAGCCTGGTTGCGGATCGTTTACAAACGGAATCGCGGGTTTGATTTCATTTAAGGTAAACCCCACCGACTGGGCTAACTTGATGAATTTAATTTCGTTGAGAATCGTTTGCGGATAATCACGGTATCCATTCGCTAAACGCGGAGGTTTGGTAATCAGACCAATTTTTTCGTAGTACCTCAGCGTATCCCTAGGAACACCTGTAAGCTCAATAAGTTTGTCCATTCGCATTATTATACTACCTATGAAAATTTAGCCTTGACCTGGGAGTATACTCCATAGTTTAAACTCCGTACCAACAAAACTGCGACTGGGTATCAATATGCAAAAATTTCCTCATACATTTATAGCGGCAGATGGATACAGATTAGGTGGTTCCGTTTACAAGGCCAATAATCCCAAAGCGACGTTAGTCATCGCTGGTGCCACAGGCGTACCGCAATGGTTTTATGACAAGTTTGCACAATTTGCCGCGACGCGAGACTTTGAAGTTATCACCTTTGATTATCGTGGCATTGGGCTGTCTAAGCCTGAGAAGCTAAAAGGCTTTGAAGTGAATTATCTCGACTGGGCAATACAAGACCTTGCCTGTGTAGTGGATTACGCCAGTAAACAAGAAAGACCTATCTGCATTGTTGGGCATTCCTACGGCGGGCACGCCATCGGACTACTACCCAACCACAGCAAGGTCAGCGCCGCCTATACGTTTGGTACAGGTGCAGGTTGGCACGGTTGGATGCCAATGCTTGAGCGGCTTAAAGTATGGACAATGTGGAATATTTTTGGCCCACTTATTGTTAAGACTCATGGATTCTTGGCGTGGAGCAAAATTGGTATGGGCGAAAACCTGCCATTAGGCGTGTATAAAGACTGGAAAAGGTGGTGCAGCTATCCGAATTATTTTTTTGACGACCCTAAGATGCCGCACATTAAAGATGTATTTTCTTCGATTAATCTGCCCATTGCGGCAGCGAACTCAACAGATGACAAATGGGCTCCGCCTAACTCACGCGATGCGTTTATGCAAAATTACCGCAATGCAAAACTTGACTTGCAAACCATCGACAGCACTAAATTAGGTTTGGGTAGCATTGGTCACATGGGCTATTTTAGGAGCCGTTTTAACGTCTTATGGCCTGATGTTCTAGATTGGTGTGAATCTAAAATCTAGACAAGTAGAACCAGCATTGCCTTCCCTAGGATGACAATGCTGGTGTTTTAACTCAGTTTAATAAATCCATTTTCTGGGTAATCGGCGCTTGGAACGGCACATCACCCGATTGCAAACCAAATTGCAAACGTTGTACTCCATCGCCTTTTTCTGAGTTAAAGTTCGAACCGCTTGAATTCTTAACATACCAGATCTGACGAGACGGTCGGAATACTGCGACATCAGCTTTACCATCACCGTCGTAATCCGCTACCGTCGGTATATCCCCGGCAGCTCTTCCAAAAATAATCCGCTGAATACCATCTTGTTTTTCCGAATTAAAATTACTAGCGGACGAATTTTTAATGTACCAGGTGAAATTTGATTCCCGACGTACCGCGACATCGGCGATACCGTCACCATCATAATCTGCTGGAACCGGAATATCGTCATTTCGCAAACCAAAAACAATTCGTTGAATACCATCTTCACGGCTTGAGTTGAAATTAGAACCACTGGAATTTTTAATATACCACGTGTAAGTCGACGGTCTTCTTACAGCGACGTCTGCTATTCCATCCCCGTCATAATCGGCAGGAACCGGAATATCAGAGCTTTGAGTTCCAAACACAATACGCTGAATACCGTCTTTACGCGCTGAATTGTAGTTGCTACCGCTAGAATTTTTAATATACCAGATAGATGCTGAAGGTCGTCGTACTGCAATGTCGGTAATTCCATCGCCATCGTAGTCGGCAGGCACAGGGATGTCGCCCGCCTGCAATCCAAAACGAACCGTTTCAATTGCGCCATCAGAGGAACGTTTAATATGCCAATTCTGAGTTGTAGGTCTACGCACTGCAATATCTGCCTTACCATCACCATCAAAGTCCCCCATAAGTGGTATATCCCCTTCCTGAATACCGAAATCAACACTGCTAGCAGTGTTTGTAGAGGTGTATCTAATAATGTTGGTTAACTCACCTGGACGACGCACTGCGGGATCTGCATAACCATCACCGTCAAAGTCGTACGCTAAATATTCGTTATCAGGTTCGGTGGTACCACCATCTGACGCTGATGAGCTATCGACGGTTACTGTCACGTCATCAATCCACGCTGCATCAGAACCTCGACTAACAGAACCGTCCTTTTCGTAACGCCAAGTTAACTTGTGTTCTCCCGTCGTAATGGCTTGTTCAACTCGTGTCCAGTCTTGCTCACCAGACCAGCTTTGAATGGTTACACCATCAACTAAGAAGTGTAAAAAGTCCCAACCTGATTCACTGGATACTTTTACGTCAAAACTAATAGTGCCAGCTTGAAAATAGCCACGATAGTTCACCTCAGACGTCTGATCGTCAGAAACGTCGGCTGAACTCAAGCTCATCGTTCCATTATTTGCCTGTGCACTGGTTCTTGCCCATGCGTTATTGACATCAAGTTGCCATCCAGTTAATGTTTCGGATTCCTCAAAGGTGAAAGTCGTAGTCACAACTTCATTGTTGGCATCATTGGGATTGGTGCCGGCATTTACCTCATCCAAATCACTGTTACCATCTGAATCAGAATCGGCTTGATTTGGGTTGGTGGACAATAAAAACTCTTCCAGATTTGACAAGCCATCTTGATCAGTATCGAGTGACGCATCGTTGGGGTCATTGGCATTTAGACCATTGCTGTTTTCAAATTCATCACTCATACCATCGCCGTCAGAGTCGGTAAATGACGTTGTGTTTTCTTGTATTGTGAAATCGGCTTTGTTGACAGCGTAAAAGATATTGTCAGCGCAGGAGAGCCGCAAGCGATTAGCGGTGCCAGTTGACTGTTGACTTAAATTAAGTACGGCAACCCCGTCATTGGCTATTCCCTGCTGTAAAACGAAAAAGCTGTCACCACTGTTTCGACTTAGCTCGACATCGACGGTGTCGCAGTTGACCGCTCCATTTTGCGAATCCGCGGTATTCCAGATCAACAATACGTTACCCGAGTTGTTCCAAGGACTCGCAGAATTTGGCTGTACTAAGCTAAAACCCGCAGTATTTTCCACTGTCGTTATCACCATACCGTCACTGTTTACACCGCCTTTGCCGTCGCGCGCTGTAAAGCGAAAGTTCAGTGTTCGTGAGGTCGTTGGATAGGTCTCGCCCAACACGGTGCTGTTGTCCAATACATCAGAAAAGCGCGGTAAATGGCGTGTTGTTTCACTGCTCGCAGGCCAACTGCGAAATAGAGGTCTGGTACCATCATCCACCATTTCTGAGGCATTTGCAGAGGCATTGCCATTAGGGTCATATTGTTCCCAATGATAACTCAAAGTATCACCGTCAGGGTCAGACGCCGTGCCAGATAAAACAAAGGGAGTATTAGCTGGGATAGTATAGTCTGCGCCAGCATCTACCGTGGGCTGAGTATTAGATAATACAGTTGTTTCACCGCATGTACCGCCAGTACTGTTATCGATGAAGCGACGAATTTGATCTATCGAACCAATGTGAAAATGTGGGTCGGCATAACTTTGGATATTCTGCGACGAACACAAGCTGGCGTAACTCATAATTGTAGAACCACTTCCCGGTTCATAGGCATTCCCAGAACTGCGATTACCTCCACAGCCACCATCTTCGCCATTAAAGGTGTGTTCACCACCAAATTGGTGACCAATCTCGTGCGCGACATAGTCTATGTAAAACGGGTCTCCTGTGGGTGAGGAACTACCGGTATACCCCCCCGCTTTGGAGTCACTGGCACAAACCACCCCCAAATAGGCAACACCTCCGTCGCCGGTACTCACTACGTGACCTATATCATAAGCATCGTTACCAATTGCGCCGTCAATGACGCCTTGGTTGGTATCTAAATCGTCACTGTCATTAATGAATGGATCGGATTGGGCATCGGTAAAAATAATTTGGTCATTGCCGGCTACCAATTCAAAGTTAACGGCTAAATCATCCTCATAGACCTGATTCAAACGCGTGACCATGGCATTTATTGCTGACAGCCCTCCAGACACCGTTCCACCGTGAAACTGGGTATATTCCCCCGTTGTTGCAACCGCAAGGCGATAAGTACGCAACACATCTCCGGTCGCCCTAGCAGCGTTTTCTTGGGCTCGCATCATCTCTTTTTCAAGGTGCAGTGAAAGTTTAGGGGCCATAAAATCATGGTTTGTTAACGGTTTGGCATCTTTGCGAAAATAACTGATTAGCTGATTTCGATTACCTACATATACCGGGTCGATATACACCCACTTATCTTGGTAGCGATACATCCCTTGTAAACCATTTTCACCAATACTGAATCGTCCGGCATTTTTGCCAGTTGCATCCACAACCTTAAACGAACGAATTTGTGGAAATTTTTGCTGCAGTTCTGGGGCCATAATACTGGCTTCGCGAACTTGTAACTCCGCCGTTTTGCCATCAGGAGTCGGTACGAGTAAAGAGAACGGTCCAGATGTTTGTAATAATTCATCTAATTGTGATGATAAGACTTGGATATTTCTGCCATAACTCACCGAGACTGCCTTCGTAGATTTTTCAGATGACAGTCCATTACTTTGTGTCTGTAAACTGATGTCTTGCCACCAAGTTGCTTCTTCAGCACACACAGCAAAAGATGCATAAACCAAAGATGCCAAAAGGCTCAATTTAGATTTCATTTTCATTCTTTAAACTCCCGCAAAATCGGCGTTCCAGACACATTTTGCAAGCGATGCAATAAACCGTCATCTGATGTATCTCTTATTAGACCACATTCGCAAAATAGCAAAACGAATTGTGAGATTTTGTTGTTTTTTGTATGAGTTTTGTATTCCCCATGCTCTCGAATAAGACGACAAATTCTGCCACTAGCTGATTAAATTCAAAGCTTTACTGCAATTAAAAAGAGTACCTTAACCCACCACACTTAATTGACGGTGTACCTACCTAAAATATTCCAATGTTACTGTTTAAAAACTGAAGCTTAAGGATAGACACTTGGCTCGTCCTCCCTTTGTAATAAAACGATGGTTAGTAGATAAGGTTGACTGTTGTCGTCGCAAATACCTATTTCTTACCGATTTGCAGCCAAAGTGATTTGTCATCAAGCGGTGTTTGAGGCGGAAGTTGCTTGTTTTCCAAGTGTATTACTGGTTTATCTGCCCACTTTGCAAGCGGAAACAAATGCCCTGTTAATGGATGGTTTTGCATTAACTGCTCAAAACTACCGTCGTCGATCATTTTCTTCAGCGCCAACTCAATCCAGCGAGCCTTGCCCAAATTAGACTGATTAGTGAAGTAATACATTGGGAACGGATAGTACAGCAGCGCTTGTTCATACATGGTGAGCTCTGGATACTTACGCTGTGCTTGAGCAAGTTCTGAATACCCCTCGTAAATCGCCCGAGGAAAATAGTCACAACGCTTTTTATGGGTAAGTTGAAAAATTCGAGAGAACTCCTCAACACCTATCACCAGAAAACCGTTGTCTTGTAATATTTTAAAGTCAGGCCAATGTGTTAGCTGACAAGCCTTTGCTTGTTGAATATCAAAAGCCGGCTTTGAAAACTTTTCGACGTTATCTTTGTGAATAATAGATACTCGATATCCAAGAAGGCCGCGCATTAATGGAATGCGGATGGGGAGAAGCGTATTCTCGCGCTCAGTGTTAGTCCCGGCCCAAAATACGTCTATCTCACCCAAATTCAACAATCGAATCAGGCTCGCGTGAGATAAATCACCTCGTGGAATAACCTCAATGTTAACTTTACCCAGTTCATCTTCAACTTTCTGTGCTGCTAATTGCAACAAATCAATAAAGTACTGGTGACTAGTATCTTCTTCAGCCTGTGCCCCCATTACCTTGATAGTCATAGCAATAGATTGCCCAGACAAACAGAGCAGCACTATGTAACAAATGAAAGTAATTAACTTTTTAAAATTGATAGATGACAATCGCATCTCAATGATTCCAACTCGTTGTTTTGGCGAGTACGACTAAACTCAAAGGTTACTTCATCAGTATATTATAGTTCAGGCACACCGTAAAAATAGCGCTTAAATCCTCAATAATAACGGAATGCGTGACATCATATTGACTCCCCTTAGCTAAAAGCGCGACTTCTCTATTAAGATTGGATAACAGTGCTAAGTTTCTGTTTTGCAAACGCTCCATTGGCCTTTCGGCTAATATAGGTAAATAAGTCAAATACCTCAAATGGCACGTTCCCGTGAGCAATTGATTGGTAATCTTGTCACGATACTCAGATTCACCAAGTTGTTCTTCGTCCAGCTTAACAATGCGCCCATTTTCGTATACTAAGCACACGACATTTTGTCGTTGCATCTGAGTCAAAGCATGAATAAAAGGTGATTCCAGATTAGTACTATTGAGTGGCGATAGGTGGTCAGATAAATTGATGCGATCTTCAATCATCTCGCAACCAACAAACATATCTGCACTTCCGGCATAGAATAATTTGGATAGTCGCTGGTAATCAGCAACTCCAGAGCGCAATGACAGTATGGGGAGACAATGGTTCTCAACATTTAAGTGGAATAACGCATCAAACGTCTGTTTGTTGGCTCTGAAGATATTGCGTTCTTTGAAGATTACTGAATTTTCTTTAAACAGTTTCTCCAGGTGTCCAGCTGTTTGGTACGCGTACTTAGTGGTAATTTTTAGGCGTATCTCGTGGCTATGAGGATCATAGTGAACAATCTTGTACTTCAACCGACTCAGCTTAATCTCTTTTATGGTCACCCGCACATGCTTTTTAAGGCGCAGCGCCCTTTTGGTAAGCAACTTCAAGCGCAAGCCATGTCTCGAAACATCTAATACTTGCGCTTGTAACTTAGTCACTTTACCCGTGTAAACACTGGCAAAAGTGTCTTCGAAATGAAATCGGCTCTCTTTTCGAAGATTCACCGGATCTGAAACAATGTGCTGCTCAATTGCCTGACTGTGTTTCACTCTGAACTTATCGGGTACGTGAATTTCGCCCGGATCAACAGCCGATACTAACCTACCGAGTAAAGGGGTTATGTTTTGACAAAAAACGACACTGTTTACATTTTCAATAATTACCCTGGCACTTTTTTCCGGACTGTAATGTTCCAACGTTTCGGATATCGCCTCAGGTGAGATTTTTTGATAATGGCATTGCATCACCAAAATAGAATCGGGGTCGCAAGAAATCACAAACCGATTGAGTGCATCTAAGTTCACTAGTTCTCTTAAAGAACCACAAACATCGTAACGATTGCCCTCTTGATTAACCCGCCCGATTAAGTAGATACAATGTCCCTTTTCAAACAATTCCTTTGCAAACTCGTTGAAGTGC
This sequence comes from Alteromonadaceae bacterium, assembly GCA_014872785.1. Lineage (GTDB taxonomy): Bacteria > Pseudomonadota > Gammaproteobacteria > Enterobacterales > Alteromonadaceae > Planctobacterium. The sequence continues at coordinate 84,881 of WKFJ01000065.1, forward strand.
TCCCGGCTCGGGAACCAGTCGCGCTTGCGCCAAAAAGGGAAATATTGTTGATTGGCTTCGGTCATTAGTGCGGCGAGCGCCGTTAATTGATTATCCTGGCGATGACAAAAGATCGGCACTTTTGGGCTGTTATATACAACCAAGTCTCGTTCAAGTGAATGTAAGGTGCGTGTTTCCTCTTGCTCTAACATCAGAGGAAACACATACGTGTGTTGCTCTATGTATTTTTGTAGTGCGGATTTTTTCTCAGCAGCGTTACTCGGCGACAAATAAAAGCGGTATAAAAACAAACCTGGTGACTTTTCGACCATATCAACAAATTCATAAACCAGGATATTCGTATTCTGTTTTTTGTTGATAATCGAGGGGAATACGAAGTTGCATTTTGCCGCGCGCTTCATCTCTGCTTTTACATCGTCCTCTAGCAAAAGCAAGGTCGATGAAAAGCCGACTACGGTGCAGTTCTTACCCTTTAAAAAGTGCTGACTATGCACCTTATAATTAGGTACCAGCGCCACATTTTCTATTTTCCGTTGGGCATATCCGACAACGGGAACGCTGAATGCATCCTGTTTCTTTTGTTTCAGATCATTTTGCAGAACCTGTTGGTAGCGAAATTGCGAGAGGCACGCTTCTAACACACCAACCGTAAAGCGATTTTTGTAGGTGGCTAAGGCGTTATTGAGGATCTTCTGTCCAACTCTATCGAGTAGACAAACAAATCGCCCCACCTCTATTTTTTCTACTGGGTATTGAGCAAACTCGCTATTGTCAGCCCCTTGGTGTGCATCTTGAATACGTCTAGCGGCTTCATGCGTCAGGTTCATACGCATTTCATCACCTAACTGCGCATCAAGTGCTTCCAAGCCGGCGGAATATTGCCCCTCTAGCGCGTAAGGCACAAGCGCTTCAATGAGTCTTTCATTTTCTTCGGTTTTTTCGACGGTAAAAACGGACATGAAAGAATTAAATCCTCCGCAACCTGCTGATTTGCTTGTAATTGCTCAGGTTAACTAGGTCAAATAATGAAGAACATTAGACAAAAGTTTACCTCTGTTCCTATTGAACATAGCAAATGTGTATATTAAACCTCAATATTTAATATCGAATGATGGAGAAATTTGTCACCATAAAAAAAGATACCAACCAGAATTAACTCCCCTTTTTGCGCTTCTGTGTTGAATTGTATTGAGAAGTGATTTAGCTTCTACGCAACATGAATCTAGGTGGTTAGAAATCGTCTAAAACTTCACATTTCCGGAATCGATCACTTTGAAAAATCCATCCATCGCTATATTTGGCTCAGCGTTTAATCCGCCTACGCTAGGCCACGCTGACGCTGTTAATTACCTATTACAAACCGATAAATTTGACCTCATCTACCTAGTGCCTTCCTATAGCCATGCATTTGCAAAACAAATGCTCGACTACACCATCAGAACAGAAATGCTGAATGCCTTTGTCTCTGATTTAAAGTTAGAAAATGTAAAAGCACTGTCAGTTGAGCATGAGATTGCTGCGCCCAGCACTCCAGTCTATACCTACGACCTGTTGACATATCTAAGTAAAACAACGTTAAAAGGAGCACAATTGACCTTTGTCATAGGACCTGATAACCAAGAAAATTGGCACAAATTTTACAAGTCCGACGTAATTGTTGAAAAATGGGGACTTTGTGTTGTACCCGAGCGTAAAAAAGTGAGATCGAGTTTGGTAAGAAGCGCGCTAAGCCAGCAAAAATCGGTTTCTGACATGTTAACTCACTCTGTCGAACAGATAATTAACAGCAAGCAACTATACAGGTAACAAACTTAATTAAAAGAACCTACAAAAGTGCTCTAAAACGCTGTTTTTCAAAAGAAAAAAGTATCAAAACCAATTTGACAACCACATTCAAGAAATATACCTTACCAATTGAAGGGTTTTAATTAACCACGCCAATATATTGCCGTGCTACGCTCTTCGTTCCAAAGAGCATAAATTTAAATCAAGGCCTGATTTACAGGGGTTTGAGTACGGGGAATAACTCGCAAGTCGCCCCATAGAAAGAGTTTGAGGATTACACATGAAGAGTCGCAGACGTTTCTGGACTGTCGTAGACAAGTTAGAAGCTTTAATCGAAAAAGGTGAATACCCGGTAGGCAGTCGCTTGCCAGCAGAACGAGAGTTAGCAGAAGTATACGATGTCAGCAGACCGACCATTCGAGAAGCCATTATCGCACTAGAGGTAAGAGGCCGAGTAGAAGTGAAAACGGGCTCAGGCGTTTTTGTCACCGACTCTGAACAATCTGGTCGATTGTTGAAAAATATTAGCGCCTTTGAGCTTACTCAAGCGCGCGCGTTAATCGAGGCTGAAGCGGCAGCTTTGGCCGCATCGACGATAAAAGAGGATGAACTTCACGCGCTGAAGCAAACACTTGAGCAAATGACCGTGCCTGAAACGGCAGATGAAGCGGATCACCGTTTTCATGAAATCATCGCCAAAAGTACCAAGAACAGTGCAATTTTAGTGTCGATTCAAAATTTGTGGGAGCTAAGACGCAGTCGTCCACAAATTATTGCGGCATATGAAGATGTTTGCTCGCAAGGCATTGAGCAACGCATCAAGGAGCACACCGAAATATATGATGCCATTGCCGCGAGAGATTCAGCTTCGGCAAGAAAAGCCATGCATAATCACTTCAATCGATTAATCAACGCTTTATTTGACGCCAGTGAGGCCAAAGCTCTAGAAGAAGTCAAACGCAAAACCGATGAAACTCGCGGCTTGTATTCAATTTCGCATCTTACTCAGTAATCAATAGCTGTTACGAAACACAAAAACGCCAGTCTAATGACTGGCTTTTTTAATTGGTGGCCTTTCGACCACCTTATCTTTAGCGATTAAAACGTATAGCTTGCACCAAAGGTTACACGGCGATCAGTCAAGCCCAGGAAGCACAGTAACGCACCTTCGTTAAGTTGATCATTCACTTCGTAACTTTTGCTGTTAGAAGACTCTACCGAGTAAGTATCAGTTACCCTAAGCAATAAATACTCTTTTATCGCTAATTCAACGCCTAAAAAGATCAGATTGAATAGTACTTTCCAGCCATTGATTTGGTCTGACCAGTATGTGATATTTACATACGGTTTGAGTCTAGAAAATGCTTGAGTACCTTGAACTGTAGAAAAACCTTCGCTAAAAATTGAAATGAGCAAAACTCAAACTAGACTCAATAAAGGAATTAATAATCCTAGCAGCACGACACAGTTCTAAAGGTGAACTGGACTTGGTTAATCAATGAGGCATATATGAATTACTTCGTTACGGGAATTACTGGATTTATCGGACAACAATTTTTGCAGGAACTCAGCAAAAGAGATGGGAAGATTTACGCTTTGGTGCGTGAAAGTTCAGTAAAAAAGATTGAAAAATTACGATTCGAAAATGGATTGAGCGAAGACAAACTTGTCGCAGTGACCGGAGATTTAAGTGCTCCCCTCTGCGGTGTGGACGTTGACGCGCTAGATAATGTAGACCACTTCTTCCATGTGGGTGCAGTATATGACTTGACGGCTAACCAAGAACAACAGGCTGCCGCCAATATTGAAGGTACTATCCAAGCATTAGCCCTCGCTGAAAAGCTCAACGTAGATTGCTTCCACCATGTTAGCTCAATTGTGGCAGGCGGTTTTTATCCAGGTACATTCACTGAAGAGATGTTTGATGAGGCCGAAGGACTTGATCGCAACCCTTATTTTAAAACCAAGCATGAATCAGAAGGTCTAGTAAGAAAACAAACGGCACTGCCTTGGCGTATTTATCGCCCTGGTATCGTAGTAGGTCACTCAGAAACAGGTTGGATCAACAAAATCGATGGTCCGTACTACTTCTTTGAATTAATTAACACTATTTCTGAAGTTGTGCCTCGTTGGGTACCGCTACCAGTATATAAAGGTAATGAGTTCAATCTGGTTCCAGTAGATTTCATCGCCAAGGCAATGGATCACATTGGCCACCAACCCGATTTAGACGGTAAATGCTTTCATCTAACTAACCCAGATTCGATGACATTTGGTCAAGTAATCAACAACTTCTTGAAAGCCGCGAAAGGGCCAACCATGAAATTGGATGTGCCAGCAGAGCGTTTAATGGATTTCTTACCATTTGGCGCCAAGATGTTTCTACAAAACAAGGCGATCGTGGCAGGTGTGAAGATGTCTGTATTGGAAGGTTTAGGCATTCCTAAAGAAGTGATGCTCACTGAAGATCTCAATACCAAATACGATTGCTCCAATACGCTAGCTGCGCTTGAGGGCAGCGGCATTGCAGTACCTAAGCTGTCCACTTACGCAAGACGCTTATGGAACTATTGGGAACAAAACCTGAACCCAGCTTACTTCCAGCCACATTACCTACCCGACGTTGCAAAAGGTAAAAACATACTTATCACCGGCGGCTCAGAAGGTATTGGTAAACAGGTAGCAGAGAACTGCGCTGCAGCAGGTGCAAAAGTTATTTTAGTGGCACGTACTCAAGAGAAGCTTGATGCCGCGGCTAAAGAAATTGCCGACAAGGGTGGCGATGTAGTCACCTATTCTTGCGATTTATCTGACCTAGATGCGCTCGACGATTTGTCTGAGAAGGTATTAAATGACGTAGGGCATGTTGATATTCTCGTTAACAACGCGGGTCGCTCCATTAGACGTTCCCTGCGTCTTACCTACGAGCGTTTCCACGATTTTGAACGCGTTATGCAAATCAACTATTTCTCAGCGGTACGTCTCACAATGAATTTACTACCTTCCATGGTAGAGAGAAAGCAAGGCCATGTGATTAACATTTCGACCATTGCTGCGATGAGTTCTGGTAGCCCTCGCTTCTCGTCTTACACAGCGTCGAAAAGCGCACTGGATGCGTGGTCGAATACGGCGGCGTTTGAATACGCAAGAGATAATATCAAGTTTACCAACATACACATGCCATTGGTTCGTACGAAGATGATTGCAGCAACAACGCAATATCAAAGCGTTAACGTTCTGAATGTAGACCAAGCGGGTAAACTGGTTAACAGTGCCATGATCAATCAACCAGCTGAGGTCAATACTATGACCGGTAGTATTATTCGACAGCTAGGGATATTAGCGCCGAAACTCAACCATTTAGTATTTTCAACGCTTTACCAGCTAACTGATGATTCAGAAGCAGCGAAATCTTCAGCGAAAGCACCAGTGCAAGAAGTTACCAAAGAGGTTATTGCCGACAAAGCCATGGACGCACTTACCAAACTCCGCGTCGACAAAGAGACGTTGGAAGCAATCGACAACTTATTGCGTGGTTACCACTCTTAGTCGTCAGCATTCAAGTCAAGCCAAGTCAGTCTGGGGTCACTCAGGCTGGCTTTTTTTCATCTTTTTTGCGTTTTGTTCGACCTATTTTCTCACCATACTGACAAATATTGTCACCCCACACATATAGACTACTGCTGAACACAAACCACACCCTATGGGAGAAAATAATGATCGGATACGTCACATTAGGTACAACTAATTTGCAGCGTGCTGGAAATTTTTACGATGACTTACTGGGCAGCATCGGCGCTGGCCGTTTTATGGAAGAAGCCGACTACTTCATTGCCTGGGCGAAAAGTGACAGTGAGCCTTCAATTGCCGTCACTATGCCCTTTAACAAGGAGCCTGCCACGGTAGGCAATGGAACCATGGTTGCAATGGCATTTGAAACACCGGAGCAAGTTTCAAGCTTTTACCACAAAGCCATTGAATTGGGAGCAATTTGCGAAGGTAAACCGGGATTTCGTCCCGACGATGCTACCACCGGTTTCTATGCCGGATATTTTAGAGATTTAGATGGCAACAAACTAAATGCGTTTTGTATGGTAAGCCCTTAATAAAACCGTGTTCGTTAATTGGGAGGAGACGCTCTATTCCTCCCTATTTCATTTTCACTTTTCCATTTTCTTATTTCCGTAATTAGCCTTTAACATTTACAATCCAAAGCCCAGTAATTAGTATTTGTTCTTCACCTTTAAATCACACAACAAGGAACGTCGTATGTGGTTTCTATTTGGGTTGGTTACGCTCACCAGTTTTTGCGCCTATCAAGCTTATAAAAAGATTTACGCCGCCTGGGAGGGAGAAAAAGGCTCGCTAGATGGCGTCGATTATCAATACAAGTTTCAAAAGCACAAGGGCAAAATTCAAGCAGCACTTGTAGGCATAGAGGGGCCACCGGGTTTCGACTTCACATTTAAGCGTGAACGTTCGCTCGATCGTTTTTTTAAACACATCGGCGTCGCAAAAGAACATCAAATTGGCTGTAGCACGTTCGATGACCTGGTTTATGTAGTATCCGACGACGAGTTATTGCACATGCAAGTCTCGCTAAACAACGACATCTCAGACGCGGCGGTTAGACTGTTTTCTTTTCAAGACAACGACGGCAACCGCGTCAAAGAACTGCGCTGCAACTCCGGTCGAATATGGTTTCACTTTCCCACCTCAAGTGATTTTGAAGCGGAACACGTCGACTTTCTTGCAAGAAGGCTACTTAGCCATCTAAAAGCCATATCAGACTCTCTTATGAAAGTTGGTTTTAGAGACAAAAAAGCCCGCAAAGACCCTTTTATCCTGAAAGCCGCGGTTATCCTTGCCATTAGCTCAGGTTTATTTTTCAATGGCTTAGCCCAAAGTTATCGTATCAACTTAATGGATATTCCCTTCACTATTGATACGGCTCTATTGAGAACTGATGCCATCATTTACGGTTTAGGTATATTAGCTATTATGGTTCTTGCCACCTTCTACATTCTTGGTCGAAGTGCCAGAACACACTTAGTGTTAATAGAATTATTACTCTTTGGAACGGCCGGTGTTGGCCTGACTATGCATGCACAACTACGCGACTTGAACATGGATATGGATATCTCCGCGGTAACGGAGCATGCTGTGCACGTATATAGCAAGAAAAAAGTGAGCGGACGTCGCTCAACCAGTTACTACATGAATGTCGATGATTGGACAGGCGAACAACGTCGGCGCAAGGTAGAAATATCAGGAAGCTTTTACGCAGAGATAAGTGCTGGAGATAAAGTGCTCGTGCAACAGCGTGACGGTTATCTTGGGTATCGTTGGGTGGAAAACCTCACTAGGCTTTAAGACTAAGTTCTAATCGGTAAGCTGTGAAGTGCGATTTTGTTTCTTGGTATCATTCACTGTATCAAAGTACATTTAATGAGATGTGGGTGGCCGCCAATCAAAAGTTACCGTCTTATATTCGGCGAGCCAATCACAGGCCTCTATACACAAGGCAAATACTAAGTTTCCGTTCTCCAACTGTTTAATATCTCTAATAACAGCAACTCCCTTAGATGACTCTTGTACCTCAAAGAATAAATACCAATGTCCTTGGTGTTGCCAATAAATTTGATAGAAGTAGTTGTAGGGGTTTCCAGGTCGATCAAATATAAAAAATTTATCATTTTTATGCTCAAAAACCTTATTTCTTGAGTGATGCAAGTTAGCAAAACTTTCTTCTATCAATAGTTCTGTACTTTTTGGATTTGCTAAAATTTCATTTATTTTATGCGAATAGAATTTTCCGGATTCGCTATAAAGTGATAGAACTGTAGGGATAGATCGTGTTTGTTGTGAAAGCATACGCAAATGGGATACGCGCAAAGCGTCCTGCAATAACGCGTCAATATCACATGTCGGTAAATCATAAATGGACTCAATAGACGCTTTTCCATAGCTGAGTGAAAAACTCATTATTGATTGCTGCACAGTCTCTTTATGGACAGAATCAAGCTCTTCTAAAACGATATCTTGTGAAAATGTAGACCGAGCCAAAATATCATAAGTCTCTAAAACATCAACGATGGTGAATTGTTGACCATTTTGCGCCATTGCGTAATGAGCAACAGTATCTAAACGATTGAATCCAGCGCTATAAAAGACAACAAGTTCATTCGAGGGAATTTGCCTACAAGCACCTTCAATATTCAATTGCATTCCCGAGTCGGTAGCAAGCACATTGCCTCGGGAGATGATATTGAGCGTTCCATACCACTCATATGACGTTTCTTCAGCACCGTCTGTTGAGTAAACGACCTCAATGGCGTCTATGCCTTGACCAATTGTTAATTTTGCTTTCTGGTTAAGAACGTCCGCCCACGTCAAATTATTATCAATAGGTAAAAAGCAAAAAACAAATACACACAACAAGACTCTATAAATCATTGTTCAACCGGCACGAAAATACCTCTATCTTGTGCGGTGCAAAGTCCTTTGTAGACCCTCCAAAACTTTTTTACGGATTCTGGCAATGTCTCCAGTGAAATAGGTTGTGGAGAGTACAACGCACGAAAGAAGGCAAACGCAGTTGAACACTTAGGCATACCTTCGAGAGAGTGAGGTAAAACCCCAAATACCATTTCTACATCTAGAAAATAAGCCTCATCCTCTGGGTCAATATGCAGGCTTGTATCATGGCTTATACTCACATAATTGGCATCAATGAGACGACTAATGGTATCCATTAAACTTCTCAACGCTTTAAATTTTTCAGCCCTACCCTCAATTAATGCAATACGTTCAAATTCAGAATTGATGAAATCGGGCGCAGTGTATTTGGAAATAGTCGACGTTTCGGCATGACCAACAGATGCAAATAGGCTCAGCGATAACGCAAATATAAATAGATAAAATTTAAACATGGTATTTTAGTTCATTTCCGTCACACAAAAGAAAACCACTGTTCCATTTCTCACTAAAGCGTAACCAGAGCGTCCACACATCATTTCCCAAGACTTATCAGAGGTACTGAATGACCAAATTTCATCTCCATCACGCATCTTTGCTTTAAGTTCATTCCACTCAGCAAAGTTAGCAATGCGTCTAACACTCGCTTCTACGTCTGATGCCGAATCATATTTCTTAAATAGCTTGTGGGGATACATGTACAACCTTAATTTGTCGATATTAAATGTATGGTAATGCTGAGTTTATGGTGTTCAAACCTTCATAATAATGCAGTTTACATTTTCTGTTTTTAGCAATTTATGCTTTATCGCCTCGGCTTTACGCCTAGACGGTAAGTTTTTAAATAATACTTGATATTTATCGCTTACTTGACGAAGTGAAACGGGCTCTCGTATTCTGAGTTGTTCAATTATTTTCTTCAGTCGCTGTGCTCGTTGAAGACTGTTAAAGGTGCCACAAAGCAAATGGCTTTCAATCGAAAGTGGCTGCGCAGACACTTGAGACTCCTCATCATTATTTTGTAGCAGCAAACGCTCATAATCCCAGCCTTTATGCACATTAGAATTGGAATAAAGTTCTGGCTCTGTGTTTGTGTCTTTAGTCTTATTTTCAATATCTTCGGCAGTAACCCGCGACTTTTCTGGCAAAGCTCGATTTGGCTTCGCCAAAGAATTCCCGTAATAAAACCAAACCCCACCAAAGACCAAAGAAGCCGCAACCACTAAGAACCAATGTGGGTTGGTTAATTCTTTGGATTGCTTATTCTTCGACAGTCGCTTTGCGGGATTTGATAAACCTATATAATCCCTCTGCATTGTGAGAGCATTAATTCCTTCAAATGATTGCTAAATGTTTTTTACTTTGCCGGCATCCTTAACCAACGCTTCGTTGTACTCGCAGTTCATCAGTAAACTCACATTAGGGTTCTCCAGCACTGTCTTAACGGCTTTGTTAAGCGCCTCATGAGACACTTTTTTATGCTTTGCAATGAGCTCTAAAATCGACTCACTTTGTGCGCGCAATGACTGTCGGCAGGCACAGTGCTCTTGTTCACAACTACCGAAGATAACACTCATCAACCCTGGCAGTTCCGGGTCTACACTTTTTAGGGTCTGATACAGTTCATTAGGTGTCATTAACTTCTCCTTATAAATTAGTAGAGTTTGTTTTTATCAATGGGGAAATAGCGATCCGCGCGGTCTTTAAGGATCTGCGGGTGGTTTTTCTCGCCTTCGTGACGAAACACCAGATTATTAAATTCCGTTCGATAATCATCGTCTAAGATGAAAGAACGCAAGCCTTCGGTAACCTCACGATTGTTTCTGGCAGCTCGGTGCAACATCGTGAAGCCGTGATGCATATGAGCGAGGGCGAGATGATGCATGCTCTGGCGCGCAATCAGCGTACGGTAGACGGAACTGTCAGCATTCACAGGTAATTTGAATTGTTGTAATACATAGCTGCCATCTTCGAATTTATCGCTAAAATTCACCCAAGTAGGCGAGACTAACGATGTAAAGTTGTAGTATTTCCTTTCACCAGATTCAAAGTCGTCGACGGCAATCTCATCTGCCATTTGGACCAACTCTTGCTTAGAAATATCTTCATCAAAACTGAAATCAACATCCAATAGATCGGCATATTCAGTACCATGCTCTATTGGATGAAAAGCAAATATAGATTCGTCAACAGCAACCCCATTTAGGATCATTTGCTCAAATTCTTCGCTTAACTTGCGATCCCCCTCTTGAAGTTGAAATAAAAGAGACTCGGGTAAAACGATAAGTGAACCATTTAGCTTATTCATGAAAACAAACATCATATAGCGTCGTGAAGGCAAAAAACGGCCGGTTGTAGTGTCAAAATACACTTCAGTTCTGGGGCTATACGCAGACAAATAGCGTTCTAGCATTGTAGGTAAGCGTTCATCTGGCGTATTAAATGCAAACTTTGGAGAATCACGATAAAGGGCATGAAGTTTTCTTATTACATCTTTATCAGTCGTGGGCTTGTCTTTGATACTCTCCTTAAATCGCCATCCACGCACATAACACTGCCAATCAGACTTCAATGTTACTCGTTGCAGTGTCTTTCCAGGGTAAAAGGCAACGCCAGTTGGTGTCGGTAAGGTAGGCCCGACAAGAGGTTTTTGCCACTCTTCCTTTGTTTCGCATTCTTGTGAAGCATCACTAGAGTCATCAGCATTATCAACCATTGCCCACAGTTCGTCATCATCAAACAGGTCAGAATGACGAAGCGATGTATCATCATACGCCCATAGTGTTTGTATCTGCGCGGCATGCTCTTGTGAATCGCCGACTGAATTAGTTTTGATTTGTTGATAAGACAAAGTGTGCCTCCTCAAATTTGCTTACCTTACCTAGATAACAATACAGACGGCTCAATTCTGACAAAGGGTTTTAATTTTTTTAAAATTTTTTGTTTTTTTGCTGAAAAGAGTGATAGACGACTAAGATTTAGATCATATAGGTGTCCCGTCCTAAAATACGTTGACGGTTTTGAAGGCCAATGAATTTGTTCATTGGCCTTTTTCATTATGCACTTGGTTTGGTGTCTTCATTCCCAAA
>WKFJ01000061.1 GCA_014872785.1 Alteromonadaceae bacterium
CAAACCTTCTGTCGAGTGAGTTTGCGAGGTAACGGCAACCGTACCTGCAACCGCAGTGCCACACGTAACAGCTACAGCCGTCGCTAGTAGTGTTGTTTTAAATAATTGTTTCATTATATGTTTTCTCCAAATCTTGAAACATGAGCTTAGTACTTTTGGCTTTGTACTTTCGCCTTTTATGAACGTTCATACGATACAATACCTGTATCCGTGGAAAGGATAGCGGCTATTTGAATTCTACGCAACTGTTGTTTTAACCTTATTTTTCAACGGTTTGTAACGCTGCCAAATTACGCATTTTTTCCCAACCCATAGTTTCGGCTATCACATTTAATTTTTCACATTTATTCCATTCTATATCCTCGCACTTCTTTGTGATTAAGGTGAGACCATATCTAAGATACCGCTTTCCCAATTAACACACTCACTAAGCGAATGAGGGTAATATACAGGCATGCCATTCTTGCGAATATTCAAACACATAGCCAACATATACTCTGCTTGTTGATTTAGTTCCGCCACGAGTTCTGGTGCACTACTGTTTCGATCAAAATACCCGAGTACATCGATTACATCACCGATCATAATTTTGCCTTTTGCACTCCTTGGGATGACTGCTATCCAGAGCTTTTTTGAAATATTGTCTAGTTCAAGAAGCAAGACCAATTTATCTTTTGCGCCTTCCTCGACTCTAACGACATTTCCTGTAACTCCTGCCAGTTTGTCATAAGCACTTTCTTTAAGAACGCTTCCATCGTAATAGTATTGGTTGTAGGTTTGGAATGGTTTCCTTGTTTCTACTGCAGTGCCCACATTTTCTGCATAAACATCTGAAATTCCGAAAAAAAGTCCAATCCAAAGAATGATTAAAATATTTTTCATTTTAGTACCTCAAAGAATGGTTTAACAAATAATTCAGCGACTATCTTTGCCTTTTGATATACTCCGCCTATGTGTGTTTGCTTCGTTTTATTTTCAAGAGCATTTGTTAAATTCGCATGCTCACAAGGAGTAAATTCATCGTTATTTCAATCGATTTGATATCGCCTCAACTAAAAGCAAAAGCTCACTAGTAGATATTCAGGTTATGGCTTGCACTAGCACATTAAAAGGGATTCGGACATTTTTTTATGACTAAGTTTCATAGCATTTTACATGTCGGTAAATACTTCCCTCCACGCCATGGAGGCATAGAAACATTCATGTCCCAGCTTATGAATGAGCAGGTCAAGGAAGGTCATAAAGTATCTGCCATTGTGCATGCCGATAGCCCACTATCATCAGATGGTGTCTACAACTGGAGAGGAGCCGATATATATGAAGCCAAAAGCTTTGGACAGATAGCCTTTGTTCCAGTCGCTCCCAACTACTTTAATGTACTTATAAAGGTACTGAGAGAAAAATCACCGGACATTATCCATATTCACATGCCGAATATTGCTCCTTTTTGGTTAATATTCTTAAAACATTTTTTTGCTAGACAAAGTCATGTCATCATTCACTGGCATTCAGACGTATTGGGGGCAGCTCCAGATTTCAAAATTAAACTTTTATACCCGCTATACAGAATATTTGAGAAGTACTTGCTATTAAAAGCGGACAGGATATTAGTTACCTCCCAAAACTATCTTGACTCGAGCAAACCGTTAGCCGCCTTCAAAAATAAATGTAATGTCATCCCTCTGGGACTAAAAATAAATAAATTGGATACTGTCACTAAAGATATCAAAGGTAATGCTGCTTTTTCGCTAATTATGATAGGACGCTTAACGTACTATAAAGGGCATTCTGTAGCTTTAAGAGCTTTATCTGATCTTAGGGATAAAGGTGTAACATTTAGACTCACTATAATTGGCGACGGAGAATTACGAAGTTCCCTAGAACAACTTTCTCAAAAACTAAACTTGGATAGTTGTATCAACTGGCTAGGACACGTTTCAGACGAGCAAAAAACGAAGTATTTGCAAGAATCAGAATTACTCCTGCTTCCTTCTGTTGAACGAACCGAGGCGTTTGGAGTTGTATTATTAGAAGCAGCCAACGCTAGTGTTCCCTGCATAGTTAGCGATGTTTACGGCTCGGGCATGACCTCGGTAATAGTTGACGGTGTTAATGGCCGAATTGTGAAAAACAATGATGTTTCCGCACTTACCTCTGTTCTATTAACACTATCATCGAACAGAGCTTCATGCCTCGAAATGGGGCAATATGGTTATTCTCGCTTGGTCGAAAAATTTGATATCAAGAAAGTTTCGAAAAGAATTACGAGCATTTACGATGAAATAAATATCTAAAAATAGAGAAATGTTCCAGAATCTTACTCCTTTAAAAATTCGGAACTATTTTCTCTAATATTAAATAATACTAGTTAGATAAGTTGATGCCTTCCAGACTCTCTGAAAACCCGCTTATTAGCTTATCCCACTCATCGGAGCTTTTTATAACTCTAGGTGTAACAATCATTACCAGTTCCGTCTTTTCGACCGTGTCATTTTGGCCTCTAAATGCCCCACCAATAAGGGGTAAGTCACCCAACAAAGGAACCTTTGTCTCACCTTGTGAACTATTTTCACTTATTAATCCACCAAGTATTACAGTTCTGCCACTTTCCACTACAGCTTCGGTACTCAGTGCTCTTGAAAAAATCGACGGTGTGGGGGAACCGCCGGTTCCTTCTACTACGTTACTGATTTCTTGCGCAATATTCATAATAACAACGCCTTGCGCATTCAGTGTGGGGGTCACATCAATTTTCACACCTGTTTCCCTGTAATTAACGTTTGTTGTCGTTACTCCTTGATCCACTACGGTACCTGACTGAATTGGGATTTCCGTACCAACCGCAATAGTTGCACTCATACCATCTCTCACTAAAAGAGTAGGGTTTGATAACACATTGACGAATTGATTTTGTCTAAAAAATGCGAGGGCAGCATCTCCTGTGCCACCAAATATGTCATCGTCAAAAATAGAAAGCGTTAAACCACCTGCACTTTGCCCGCCAAATTGCCCCAAAGTACTGGCGTTAAATCTCTCATCATTTTTCAGCGCAAATTCAACCCCATACTTAAATGTATCTGTTAATGTCACTTCAGCAATAGTAACTTCTAACAAGATTTGTTTTGGCAAAATATCAAGCTTAGCTAATAAAGGTAAGAGCTTCTGATACTGATCGCCCGTTGTATTGAAGATTAACGAGTTTGTGCGTTCATCGACAACGAAGGACAATCCAGAAGAGGTTCTCGAAGCTGCAGAAGTTCTTCCGCTGCTCAAACGTTGGGCATTATCACCTGTTGAGTCTTTATTCAATTTGGAACCAGAGATCCCTAAAAGTCCCCCTATACTTTCCCCTAAATCTGCTGCACGAGCGTACTCAGGTGTGTAGATAAAATATTGTGCATTCTCCCCCTGCGTTGGCCTATCCAAAATAGTTGCCCAATACCTTACCCTCGCGAGGCTCTCCTCCGAGCTTGCAAAAACTGCAATTGCACCAATGTGCGCCAAGGGTACTAAAAGTACACTCTTATTGTCTGAAGTATTAATTGCTGCGTCGACACCCTCATTGGTGAGTAAAGTGACGACTTGATCTGTAAATTCAGACATTGCAATGTAATCAAGCGAAAGAAGCCCGATATATTTCCCCCTGTGAGCTGGCACGTCCAGCATATTAATAAGCTCTAAGGCTCTTATCACATTGGTTCTGTCTCCCAAAATAAACATAGAATTCTGAGAAAAGTCAGGGATAAATTCAGCGTCCACCAATTTATTCAGTGTTCGCTCCAAGGTAATCCTGATTCCATACTGCAACTGAACGACCTGCAATATATTGCCACTGACGTTAGGAACTGAAGTAAACTCTCGTCCAACACCGACAGTAGCACTACCTTTTGTGCTTTTCGGTTTGTGGAAATAGAAGGTATTTTCATTAAACTCTATTCTTACTCCACTTTGCGCTAAGATTTTGGAAACGGTTCGATAGAGTTCATTTTTGCTTGTTTCATTTTGGATGTTAAGCGTCAAAGGTTTATTGATTTCGGCTAGCTCATTTCCAATCACATAATTTACATCAAATATTTCACCAAAAACATAGTGAATAAAATCAACCGAACTCATTCGATTTGCGGAAACTTTAACCCTATCGTTTGTTTGATTAAAAATATCAGATTCAATTCTTTCAGCTAAACCCACATTATGACTTAAAATTGGCTTTAATCTTTCGAAGCCCGATTTAGGCTGATTCACTTCACTAGATTGTTCACCTGGATAGTCAGTTGCATCGCTGCTTTCCCTTTTATCTTGGTGCAGGAAAGATCGCTCAACGTTGTACGTGAGTTTCACATTACCACTTTCATTTTCACCTGTAGAAGCACATCCCGCTAGCGTTGCCATTACTACAGAAGCGATGAAATAATGTTTAATATCTGACAAGGTCATTATTAGGAATTCCTTGGTTTAAAAAGGTGCAATTTTATTTTTCTGTCTGGGAAATCTAGAACCACTGTAGATTGGTTTTCAATGGACACTTTTGCCCCAGCATAGGCCTGTTTATCTTTGACTCTGGTATTTTCACTTGAACGACTTGCAAAATGAATTTTTTGCAATACTGCATATTTTTCATTGTTTTTTTGCATTATCGCTAATAATCCGACTTGATGGTCATCGTCTAGCACTGAAAACATAGGCTTAACCGTTTTATCTACAGCTTTAACCTCTGATATTACAGCTTTACCGTCAGCGGTTGACGCCTTCTCAGCAACATCTACTTCTTTCACTTTTTCAGGCCGGTTGACAAATACAAGGAGCCTTTTTTCGAGTTCTTGTGACGGCCAGGATGGACGTATTTTTAACTCTGGTAGTTCAACGTTAGTAATGTCTTGAACTTTAGAGAACGTATCATCAACTTGAAGATTCGAACGTGTAATGAAAATTAATATCAGTGTAATTATTGTGCTCAACGATAATTGTAAATGGTGATTAGCCTTCATGAGAGTCCACCTTAAAAGTGACTTTATAAGCTAACAAACCTGCGATTTTTCCTATTAATTGATGTTGGCCTGAACTCCGTGGAAATCGGAAGGTCATTTTTTCTAATGTTAACCACGTTTGAGCTTCTATTTCACTCTGATAAATTACCCAATCGGGCGGTATGGCTTCAACAAAAAGTTGAATCGTATGACTAGTCCCGTCTTCGTTTTCAGACCAACTCAATCGTTTTATCTTTACGCTACGTTTAATTGCTTCATCTTCTAATATTTTTTGGACCTGCAATTTGCCTAGCTCAATTGATTCGCTTTCAAAAGAAAAAACGTCTAATTTTGATATGGCTTTATCAATCTGTGCAACCTGAGACCGAATTACGTCGGATGACTCAAGTATCAATTTTTCTTTGGTATTTTTGGTTTTAGCAGTACGCAATGTTTCGTATTCTTCATCCAAGAATTCGAACGCAGGCATAACGATAAACCGCACACTAGCTATAACGGCAAGGAACGTTAATAAAAGGGTTTGTCTATTCATTGGTATCTTTTTCACCCAATATTACTAATACATTGACCGCTTGTTTTCCTTGAAGTGAGTATATATCTCCGTTCGCTGTTGCCTCAATTACATGAGGAATAGTACGAAGAAAATTTAATGAATCTGTGGCGGACTCTGACAGTAAACTTATACTCAACTCATTACCATCGAAAGCGAGTCCTGAAACTGAAATATTCTGTTCTAGGAGCTCTGTTACTATTCCCCAAATCTCACCACCTGAAGCACTGACACTTTGGGTATCCAAACTTCCTAAAAGTTGATGCTTTTCTTTTAACGATTGCCTCAAGCTAATCACTTCCTTTACTTTAGCTCGATCTATGTCAGAAAAACCAAATTGCTTTTGATAAGACAGGTAACTCCAGCTCCCTCCGATGTATAATATTATTCCTAGTACGAAACCAGAGAGTAAAGTACGGATGTTTAGTGCGCCAAGCAGTTTTTTGTGAAAGACCTGACCTCTTGCAATTATCATTAATTTATCTGAAGTCAATTTAAAAAGTTGGGTTAGCAACTGCTGAACGTACTGGTCTTGGGTAAGCTTAACTCGCATTGCCGCATCACCAGCGCCAGAAGAATAAAGAAACATATCTTCATCAGCGTAGATACCTGTCCCACAGGTAGAATGAAGCTTCTCTCCTTTTTGGATCAAATTCAAATTACTCCCTAGACGCGACACTGAGACTAATACGCCCTCTTCTAGGAAGGTTGTTAACAAAGTTTCAGGGACGAATATGGCATTTTTATTATCAATAAACTCTCCAAACTGAGCGTCAAACTCATATACCTTAGCCGTAGAAGAGGCAATACCATCTGGGGTAATCTGATACATTATGTGACCGGAAAATTCATGTTTAATGATATTTTTCACATCTGACTCGTCAGAAATAGGATAGGTTTTATCGTATTCTTGATAGTATTCTCTGCCTACAATCAAAATGGGAAGTATCTTATCTTCATAATCAGGCAAATTCGAAGCATTCTCAGAAATAGAGTGTGCTATACCTCCGCTGAACATGAAAATATTTTTCTTTAGAATGTTTTTTATAAAATTCATTATGTTCCGTTTCCTATTTCAAGGACGGGTATTCTTTCGCCAGTTTGAATATTGAAAGTGCGTATACGTTGCAAGTGAGTCTCTAATTCGTTGTTAGAAACATTTTTCAATGTTACTTGAATATATTTACTTGGCGGAAATACTGATTCAGAATCAATATTCGGGATCCGCATCATATTCTGACGACTCATCGTGTTTGTTCTTCTAAGCTCTTCGATTTTCTCGACCGATTCTACTGGTAAAATCAATTGAAGCAATTGATTCGGAGCAGTTGCTACGTTAAAAAATCCGGTCGGATAGTGCGTAACTAAGTCAAGCGCTTTATTTTCCCAACCGCCCAGCAAGAACAGTTCTTTTTTGTATGGTATTCTAGCGTTTCGATTTTTTTTAGCACTAACACCGTATCCTTCGAGACCTTGCCATTCCTTTAAACTATCCAACTTTTCATTATCACCCTGCACAAAATCCAACCACTGATTTCCAAAAAAGGTCGTGGATAAATGCCCAGCTAAATCCTGAATTTCCACCATCATTGATTGAGTATATTTAACTGGATCTGAATGAAAGTTTACTTTTTGCCCTTCTTGCAACCTTAACGTAAACCCTTTTTCTTGAGTCAAAGCAGCGTATTGAATTTCTGCAAAACCAGTTTCTGAATTAACAATAAAATTCACTTTATTTTTTAATTTTGTGGCAATTTCAACTGAGCTTTGAGCGTCTTGGCTCAAACGAACTACTAGCAATAATAAAAGTGCAGAGATGAGCAGAACCTGAACAAGCGCAACTCCAGTTTGTTTAGCTATGCTCAATCGTCTGCTCCAACAAATTGTAATAAATCTTTGTGAGAAAAATGGGTTAGAGGAATTCTGATCTCAGACCATTTTTCATCTCGTTTAAGACTAAGTTTCACCGCCAGCGGAGAAACGAGGGTATCCTTGCCACTATAAAGACCGAACCACTTGGTATTTGCACTGGAACTATAATTTTCACTCGATTCGAAGGCGGCAAATTCCTTGTAGCTTGGCCATCCTAGGTATTCAAACCTGATATCTTGTAGGTTTTCTAATAACACAGTAGGAGCACCATAACTTCCGATATCACCTTCATCAACTAATGGCGAAGAAATCGGGTATTCTCTATATAGCAAAACAGAGCTATCGTCATCTTGAGTTTGCACTTCAATTTCGAAAGCTACCGCAAATTGCTCGTTTCCTACAGATGTATTTCCGACCGCTCTAATTAATGAGTCACCGCCTTCGAAGTAAACAAATCCCCCTGCGTCACCTCCTTTCAATACTATCGGTTTAATATTTCTGATAACCGCATGTAAGTTAGACAGTTGTCTCACCATCTTAACCGAAGAATCAAAGCTTCCTAGTTCCTTGTTCCAGTAAACTGAATATGTTCTGTAGGCTAAATTTCCAATAAATAGGACTGTCATCAAAATCGAAACAGCGATAAGTACTTCAACAAGGCTAAACCCTCGGCTTATATAACCCCCGTTCATGACCAACTAACTACTTTAAAAGAATGGTCTATGGTTCTTCCTTTGTAAGTGGTGACCAACACAACTTTTTGTAAATAAACAACTCTTCCTGAACTGCTATCCTGAAACGACTCATTATCATAGAATGAAGCCATTTCTTTAGATTCAATTGGCTCCAAATGCCATGAGTATTGAATATCCAAAAAGTGGCTATTTCCACTTTTTTCTCCATTCTTTACCGCAAACGCTATGTCTTCAACTAACAGGGGTAAATAGCCGAACAGCTTTGTTGATTGTGTCGCTGATAGCGTTCCCTTGACCGCGCCAGTATATGAAATTGTGACAGTTGAAAGAACAAGGAAAAGTATGAAAGCGGCTACCAGCACCTCAACTAGGGAGAACCCCTTGTAGTTTCTATGCATTCTCAGAGCTCGAACTCAATTGAATTCGCCTTTTCCTACCAAACACTTCTATGAAAAGCGATGGTTTAGTTGGAAGGCCCCATTTATTAAACTCAACTACATTGCTTTCGAAGCTGAGGTATTCGAAGCGTTTACTATAAATTAGATTGTCTCTGCTTTTAAGTTGAAGCTCTTGATCTTCGACTATTAATAAGAGTGCACGTTCGTATAAGAAGGACTCCATAGTCGCTTTAAGCACAACATCTTCGAGTTCCATAATTTCTGCTTTTGCTCGATTTTTCTTTAAACTATCGACCGTAAGCCCACCAATAAGACTTATCATGAACATTGAAATAGATAAAACAACTAGAAGTTCTATAAGAGTAAAGCCGGCATTTTTATAAGGATATGTCATTCACCGAAACCACACTTAATAGCATTGTAATTACGACACTCCCAACAATTCCGCCCATTACCAATATCAATAATGGTTCAAGCAAGTTGGTCACTCTCTCAGTCCAAGATTCGAATTCCTTTTTACTTCGCTCTGCTATTTCTGAGAATATCTTAGCGAGAGCCCCTGTTTCTTCTCCCACTTCCAGCAAAGAAACGTAAAAGTCTGGATAAATAGGCGTCATTGACAAACTTTGTGCCAACGGAGCGCCCTTCTTGATCTTTGCGTTAGCTATTTCCAAACTGTTTCGAATAATTGGATTTTGAATGTTAGTTAACGCGGCTTGAATAGCATTATCAACCTTCACACCAGAATCCAACATCAACGCCATGGCAGAATTAAAACGAATACGTTCTATCTGTTTAATTAAATCGGCGATTACGGGCATCGATAAAGCTTGTCTCGATACTGAATGCCTAAATTTTGGTGATTTCCATTTATAGGAAACGAGGAAAATCCCCCCTAAAATACCGCCAAATAACCAAAGCTGATACTTTATCATCCATTCGCTTGAACTCAGCAAGAACTGTGTATAAACTGGAATATCATCATTTTGATCAAAAATTCCGCCCATTTGAGGGACGATATAATTAAAAACAAATAAAATGCATGCTACGCAAACAAAAAGGATCACCGATGGATAGGTAAGAGATTGTACGATTTTGGAACGCAATGCTTGTTGAAATTTTAAATCATTCGCCAACCCCGCAAATACCGCCGGCAATCGTCCAGCTTTTTCGCCTATTGCAATCAAGTTCAAATATAAAGGGTCAAAATCTTCTTTCGTAGTACGAAATGAATCTGCGACACTGTTTCCACTTTTTAGTTTTTTTAATATTTGTGAAATAACTTTAGAAGTAGCAACATCCTTTTTGGTTTTGGCAATTATCTGTAAACCTTTGTCAATTTTAACTCCACTACTCAACAAAATCGCCAGTTCAGATGTCAGGAACTCTACCTTATTCAGGCTTAATTTTTCGCTCTGAAAAGGCATTTTGATGTTGAGTTGTGAAGTTTGCTCTTTGACACTAGCGACCATTAATCCTTTTTGAGTAAGTTCCGTTCTCAAGGTTTGTGCGTCTGGCGCATCCGACAAATCTTCAACAAAATGTCCTTGCTGGTCATAAGCTTTGTATTTATAAATTGCCATTAAGAGCAAACTCTCAGGACTTCATCAATAGTTGTCAGCCCTTGCGCAGCCTTCAACAGACCGTCTTCGAGAAGCGTTCGATTACCGATAGAAACATTGTGTTTTTTTGCCTCAGGAAGAAAATGACTGTCTTTTTTAAGCGCTCTAATAGTTTCGTCGCAAGGCAAATACTCGAGAATAGACATTCGTCCTTTATAACCTGTGTGACTGCAAGACTCACAACCTACAGGTTTAACAAAGTTACGCTCTGCCAAATCGTAACGAGACAGCAATTGATCGATATCTAAATTGTCATGACGTTCCATGTGCTGCTCTTCTTGGCAGCACTCCGGACACACTCGCCTTACAAGACGTTGAGCAATGACCGCAATAATGGCGGCATTTAACAGAAACTCTTCCACTTCAAGATCAACCAACCGAGTGTATGCGCTAGGTGCATCATTTGTATGTACGGTACTGAAAACTAAGTGCCCTGTCAGTGCTGACTGCATAGCAATTCGAGCTGTTTCCTGATCCCTGATCTCACCCAGCATGATAATATCAGGGTCTTGTCTAACTATACTTCTCAAACCGCTGGCAAAATCAAATCCAATTTCCGAATTAACTTGCACTTGATTGATCCCCGGTAACTGATATTCAACAGGGTCTTCTAGCGTAATTATTTTGACTTCATCATTATTAAGCTCATTTAAGAAAGTATATAAGCTCGTTGTCTTGCCACTACCCGTAGGACCTGTCAGTAAAATAACACCAGCAGTCGATTTCAGATCCTGAAGTATTTTTTGTTCGATATCAGAGGATATACCCAAGGATGCCATATCGTAGCTAATGGAGTCCTTCCTCAGAAACCTCAGAACAACGCTTTCCCCCTTACTCAAAGGTAAAATGGACACCCGAATATCAAGCTCGACGTTAGCAGATTTGGTTTCAATTTTACCGTCCTGCGGACGACGTTTCTCGGCGATATCCATATTAGACAATATCTTTATCCTGGAGATAATAGGTAAACTTAACGCAGATGGCAGAAGCCCTTCGTCTTTCAGTACGCCATCGACCCGGTAACGCACTCTGAATCGACCAGCTACAGGTTCAATGTGTAAATCTGACGCTCTCCATTTAACCCCTTTCGCTATGAGACTATTGAGAAGATTTACTGTAGGTGCTTCAGTAGCAAGCTCCCGGAGTCTATCCTCTTCAATGTCATTAAGTTGTCCCAGTTCTTCGTCGGAGTTTTCAGCGCCAATCCGGCTAGCAAATTTTTCTGAATCCTCCTTCGAGATCACCTTTACCGATGGAGCAATTTTTTGCTGCATCAAATATTGATTTATGTCCCAATCCAGCGGGTCACAGGTTAGGAATTGATGCTCTACTCGTCCATCAGGAATCCAATGATTTTCAACCAAAAAATCGACATCTAATGATTTTGCCCAAACCGGAAGCTCGTATTGTTCGACCAAATCATCTACAGCATCGATGTGCTGGACATTCATGATTTTAGAATAGAGATAAGGTAGCCTATCCTCTGACAGACTCCCCATATTTACCAACAGTTTCTCTAACCTTCCGCCAAACTTATTCTGATAACTATTGGCTTTTTCGAGATCTTGTCGACTGACTTCTAGTTCTTCTTCAAGAATTTGGTTAATGTTCATCCGCTAACTTTTATATCTTGATTTTCGTCGTCACCACCTTGCTGTCCATCTTTACCGAATGATGAAATTTCATAGTTCTCACCATTAGGGCCAGGAACAGTCAATTGATACGGATTGCCCCAGGGATCTAACGGGACATCTTTTTTAATGTAAGGGCCGTCCCACCCCCGCGCATTACTACTTTTCAGACTCTGCAGCGATTTGGGGTACTCTCCTACATCTAAGTAGTATGTATCCAACGCAGTTTCAAACATTTGCATTTGTGCTTTGGCGGTGCTCTGCTTGGAAGAACCTATTTTGCCAAACATTTGAGGAGCAACTAGCGATCCCAATAAACCAATAATGACAATAACGATTAAAAGTTCTACGAGAGTAAAACCACTAACTTTTTTCATTTCTAAATAGTCCTATAAAACGACGCTTAATATTATGCGTTTCAGATTAATGAAAGCTGAATGCCTTTTTAAATATTTTACTTTGAAAAAGAGCGGATGAACTTACTGACTTTCCAGGCATGTTTCAAAGCTTGAAAGTAGGCTAAGAATATAAATACAAAAGACATAAACATTATACCTTCAGACCAAGCAAAAAACTCTCCCAATAATCCAAAGGTGGCAAGTAAAAGAGATATGAATGAAATTAGGGCAAGTGAAGACTTTGCAGATAACCCAAGGCGCATACAAATGTGATGAATATGCTCTTTATCTGGTTCAAACGGAGACCTGCCCTTGAGGATGCGTCGAATTGTTATGGCACACATGTCCATGAATGGTATGGCAATCAACCATAGAGCTGTAACTGGACGGAATGACGCCGAATCCCCTTGTGAACCAATTACGAGTAACCAGACAATGCTAAGCCCAACAAACATGCTCCCAGCATCACCCATAAATATTTTCTTGGCCGCGCCACCAATCAATCCCAGATTAAACATTAAATACGGTAAGATTGCGCATCCAAGAACTACGGGCAACAAAAACATTGGATTATTGCCCCAGAAAAGTAAAACTGCGAGTCCAGTGAACGTTACTAAGCTCAGTGCTCCTGCCAACCCGTCGATTCCGTCAGTCATATTAAAAGCATTGATAGCTGCAATCATCGCAAGTATTGTCAGTGGATAGCCTAACCAACCCAGCTTTAATGCGGAAGTATAGAAAATACCGCCCAAGTCGCTCAGATACAAGCCTGCGCCATAAACCATTAACGATGCGATCAGCACCTGTGCGAAAAGTCTTGTTCCTACGGATAATTCCTTATAATCATCTAACGCGCCCAAAAATACAATCAAGCCAGAAGATATCAGATATAAGTTGAGGATCTGTCCCTGAGGGAACAACAGAGATGATGCAGTAAGTACCCCGATGTATACTGCTATCCCCCCTACCAAAGGAACTTCGCCGGTGTGAATTTTGCGGTGGTTTGGAACATCGACTAAACCAACTTTAAGCGCTATCGGCTTTGCAATGCGAATAGTCAGATAACAAGCTCCAAATGCAACGACCAAAGCCAACACTGTAGTATAAAAATCCACTAAATCTCCTTACAAACTGCCGAGCGCGGCTACGGTAACCGCTAATTGATATGCTATTTGCGACGCACTTGTCCATAGAGTGAGGTTATCTATGTGACTACTGTTGTATGGCACGACTATCGTATCACCAGGATTTATAGTTACGGTTGCACTATCATTCTCAAACCAATAGTTACTTTCTCTATTCGGGACAACAACCGATCCATTTGCTTTGACAATGTACGTCCTATCTGTCGCGGCAAAAGTCTTGAAACCACCACTTAGCTGAATATATTGCTCATAACTCACGTTTTCTTCAAATAAATGTGAAGTAGGGACATAAACTTCACCTATTACATTTACAGTTTTGTTTTTACCCGGAATAGCGAGAACATCGCCAGCTTCAAGGGGAAAATCTTTCTGAGTATCACCTGACAATATGGAAGGTAAGTCGATAACAAGCCTGCCAATTGCTTCCACGTCGGTTAAGTCTCTTAATAGTTTTTGCACCTCGGAGTAGCTTACCAGTGAACCTCCACCACTTTTGCTCCTCAAGCCTTCAGAAGCAATTTCTTTTCGAAGTTCTTCCGTTAACTTTGCCAAATTAGCGCTTTCTTGCTTTTTTAATGATTGCCTCAAGAAAATAGATGCATCTGCTTCAGCAAATGGTGTCAATCCACCCGCTCGCTGCAATACGCTAGACAATGTTTCACCGCGCCTAATTGTATATTTACCAGGAAATGCCACCTCTCCTTTTAACACCACGCTCAACTCTTCCTGCCATTCGGGATTTTGATAAACATTGATGCGGTCTCGACTCATTAACTCAATATCGTTTTTACCGGCAACTATATCCGATGGTTTGAATGAAATATTATTCACTCTCATTTCACCGTTTTGCCTAAGTTCGTAGCGTGTTAGCTCAGACTGAAAAGCAAATGCTGACTCAGCAAGACCGCCAGCCGCCCAAAAAATATCGTTAATACTACCGCCATCAGGTAACGGGTAGAGGCCTGGATATTGAACCGAACCCGATATTTCAACAACTCTCAAAGGGTCATCGAAAGACGCATGATTTTTAAGCTTCTCTATGATTGGTGTTAACAGACGTTTTCTTGAAAACGCGGACGAATCACGAAACCTACTCAAGCTTTCTTTTTCCAACTCTGTGAGCTTAATGATTGGTGCCTTGTCTTCCTCGTTATTTTCTCTGCGTACAGGGATAGCATTCGGATCCTCTATTTCAAATCCTAACTCTTGCCAAAACAACCGTTGCTCAATCCGTTCTCTCCATGCTTCTTTTTCTTGTTTTGCTAGGGCGTCTTTAGTTTTAGCCAGACTTTCTAAGGATTCGTTGCCAATATTCACAGTTTCATCCTGAGAAAAAATCACAACGAAGTCGTCTTTTGCCAAAACAATGTCGTGTCCCGTCTCTCCTTGAATCAACTTAATCGGCGAAAACTGCTTTATAGATAGATCCTCGCCAGTTCTATAATTCCGTAGAACCAATCCATAATTAAGATCCGACTCGGCAAGTAAATCCGTGTTCTTATTGCGAATAAAATCTGACAGTGTCGCTCCTTGTGACCACTGATACTTGCCTGGTCTGGCGAATGCGCCCACTAGAGTCACCGCGTCACTGACATTATCTGACACACCTGATACGTCTACTACGTCGCCATTTTGAGCGGGACGATTTATTTCATCACCAGAAAAAGTAAGTTGAGTAGTAATACCGTTATCAATCCGTTGGACATTAACCAGGTTGGAATAAGCATCAGAGACAAAACCTCCAGCCATTTCCACTACTTCTTTTACAGACTCACCGCCTTTTAGCTCGTATATTGCAGGTCTTCTCACCTGACCCGAGACGCTTACCGTACGTTGCAAGGTGGGTATAAATACAACATCTCCAGATTGAAGAATTTCGTCATTACTCGTATCACCAAAATTTAATAAGTCATACAAATCAAGAGAAGTGACAATTTTGCCACCGCGCTTTAGTTGAATATTTCTCAAGGACGCAATATCACTCACTCCACCACTTACAAAGAGTGCCTGGGTGATGGTTGTCAGTGAGCTTACGGTATAGGCTCCTGGTTTAAATGCTTCGCCCAATACGAAGATTCTAATAGAACGCAATTCTCCCATACTGAGATGACTTTCAACCCCAATCATATTTTTTTGATAAGGTCTGTAACGAAAGCTTTAGCCTCGGTAAATGTCAAACCAGCCAAAGTAACAGGACCTAGAGATGGGATAGACGCCAAACCTTCCCTATCAACAACTAACAAATGTTGAACATTTTCTTTTCCATACAGTTGTAGCTGAAGGTTGTCCCCCGGTCCAAGAATATAATTAGAGGGAATTGGCGCATCGAACGTTGGTGCAAAAGTTGAAGGTGCACCAGCAAACAGTTCGTAACCAAATGGCTTCAACTCGTCGTCTTCGGTCTCTAGGAATTCATCTATCAGGTTTGTTTGCAATAAAGGATTGCCAAACTCGTCAAATTCCGTGCCTCGCGGGTATATTGACGACGTAACTGAAGTGTTTTGCGTAGAATTAGTTGCTTGGTTTGCGCCTAAGAGTTGCTGGATTTGATTGAAATCGATACCCATTTGTTGAGCAAGCGCTCTTTGCTGTTGCGGAGGAAGTTGCTTGAATTGCTCAATTTGCTGTGGCGTAATGTTTTGAAGTGCCGATTGAGACCACACATTGACTGAAAAAACTAGCGCAAACAAACAAAAGCATTGTCGAGCAAATCGGCGGCTGATCATCATTTATTATTTTCTCAAGGCAATCCATTCAAAACCTCGCCAATTCTAACTAAAGCGGGTATTGATTCTCAATAATAATTTGCGAAAGTTACAATTTGATAAGGATATTGGGTAAATAAATGACTAAATAACTGGGATTAGCTAAGGAAATTTGAGTTGAATTGGAGAACGAGCCGAGAATTAACCTCTCGGCTCTTGAGCAGATGTTTGATTAAGCTTCTTTTTCAGCTAACTTTTCCCACTTACGTGTTTGTAAAGTAAACAACAGGATCACAATACCGATAGCAATACTAAATAGGCTTATTTGTAAGTATAAATTCGGCATTTCTTGGACTTTGTTTGGATCAAAGTTACCAGCAAGTAGTCCAGCAACAATATTACCGATGGAGTAAGTCAAAACGAATACGCCCATCATTTGTCCTGAGAAGCGACGTGGTGACAACTTACTTACCGCACTTAACGCCACAGGGCTTAAGCACAACTCACCAACAGTGTGTAAAAAGTACGTAGCTACTAACCAGAACGGCGCAACTTTCAATCCACTTGCCGCCAACTGTGCTGCAAAGAACATGACTATAAAACCTGTAGCCATAATGATTAAGCCAAGCGCACACTTAAATCCATATGAAGGCGTAATCATACGTTTAGCAAGATTAATCCAAAGCGCAGCAATGAACGGAGACAAAAGAACGATAAAAATTGAATTAAGCGACTGCAACCAACCTGTTGGGATCTCAAATGAGCCAATCATGCGGTCAGTATAATCACGACCGAATAAGTTAAGAGAAGAACCAGCTTGTTCAAAACCTGCCCAGAAGCAAATAGATGCGATACATACTAAGAACAAAGCGCCAAGTCTGCGTTTCTCATCGCCGTCTAATCCACCTAAGAAGAATACCGACGCATAATAGAGAAGGAACACCACGGTAATAGTGATAACCACGTACTTCGCCAGTACAACAGGCTCAACCGACATCGCACCAGTCATCAAAGAAACAGTGACAACACTCAACGCAATCAAGAAAGCAACAATACCTGTATATGCCGTCTTGCGACCTTTTTCAGTAAGTGGCTGAGTTGGCTGCGCACCAGCACCGCCCAGCTTACCTATGGTGTAGTGATACTGAATCAGGCCAATACCCATACCAACGGCTGCCGCACCAAATGCCCAATGGTAACCTGCATTTACCTGCAACCAACCACAGATAAAGTAGCCGATGATTGACCCTATATTGATACCCATATAGTAAAGGGTATAACCCGAGTCACGGCGTTGGTCTTCAGCGCTGTACAACTCACCAACTAAAGCACCAATGTTAGGTTTAAGTAAGCCTGTACCGATAACGACAAAAATCAATCCGATAAAAAACGAGTAGTCACTTGGTACCGCAAGGATAATGTGACCAATCATGATAATAATCCCGCCGTACCAAACAGCTTTTTGACCACCGACTAATCTATCGGCAATCCAACCGCCTGGAAGCCCCATGAAATAGACAAATCCAGTATAAAGACCGTATATAGCGGTTGCCGATGCAACCGTAATGCCTAGACCACCTTCTTGCAGGGCGGCAGTCATGTATAGAACGAGCAACATACGCATGCCGTAATAGCTCATGCGCTCCCACATTTCTGTAAAAAATAGTGTTTGAAGACCGCCTGGATGCCCAAAAAACGATGTATCGCTATTGGAACTGGCCGTTGAGGCCGTGTTTGTGTTTGTTTCGGTTGTCATTTATTTATTTCCATCTGGATCTAAAGGCAAGTAAGATACGCCTCCGAAGTAATTCGAAGACCAGCCTTTTGCGTTCCTGGTTATAGTTATTTTCTGTCGTCGACAAATTTTGTGCTTGTTTATACTAAAGCTTGGCTACTAGCTCAAGGTAATCCGGCGAATTGTTAACGAATTGTTGTAAGGGATCTGTTTTTTGTACAGCTATTGAACAAAAACAAGGTAATTGACGTTTAATAACCATAAGATTATTAAGTATTTAAACCAATGAAATTCTACTTTAACAGCCGACAAGTCCCCTCTTTGAAAGGCCTATCTCTACAGGAACGTTTCGAGAAGATTGAAGCTGCAACCAAAAAGCTGACACCACCTGAAAAAATCTTGCTGAACATCTTTAAGCTTGCTGTTTTGATACCGGCTTTTGTTTTTCTCTTGCAAGTGGTGCAGAACTGGTGGTCAATTTTGGGGGCCGCTGGTTGTTTGCTGCTTTTTCCATTACTTGTAAAGCCGGTACAATTGACCATGGTAAGCAAATACATCAAATAAAATTTTGGCTCATTAGATGTAGTTGTGCCCCGCGGAGAAACGCTATTGTGGGGCACCGTTTGAAATGCTAGAAATCTTCTAGCAAGTCTTCCAGTTCATCGTCTTCCGACAACTCTTCTGCTGACGGTTCTATAACCCCATCGTTCACCTTATTTTGCAAGTTCTGGAAATAAATATCCTTGATTAGTGAGTAGCTGTCCAACGAATCGTTGAGTAGTTGCTCCTGCTGAACCAGATTGCCTCTTGCTTCCATCGCTTTGATTGCTGTTCGAAATACAGAAACGTAAATATTTAAGTCAGCTAATGGAAAGTAAGCGGTATCGACAATATCTCCTGTGGCGCTTCTGACGTCGGTTGGCCCCATGCCAGGCGCCATTAGGTAATAGCCGGTTCCGGCTCCCCAAACCGCTAGTGTTTCACCAAATTCCTCCTGCTCAGGTTCCAGGCCTAATGACGACGCTACATCTATTGTGCCCAATAATCCGACGGTGGAATTCAGTACGAATCTTCCCAAGCTCGTTGCGGAGCCCACCACTTTACCCTGCAACAGGTTATTGACTGCGTTACTGGGTTCTTCTAGGTTTTCTGCGGCATTCAACAAGCCCTTACGAGCAAAATCAGGTACGTGTTCAACATAAGCAATTGAAACTGGACGAAGCAAGTACTTGTCTAAATACTCCCAGTTAAATGTCCAAAGACTTCTGTTTACGGATTCTAGCGGATCATTACTTGCCGCAACTTGTTGTTCAACTGTTCTGGTAGATGAGCAACCACTGGCAAAAAGAGTGGCGATGATAATGATGGGTAAAAGCTTCTTCACGGTAATTCCTGATTTATAACGATGGCTTGCTCAGAACGCTCGCCTTTTAAAATTGGGATAACCTTCATCCCTTGTAATTCGCCTGTAGCAACATCAACTTGCTCATCAGCAGAAATTCTGGCGATTAGCCTAGCTGAGTTCAGCGAGTCGATATCATAACTAGGTAACATGGCAGTTTTCTTATCTAGCACGACCTCGAAACCAGATAATAATTGAGAGACATCAGAAAAGGGCTTTTTAACAACGGCCGCAGGCATTTTCATCTCAGTCTCCGCATTTTGCAAAAATACAAAAACAAAACCGTTTTGTGGCAGTTGTTGCGCCAGTGTTTCATCAATATTAACGGTCACAGCAACCGCAGTGCCTGTTCCTAATAAATCAGCCAACTGTTGTTCAACTGTTGCTTGCATTGGAGAATCGGCAGGGAGTTGGCTCGCTAAATCTTGCCAGTTAGCAATAGCAGCTTCATTCCTTCCAAGGCGAGTATTCGCGATTGCCAACAATCCTTTCGCATTGAGGTTATCATCGGTGATGGATAACAGTGTTGTAAGTAATCGAACAGCTTTGGTTAGGTTTTCTTCCGCTGTCGTTAAAAGTAAGGTTTGGCTGTAACTCATCAATAGCCCAGTATGTTCGGGTTTCAGAGCCAGCGACTTATCAAAAGCGTTGAGGGCGCCTTCTAAGTCGTTAATTGAAGCCAGTACCCTGCCAAGTAGCAGCCACGCCAAATGGTCTTCAGGGTCATTCTGTAATTTCAGTCGCAATCCAAGCGCAAAATCAACCAGCTCTTGAGTGGTGATAGAGTTATCAGCATCTAATACTATTCGCTTACCCAGTTCGGGCATATTTACCTTAACATCCTCAATCTTGGCGACCTGGGCAATATTATTGGACTGTAGGTAAAACCAAACGGTTAATCCTAATAAGGCAGTGCTAACGATTGCAATCGCTCCTGTACCTACCGAACTTTTGGTATTTTGTTTAGTTTCTTCTAGAACTAATGATGCCTTGGTTTCTTCAATTGCAGCTTGATAGTCCGACTCAGCGATAAGCGCCTCTGATTTTTCAGATTCAAGTTCCTTAAGTCGAGCTTTAGCAAGCTGTACATTCATCTCATGCTGTTCAGTGGATTGCCCACGTCGCAACACTAAAGGCAAAATTATGAAGGCAATGGCGAGTGCAACTAGTAGGCCAAAACCAATCCAATACTCGGTCATTCGTTATCCTTAAGCGCTTGTTCCGCTCTTTTTAAAGTCTCTTCATCAATTTCTTTGTTCAGGGTCGTTTTTTTCTTACTAGCAATCACTACCGCTGCTAGCAATATGAAAAAGGCAGGGATTAAATACAACCATATAGTTATCTGGTTTACGGGCGGTTTGTAGTGTACAAATTCTCCGTAGCGCTGCTTCATAAAATTGATGACTTGATTTTTATCACTGCCTTGTTGCACTAATTGATGTACCTTGCGCTTCATGTCTTCGGCAATCATCGCGTTAGAATCCGCAATGTTTTGATTCTGACATTTAGGGCAGCGAAGTTCCTGACTCAATTCCAGAAAAAGTGCGCGTTGAGCGTTACTTTCAAATTCATACTTTTCCGTTGCTACATCAGACTCATTATCTTGATTAACTGCTTCTTGGGCAGCTATTGAGACAGAAATAGCGAAAAGCAGACCCGAAGCGATCAACGTTGGTAGAGCTTTCATATAAATTCTAATTAAGCGTTGCATAAATTGGCTCAAACTTATTTTTCCATACCATTTCGTTTAAATCCCCAACATGATGCACCCTAACGATACCTTGTGCGTCTACCAAAAATGTTTCAGGAGCTCCCGTGACACCGAGATCCAAGGAGTAATCACGCTGTTGATCAAAGATATTAAAGCTGTACGGGTTTCCCAGTCTGCTTAGCGTTGTGAAAATATCTTGTTGAATTTCCGTAAGACCCTTAGCACCAAAATCTGGATCCAAATCTTGCTCTATGTACAAACCAACAATTTTAATACCGTCAACACGTAGACTTGTTAAATAGGGTAATTCTATGGCGCAAGTAACACACCAAGTGCCCCAAACATTTAGTAAAAGCGGCTCACCCAAGAGATCGTTTTGGGTAATGATCTTGTTAGGCTCCATTACATCGGGCAAAGCGAACGGCGGCAATGGTTTATCAACGGTAGTCGACACCTCATAACGTGGCTCAGAAAACAAACCTGACAAAAGAAAGCTGGAGAGTAGTAAAAAAGCAGTCAAAGGCAGTATAAATAGCAGCCGCTTGTTATTAAGCATGTTTAACTCCTGCTCTGACGGCCTTTTCGCGACGTTGCGGCTTCTTCATTTTTGCCAAACGATAGCGCCTATCCGAAATAGATAGAAGTGCCCCAAACGCCATTATACAAGACCCGTACCATATCCAAGTTACCAACGGCTTAACATAAAGACGAATCCCCCAGGAACCATCTGGAAACTCGTCTCCGATCGCGACGAACAAATCGCGCAATGGGTTACTATCAATGCCAGCTTCCGTCATTACACTGCGTTGAACGGGATAAAAACGTTTTTCCGCCGACAACGAGGTAATTTGGTCTCCATCAACAAATACCGTGAATTCGCCTCTGGTTGCGTCATAGTTTGGCCCTTTTACATCTGTGACTCTATCGAACCTAAACTGGTAACCTGCGAGCGTATGGCTCTCGCCAAAGTTCATTCGAAGCTCTCGTTCAACCTCGTAATTGCTGGTAATAGTTATTCCCATTAACACAACGGCGAAGCCTAAATGCCCGAGCACCATTCCCCAATGGCTCAACGTTAACGAGCGCAAAGCCTGCATTGAAATGTTGTTTTTACCCAGTCGCAACAATACTTCTTCAACGGTAGTAACAACAATTACCATGCTCAAAAACACGCCCAAAATGGCCAACATTTTAATTTCTGATTGTCCCACCATGATCAGTGCAGTGGCGAGAACACTCAATGCTGCCCCTCTGAGCATTTGTCCTTTAAGTGCACCTATCGCTTGGTTTTTCCAGCGACTCAGAGGCCCAATAGCAAGTAAAAATACAAAGGGCACTATTAGTACGGTAAACATTTGGTTGAAAAATGGTTGCCCAATTGAAATCGAGCCCAAACCCAGTTCTTTGTGCACTAACGGCAGCAAAGTTCCGAGAAGCACCACTAAGGTTGCAGCGCTCAATAGTATGTTATTGCCAATCAGCATTACCTCTCTGGACACAAGTTCATAACGTCCAACAGATTTAAGTGCAGAAGAACGCAGTGCATAGAGCAATAAAGAACTCCCCACCACAACTACTACCCAAGACAATATAAACAGTCCACGCTGGGGGTCTGCCGCAAATGAATGCACAGAAACCAATATTCCAGAACGTACGAGGAAGGTGCCGAGTAAGCTCAGTGAGAAGGCGGATATCGCCAACAGTACTGTCCAACTTTTGAACACTTTGCGTTTTTCGGTGACCGCCAAGGAATGTACTAACGCCGTTCCCACTAGCCATGGCATAAATGAAGCGTTCTCAACCGGATCCCAGAACCACCAGCCTCCCCAGCCAAGTTCGTAATAAGCCCACCAGCTCCCAAGTGCAATTCCGAGCGTTAAGAAGCCCCAAGCGGCTAGAGTCCAAGGACGTGCCCAACGCGCCCACGTTGAATCAAGTTGCCCTGCCATCAGTGCCGCAATGGCAAAAGCAAAAGCTACCGAGAAGCCAACATAGCCCATATACAGCATTGGTGGGTGAATGATCATGCCAAAATCCTGAAGCAGAGGGTTTAGGTCGCGTCCATCTACCGGGAAATAGGGCAGTAAGGTGTCAAATGGGTTGGATACCAACAGCATAAATAAATAAAAACCAATGGCTACAATACCCAAGATACCTAGGACTCTGGCCAACATAATTTGTGGAATGGCGCGGCTTAATAGCGCTACGGCACAGGTCCAAATAGAGAAAAACAATGTCCAAAGTAAAAAGCTACCTTCGTGTCCTCCCCAAACCGCAGTGTACTTATAGTATATGGGCAACATGCTATTGGAATGGTGAGCCACGTAAGCGACTGTAAAATCGTCAGTAATAAAAGCATAGGTTAGCGCCGCATAGGAAAATGCAGTGAATATAAACATGCCCAATGCAAGTGGAATCGCCGTGCGAATTAAGCGTTCGTCATTTTTTGCCACGCCCCACAAAGGGTAGATGCCCAACGAGATGGACATTAACATGGCAATTACCAGAGATAGCTGACCTAACTCAGGGATCATAGGCTTCTCCTTTAGTAATCTACGCCATCGAGTTGTTTCGGCTTAACGTGTTTAATGCCTTTCATTGCCTCAGCAAGTTCTGGTGGCATGTATTCTTCATCGTGTTTTGCCAGTACTTCATCAGCGCGAATAGTGCTTGAATCCTCAAGAACACCTGTGGCGACAATGCCTTGCCCTTCCCTAAACAAATCTGGCAATAAACCACTATATTTAACCGTTACCGAAGGACCGGTGTCGACAAGGTCGAATTTTACCAACAACGCTTTTTGATCGTGTTTAACGGTGCCAGGTACAACCATACCACCTATTCTAAGGCGCTCTCCCACTACAGGCATTCTGCCTGATTTACCATTGACGATTTCAGAAGGGGTGTAAAACAAATCGATATTATTATTCAACGAATACAACATCAGGGAGATCGCCGCCACTATAAGCGAAAACACGCTAATGACGATTACCATTCTCTGTTTGCGTCTCGGGTTCATTGAGTCACTTCTCCTTGATCTATACTTTTATTCTGTCTCGCTTTTCTCGCTGCTTTAATACGTTCGATTCGAGCTAATTCGGTCAATACACCCGCCTTAATTTTTTTACTCTGCCAACGCCCCAACCAATACAGGCCTATGAGCACAGCAAAAGAAACACCAAAAGCTAGCCAAACAAAAAAGCCATAACCGCCCATCGAAAAAAACTCAGACAATGAAGCAAACTGCATGCTTATTGCTCCTTCAACATATTGATAACCCAAGGACGCCTTAGTTCACGCATGACAATTTCATTGCGCAATCTTTGCAAAACTAACGCACCAGATAACAAGGCCAACCCTAATAAGTTGATGAGTAATGGCCACAACATTTCTGGCGCCATTGACGGTTTTTCAAACTTCGAAATGGTGGCGCCTTGATGCAACGTGTTCCACCACTCAACTGAGTAATGAATGATAGGCAAGTTAATCACCCCAACCATCGCCATCACAGAAACCGCTTTTCCAGCCTGTAATTTATCTTCGAAGCTGGCATACAATGCCATAATGCCGAAATACAGAAATAGTAGAATTAATTCAGATGTTAATCGCGCGTCCCAAACCCACCAGGTTCCCCACATAGGTTTCCCCCAGGTTGCGCCAGTCCATAAGGCTATAAAGGTCAGAACCGCCCCAACCGGAGCGATAGCAGCTATAGCCATGTAACAAGTTCGAATTTGCCAAACTAATCCGATAAATCCGCAAATGGCCATACTGGCATATACACTCATGGAAAGAAGTGCGGAAGGCACGTGAATATAGATGATACGAAACGCATCACCTTGCTGATAATCAGCAGGTGCGAATACTAGCCCCCACACCGTCCCGAGGGTAAACAATATTAACCCTGGCAGGGCAAACCATGGAAAAAGAGTTCCTGCCAATTGGTGTGCACGCTCTGTCTTAGCGTATGGATGTAGCCACTTCCACATTAATTCTGACTCACTTTTACTGCAAAACTGATGGACCAAGGCGTTAGTGCAATAGCCAACATCAACATGGCTGCGATAATGCCTAATTGCCCGTTGTAGTTCAATTGTAATTGGGCGTTGTTGACGGCTGAAGTTGCAAAAATCAATAAGGGTATGAATAACGGCAACATCAATAACGCCAAAAGAATCCCACCTTTTTCAAGAGAAAGCGTGAGCGCTACGGCTATTGCTCCCACTAAAGACAACATAGGCGTGCCTAGTAATAGAGTTAGAAATAACGCTTCAAACATCAACGGTGTGAGATTTAAAAATAGTGCGAATAGCGGCGAAAGGATCAAAATCGGGCCAACGGTAATTAACCAATGTACCACTACTTTTACCAACAGGATAACGGCAAATGGTTGCCCTGATAATCTCAGCTGTTCTAATGAACCGTCTCGAAAGTCTTCACGAAAAAGCTTTTCCAACCCCAGCAATGACGCCAATATGGCAGAAACCCATATCACTCCAGCGCCTATTTTTTGCAGCATCTCAGGACCAGGACTTACGCCAAGGGGAAATAGGCTAATTACCATCACGCCAAACAGCAACGGAAGTGCAAAATCGAAACTACCGCTAAACGCCAGTTTAAACTCACGTTTCACGATAGCATTGAGTACTCTAATCAAATGTTGTACTCCATGTGCAGTACATCACAGTTAAGCCTAGTCACCATATCCAAATGAGAGGTGATTACAAGTGAACCACCGCCGGTAATGTGTGACTTTATTTTATCAATTAATAACTCGACAGCCTGAACGTCGAGTGCATTAAAGGGTTCATCAAGTATCCACAAAGCTGCTGGTTTTAACCATAATCGAGCCAAACTTACACGTCTTTGCTGGCCTGCCGACAAACGGTTTACTGGCATATCCTCTAAGCCTGCTAAACCTAATAATGACAACAGTTCGTACAAATCAGTTGTATCGTCTATCGAATTTACCGTATTCCAAAAGACTAAATTATCAATAGCACTCAAATTGCCATTAAGGCCTAATTTATGGCCAAGGTATACAAGGTTTGTTGCATACTCTTCAAAATCACTTGTTATATCTTTTTGCTGCCACAGAACGCTTCCCTCGGCAGGCTGAGAGAGTCCGGTCAAAATGCGTAAAAGACTGGTTTTACCGGCACCATTTTCACCTTTGATGTAAAGTCCATTTCCAGCAGAAACGGAAAAATTCAATTGTGAAAACAAAAGCCGGTCTTGTTTGATGCAGCTCAAATTCTCTGCAGTTAGCAATATGGTACCCACTATCAAAGATGTTGGGCTGCAATATACCATAAAGAAATCAATGACTAATAATCTTGTATTGCAAAGTTTGTAAGCTGGCAGTGGAAACTGTAAACCCCTAACGGACTCAACAAAAAACTTATGTACCAAACAAAACCGCGATATATTACGACTAACGCGATGCAGGAAAGGTTTTCTTTGCCGATATATTAGCTATGTCAACGTTTTTGCCTACAAATCAGATTCCTACACCATTGGCGACAACAGCACAGCCTAACTCGCTGAAAAGTGCGCCACAATTAAATCCTGGTACCCCTATCATTCTGCAATCGGTAACTCCAGCGCAAATAAGTATTTCGACTTCCACTGGCAAAGTTACCATTCCCACCATCAAGCCAGCTAACAATCTGCAGGCAGGAAAGGAGTTTGTCGCCAAAATAAGTCAACAGAACCAGACCACTATTCTTGAAATAGCGTCCAAGTATTTGCAAAAACACGTCACATTATCTGCAGCACAATCACAACAAGTTTTTGCCAGTATTGCGCAAACACCATCAAGTATTGTCAGTAACAGCACCATAACAGGTAAAGTTGTGTCTCAGCATGGCAACCAAGTAGAGATTGCGGTTAATAATCAACGCCTAACGGTTCCTGTTACTCAAGGTAAAAACTTCGTACCAGGACAGCTAATAACGGTAAAGCTGTCAGGTTCACAAAACCAATGGCAACTTCAGGCAGAACAAGGTTCCACAAAAAGTCAGCAAGCACTAACAAACCAAACTGCCGCTAAAATACTTGATAGTTTTTCAAAATTAGGAAACAAGCTTGCAAGCGCTCCTGACAATAACCTTTTAAATACGACCAACAACGCACTAAAAAATGAAATAAACGGTAAGCTTGAAAAGGTACAACTTAGTCAAACACCGGCCGGTGAAGTTAAAGTCAGTTTACAGGTATCAAAAGAACCACTGGCCTCAATCAAGATTTCTTCTGAAATTGCCAATAAATTAGTCGCCAATGGTGTTAAAACGGACACAAAATTCCAGTTAGATGGCACAAAGCATCAGACAAACATTTCTTCTTCTGAAGTCAGGAATTCAACGAATACTCATAGTACATCAGCAGTTTACGCAAACCCTTCTGTGGGCACAAAAAGCCCATTGGCTAGTCAGCCAACTAAAGGTGTAAGTAATCCGGCGGACACCAAGTTTGTCGACACTGTTTTGAATGAAGCTAAAAACGCCTCCATAAACGCAAAAGCAGCTGAGTCGTTTGTCACAAAACCCGAATCTCAGAATATCAATATTACGCCAGGGCAAGCTGACAAATTAATAGGTCGAAATGAAAAAACACTGGCCGATACCAAAGACAATCACGCGCGCTCAGAGATAAAAACAAACACTCTCCCCCCTCAACCACAGGAAATAAAGTTGGGGCAAGCGGATAAAGTCTCTCGCACTTCCAATATTGAAGCGCAAATTTTAACTGATGGTGAACCGCGAAAAACACAAAATTCTCCGCCCAGAGCAGAGAGTACAATTCCTAAATCAGAAAATGCACAGTCAAGACTAGAAGGACCACAGTCCAATAACATTAATCGTTTACTTAAAAGGTTTAACATAGAAACCGACGTTGACACTAATCAAGCTATTGGCAAAATCCTATCTCGCGTCAATGATTTGATGAACCAGCTAAATCGGCCATCGCTTACCGAAACTCAAGTACAACAACTGGTAAAACAATTGCTTGCTGGGACACCCTCACCAGCACCAATGAAAGCTCATTTAGACTTGGGTATTCAACTTAATGAACTTGCTCAACAAAGTATTTCGTCAGAGCTTAAATCGCAACTAAATGAACTGAAGCAAACAATTTCTCCAGATACCAATAGAATAATCAACGTGCAAAGCGAACAAATAAAACAGTTATTGCAAGCACCCACACTCCCTACGACGACAAACTCAATTCAGTCGGTAGTATCCAACTCGAGCAATAGCTTCGTGGCGGGTCTTGTTAGTTTACTGCAATTGTCATTGGGCGCGAAACTGAGTCAGCAACAACCCAAACTTGCTGAACAAACCGCACAAGTACTAACAACACTTTTGGCAGGAACAAGTAACCTACCTAATCGCAGTTCAGTGAGTAGTAAAAATCTGCGAGAGTTCAGTGGCTTAGAGCAGAAGAAGCAATTACTAAAGTTGGCTGGAGAACTTTTAAACAATCATTCTCAACAAAAGTTGAACAATGCTGAAAAGATGGTGCAAGGCCAGGAAGTGTTCCATTACATATTGCCTTACGGACAAGGTCAGCAAGAAAAACCGTTTGAACTTTTAATTAAACGGGAGCAGGAACGTGACAAAAGCACTGAAAAAGACAAGTTCTCACAGAGTATTTGGTCGCTCACCATGAAACTTACAGTAGGAGAAATTGGAGAAGCACTTACCAAAGCCAGGATAGATGGTTCGAAGGTTGATATAGACTTTTATACATCTAATGCAAAACTAAAAGATCTGATCCTTAATTTTTTCCCTTTCTTGAAAAAGCGCTTGGATGTGCTTGGAATAACAATGAAGATGGGGAAGTGTGAACAGGGACAAATTCCAGAATCGCTGCAAGAAAGGCCATATCAGCTATTGGAAACTCGCGTATGACAGAAAAAAAATCAGAAAAAAAAGCGGTTGGCTTAAAGTACGAACAGCAAGGTGCACCAAAAGTTATCGCTAAGGGTTTTGGTGACTTGGCTGAGGATATTATTGCGCTTGCAAAGGAAAGTGGTGTATTGATTCATGAAGACCCGCATTTAAGTGAGTTACTGCTTCGCTTAGATCTGGGACAGGAAATACCAGAAGAGCTTTATTATGTGATCGCTGAACTCATTGCGTTTTCATATGTGTTACAAGGAAAAACACCGGATAATTGGAAAGCATTACCAGGGATGCTTAAAACCCAAGTTTAATAACCTATTTAGTATCTGGCTGGTTAGCGTGCAGATTCATCATAAGCTCAGCTTCCGCTCGCGGTAAATCACATTCCATCATGACATCTTCAATAGTACCGCCTGATGCGATTAGTTTAGCGGCTTTGCTGTATAAACGAGAACCGGGGTCGGCGCTTTCTAATTCTTGAAACTTTGCTGATAAAGACTCAACCGAACTCTCTACAAAGCTTCTCTCTTGGGACTGGTGCTGCTGTAAAGACTTAACTTTATCTGATAAACCGTAAAAACCGCTTCGCAGTTCCGTTAGCATTTCTTCAATACGACGCTGGTTGGTTTGCTGCTGCGCGAGTTTCTCTTCAACCTTTGCGATTTGTTGCAGTAAAGTCTCTGTAGACTGTTGCCCCTTGTGAGCTCTCACAAGTGCCAAACTGATCAAAATCAGAAAGACAACAGAAATAAAAGCAACTATATAATAAAGATACACACGGCTTTCCTTTTGTTATTGCTGTAAAAGATACTCCGCTAAATCGCTTCTAGCAAGTATACACAGCAAGCAAGCTCATGTTTCAAAAGGATATTTGGTGAATTTTTTGAGTTTAGAAACAAGAAAGCCGTCTGCTGACGGCTTTTTCGAATTATAATTTTGAGATTTCGTCCCACTCGTCATCTGTGAGTAGCTTATTAAGATCCACGAGAATAAGCAGTTCGCCATCTCGGTTAGAGACTCCTTGAATAAACTTAGCGCTTTCTTCAGTGCCCACATTCGGCGCGCTATCGATTTCAGAAGATCGCAGATAAACAACTTCAGCGACACTGTCGACTAAAATACCGACAACCTGTTCGTCAGACTCAATAATAACAATACGAGTATTATCTGTTATGTCAGTAGGTGGTAAACCAAAGCGAGCACGCGTATCGATAACGGTAACAACATTACCACGTAAGTTAATGATGCCAAGAACATAGCCTGGTGCACCTGGTACTGGTGCAATTTCGGTGTAACGCAGTACTTCTTGTACTTGCATTACGTTTATACCATAGGTTTCTTCACCTAAGCGGTAAGTTACCCATTGCAACACCTCATCATTTTGATCTTCTGCTGCATTTGAACTTCTTTCATCATTCATTCGAAGCGCTCCACTATAAGCCTTGTTTGTGCTTATTCACTTGTAGTTTTTAATCGTTGCTGCCAAGCCCACTGTTAAGCATAGCAACTAGTCGCTTAACATCGAGCATAGCACACATTTTTTCTTTCACCATGCCTGCAAGCCATGGTCTCTTACCACCAACATCGCGCCACTTCACATCATCGGATTGTAAAGTAACCGTATTGACTAATTCTTCGCATGCCAAGCCCCAGCCACTGTCGCCTAACATAATAAGATATTGATATTTTAACGAATCTTCCAGTATTTCATTGCATTTTTCTGGCATGACCCATTTTGCTGTATCGACCACATTGAGTTTTTCTTCACGGTGCAACATCACGCCCATAAACCAATCGGGCTTGCCGAACAAAGACCCGGGTTCTTCCAGATTGTGTATACCGCCTAATTCCGTCAGCGGTACTGCAAGAGTCAAACCCGCTACGTTGAAGAAGAGGGATTGAAAGTTTCCTGTAATAACGCGTGAATCGTCTACCTCAACTGGCGGTTGCTCGTCACCTGCTTGTGTTTGAACAAGAGGCTTAACCTCCTGAACTTTTTCTACAACAGGGGGCGGAGGAGCTACCACCGGTTTTTGCATTATTTCAACCGGTTTTTCTATCACCGGTGCAGGTTTCGGTTCAGGTGATTTAACAGGTGCAGGCTCAGCAATATCGGGGCGAACCGTTTCCAACAGTTTTGCGACGCTTTGCTTCTGAACAGGGTCTTCTTCTTTTACCGGTTTTGCAGGAGTATCTTCGGTCAAAAGCGCCGACAAATACTCTTCCATTACATCTTCGTTAGCAAACGACCCGCTCACAAGCTTGGCTCCATCGACTCAACGTAACTCAAAAGACTATTGTACGCGAAAACCCCTCTTGAGCGAGGACAAAATACCGAAGGCGGCGTTTGCGCCTGACTGGCTTCACGAAATCTTGTATCCACAGGAATAACGCTAGACCACACAGACGTTCCGTAAGTTGCTCGAAGCTTCTTATATGCATCGAGTGCCGCGTTAGTGCGTTTGTCATACATGGTCGGTACGATAGTGTGTTTAAAGGTCGTATTTTGAGACTTCTCCATTATCTCCAGAGTGTGCATCATCCTATCTAGCCCCTTTAAAGCAAGAAACTCAGTTTGCACGGGAATGAGAATACGGCTACACGCGGCTAAAGCGTTAACCATTAATACACCAAGTACCGG
Source organism: Alteromonadaceae bacterium (assembly GCA_014872785.1). Classification (GTDB taxonomy): domain Bacteria; phylum Pseudomonadota; class Gammaproteobacteria; order Enterobacterales; family Alteromonadaceae; genus Planctobacterium. Next base: position 31,398 of record WKFJ01000061.1, read on the forward strand.
GGGGCAGTCTAAAAGAGCGAAGTCAAATTCGTCTGACACAAGATTCAATGCTTTTTTGAGAATCAACCCCATACCACCTTGGGATCCCATTTTTCTATCTAAGGTCGCTAGAGCCATTGTTGCAGGTAGTATAAAGAGCGAGTCCAACTTAGTAGGACAAAGACAGTCTAAAACCTGCTCTTTGGTGAGCTCTTTCCCGGCTAAAAAGACATCGTAAACACTCGAGGAGAGCTCTTCGGAATCAATACCGAAATAATAAGACAACGAAGCATGGGGATCGGTATCAACCAATATCACACGTTCCCCCCGCTGAGCCAATAAGCCTCCGAGGGTTACCGTTGTGGTGGTTTTTCCAACACCACCTTTTTGATTGGCCACAGTCCAGATTATCAAGTTAGCGCCTTATTATTGATTATCATTTTCTTTGCTCGCATCATAACGGCTAAGCCTATATGCAGCAAAACAATCTACGTAAATATTGGTCAGGATCAATTTCTGACTTTATTCCAAAACTAATTATTGCCCTATTATTCTTTAGGCTTACATCTCTCGCTGAATAAAATCAGCCATCTCATTCAAATTCACCGTTCTATCTGAAATATTGGCAACGGTTACTGCTTGAGGCATGCCGTACACAACACAGGACTTTTCGTCCTGCGCCCAAATAGTCGCCCCTTTGGTTTTCAGTTTACGACAGCCCTCTTTGCCATCAGCCCCCATTCCCGTGAGAATAACGCCAAGTACATCGCCTCCATACAAACGAGCGACAGAAGCGAACGTCAAATCCACACTGGGTTTATATGTAACCATGTCGGAAGAATGCACATCTGTAATGGTGATTTTGGCATTAGTAGGACTGCCTTCAATTAACATTTGTCTACCACCAGGAGCTAGATAAGCACAACCCGGTTTTAAAATTTCCCCCTGCTCCGCCTCTTTCACGCTAATTTTACACATATTATTCAAGCGTTCAGCAAATGCAGCTGTAAAGGTGCCCGGCATGTGTTGTACCAACAAAATGGGATATTTGAAGTTAGCAGAAAACTTGGAAAGTACAGTTTGCAAAGCAACTGGACCACCAGTTGAGGTACCGATAGCAAGAATTTTATATTTCTTACCAGACTCTCTAAACGGCTTGTTAACAACACTAGTCTCAACAGGCTCTTTGTCTCGAAACGAACTTGCTCTTATAAACTTAGAAGGTGTAGCCGCAGTAGATTTAGAGGATAAATTGCTACGAGAAAATCTTTTAACGCTTGCTTTACGAGAGCCTAACGCCCGCACTCTAGATTGTAATAGCTCGACGGCTTCTTTTCTGTCTCGGGCAATATCTTCGAATTTTTTTGGTAAAAAATCTAAAGCGCCAGCGTCAAGTGCGTCAAGAGTGGCTTGTGCGCCTTCATAGGTTAGCGAAGAAAACATTATCACTGGAACGGGGCATTTCGCCATGATCTCTTTTAGCGCTGTGATACCGTCCATAATCGGCATCTCGATATCCATAGTAACGACGTCTGGGTCGAGCTTTTGAACTTGCTCTATCGCTTCTCTGCCATTACGAGCATCACCGACAACAGTAAGCGCAGGTGACTGATTCAATATCTCAGTCACCCGACGTCTAAAGAAGGTAGAATCGTCAACTACAAGGACTTTGTAGGCCATAACACGTCTTATTTAGTTAGGCTTTTCTTGGCATACCTTTTCAGTAGATTAGGAATATCCAAAATTAAGGCAATGCCACCATCACTGGTAATCGTTGCACCAGCCATGCCAGGCGTTCCTTGCAACAATGCATCTAATGGCTTGATTACCACTTCTTCTTGTCCAATAAGTGCATCTACAACAAAGCCAACTTGCTGCGTACCTATTTGTACAACGACAACATGTCCAGAGGCCTTATCAATTTCGCCAGGCTCTCTGCGTAACCATTCTCTTAGATAGAACAATGGGATGGCTTTAGACCTGACAATCATGGTTAGTTGATTATCAACCGTATTGGTCTTGCTTAAGTCCATATTGATGATTTCGTTCACGGAGCTCAAAGGCAGAGCAAATGTTTGTCCACCGACAATAATCATCAACGTAGGCAAAATCGCAAGAGTAAGCGGAACCTTAATTTCGAGCCGCGTGCCTTTACCTAGCTCTGAGTAGATATTTACCGAGCCGTTTAGCTGATTAATCTTAGTTTTCACCACATCCATTCCGACACCTCGACCTGAAATATCGGAAATTTCGGTTTTCGTAGAAAAACCAGGTGCGAAAATAAGATTAAACGCTTCAAGATCAGACATTCTCGCAGCGGCGTCCGAATCAAGTACACCACGCTCTATCGCAATGTTCTTCAACTTGTCGGGATCCATGCCCTTACCATCGTCTTCGATGGTCAGAAGAATGTGGTCCCCTTCTTGAGATGCTGCAAGGGTCACGGTACCTTTCGGGTTCTTGCCCGCTTTGGTACGTTCATCAGGCATTTCAATACCGTGATCCACTGAGTTTCTAACCAAGTGAACGAGTGGATCAGCCAGAGCTTCAACAAGGTTTTTATCTAAATCGGTTTCCTCACCCTTTAGCTCCAAAGCAATATCTTTCTTCAAACTGCGGGCTAAATCTCGAACAACGCGAGGGAAGCGACCAAACACCTTCTTGATTGGCTGCATACGGGTTTTCATTACCGCGCCTTGCAAATCCCCTGTTACTACGTCCAAGTTGGCTATCGCCTTGGACATATTCTCATCATTGAGGTTAATGCCTAGGCTCAGTAATCTATTTCTCACCAATACCAACTCACCGACCATGTTCATAATTTGGTCTAGGCGCTTAGTATCCACGCGCACAGTTGTTTCTGCTGGCGGAGCCGCCGCAGCGGCTTTTTTATCATCCTTTTTAGGTGCCTCTGCTTTTTTAGCTGCAACAGGTTTGGCCGCTGGCTTAGCAGCCGGTTTAGGTGCAGGAGCAGGCGTTGGCGCTGGCGTTGGTGTCGGCGCAGGACTCGGTGTTGGAGTGGGTGTTGGTGCCGGAGTTGGAGCAGGCGTTGGTGCCGGTGCGGGTTTCGCACTAGCTTCATTTGGTCCTTTACCTGCACCGTGTAACTGGTCTAAAAGCGCTTCAAACTCTTCATCTGTGATATCTTCGTCATCACCTGATGCAGTAGTAGGCGCGGCGGGAGCTGGAGCTGGCGCACTGGGTGCGGGAGCTTCGGCAGCACCTTCTTTGAACTTGCCTTTACCATGCAACTGGTCAAGTAGCGCTTCGAATTCTTCATCAGTGATATCTTCATCACCACCAACGTCCGCCGTTGGTGCCGGTGATGGTGTAGCCGCAGCAGGGGCAGCCCCGGTAGCACTGGCGTCTTTGTTCCCCGGTGCAGAACCTGGGCCATGTAACTCGTCTAGTAATTGCTCAAATTCATCCTCAGAGATTTCATCGATACTTGAATCGTCCGTCGATACGCTGTCTGTATCAAAATCAAAGAAATCATCAGTATCGTCATCAGCCTCTTCAGCAACAGGAGTCGCAGGCGGAGACACGGGTGCCTCGGGTTCAGGCGCAGCAGCAGGCGCCGAAATGGGAGCTTCATCTTCCGATTCAGGTTTGCTTAACCTGTGTAGTATTTCGAGTAATTCAGGATCTGCTGCGTCGAGGGGTTCTCTAGCCTTCACATGCTCGAACATTTCAACCACTACATCTGTGGCTTGCAAGATGACATCCATCAGCTCTGGTGTGAGATGACGTTGACCGTTACGCATGATGTCGAAGACATTCTCTGCACCATGGCAGATATCGACTAGCTCTGTAAGAGATAAGAAACCAGCCCCACCTTTGACCGTGTGATAGCCTCTGAAAATAGCATTCAACAAGTCAGAATCTTCAGGATTATTCTCAAGCTCAACGAGTTGTTCTTGTAGTTGTTCTAGAATCTCCCCAGCTTCTACTAAGAAGTCCTGGAGGATATCCTCGTCAACATCGAAAGACATGAATCAGCTCCCCTTAAAAACCCAAACTCGATAACAGATCGTCTACATCATCTTGACCCTGTACCACATCGTCACGGTTTTCTGCGTCAATAATTGGCCCTTCGGCCTCAGCTGTAGATTTCTTCTTCTCTTTTACTTCAGTTTCTTGTTCTTGGCCTTCTGAAGAAACAGGTTCACCAAAAACAGTCAACATATTAACAAGGCTCGTTTCCACTTCTTTAACTAACTGGATTACCCTGCGGATCACTTGACCGGTTAAATCCTGATAACCTTGCGCCATGAGTATTTCTGTTAATAAGTCGTTCAATTTAGACGAGTCCTGCTGCGACTCTTCCAAAAACTTATCTAATTTATGGCACAAAGTTTTAAACTCACCTAATTCCAGTTGCCTGGTCATGAGCTTTTTCCATTCAGGCATGATATCTGCCAGGCTGGTATTTAGCTTTTCTGCGATTGGCATGCTCGCCTCGACGGCATCCATCGTGGTATTAGCGGCTTGCTCGGTTGTTTCTATGACGTAATTCAGACGCGATTGAGCATCCGGGATATCTTCGTTTGTTAAATCAACTATTCGGGAGTCGATATTAAACGTATTAAGTGAGTCATGTAGTTGTCTTGTGAGTTTCCCCACCTCGGCAAACAACTCCATAGAATCTTGAATTTTGCTAGCTTCAATCAAAGCTATAGCAGCTTCATCGTCGCCACTTTCTAAGAAAGTGACTAGCTGCTTCGCATCTTCCAGCGAGATCGGTGAGCGCTTCTGTTCAGACATGGTCAGCTCCAGTAGTTAAGGGACCGACTTGAATTAACCAAGACGCTCAAAAATTTTGTCGAGCTTTTCTTTGAGTGTCGCCGCTGTGAACGGCTTAACCACGTAACCATTTACGCCAGCCTGAGCCGCGGCAACTATCTGTTCTTTTTTCGCTTCCGCTGTCACCATCAGGACTGGAGTGTGTTTGAGGCTTTCGTCTGCTCTGATGGCACGAAGAAGGTCGATGCCTTGCATACCTGGCATGTTCCAGTCCGTTACCACAAAGTCAAAGTCACCTTGCTGTAACATTGGAAGTGCCGTGCTACCGTCATCCGCTTCTTGCACATTAGTAAAACCAAGATCTTTAAGTAAGTTCTTTATAATGCGCCTCATCGTTGAGAAGTCGTCAACAACGAGAATTTTCATGTTTTTGTCCAAAACCGCCTCCAGTGAGGTTTAACTAAATCTTTATTCTAATTATTACTCAGCCTGCCAAGCTTGCATACGAGATTTTAATCTCAACATCGCCTGACTGTGAATCTGGCTCACTCTGGATTCACTCACATCCAGTACTTCACCAATTTCTCTTAAGTTCAGTTCTTCATCATAGTACAGAGATAAAACAATTGCCTCCCGTTCTGGCAAAGTAGTAATCGCATTTGCCAATGCTTTCTGGAAAGAGCCTTCCATAAGGTCATCCAGTGGAGAGTTGTCACCTTTATTTTTCTCTGTTGTCAGTACGTCTTCAGTAACGCCTAAGTCTTCTATACCAATCATTTTGCCCGCATTTACCTCGGACAACATTTGGTGATATTCATGGATGCTTACTTGCATTCGTTCGGCAACATCCGCATCTTTCGCATCAGCACCGGTTTCTCTTTCAACTTCGGTAATTGCTTCAGAAATTGCGCGACCGTTTTTGTGGACCGACCTCGGCGTCCAATCGCCTTTTCTTATTTCATCGAGCATTGCACCACGAATACGGATGCCTGCGAAAGTTTCAAAACTAGCACCTTTGCTTCCGTCAAAGTTTTTCGCCGCTTCTAACAGACCAATCATGCCTGCTTGAATAAGGTCGTCGACAATAACGCTGGCTGGGAGTCTGGCCATCAAGTGGTGTGCAATACGCTTAACTAGGGATGCGTGCTTTTCAACTAACTCCCTTTTATCATTTTGTTGTTGATAAGCGCTCGCTTTTGATATCACGCCTGGTTACTCGCTGCCTGTCTATTTACTAACTGTTCAATAAAAAATTCTAAATGACCGCCGGGTTGCGCCGGTATAGGCCAACTCAATGCTACTTTAGATAAGTGGTTAATCGCCATCGAAGCAGGTGAGTTAGGATATGCATCGACTATGGCTTTTTGCTTGCGGACAGCTTTGCGAATATTATCGTCTAACGGAATAGTTGCCACCAGCTCCAAAGCCACGTCTAAAAATCGGTTAGTAACCTTAGAAAGTTTGGCGAAAAGCTCTTGCCCTTCTCTTGCGCTTCTGCACATATTGGCAACGACTTTGAATTTAAACACGCCGTGATCGCGATTTAGAATTTTCATCAGCGCATAGGCGTCGGTCAATGAAGTGGGTTCATTACAAACAACAAGCATGATGTCTTGTGAGGCGCGCGCAAAACTCAATACCATGTCAGAAATGCCCGCCGCAGTATCAACTAATAACACATCAACGGGTATCTTAAGCTCACTAAACGCTCGAATAAGTCCTGCGTGCTCAGTTGGCGTCAACTCTGCCATCGATTGTGTGCCTGATGTCGCTGGAGCGATCTTTACGCCGTACGGGCCTTCTACGAGTATGTCTTCGAGCATGCACTCGCCTGAAAGCACGTGCGATAAATTCTTTTCAACTCGCAATCCAAGCATGACGTCGACATTAGCAAGACCCAAATCGGCATCAAGAACCATAACTCTTTTGCCTTGCTTAGCCATCGAAATGGCAGTATTCAAAGTAACGTTGGTTTTCCCTACGCCACCTTTACCGCCAGTAACGGCTATCACTTTAGTTAAACTGGTCTGATTCATTCTTCTCAAACTACTCGCCTGATCTTCTATCATACTGCAACTGCTGAGTATTTTTGTTGTTTACCCGAAGTATGAGGTAATTCGTATTTTTTATAAAGCTTTGCAGCCAAAGAAATTAAATACTTAGCTTCTGCTGCTCGCAAATCTTCCGGCACTTTTTGCCCATCCGTCAAGTATGCTATGGGCATTCTTTCCTGAATCGCCACACTTATCGCCTCTCCTAGTGAATAACACTCGTCCAGTTTTGTAAATATACACCCCTGAATAGGCAATTGATTGTACACGGCAAGCGTTCTTTCCATTACTTGTCTTTGCGTATTGGCCTGCATCACCATGTACATTTTAATATTAGCACAAGCCGTTTCTTTTAACGTATCTAACTGCTTGATTAATCTCGTATCTCTCTGGCTGAATCCAGCAGTATCAATTAATACTAACCGTTTGTTACGAAATTGATATAGTACATCGGATAACTCTTGCGCGTTTGCTGCTTTTTTGACCGAGCAACCAATTATTTTACCGTATGTTGCTAGTTGTTCGTATGCTGCAATTCGGTAACTATCAATAGTGACCAGTGCGACCTGGTCCTGACCGTATTTTCTCGCGTATTGTGCAGCAAGTTTTGCAATTGTAGTTGTTTTACCGGTGCCAGTAGGCCCCATAAACGCAACAACACCACTTTGAGTCAGAATATCGTTGTTAGTTGTACGCAGTCTATTAGCCAAAAGTTTTAGGATAAACAGCCACGCTTCACGTTCATTAGCACTCTCCGGTGCATATGAAACGACATCTTGTGCTAGGTCACTTGAAATGCCCATCGACTCAAGACGGTCAATCAAATAAGACTGCAATGGATGACCTCGACGTTGTTCTCTTTCGAGCAACCCATTCACTTGAAATTGCAATACGTTACGTAGAGACTTCAGCTCGTTCTGAATACTCAATATGGTTGGATCCGGCTGTGAGATCCGAGGAGCAGCAGGTCGATCATTTTTTTGTTCTTGATGACTCTGTCTGTATTGTTCGTTTCGGCTTTCAGCCAAAGATGCCTTAGCTTGTGCTTGGGCTCTTTGTTTGTTGATTTTAAAATTACTGTCTTCCGGTTCATTTGACGGTATGTCAGAGGTAACTTCGTCTTGACTACCATACTGCTTTTCTAACAATGCGCGTAGACTATCCGAACCAGACTCACCGATGACTTCTGACAAAGTAGGCGTTGCCTTTATTTTTAGCGGAGCGTCGCCATGTGATTGACTCGGCTTCGCTTGTTTTGGCTTTACCACTTCTTTTGAGACGGGCTCATTGTCATAAGCCGCTACAATTTCGATACCATCAGCCACTTTTTTGTTTGACATGATTACTGCGTCACCGCCTAACTCAGCTTTTACTTGGTTGAGAGCTTCACGCATATCTTTGCCATAAAAACGTCTGATTTTCATTTTGTCACCTCATGGTTCCCGGTGCTCACTGCCCAATGGCACTGACAATTTTAATTTGTTTATCATCTGGCACTTCCTGGTAAGAAAGCACATGCAGTCCATGGATAGCGTGCTTCAAGAATCTCGATAACACAGGACGTAACATACCAGACGTTAGTAATACTGCTGGTTCGCCAGCTAATTCTTGCTGTTGGGCAGCTTCATTTAGTGAATTTTGTAAGTTTTCAGCTAAACCAGGTTCGATACCTGCGCCGTCTTGACCTCCAGCTTGTAATGACTGATGCAACATCTGTTCCAATTCTGGCGACAAAGTGATCACTGGTATCTCAGCCGCGCCACCATTGATTTCCTGGGCTATTAGACGTTTCAAGGCTATTCTCACGGCGGACACTAGAACGTCAGGATCTTGACTCTTCACGCCATATTCAGAGAGTGTTTGAACAATAGTTCTCATGTCACGAATGGGAATACCTTCGTAGAGTAACGTCTGCAATACTTTCACGACGGTGCTCAAAGGCAAGATATCCGGTACTAATCCTTCAACTAGCTTAGGATTATTTTTCGCCAACATATCAAGTAACTGCTGAACTTCTTCATAACCCAGTAATTGATATGCATTATTTGTGAGTAGTTGACTTAAATGTGTTGCTACAACGGTGGCTGCGTCAACCACGGTATACCCCAGAGTTTGTGCTTGTTCTCTTTGGTTTGGTCTAATCCAAACAGCGTCTAAGCCGAATGCTGGATCCTTAGTAGGCGTGCCTTGAAGCTTGCCGAAAACCTGCCCTGGGTTAATCGCAAGTTCGCTGTCATGGCTAATTTCAGCCTCGCCAACATTTACCCCCATCATTGAGATTGTGTAGTTGTTAGGTGATAAATCCAAGTTGTCTCTTATATGCACAGGAGGAACCAAAAACCCAAGTTCCTGCGACAATTTCTTACGTACGCCTTTTATTCGCGTCAATAATTCGCCGCCTTGAGTTTTGTCGACCAATGGAATGAGGCGGTAACCTACCTCAAGACCGATGGTATCGACTTGCTGCACATCGTCCCAACTCAATTCTTTTACTTCAACCGGTTGAGTGGACTGCTCTGGCTTAGCGACCACTTTCTTAGCTTGCTCAGCTTCTTTTTTAGCCGCGTACTGTCGGTAGTAAGCAGTACCGCCAATAAGTGCACTAAAGCCTAAGAACGCAAGATGTGGCATACCCGGAACAATACCCATTACGAATAAAATACCCGCGGTTACGTACATTGCCTGAGGGTTAGCAAGCTGATTGGATAACTCACTCCCCATTTCTTGTGTATCGTTTTCACGAGTAACAATAATTGCGGTAGCCACTGAAAGTAATAAGCTCGGTATTTGAGCGACTAGACCGTCACCTATGGTAAGCAATGTATATATCTCTATGGCGTTTCCGAAACTCAAGTCGTGTTGGATCATGCCAATGAATAAGCCACCAACTATATTGATGAGCATGATGATCATACCCGCGACGGCATCACCTTTTACAAACTTGGAAGCACCATCCATAGAACCGTAGAAATCAGCTTCAGCGGTAATTTCTTCTCGACGCTGTTTGGCCTCTTCTTGGTCAATAAACCCCGCGTTTAAATCGGCGTCAATTGCCATTTGTTTACCTGGCATGGCGTCCAAGGTAAATCTCGCATTCACCTCAGAAATACGTCCAGCACCTGCGGTAACAACTTTAAAGTTGATAATGAGCAGAATGGCGAATACCACAATACCCACGGCAAAGTTACCACCGATAACAACTTCACCGAATGCTTGTATGACTTTACCTGCCGCATCACCGCCTTCATGCCCTTCGAGTAGTACGACACGAGTAGAAGCTATATTAAGTGCCAACCTAAGAACGGTGGCTATCAGTAATACCAGAGGAAAAATACCAAAATCGACGGGCTTCTTGGTAAATACACAAACAAGAATCACAATGAGAGACAAGGCAATATTAAAACTAAACAGCACATCCAGTAAGAATGCCGGCATTGGCAGGATAACCATGCCCATAATCGCGAGCAAAATAAGAGGAGTGCCAAGCCCGCTGGTGACTTCCTTGACGCGGTTCTGATCGATTCGGTTAAAATATGCTGCCAGTGCCATAGTGTTTTGTTATTAATTTGACTTCTGACAGGAGAAAGCAATTTATGCGCCAACAGTAAAAGATAATTTATTGGCGGTCGCTTTAAGAGACTCTTTACTCAAATTTCATGTCAGGGGGAATAGGCAGGTTTTGCGAAAGTGGTTGTGGTCTGCGTCCCTTGCCCGCTTTAAAACTGCGCAATTGAAAGACGTATGCCAATACTTGTGCAACAGCTTGGAAAAGCTTCTCAGGAATTTCTTCATCTACTTCGGTCGAATAATAAATTGCCCTTGTGAGCAAAGGCGTTGCCACAATTGGTACCTCATGAGCACCTGCTATTTTTCTGATATGCATGGCCATTTCATCAGCCCCTTTGGCAACGACTACAGGGGCACGATTGCCATTTTCCTCGTACTTCAGGGCTACCGAATAATGGGTTGGGTTTGTAACCACTACATCCGCTTTGGGTACTTCCTGCATCATTCGTCTAGCCATAGCTTGGAATTGCAACTGCCTAATTTTGCCCTTTATGCGTGGGTCACCTTCTGCGTTTTTGTGCTCATCTTTTACCTCTTGCTTACTCATCTTCATCTGTTCGTTATGAGTATAAGACTGATAGGGGACGTCAAAGATAGCGATGGGAATAAGGGCGCAGCAGATAATAATAAACGTCCAACCAATAAGCTCAAGTGCATGGAAAATGTTCAGAGGATAAAGTTCTTGATCTAAATGCAGTGCTTCTTCTTTATAAAAATTGAGCATTACATAAGTGGCCGTCCCAACAACCAAAAATTTCGCAATAGCCTTTAGCAGCTCAACCAAGCCATTAATACCGAACATGCGTTTTAAGCCTGCTAATGGGTTGAGCTTATTCGATTGAAATTTAGCTGTGTACCAGGTGAAATTAAAACCACCAAGGGCAATACTGCCGTAGAACCCAGCGGCAGATACTATTACGAGAAATAACAGCATAGATGGTGCGATTTCACCTAATGCATACCCCAAAACTTGGAACATGTGATTGTAGTCATAGGCTTCATCGCGATTCAGGGTAAATAGCCGATCCATTATACGCATCATGGCCAAGCCAATTTGCGATCCCATCATGTAGAGTGTCACTGCGCTAAACACTAGTACCAAAGAAGTAGATAGCTCCCTCGAGCGAGCTATTTGTCCTTTGTTACGAGACTGCTCCTGTCGTTTGTCCGTGGGTTCTTCTGTTTTTTCGGCGGAATCATCTGCTGCCATGGATGGTGCCCTCCCTATTTACAAACAAGGAGCAGCTTACACATTAGAAGCTGCGCTCGTTCCCACTGCAGGGTGAAATGATTAGTAAAGTTATCCATCGTCAACCAGATAATGATTAGGCCGCCTATCTGAGCGAATGAAAAACCAATTGTAAAAATGTTCAATTGCGGAGCAGCTTTGGTCATTACACCAAACGCCAAGTTAATAATAAGCAAAGATACTATGGGCGCCATAGATAATGTAAGTGCCGCGACAAACATCCAAGCGCTCCACTCTACAATGCTTTTAAACTGCTCCCCCGTCCACCAAGCTGCGCCGATAGGGAAAGCTTCAAAGCTCATTAGCACCATACGAATCATGTTTAAATGTCCGTCTAATGCGAAAAACAAAAGAGTTGCTAAGATAAGATAAAACTGTCCAACGGCCGGCACGTTTATACCATTTACGGGGTCGACAATTGACGCAAATCCCAGGCCGGTTTGCATTGCAACTACTTGACCTGCAATAACAAACGTCTCTAGCACCAATGTTGATATATAACCAATAGTGAAACCGATAAAAGCTTGCTGAGCTGCTAGAAAGAATGTTTTTGCTGTTGCAAAATCTTCTACAGGAGTCGGTTCGACCATCGGCATTATCATCAAGGCGAGTGATAAAGCCAATAAACCTCTAATGGGTGTTGGAACCGTTTTAGCACTCAAACCCACCATTGCAACTAACAATCCAGAGATTCGCGCAAAAGGTAGCATCAAATCGGAAACAAATTGCGCTATGACTTGTTCCTGGAACTCCATTTAACCGACGACCTCTGGTATTCGTTCGATCATAATGTAAGTAAAGTCCATAAGCTGCTGAACCAACCAATGCCCTCCCCAGCTTAGCGCCAACAAAGTAACAATTAATCTAGGTAAGAAGTTAATGGTTTGCTCGTTTATAGAAGTCGCTGCCTGAAATACCGCAACGATGAGACCAACGACCATGCTGGGAACGATAATTGCGGAAACCAGAATGATCACCATAAACAATGATTCTTTTAGTAGGTCAACGAATACTTCTGGAGACATAAGCCGTCACATCCCAAAGCTTGTGGCAAGCGTGCCAAAAACGAGATTCCAGCCATCAACCAGAACGAACAGCATCAGTTTGAAAGGCAAGGAAACAATCATGGGGGACAACATCATCATCCCCATCGCCATCAGTACCGATGCAACGACCAAATCCAATATCAAAAAGGGGATAAACAACATAAATCCAATCTGGAAGGCTGTTTTTAATTCACTAGTAATAAACGCAGGAATTAGGACTGTCATGGGAACTTCAGAAGGACTCTGTATTTGGTTTTGATAACCGGCTAATTCCACAAAGGCGTCTAAATCTTTCACTCTAGTTTGTGCCAACATAAACGCTTTCAGCGGCAATATCGCTTCATCAATAGCTTGCCTCGCCTGCATCTCTTCATTGAGGTATGGTTGAAGAGCTTTGTCATTGATTTCATCAAATACTGGAGCCATGATGAACATGGTTAAGAATAGTGCCAAACCAATTAATATCTGGTTTGACGGTGACTGCTGCAAACCAATCGCTTGACGTAAAATAGACATTACCACGATGATTCGAGTGAATGATGTCATCATAATTAAGATGGCGGGTAACATACTTAAGATGGTCATAATACCAAGCACCTGCAAAGTCATGGTGTAGTCTTGTGAACCATCTGGATTGGTCGTAACGGTTAAGGCTTTAATGCCAGTGTTTGCCTCTGCAAAATCTGGGAATACAGCGAAAATCAAAATAAAGGGCAAATACAACAGTTTATTCATTTTATTATTGTTCTCTGTTTTGTATTTTCATAAATCCCGCCAACTTCTCTTTAAATTGTTCGGAAGTCACTTGAGTTGCCCCTTCAATAGGTTTATCGAGCTTGGCGAGATGATTGATATTTTGGGATGTAACCCCGATGAGGTGCTGTTCGTCGCCCACTTGAATAACAGCAATCCGTTCTCTGGTGCCCACCATCATACTAGCAACTGACTTTAATTGGCCTGAAGAACTATGCATCGGAGAAAACCGACGAACTAAAAAGCCCAACATGAAAATAAGGGCAACAACCAAAATGAGAGATAAAAAGACAGTAATCCACTGCCCGGAAGAAGTTATACTTGATGGCTCAGACGTGGTCTGAGCCAAAGTACTCATGGGGGTGAAAAAGCCTGCCAAACAGCAGTAAATGAGTTTATTTGAGCTTTTTAATTCTTTCGATCTGGCTAATAACATCCGTCAAGCGTATCCCGAATTTGTCGTTTACGACAACCACTTCACCATGAGCGATTAACGTACCGTTAACCAATACATCAAGCGGCTCACCAGCGACCCTGTCTAACTCTACTACAGAGCCCTGGTTTAACTGAAGTAAATTCCTGATACTAATTAAACTTCTTCCTACTTCCATCGAAATAGTTACCGGAATATCTAGAATAGTGTCTAACTTTCTGCGCTCTTCACCGGTTATTTCCGATGAACTATCAGTCAGTTCGTCTAATTCTGCAACTTGCACATCATCCATCCCAGATGCTGCTGTACCAGATATCGTATCGGCTTCAGATTCGGCCTGCTCGGCCATCGCCGCAGCCCAATCATCCATATCATCACTCATAATTTCACCCTTGCTCTATAAATCTTCTTCTAACACTTGCAGTTCTGCATCACTGTCTATCCTACGCCCACCTTTGGTTAGTAGGTGCAACTGCGATTTAACTGAAACTGGTCTTGGTATCTTCTCAACTATCTTGAGTGCTATGTTTTCGCGTGAACGTCCCAGTTTACTTCGGAACGTTGGCAGCCCTTCAATCAACACGGTAATATATTCCGGCATTTCTATTGGGATTATATCCCCGTCCTTCATATCCATGACGCGTTCAAGTGGTAAAGTTAAATCCATCATATGTGTTGTCAGATTAACCTTTACATCGAGAATTTCATCACGTAACGCTTTACTCCAGCGTAAGTCGGTGTCTTCTTTATCACTTTGAACACCAGCATCGAGAAGTTCTCTTATAGGCTCTAGCATCGAATAAGGCAATGCGACATGGAAGTCACCGCCACCACCATCTAACTCGATATGAAAGGAACTAATAACCACGACTTCAGTGGGGCTCACAATGTTCGCCATTGCCGGGTTAACTTCAGAATCCAAATATTCAAAGGAAACATCCATTACCGGCCCCCATGCCTCTTTGTAATCCTCAAAGATTATCTTGAGAAGCATTTGAATAATTCGACGCTCAGTAGGTGTAAACTCACGCCCTTCTATTTTTGCGTGATAACGACCATCACCGCCAAAAAAGTTGTCTACCAAGATAAAGACCAAGCGGGCTTCCATGGTGATCAACCCCGTCCCCTTAAGCGGCCTGAAACGCACCATGTTAAGACTTGTGGGTACAAACAAAGTGTGAATGTACTCACCAAACTTGATCATCTGAATACCGTTTATCGAAACTTCGGCCGAACGGCGCATCATGTTGAATAAACTAACACGCATATGACGTGCAAAACGCTCATTCACCATCTCGAGAGTGGGCATTCGACCACGAACGATTCTATCCTGTGAAGAAAAGTCATATTCAATGGCCGAAGAGCTGATCTCCGACTCTTCAACATCTTCTTCTTCGACTTCATCGACACCGTGTAATAACGCATCAATTTCGTCTTGTGATAATAAATCGCTCACGTAATTGCCTCTGTTTGCTTATTGCATTACAAAACCAGTAAATAAAACTTGTTCCACAATGGCGTTGCCTGAGATTTCTTGCATCGCCTTTTGAACTTCTCTTAGCGCTTGGTCTTTCATAGCTATCTTACCCGCCTCAGTTACGAGGTCGTCGGCATTGGAACTACTGAATACTCGAAGCAGTGTTCCTTCAATCATCGGGATGTGCATTTTCGCCGATTCTTCCGCATCGGTGCCACGCACCATCAACTGCACTCTAATTTGAACCAGTCTGTCTCGGCCAGCACCTGGAACGTTAAAAACAAATGGACGAGGCATGGCAACATATAACGCTGTACCTACACCAGTTGAACCAGTTATCGTCGACACTTCATCGGGCAATACTTCTTCCGTTGTTCCTTCTTCCTCTAGAACTGACTCGTCAGGAGAGCCTGTAAGGAAAAATGCAGCCGCTCCACCAATGATAAGAACCACTACAACAATAATGATGATCATCATCATCTTGCCTTTTTTCGGGCCCCCTTCTTCCATTTGCAATTCTTTTTCAGCCATAATTCGCTACCAGTTGTGTTTGCCTGTCACTATTATGTCGTTTGTATACCATGTTCCGCAATGCTCAATAATGTGCTTTTTATAAATTTATCACGCGAAGTAATCTATTCCTTCAGGCTCATTTACCGTGATATTTGATACAACTTCACTTTCTTCTTCCATTTGCAATGATTCAGCACCACCTTTTGAGCCTTCTCCATCACCGCCATTGGCAAACTGCTGATCTTGGCCTTCCTGTTGCACTGACGATTGACCTAGTTCAATGCCCTGCTCTTCTAGCAATTCTTTTAGTCTAGGTGTCGCATGTTCTAAAGTTTCTCGGGCTTGCTGTGATTGCACCACTATATTTACCGTAGCGGTATCCCCTTGCATCGCAATTTTGATCTGCATTTGTCCTAGATCGGGCGGATCTAGTCTAATCTCTGCAATCATTCGATTTTGGTTCACCATCACTTGTACCTTATTGGCAAGCTCAGTTGCCGCCTCCGGTTTAGTAATATTGATAGGCTTATCTAAAATCTGGTTGTTTTGTGACTGCTTGTTCAATTCAGAGATATTTGCCGTTGTAGTCTGACTACTCTCTTTAGACGTTATTGCCGCTTGTAATTGAGTGGTGATAAGCTCGCGAGCTTCTGAGTCTAACCCTTTGCTCAAAGTAGTAATTTGAGCGGCTTGTTGCAATATTTGCTGAACACTACTCTCCAAATTCTCTGAACCTGCTCCTTGCCCATCGTTCATCGCTTGGGCTACTACCGACTGCATATCGATTCCCGGTTCATGACCACTTTTTAATTGCGCCTTAAATTCGTCAACTGCAACTTTCAATGAACTTATAAACTTTTGTTTTTCAGGAGTAACACTGTCTGCAGACTCTGATACGCGCGCTAAGATATTTTCCAGCGTCGCTAATTTCGACTCGTCCGACACCAGCTGTTCGTCAATCTGCTTTAGTATGGTTTTTGTATCTTCATTTAAAACATTGTTGCTAAGGTCTTGGGAAGGTTTACTTTGAGCAACTTGAGGAATCACTTCTGCTTTGACATCAGTCGTTTCTTCTGATTGCTCTCCTGTCAATGCAACAAGCAGTGCAAGGTCGATATTTTCGATTTCATCGCTGTTTTCAAATATTTCAGTTAACGCGACCTCATTACCTAGCGTGTTGTCCGAGTCAAGGTCATTCAATACGTCTAGAATAGCTTGTTTGACCTCCTCATCATCCCCAATTAAATTTGCCAACTCAGTTTGTGATAGCTCATTCAACTCTGTTTTAACGGCTATTAATTGTTCGTCTGTAAGTGTTTCTGAATCTTTAGAAAACGTAAGTTGTTCACTGAGTAGCTTTTCACGTAGCTGCTGTTTCCAAGCCTCCATATCTGTTACGGTGGTGGCGGTAGGTGTAATAGTTTCTTCAGCTTGAGGTTCTAGAGTTTTTAATGTTTCAGTATCTACGATGACTTGCTCTACAGAATCATCAAAACCAACCATCAATTCTTCAGGAATTTCAGGCTTTTTGTCTATTGAAGTGCTTGTATGCGATTTAGGTACGTCAAGGTCGATAAGTTGGCCAACATCGACATCTTCTGGAGATTCCACAACACCGTCATCAACTTGCTCGGGCTGGGTAAATTTGCCATGTAATGACTCTAGGATATTCACCAGAGATTCGTGGGCTTCTATATTCTCGACGCCTGCGTCCAAAGGTACAAGCAGTTCTTCTGTATTTGGAGACAAATTCGGAATTTCAGAATGCAGAGAACTTTCCAAGCCATTTTCAATGAGTAAGTCAGCCCCGAGTGTCAGAGTAGTTGACTCTTCCTTTTGTTCTACATTCGTTGGATCCTGGGATATTTCCGTCTTTTTATTTTCTGCGAACTTTGGCGTGTTTTCAGGATCTCGATCGCGTATCCCCTCTTCTGAGTTAGTTTTATCTGACGCCGTTGAATTACTCTGTGATTGAGAGGCAGATTCCCCTTGTTCTTTGTCCGAGCCCTCATTTGATGTAGAAGGCTTATGATTTATCGCATCGTCTTTTGGTTGTTCTATGTCGGCTTGCACTGAATCATGGCTCTTATGCGAAGAATCCTGCTTGACCGGTGACTGGCTTTCACTACGCTCAACTCTTCTTGTGTCAGAAGGGGGATTGGCGGCAGACGAGTTTGTATCTTTCATGTAGGACGCGAAATCATTTCTGCTTGATTGCAGTAATGAATCATTTGAAGAATTCACCTTTGCCACCGGTTGAGCGGCAATATCGATTTGGCTTACGGCAACTTTTTGCATATCTAATCTACCTTAACATCCCAAAATCACGTTGTTTGTCACTTACAAAGACAGAAATCGTCATTTTTTTGAACCTTTGTTCACCTTTGGCTTATGGAAGCAATAATTACGCCATAAATTCATTTTAGCTGCGGTACAACTTCTGAAGAGCAAACTCATCCATCATCGCTTGTTCTTGCTTTTCTTCAATTGCACGTTGCTGCGCCTGTTTTTTATCAATAAGCATTTGTACCGCTTTGCGTTTACGTTGCTGTTGTAGCCATTGCATCTTGCGTTGTTCTGCGGCGCTTTTTGCATTTGTGGTCAGCTGTTGTTGTTGCGAACATGCGGTATCGAGTTTCTTGATAAAGTTCTGGTGGTGGCCAAATGACATAGCTTCCAAGCCATTTTGGGCTCGTTGGTGTACGCTATTAAAGTAGTCCAAACGGTATTGCAACAAACCATCAAGTTTCATTTGGTTGTCATTGACATACGCTGTGGCTTGTTGAAAGGTTTGTGCGGCTTTTTCCTCTCGTTCCTGCTCTATTTTTGCAACGAGTAGCAGTTGTTTTAGTGCCATGAACAATTTCCTGACGGAAAATTAATTTATACCTGCTTTTTGCATCATCTGTGCCATCCCCATCAAGCAGTCTTCATAGGCAAGGATATCCTTCATGCCTTGCTGTAAAAATTGATTAATAACTGGTTCTGCTCGTATAGAAAGGTCAATACGAGGGTCTGTTCCTTTGTTGTAGGCGCCTATACTAATTAGGTCTTTGTTTTGATTATAGGTAGAATAAACTTGGCGTACCTTTCTGGCAGCCGTCAAATGTTCGTCACTCACAACCGTTGGCATTACGCGACTGATTGATGCTTCGACATCAATAGCGGGATAATGCCCAGAATCCGCCAATGATCTAGACAACACAACATGGCCATCAAGAATTGCTCTAGCAGCATCAGCAATGGGGTCTTGCAAATCATCACCTTCGGTAAGGACAGTGTAAAACGCCGTAATAGATCCTTGATTGTCAGAACCGTTCCCAGCTCTTTCGACTAATGCCGGTAACTTTGCGAAAACTGAAGGCGGATACCCCTTTGTAGCAGGTGGCTCACCGACAGCAAGCGCTATTTCTCGCTGTGCCATTGCGTACCGGGTAAGCGAATCAATTAAAAGGAGAACATTTTTTCCTTGGTCACGGAAATATTCGGCAATGCTTACTGCCGTTTCACATCCCTTTAATCGCATCAAGGGTGATGTGTCTGCTGGCGCCGCAACAACAACGGATTTTTTACGTTCTTCCTCACCAAGAATGTCGTGAATAAACTCTTTGACTTCTCTGCCACGCTCACCCACTAGACCCACTACGACAACATCGGCTTTTGAACCGCGTGTCATCATCCCAAGTAATACACTTTTACCAACGCCGCTGCCAGCAAACAATCCCATTCGCTGTCCTTGCCCAACCGTTATCATGGAATTGATAGCTCTCACCCCAACGTCCATAGGTTGTTCAATAGGCTTGCGCAGCAAAGGGGTAATTGCAGGTTGCACGTAAGGAACAACTTCGGTTGTTTGCAGAGCACCTAGACCATCAAGAGGCGCTCCGTTGCCGTCTACTACGCGGCCTAATAGCTCCATCCCAACAGGTATCCCCTGTTGACGATCAAGAGGTTGCACTCTAGAGCCTGGAACTATTCCTTTAACAGCTTCAGTCGGCATTAAATAAGTAATATTATCGCCAAAACCTACAACTTCAGCCTCTATTTCACCATCAATGGTTTGTACAAGACATTGACTTCCCACAGGCAATTGACAGCCAATAGCCTCTAACGTTAAGCCAATACCTCGTACCAGTTTTCCGGCAGCAACAGCCCTGCTTTGTGGCACTTGGCCTTGTAGGGACTTAACTTTATTTAAAATGGATTGGGTCATAAGTTGTGTTGTGGAACTGTGTTAGGAAGACCCTGTTCCATTAGGAATGTATCAATAACATCTCGCACACGACGTTCAAGAGATAGGTCTACCGCGTTGTTGTCAGTAATAATTTCACAACCGCCTTGGGTTGTACTTACCGATTCCACGAGTACCCAGTTGTGTCGTTCAATATCGTCTTCCGAGAAGTGCTGTTTAACCAATTTATGATCGTCTGGGTGCAATAATAACTGGTAACTTTTTTCGTTAATGGGGAGTACTTTTAAACCAGATTCCAAGGCTTGAAAAATAATATTTTCATTCATCTTAGTTTCGGTTTTTATTACCGAGCGAGCAAGCGATACCGATAATTGCAGTAACTCTTTCTCTAATTCTTGTTCAACTAACGAAAGAGGTGATTGAATCGAGTTGATCAGTGCTTGCCATTGCTCCATTTGCTGCTGAATAATTTCGCGGCCTTCGGTTAAACCTTCTTCAAGGCCTTTTTCATATCCCTCTTTATGTCCCTTCTCTAACCCTAGTGCTTGCCCTTCTTCTAGCCCTTTTTCATATCCATCTTCTTTGCCTTGCGCAAAACCGTCCTCATAAGCCGCCTTTCGTATCGCTTCAATCTCTTCAGCCGTAGGAGGCTTGATTTCTTCTTCTTCTTCAGGCGGTTCCCATTTCCAGTCGGAAGAGCGATTCATGGCATTGGTTTTACCGTCGTCTACTTTTCTTTCGCTTTCAACGAAAGGTAAGTCCCAAGACTTAAATTCTTTAGCTAACTCACCTTCAACGAAGTCTGTCATAACACATTCCTCACACTACTAGACTACAGGAATTCTTCGCCGCCACCGCCGCCAAGCATAATTTCACCAGCGTCAGCAAGACGTCTCGCAACAGATAGAATTTCTTTCTGCGCAGTTTCAACTTCACTTATGCGAACAGGACCAAGTGCTTCGAGGTCATCCAATAACATCTCGGCAGCGCGTTTAGACATATTGCTTGCAATCTTGTCCTTAAGGGTCTCATCCGCACCTTTAATGGCTTTGATAAGTACATCTTGTTGAACTTCACGTAATATTGCCTGAATCGCTCTGTCATCGACGTCGGCTAAGTTGTCAAATACAAACATCAAGTCTTGTATCTGCTGACTCATCTCTTCGTCTTGTTCACGAATTGAGTCCATCAACTGGCCTTCTATATTCGTATCCAAGTAGTTCATAATGTCTGCTGCGGACTTCAGGCCGCCCATCTTCGCAGCTTGAGTACCTGCCTGACCGGCGAATTGTTTCTCCATGATTTCGTTCAATTCTTGCAATGCAGCCGGCTGTACTTCTTCTAAGTTGGCTATGCGCATCATTAAGTCCAAACGGACTTTTTCGGGGAATTGCGACATAATTTCAGCCGATTGTTCAGGATCCAAGTATGCCAACACGATGGTTTGGATCTGAGGGTGCTCGTTGCGGATAATACCTGCCACCTGTTTCGAGTCCATCCACTTCAAGGAATCCAAACCTTTAGCACCACCGCCAACCAAGATTTGGTCAATCAGATTAGCGGCTTTGTCTTCACCCAAGGCAGCGGTCAATGCTTTCTTAACGAAGTCGTGGCTGTGGAAACCAATCGTACTGTAGTTCTGGATTTCCTCGATAAAATGTTTGTGCACTGACGTAATCTTACCTTGCGTCATATCATCCATGGAAGCCATTGCCTGACCAAGCTTTTGAACCTGCTTTGGCTCCATGTGTTTTAAGATTTGCGCCGCATCTTCTTCCGACAAACTAAGCAACAATATTGCTGCCTTTTCAACTCCTTCGAGCTTACTTATGTCGTAGCCGATATCTTCTATTGCTTCTTCTTCAGCCATTGTTTATTCGTCCAGCATCAACCAACCGCGCACAACCTGTGCAGACAGTTCTGGTTCGTTAGCCACCAACGCCCTAACCGCTTTAAGGACATCTTCGTCTTTGTGTAGGTCAGGCAGCATAAGTGAACCATCCGCTGCAAAGCCTACAGAGCCTTCGTCAAACTCTTGAGTTAACATGGTGATGGTTTCATCGCCCAAGTCAAGACTTTGATCAACATTGAACTCTTCTGTTTCAGTCGTATCTTCAGGATAAATTAAGCGTTTCAGCATTGGACGTACTACCGCTAAGATAAGTACGATGATAATTAGGCCACCCATTACCAACTTAAGCGCACGCATTGCCCAAGGCTGTTGCCAAATTGGCACCTCTTCTGCGACAGTAGTATCAACACGGCTGAATGGGATGCTAACTACTTCTAAGCTATCACCGCGAGTCACGTCAAAACCAATACCACCCTGCAACAGTCTTCTTAAGTTCAGAAGCTCCTGTTGTGAACGAGGTTCACTCGTAGCGTTCCCTTCGGCGTCGGTGCTGTGTAGGTAATCAACGGCAACTGACACTGTTAGTCTGCGAATTACACCGGTTTGTTGTTTTGTATGACTGATCGTGGTGTCTAATTCAAAGTTACGAGTCGATTCTTTGTGAGTTCTACCAGGCTGTGAGCGAGCCGCAGAACTATTACCAATCGCATTTTGGGGTACTGCGGACTCAAGAGGAGGCTGATTAGTTAAAGCACCTGGAACACCTGCAATGACGCTGCCTACACTGTTATCTTCAACGGTCATTTCACTGCGAATTGCGGGTAAATCAGGGTTGTAGCGTTTTTGTGTTTGTTCAACCGAAGTGAAATCCATAGTTACATCTACCTGAGATGTGTAATTTCCCAATCCCAACACAGGAATTAATATCGAATCGATTTTGCCTTGGTATTCAGTTTCACGTTGCTTTTCAATTTCATATTCTTTGCGTGAGCGTGCGGATATCGAATCTTGAGAACCAGAACTCAACAAACGGCCATTGCTATCGGTGACGGTCACACGATCTGGGTCTAAGTTATCAAGCGCAGATGCCACAATATCAACGACAGCATCAACTTCACTACCAGACAATAAGCTGCCGCGTTTCATAGTCACAACAACTGTCGCACTGCCTCTTTTTTGTTCTCTTACAAAAACATTCTCACGTGGCATTGCCAACAACACTTTGGCTCTATCAATAGACTTCATTTCTTCAATGGTGCGAGCAATTTGTTGTTCACGAGCATGCTTGAGTCTTTCTTTCTCAACACGTTGGCTTACGCCAAAACCCATATCCTGCATGATGATGTCAGTGCCACTATCTAATTCTTGAGATAGTCCCTGTCTTGCAAGGTTGAGTTTGATATCTTGAAACTGCGACTCGTTAACATAAATAACATCGCCCTCTAGACGATAGTCAATTTCGTTCGCATCGAAATAATCAAGTGTTTTGATAAGTTCGTCAGTAGGCAATTTTGCTAGTGGACGATAATCTGGTTCTTGTGCCCAAATCACGATAAAAATCGCGATCGCCACACAGATGACCAATGCAACCACCAAAATAATTTGACGGAGCATATCTGTGCTGCCAATGGTATCCATAAATCCTGATTTTTGTTCGGCTCCTGCGTCGGCGTCGAAAGTATCAACTCCCGGAACTGCCAACTCTGTACTTGTTGCTTCAGCCATTGCTCACTCCCCCCATTTACACTGGCATTTGCATTATTTGTTTG
This sequence comes from Alteromonadaceae bacterium, assembly GCA_014872785.1. Lineage (GTDB taxonomy): Bacteria > Pseudomonadota > Gammaproteobacteria > Enterobacterales > Alteromonadaceae > Planctobacterium. The sequence continues at coordinate 55,022 of WKFJ01000061.1, forward strand.
TAGGCTTCCAACACTTTGTTGCGAACCTGCATGGTTGCCTCGAATGCGATGCCTGATTTTTCTTTTGCAACCATGACATCGGCTAAGCTTAAGGTTGGATCACCCATTTCAAATCGATTCTGCATTTCTCTAGAATGAAGCTGCCTGTTGTTTACACCGTCGATTGCGGCTTGCAACATGTTGCCAAAATCTGCTTTGGTAGGATTAACTTGAGGACTTTCAGTCGGCATTATTTCGGTACGCGATTGCACCGCCATTGCCTGCATTTCGTTAAATAGTGCTTGTGCTTTAATGTCCACCACTTTCTCCTGAGTGATCGTCAATTCAATGAACTACGAACTTTAAAGCAATTAAAATGCCAATTATATTTTTGTTATTTTTCAGTCACTTAGGCACCCAGAATAGACTGGCACTTTTTTGACAGTACCAGTCTTTTCTAACTTTTTGAGGTTGAATTGTTGTTTGTTGCGTGATTATGCGGGCAATTCAATTCCTTGCGAACGCATTTTAGCGAGTTTGTAACGCAAGGTTCTCGGACTAATTCCTAATTTTTCTGCAACGTCTTTCCGTTTACCGTGACAACTTTTTAACATATCTAGAATGATTTGATTTTCTTGCTGTTTCAGTTCAGAACCTAATAATTTGTCGTTATCCACTTCGATAATCTCGACGGTTGGTTCGATTAAGTTATCAAAACTTAAGGTATCCAACATGAAATCATTAGTCTGAATAGTTTCACCATCGCAAAGAATAAGTGCGCGTTGAACTGCATTTTCGAGCTCTCTCACGTTACCCGGCCATGGATATTGCGTTAATTTCTGTCGTGCAGATGCACTCAAGGTTGGTGCGACCATGTTTTGTTTAGCTGCATGTCGAGCCATCAAATGCGTTGTTAATGGCACGATATCTCTAGGGCGTTCACATAGTGGTAGCCAGGTCAAAGGGAATACATTGAGTCGGTAAAACAAATCTTCGCGCAGCCTTCCCTCTTTAACCGCTTGCATTAAATCTCTGTTACTCGTGGCAATGACCCTTACATCCAACTTAATGCTCTTGCGTCCCCCCAACCTTTCTACTTCTTTTTCCTGTAGAACACGTAGTAATTTGGCTTGTAACCCCAGATCCATCTCAGTCACTTCATCGAGCATGATTGTGCCGTTTTGGGCTAATTCGAACTTGCCAGGCGATGCCTGATAAGCGCCAGTAAATGCGCCTTTCTCATAGCCAAACAACGTCGCTTCTAACATGTTTTCTGGTATAGCAGCACAGTTAATAGCAACAAAAGCATTGTCTTTTCTTGCTGACTGTTCGTGAATGTAGCGAGCCAATACTTCCTTTCCGGAACCGCTGGGACCGAGTACCATCACTGTAGCGTCAGTTCTGCCGACTTTTTGTGCTAACTGTAATAGCTGGCGACTGCTAGGGTCTTCGGCAATTGGCGTAAAACTGCTGTTATTGGAAGTTGGAGCATAGCGAGTGATTAAGTTAAGTAAAACGTCCGGTGTAAATGGCTTAGCAACATAATCAGTTGCCCCCATTCTCATAGCTTTTACAGCATCATCTACTTGCGCATAAGCGGTCATCAGAATAAAGGGTAAATTCGGAAACTTGTTGCGAATAACTTTTAGCAGTTGAATTCCAGACATACCCTGCATTTGAATATCACTTACCACTATGTCAACGTAAACCTCATTGATTTTTGAAATCGCCATTTCGGCCGATTCACAACATACTACCTCATAGTTCGCTAGCATTAACGTATCGTAGAGCGCTTCTCGTAAACCAGGATCATCCTCGACTAACATTACTCTAACTTGATTCATGGATTTTCTCCTGGTTTGCATTTAATTCGGTTTTTAAATGATTTGACGAGTGACTGGTGCTTTTACCCGCAAAGAATAACGGTCTTGCGGCGCTCGAAACTAAGCCTTGAAATTTGATAGAAAATTCAGCACCACCTTCAATGCGATTAGCAACATCGATACTCCCTCCAGAGGCTTCAACAATACTTTTAACAACCGCCAGACCCAATCCGGTTCCTTTAGATTTTGTGGTAACAAAGGGATCAAATAGTGAATCCATCAAAGCCTCGGGAATACCCTCGCCATTATCGGATATACGGATCACCAACTGATTACTACCTGCAAGCATGGTGTCAACCTCGATCTGAACTCTATCTTTAGAAGATTCACTGGCGTTATTGATTAAATTTTGCAAGGCGCCTTTGATTGAGTTCGCGTTCCCTTCCACAAATACCCCATTCTTCGTCTCACTAGCATGTGAAACTTCGATGGTTCTGTTTTTACCAAGAAATTTTTCTTGGTTGTGCTGAGCAACTTCATTTATCAATTTGATAATGTCGAAGACGTCTTTATCATCGTTATGCTCTTTGCGCACAAAACGCAGCATATCGTTAACTTGTTTCTCTACATCTTTCAGGTGCTTTAATAACTTTTCAGTAAATTGAGGGACTTTAGTAGGCGCTACCATCCCACTTTTAAGATTGGCGGCATATAACATTGCCGATGCAAGTGGTGTTCTGATTTGGTGTGCAAGACCTGCCGACATTTTTCCTAAACTTACCAATTTTTGCATATGCCCAACTTGAGCTTGTAACAGTCTGGTATCAGTAAGATCTGTAAGATGGATGAGTTGTCCCGGTTGATCTGGTAATCGTGAGATGGCGAGCTTCACTTTTCTGCCATCTTTAAGAGAAACCTCATACCCATCGTCCTTTTGTCGTTCAAAAGCACGTGCGATAACGTCTCGCCAATTCTGACCGAGCAGCGGACTTCCAAGCATATCACTTGCTTGTCTATTGGCGTTTTTGACAATCCCAAAACGATCAATAAGCACAACACCGGCAGGCATCGCATCTAAGAACTTGCTCAACTGTTCACTTTGATGCCATTCACTTAAAGAAGCATTACCCGAATTAAATACAGGCTCTTTGTGCAGTGAAAGTGGTATCTGATGCTCCGATGTTGCGTGCGCAACTCCCATGAATATCTCTCTCGTCAAATTTCAGTCATAAATTACTTCCCACTGTGAAAGCAATTAACAGGCCAAAACATAAACATATGTTTTTAATAAGATAAATTAAGATTATTTGGTAAGGACACAAACAAAAAAGGCCGCCAATGAATTGACAGCCTTCGGGGAGGAATTTTAATTATTAGAGCTCTTTTGCGATGTTGTATTTGCGCATTTTCTCTACTAACGTCGTGCGACGCATACCCAAGAACTCGGCAGAACGAGCCACAACCCAATCATGTTGCTCAAGCGCGGTCGTAATCATATTCACCTCAAGATCTGACAAGTATTCTTTAAGGTTCACACCATCTACTGGCAATGCAGGGTCGCCAAATGGTATCCCTTCAGGCATGGCCATCGGCTCAGGTTCATCATCAAAAGAATCATCTGTAAATAACGAATTAATGGCTTCTCGTTCAAGCAACTCTTCAGGATACTCAGGGGTAAAGTTTTCAATTTGCACGTGCTGATACTTAATAGGTAAGTCAGGTACGTCAACTACTTGGTTGGGACACAATATCGTAAGTCGTTCAACCAAGTTTGATAATTCGCGAACATTTCCCGACCACTTGTGTTCCATAAGCGAAGCTAATGCATCTTCTGTAAACTTAATCGACTTTTGCGCCTCGCTTTCGAAACGTGAAACCAGCTCTTGCAGCAACAACGGAATATCTTCTTTTCTATCACGAAGGGCTGGACTATCGATAGGGAACACGTTAAGACGGTAATATAAATCCTCTCGGAATTTGCCTTCGGTAATCATGGTTTCCAAGTCTCTGTGCGTCGCCGCAATAACTCTTACATTACATGAAATAGGTTTGGTTCCGCCAACACGTTCATAGGTACGTTCTTGCAGGACGCGAAGCATCTTAACCTGCATTTGTAATGGCATATCACCTATTTCGTCAAGAAACAGTGTACCACCTTCGGCCAACTCAAAACGCCCCTTGCGTGACGCAACAGCTCCAGTAAAAGCGCCTTTCTCGTGACCGAACAATTCACTTTCAAGTAACTCACCAGGAATCGCTCCACAATTCACCGGAATAAATGGACCTTCTTTTCGTTGCGACAAAAAATGTACATTTCGAGCGACAACTTCCTTACCTGTTCCAGATTCACCTAATACCAACACATTTGCATCGGTTGGCGCTACTTGTTCAATCATTCGGCGAACAGCTTGGATTTCTTGGCTCTTACCACCCAGGCTTCTAAAAAGCTTGGTTTTCATCGTTACTCGATTCTTGTCAGGTCGTCTCTTGGTGTACTCTTGACAGCGATGTAGCAGTTTTGTAAGAAGTGGATAAGTTACAGGTTCTTGAACCAGCCCCATGACATTGGGCGTGGAAATGAGCTGTTCGGATTCACCCACAGCGATGAAAGGAAAAGCGGGGAACTTTTCAACTACGTCAACGGCCAATTCGGCGTTCTCGGCATCAATGATTACCGCTTCAACATTAGCGAACTGCTGTAAAGTGGGTAGAGCCTGTGAGAAATCGACTGCGTCACCTTGTTCGCCCAAAAAGCTAACAATAGTTGATAAATTTAACCGTCTGGACTCGTTCGAGCTTATTACCAGTATGCGACTCATAAGTGCTTAACGTACCGAGATAAGAATTTTATTAGTATTTTTGTTTAGTTTGCTTTCGAATCCAGTCAGTTTCAAGTAAGTAAATGAAATATCTGTGATTTAATTCCAAAGCCGGGAAATTTTATCCTCGTTTGATGGTATCACTCTGACGCTAGATTGCGATAAGACGAAAGTAGCATTTATAAGTTGAGCGAAAAATGAAACAAATCCATCATGCACTTAATTCAAAGCTTTTATTGTGATTAACATTCCATCGCCAAGCGTCGATGATCATCTGTTCCAGTGATCTTTTTGCGTACCAATTCAATACCTCATTCGCTTTACGCACGTCCGCCCAACTAGTCGCAACATCACCATCCCTCCTTTCAGAAAATCGAATTGGTATTGCTCTACCGGAGATTTCCCTGAACATTTCAACAACTTCAAGTACTGAGTGACCCAGTCCGGTGCCTAAGTTGAAAACTTCCATTTTACTAAATGGAAAAGAAAGCCTTTCTAATGCCTTCAAATGCCCGGCAGCAAGATCTAATACATGGATAAAGTCTCGTACCGCTGTGCCGTCTTCAGTCGGATAATCATTGCCATAGACTTTCAACTTTTCTAAACGACCAATCGCTACGTTGGCTACACATGGGACTAAATTAGTTGGATTATTTAATGGGTTTTCTCCTATAAGACCAGATTGATGTGCCCCGACAGGATTGAAATAACGCAGTGAAATAATTTGCCAGTCAGGATCACTACATGCCAATTCTGTCAGCATATTTTCGATGATTATTTTAGAGGAACCGTATGGGTTCGTCGCTTTTCCAATAAGATCAGACTCTTTTACAGGCATGGTATTTTTGTCACCATAAACGGTTGCAGAAGAACTAAAAATTAGCTTTTTCACTCCTACTCGCGTCATTGCTTCGCACAAATTAGTTGTTGCAACCACATTATTTGAATAGTAACTCAGAGGTTTTTCAATAGATTCCTCAACCGACTTTAGGCCTGCGAAATGTATAACCGCTTCTATATTGGTATGGACTTCGAAAACTCGATTCAACTCTGTCTTATCGCGTAAATCAATTTGATGAAATTCAAATTCGCGACCTGATATTTCTTTGATCTTGTTAGTAGTTTGGAAACTTGAGCTGCATAAATTATCTACGACGACAACATCGTGTCCACTTTCCAGTAGCTCAACAACCGTGTGCGAGCCTATATAACCAATGCCACCTGTAACTAGTACTTTCATATGAAAAAATGAACGCCTGACTTTTATTTATTATCGACAAATCGAATGTTTTTTTTACATTCAATGTAATCGAATATATAAAAAAAAAGCCTGGGGTGACCAGACTTTTTGTAAGACTTTAAGCAAAAGTGCTTAGCTTAATAGGGCTAGCACTTGACTCTGTTGCTGATTAGCTTGAGCTTGTACGGCTATATTTGCTTGACTCAAAACACCGGCGGCAGCATTTTCAGCAGTGGTGGCAGCAAAATCGGTATCCTGGATACGGCTTCTAGCCGCCTGCTCGTTTACCGTTTGCGTGGTTAGCTGTCTTGCCGTGCTTTCAAAACGATTCTGTACAGCACCAAACTCAGCCCTATTACTACCGACCGTCTCAATCGCAGCGTCCGCTGAATCTAGCGCTGCCTGCGCGCCTGTCTCAGTGCTTATATCCGCGTTTAGTATATCGTTTAGCGCTGTTGGCAAATCACGGGTGTTTACGCCAATACTCTGACCTGCATTCGCACCTGATTGGAAATCAATAGAACCGTCAGCCGTAAAAAGTGAATTACCATTAAAATTAGTATTTTCGAGAGTGCTTCTGATGTTGTCTTGCAATTGGGTCACTTCCTGCTGCAAAGCACTGCGGTCTGCATCTGTTAACAACCCATTTCCCGCCTGCACCGACAGCTCCCGAATACGAGCAACGTCATCATTAACACCAGACAAAGCTGCATCACCAACCTGAGCCAAAGAAATACCATCATAAACGTTATTCAACGCCTGCTGGTTGCCTGACACTTGGCTAGAAAGCCTATCTATTATCTGTTGTGCGGCAGCACCGTCAGCGGCGCTGTTTATTTGCCTACCACTTGCCAAACGCTCAAGCAGATTGTTTTGTCTTTCTTGCACCTGTTGCAAGATAGAATTATTTGAACTGGAATTTACGCCGTTTACCATAAATACCTCCTATACCTCACAGTAAAGAGTAGCACAAACTGGTTACAAAGTAAGCTTTTACGGATTTGGAAATTGTGAGCTAGCTAACAAAATTAAAGCTAATGAAACATCGACAGTTGTCGAGTTATTGGTTAAAAGACTCCTTGTCTTAATGAAAAGTTTATTGAGTACCCCCTCATAAATTAACGAAAAATGACTTAATTTTAAGACCGTTTTAGTAATGAAGATGGTGTTTTAACTGTGCTAACTTGACCGTTCAAAATACATAGTTAAACGCAAAGGATGAAAATGCTGAGCAATAATTTCTAATAGAAATTTAGAGACAGGATGACGTTGGCTAGCTGCCAAACCGATAAATTCGATTTGTCCACATACTACTCTATAGACACACTTCAATTTTGCGAAAGCATGTCTCATGTGGTAAGTCTGTTAAACTAAGGCCTTCAAAATCCAAATTATCAGCCGATAATCTCAGTACTATAATAAAATCTAATTTTTTGTAATTCTCATAAATGTTGGCTCAATGAAAAAGGAACTAATTACGATCAATGACTAGCAACATTCCCTTAAATTCGCCAGTATTTTTATATGGAGCATCGAAAAAAGGCATAGAATACTTACCTATAATTCAAAAGCGTTACAAAGTAATCGGGTTTCTTGATGGTAATTCAAAAAAGCATGGAACAGAACTTTGCGGCTTCAATATCTCTGGGCCGCATTCGAGTCAACTATTGAACAAGTCGTCCATTATCATAACGAGCACTTTCGAAGCTGAAATATCTGAAACTTTAGAATCGATGGGAATTCGTAATTTTGTTTCGGTTCATGCTTTACCCGATATCGAGCGTATGTACCTGAAAGAAAAGAAAAAGTCTCAGCAAAAAGACATTTCAAAAAGAGCAGCAACCCGTTCGCCTTTACTTGTTTCAGTTGGCTCAGAAGGACTTGCGAATAGAGGTTGGTTGATAACTGAACAGTCTTTTTTAGATATTACCCAATCAGACGACTGGTCAGCCTGTTTTTCTCCCAATTCCATAGATGCTATTTTCGCAGAACATGTATGGGAGCACATGACCACGACTCAGGCCAAAGTAGCCACGAAGTTGTGTTTTCGTTATTTAAAATACGGTGGTCGTCTACGGTTAGCTGTACCTGACGGCTATCACGAAAGTGATTCTTATATCGAAAGAGTTAAGCCTGGTGGTTATGGAAACGGTTCAGATGACCATAAGGTGCTCTACAATTATCAAAGTTTCAGTAGTTTACTAGAGGATGTGGGCTTTAAAGTAGAATTGCTCGAATATTATGACGAAAATAGAAATTTACACACTGCTACTATATCCGAAAATTTTGGTGCAATTAGGCGGTCAGTGTATAACTACCCAGACAATCATACTGATAAATTGAATTATGATTACTCTTCTTTGATCATTGACGCCTTTAAATGCCCTAACTAGGAAAGTCGTTGACTTCAAAAAAAACTGGATGGAATTTAAAAGAAAATAGACCTACTTATCAAAATACAAAGTCAACTTTAAAAGCGTCTAAGCTCAACTTCATCTCAGAATATAAGATGCATGAACCACATTTTTATTAAAGAACATCCACTCTTTAAATTATATTTGTTCTATGTTTTATCTTTTGGCCACGGAAATTGCTGAGGCTACGATTTTAAGGTACAAACTGCTCAAAAACCATGAAAGTGTTATTTCATGATAAATACGCCACCAATTATTCAAGCATCAAAGACAAATTATTTTTTATGACGCCTAAATTAAGCTAAACATAGATCATTTATTGAGCAAATTATTATAACTTGCCTCTGTGATAAAACTCACTAAATTTTCGGCGGACAACGGCGTGTTAATGCGCTTTCCCCTGTCTCCCCTGTGATCGACCATGTAACATTCAAATTTATCCCTGTTAAATGGAATTACTATAAATGAATCGAATTCAATAAATGCATCAAAGTCTTTTAATTGATTGGTAATATCATTCAATGATTGATTTTCGAATATCGCTTCATTGGTTGTTTCTACAAACATAACTTTAAGAATGTATAGTGCACTGTAGTCAAAGTTTTTCCTAACTCTGTTCAATAAGAACTGAGTTCTTGTGCGCATACATGTACTGAGTGGAGCCATACCAGCCTTAACTGTTTCGCTTCCCAACTCAACAGGAGGCAATCCCCAAGGATACCAAAAACTATTACAAGACTTGGGGGCAAATTTTTCAGAAAAAGTGAGTAGTTCATTCAGTTTCCCCCCAATCTGTATGGGAACAAGTCGGTCTTTTTCCTGGACTTGAAAGTTACTTTCGACAGGTAGGTTAACAACATACTCGAACGCCTCAAAATCGGTAGCCACTTGCGAGTAATAGTGGGTATAGACCGATTTGTATTCTTCGGCATTGTCAAAACCCATTAGCTTTACGTCATAATGCTCGGCGAAAGTGTGCTTTTGAGTTTTGTAAAACGCAGTAGTTCTGAAATGGAAAAACGCTTGGATCAAATCAAAAGCATCGGGATCATTTGAGTAATCCAATGCGATTTTTGTAAGCCATTTTTCCCACAATCTCAAGGCTTCCTCGATGTATGCCTCACCATTGTCTGCTGCGATAACTTTACTTAAAAAAGCATTGGTAAAATTAATAGTGCCATGCAAAAGGTAAAACAATAGCGAATTTTTACTGGCGTAAGAATCTATAATTGTTCGCATTTGTTGTGTGATTAATTTGTCAACGGCTTCGATCGTTAGCTCAGTATCCCTGACTGTGGTAATCAGAGCGTCAAACTCCTTGGCAATTTCTGTTGTTTTAAATCTTTTCTCGTAATCTACCTTAAAGGTATTGGATGAGGCGTAAGCCTTAAACGCATTTTCATTAATGTATCTCAGAGCCCTGCTTTTATCAGCCTCATCAGTCGTTACAAGCACCATCTCATCCCTCAACGGCACGGAGCCAGAAATTTTAGCTCCATCGGCAGTGTTATAACACTCTGTCTTAGGATAGCTAGCAAGTGCTTGTTCCATAATCGACTTGGATATTTTAAATTCTTGTTTGGTATTCACTCTTGCTCTGAAGTTTCCAGGGATGACAAGTGCCGTGTTGTTTTCTTCAGAGTAATCATTCCTTTCTTTTCCTTCGCCATCGTAATAGCCGGAACTTTTACTGTGGTGATATTTGTTGTCTATGAAGCCTAGGTCGATACCAAATAAATAGATTTGTTGAAAACCTAATTCACAAACAATATTCACAACGAAATTAGAGACTGTCGGATAGGCATGGTTCAAAAGCGAGTAATTTTTCTCACCAAGCAATTCAAGAGCAGAAACAGTAGATGATTCTCCATCCTTAAATGCAATTAACGTGTCTTTGAACAATGCAGCTGTATCCGGGTGAATGCCGTTACAGGATATGAGGGGAATCCCCTTTAGGTAGTCAAAGTCGCCTACTCTACAACACCAATCAAAGGTTGAGCGATTTTGTTCAATCTCAGCATGAAAATCAGGAACAATTCCCGCCTTGTGTAACGGCATAAGGGCGGTGCCACATGAAATGACGAGCGCCTTACCTTTGTAACTTTTAATAGTTTCAATGCAACTATCTAATGAGGGCCCATTCCCAATAATAAAAACCGGAACACTTGCGCAAGCATTCGATATCGGTCGTTGCTCTTTACTGATAAGTAATCGAGTGCCTTCGGAAATCATTTCATTAGTTTGAGAAATACCGTATCTAGCGTGATCAAAATATTCCCCCATACTTATTATCAGTTGCAATTGCTCTCTAACATTAGCTATTGCAATCTCTAATTCGGGATTGTAGTAAGTCTGAAAAAAATACGAATTCATAAGGTTGTATGGGCCAACCGCATAAAACTGCTGAACAAGATCCCTGAAAATATTTTTGCCGTCGTCCCCTATATTTAGGTAAATTCGGCGTTCTTCTTCATCAATTTTTTCTAATAACAAATCCCACCTTATTGAAAATAATGAGGCGTAAAAAAAGTCTCTATTTGGCTCGCAAACAAACAATTTTTCAACCTCATAAGAGTCTACGAGTTGCTGAAGTTGATAGCCTTCAACTAACCCAAATAAAATGATTGATTTGATAACTTTTGGTAATTGACTTTTGGACTCACGAACGTTCTGTAACAGTTGGTCAGCTTGATTGACATACTGATAATGCAGATAGCTATCTAGTTTTTTTCCGGTGTAGTTTAAGACTAATCCGTCTTTGTTTGGATTTTTCTCAAAGTCTTTGAAGCTCAACTCTGTGTCTTTTACTGAATCGTGGTAATAAAGAGAACCATCTGATTTATCGACCAAGTTTACAGAGCCGTTATCCTCCAAATACGGAAACCAACACTCAGGTTCATATGAACTAAATTCAACATAAATCTGGGGGAAATACCGACGAAAAGCTTTCAGATTCTGCTTAAAGATTTCACTTTCCATTGGCTTGGCCAGCGCTTCTGAACGATTTGCTATCCTCGACGTCCATAATGGTTTAAATGCTTTACCTGAAAGACCCGTTGAATTTTGGTGTGAAGAGTTAATAAACTCTTGCCATGAGTTGCTTCCCAATTTTTCATACAAAAACTGAAAATAGCTCTCATTGTAATGTTTATAGACATAGAAGTCGGTAATATTCGAAAAATCAACCAATTGCTCAACATCTTCAACTAAAGTTTTGCCAGTCTCTCCGGCTCTCAAAAAGATTAAGGTGTCTTTTTGGGCTGCGACTTCAAATATGCTTTTCCAATCAGCCAAAACTAATGATGCTTTGAGGTATTGAAGCTCTGGCTCATAGATAACTAAATGTTTGATGTTGTATTGTTCGATTAAATACTGAACGTGGAGCCCCCCCCCAAGCCCAGTACTATTAGTGTGTTTAGTGTCTTATTTAATCGCTTATCATCAGGTTCAGCTTCTTCGTTTCTGTCAACGTCAGGTTTGATATTTACGTAAACAGGTTTCTCAGCCCATGACTGTACGTGACAAATTACTTCATCTTGCGGGTGCAATCCGTAAAAGACTTTACCAGTTCCATAATCGACGATATTGAATTCTTTATTGAAGTTGCAAAATATAGATATGTTCCGAGTCGCTATAGAACTGAGAGTACTGGCAACACTAGGCATTCTGCGATTAAACGCGTTAACACTTGAAGAATGGCGATTGTGTATTAACTCTACAGATTCTTTCTCTAGCGCAAGCTGAGCCTCGTCATTTTCATGTAAATGGATTCTTATATCGTTAATCATTCAAGTATTATGCAAAGTAACAAATGTCTCAATATTAAGTGCCGGATGGGAGAATTGAAAGCGGAAAATCTCCCAGCCTATTATAGGCTTCACACTACAAGACCAATGTTTTGAATACATTTTAGGGAGTAAAAACCTTTTTCTTGGGATTCATTTAAGTACTTGAAGACTCACAATTTTGTGACTAGCTTCAGCATACTCAATGGTTTAGCTACCTGAAACTTAGTCAGAAAAGTCAAGCAGAGTAACCAAAGACAAGTACTATGTTTTTTGCTACTGCGCCTAAGAATTCAGCAAGAAAAAGTTAAGTCATAAAATAAATCTATGAAACGGTTGTTGTTAGTCGATGCTTGAGGTACAAATTAGACACTTAACGCTATTTTTACAGACTGTAATTCGTGAAAAAAATTGATATGGTCTTAGTCGGGCTTGGTTCTATAGGTCGACATTATTTATTACAATCTTCCGCACGTAATCTGAGATGTTTAGCAATAGATATCGATTCCAACAAGGAACCCATTGCAAAAGATCTTGGTTCATTATTCAGTACACATAGCATTACAAATGCATTAGAAAACATCGTTATAGACAGCTCCACACTTGCAGTGATTGCAAATTGGGGACCGCAACATAGCGATGCTTTCACGGCTTTAGCCAATTGTGGTATCCAAAAAGTAATCGTAGAAAAACCCATGGCAACATCTATTGCCGATTGCCTCACGATAGAAAGCACGGCAGCTAAGTTCAGAATAAATGCCTCTGTCCATTTCCGTTGGGCATACTTAAATTTGGCGAGTGTGATTGAAAACCTTATCCAAGATTTGGGACTAGGAGAGCCTCTTGCGCTTACCAGCTCTGGCGGCGCATTAGATTTGTCAACCGGTGGGATACACTGGATGGATTTCGCTAGACGCCTCTTTAAGTCTGACGCGACTAGTGTAGTTTCAGCTCTTCATTCAAAGGCAATTAATCCTCGCTCGCCAGATCTTGATTTTTATGATGGTGTGACTTCATTTGACTTTGGCGAATCAAAACGCCTCACGATCATGCATAATAACCGAGCATCAGTTGCTCCAGTGCAAACCATAATGTACGAAAATGCCGTATTGGAATTCGATATTAGCTTAAACTACAGACTCATGGTGCGCCCTGAAGTGGAAGTAGCGCAATCAAAAGGGGTCATAACTCGATATGGCAAAGCAAATGAAGTTGCACTTGAAGGCCAATTAGATCTTGGCGAAAGCCTCCCTAAAGTGCTAGACGAAATGATATCTACCGACAACAATCTCTCACCTTTAGGGTCTTTATCTGATGGAAGGATCGCCGTTGAGATGCTGTCTGGCGCGCTTTATTCCAGTCAATGTAAAAAAGCAATTTCCCTGGTCGATATAGACGACGAATACTTAATCAATCACAAATGGAAAGTAAGTTAATCATTAGATGTTCAATGTAGGATATATTGGCAGTGGACCAATCTCAAACTTCCACGTCCCAGCGCTGAAAAAAGTAGGTCTTTCGGTTGGCGGAATAGCAACCCGCTATGGATCGCAAACAGTCGAATCTTTTGCAAAGAAACATTCGATCACGAACATCTACAATTCTTGGCAACAATTATTAGCTGATGATGAAAAATTTGATTGCTATGTGATTTGCGTTGATACCACAGCTACACCGAGAATTTTGGAAGACGTTTTAAGTACCGGTAAGAAAATACTCGTTGAAAAGCCGGCCGCTTGGAAGTCAACTCAATTACAACAAATTGCCCAGCACAAAAATGCCGATAACGTTGTATTTGCTTACAATCGTCGTTTTTATACTACTGTGGATGCTGCCAAAGACTTTATTCAAGAGTATCCTCAATGCAATGCGCTTATTAGACTGCCGGACTCTATACCTACGATCAGACAGTTTTTAGTCAATGGATGCCACGGGGTAGACCTAATCCTATATTTATTCCCGGATCTCACGGTTGAACATGTTAAGCATACCTACAGCAGTGAAGGTGAACTGAATGGTATATATGCGATATTAAATGGAAAAGACGGTAATGTGATAAACCTGATTTGTGACTGGGCTGCACCAGATAACTTCGCTATCGACCTTTTCTGTGAAAACAGTAGATTCCTATTGTGCCCTTTTGAGGCAGCGGTGAGATACGAGGGAATGGAAGTCATCCAACCCACGGATGAAATGCCGATTAGAAGATATATCCCTAAACAAAAGGAAAGTCTTTCTTTGTTACGAGAGGATATGGAATATAAACCGGGATTCTTGGGTCAGTATAACGCTTTCAAAACCTTCATCGAAACTGGGCAGAGGTCTCCTTCTCAATGTAATTTTGACGAGGCAATAAAGTGTTTGCAAATATGCGAAGCATTACTTCCGGAGAAACTCCTATCGGACGACCTTTATTCTGAATTTTGATTAGTAATAGAAAAACGCCAATATTTTTGTAGTCAATTCAACTGTTTCAAAAAACTGCCGATACACGAATGAAGGTAACGGAGACTTTCGTTCGTTATCGTTAGATCGAAAAAAGCGCCGTAAATTTCAAATACTATTCGGCGAGTCATAAATTGAAGACAAGTAAAACGTAGAAAGTTTAATGGGTAAATTAGCGGATTTGTACAAAAAGGATTACTTCGAAGATAGGTTCGATGGAGTGGACGTTAAACGTGAGTTGTCATATGAACAGGAACTTTCGAACATTTATAAATACGTCACACAAGGAAAAGTATTGGACGTAGGCTGTGGTATGGGCAACTTTCTCGAAAAAATGGATGACAGCTGGGACAAGTTTGGCATTGAAATTTCTGAATATGCTGCTGAAAAAGCAAGCGCTAAAGGCATCAAAATAATTGACTTTGACACTGATGAGGGCTCGTTTGACCTGATAATTCTCAGAGGAGTAATACAGCACTTAGATGAACCACTCCATCAACTAAAAAAGCTAATTGCAAAGTTAAACCACGGTGGATATCTGGTATTTCTAGCAACACCAAATACGAATTCGTGGTTTTACAAATGCTTTGGAACCTTGCCTATGTTAGACCCTAAGCGGAATTTTTTACTTCCTTCAGATTCAATGTTGATGCAAATCCTAAAAAACCTAGGTCTAACTGTAGATTCAATTACCTATCCGTATTGGAGTTCTCCCTATGCTTCACCTTTCAAAGATCATTTGAAGTTTTTACTCAGATTATTAGGCCTCAAACGATCATTCGCATTTTGGGGAAACATGATGGAAATTTATGCTCGAAAATAGTTGTAGTGCCATCGCTCTTATCAAGGCGGTGGATGTAGGCACACTTAGTATTTTAGCAGGATAGCTTTGCCAACAAGTAAAATTTACTGTGTATAGAGTTGAAGATTGCAAAATGAATAAACAAAAAAGTAATGAGGTTTTGGCGTTAATACCTGCGCGTGGCGGTTCTAAAGGACTCCCGGGGAAAAACATCAGAGAACTTGATGGCATTCCGCTTATTGCACATAGTATTATCGCCGCTCGAAATAGCGAAACGATTACGCGAATAGTGGTAGCGACAGACAGTCAAGAAATAGCAAGTATCGCAAGAGAGTTTGGTGCCGAAACGCCATTTATGCGTCCGGCAGAGGTATCGACAGATACTTCACACGCATTTCAAATCTATAAATATGCAGCGAATTGGCTACTTGAGAATGAAGGATATCGCTCAGTCATCCAATGCAACTTGCTGCCTACAACACCTTTGAGGAACAGCGAAGACATAGATAAATGCATCAATTTGATGTTGTCTAGCAGCTGTGACTGGTGTTTTACAGTCAATGAAATGGAACATCACCCCTACAGGGCGATGAAAGTACTAGATGATACAAAGATGAGGGCCTGGTTTGATATTCCTCGCGAGACATTGTGGTCGAACAGACAGGAGCTGCCATATGCAGTTAGGTTCAATGGCGGGGTTATGGCTGGAAGAACGGAACACATATTGAGTTTTGATGAATACAATATAGATAATTTAGCGTTTGCCGATACAGACGTTCGCTACGTAAAAATGCCAACTAACCGTTCTTTCGATATAGACACTATTGAAGACTTCGAATTTATTAATTTTTTACTTAGTAAGCAAAAACAAAAATGAAGATTCTAGTAATAGTTGGCACACAACTGAGACACAAGTACTTTCTCGCGACCCTGGCAAAGCATTTTCCAATAGCAGGTATAATCCATTACGAACGCACCCTAGTTCAACCTCCTAAACTCAGCGCTAGTGTGTTTAGTGAAGATGATTTGGAAATAGAAAAGAAACATCTAACAAATCTACAAAAAAGCGAAGAAACTTTTTTTTCTGATGGGGCAAATTCATTTAAATCTGATTCTCCTCACATTACTGTTCCTGATAGAAAAACGTTGAATTCTCCGGAGACGATACAGTGGGTTCAAAAGATTGACGCGGATGTTATGATTGATTATGGCTCTGGTATTATAGAGAGTGAGCTAATGAGAGTCTTGCCAGAGTGGAAAATCAACTTACACGGAGGTCTATCTCCATTTTACAAAGGTTCTGCAACTCTTATGTGGCCTTTTTACATGCAGCAACCTGAATTGGCCGGAGCAACTTTTCATCTAATGAGCCATAAGATAGATGGCGGGGATATCCTGCAGCATGTCAGACCAACTATTAAACCTGAGGATAAACTGACCGATATCATGTGCCGCTGCATTACGCAGGCAAGTGACGCCGCAGTAAAGTTATTAACGAAACTAGAAAAAAACGGAAAGTTAGATACGTATCCTCAAAGAGGTACTGGCAAATTGTTTCTGGAGAAAGACTACAAGCCATCCTGTATTGGACACATCTACCGCTTAGCTGAAGGCGGAATGATAAAAAACTATCTTGATAATAAAGATAAATATGATTCTCTATACAAGTTTGTAGACCAAATTAATGATTGATATTAGCACTTTCAAAAATATTCATCACGCAGATCGTTGTTTCATTTTAGGTTCGGGACCCTCTATCGCTAATCAAGACCTTGCACCGTTAAAAAACGAAATTACTTTTTGTAGTAACTGGTTTTTTAATCACGACAAGTTTTCTCAGCTGAACATTAATTATTACTGCGCATATGACCCTGGGTTCGTACAACCAGCTGTGAATGAATATTGGAAAACGCAGATCAATCGAGACAATTTGCAAGTTTTTTTTCCTAACGAATGGGCAACTTTGGACATCGTTCCCAGTGCCTGCTTTTTACCTTATAAACCGGAAGTAAAGGTGTATGAAAGCGACACTTTTTCTTTTAATGCCGCAGCAGCTTTGTATGATGCGGGTAGTGTTATCGTAAACTTTTGTCTACCACTTGCCTTTTATATGGGATTTAAAGAAATCATTTTGCTTGGAGTTGAAACCAACTATGGTATTGCCGACGGTGGAGACGCCAATGCCGGCTATTTTTACGACGCTTCTAAGCAGCTCGTCAACAACTTGCACAACGCACGTTCAGAAAGAATCTGGGCTCGCAATTTGTTGACATCATATAAAGTAGTTGGAAGAGAAGCCGATAAATTGGGAATACAGATAAGAAATGCCACTCCGGGCGGAAATCTAAATACATTTGAGAGGGTTTCGTTAAGCGAACTATGATGTAGCCCGTCACGTAGTAAGCAATTCACTGTTACAGAACATTAATTTTATGTTTTAGTCTTTTGACTTGTTTGAAATTACTCCTAATTTAGAAACCGCGGCATCTAGTTGTCTTTATTTGGAACACAAATCGCAGGTAAGGATCTATATGAAAGTAGAAATTAAAAACAGGCCCGAGTCGCTAGAAGACGACCTTAGGAGGCTTGCACCTTGGGGGCACTATTTTAAGTTTGACGAAAAAACCATAACGGGTTTTTTTGCAAGTCTTGTCAGTGCAGAAAAAGCGGTTAATAGCCCCGAAGAAACATACATTACCAATTGTGATCCTGAGGATAAAATTAAGCGTTTCTCAGATGCTTATACCGCAATGATGGAAAACAGTAAACGTCAGTACATGTTAATTGATGTCTTAAAACGCATTATGGGCTCTGATTTCTATACTGCTTCCGCATATGATTTCGCTTGTAATGATGGCATGAAGTCATTTTATTTAAGTCGAGCTGGGATAAGAAATGTTACAGGGTTTGAGTACCGAGAAGACTGTATTGCTCGTGCAAATTATATAAATGAATTGGGAGAGTACGGCTGCGACTTTGTTCACTATCCAATTAGTGCTGATACCGAACAGTTTGGTGAGAATCTTGATCCCGTTGATATAGTTTGTTCATTCGGGTTATTACATCATCTCATTGACCACGAGCAGCACCTCAAATCCTTGTATAAGCTGACTAAACGCGTGCTGTTGATACATTGTGCCTTTACAGGAGAGAAAAGTAAAAATGTTGTTTTGCAAGAAAAAGATGTTGAGAACTCCTTTAAAAGTGTATTAGGTAAACGGGCATTAACAACCAAACCAGCCATTCTAGAAATGCTATACAACGTTGGATTTTCTTATGTATTAGATATCGTGGATGATACTAAAATAGACCAAAAAGGATTTGGCAAATATTCTACCTATCTCGTGGCCGTAGTATAAGATGAAGTTTGATTGCGAGCATTTACAATTGGCCGTTCAGCGGAGCTTTGAAAAGAATGACCGGACTAATTTTAATGGCAATTGTGAGGAAGCTAAAGTACTTGCAAAAGATGGGCTTTTGATAATCCATGACTTTCTTGAACCAAACGTATGCGATGGCCTAGCCACCAAAGTTCGTGGCCTCGTCGATGGCGCACATTGGAGCGAAGATGGTGTCACAACACTAGGGGGTTCTAAAGCAATAGACAGAGGCAAAAAGTTTTCCTCTGATACCAACATGATAGATATTTTTGATGTTGACAATGCCATCAATGAGCTGGATAGAACACAACCGCTTTACCGTCGAATTACAAACATTATCAACAGTGCTTCAATTGAGCCACTGACGATATCGAATTGTAACGTATATATAAATCGCGGGATTAAACCTCGGATTCTGCATATTGACCAGTTTTTCAACAATCAATTCAAAGCGTTTATTTATTTTACGGATGTCTTAACATTAGATGATGGTCCTTTCATGTACGTCAAAGGATCTCACTTATGTTCAGGTAAGAAAATCAATAGTTTTATTACTAACTATGAAAACGGAAGTTACCGTACGGATATGCCCCTCTATGATTATGATGAGGCTCACGCTTGTCTTGGGGAAAGAGGTACTCTTATCATTTCGGATCAAAATGGTGTTCATGGGGCTCATCCACAACCAATTGATAAAGAAAGAATTCTTTTGATGCTCAACTACTCTAAACACAAAATAGATCCCAGATGAACCTTGTTATTATTCCTGCAAGAGCCGGTAGTAAAGGAATACCACAAAAAAACATACGTTTTCTCAATGGTAAGCCTTTAATTGCCTACTCGATTGAATTGGCAATGAGGCTAGATAATACCGACGTTTTTGTATCTACCGATAGCGAAGACATCGCACATATTGCCAGTATTTTAGGTGCGGGTGTGATGAAAAGGGAGGCATATTTTGATGACGATGCTACGTTAGATGAGGTTATATATCACGAGTTAACTAAATTAGACGAAAGTGCGGAAAAGTACGACTGTGTTATCACGTTACAACCTACTTCACCTCTTCTTTCCCTAGAAACGCTGACATCAGCACTAACATTTTTTCAACGCGAATCGCTGACCTCATTGCTGAGTGCTACGGTGAGACGACACCTCAGTTGGAAAAGAGAAAACAAGGCATTTAGACCACTCTACACCGAACGTGTAAACCGACAAAAATTACCCGCAGTCTATGAGGAAAACGGCGCATTTTGCATTTGTAGAGTCGAGCATGTCTTGCAAAACAAAACAAGAATATCGCCGGATATCGAAGTGTTCGAAATTGCCGAGACAGAGTCAATTGATATTGATACTCAAAACGACTGGATTTTGGCGGAGAGTATCTTAAAAAGACGCAACGTTGCGATTGTCACCAACGGAAACTATGAAATGGGAATGGGTCACATATATAGAAGTATCACTCTTTCCAATGCACTCAATAACGACAATGTAATTTTCTTTTCTCAACAAAACAACGAGCTTGGAATAAAGAAAATAGAGTCATTGAATTACAGGGTTGTAAAATATGAAACCTTAGATGATTTGTGTAGTAAATTGAACGAACACAGTGTTGAGTTAGTGATAAACGATACTCTCGATACGGATGTTGATTATATGAAAACAATCAAGTCGATGGGTTTATTTGTAGTTAATTTTGAGGACACTGGTAGAGGAAGTTTTTTCGCTGATATTGTATTCAATGCACTATTTGAGTGGAGTAATAATACTTCTGGTGACTATTATGGGTATAAATATGAAGTGCTCCGGGAAGACATTTATCTTTTCCCAATTAAGACCAATCACAACCAAGTTATTAAAAATATTCTTGTAGGGTTTGGCGGCACGGATATAGAAAATGCCACATTGAAAGTCCTAAAATCCCTCAACTCTTTCATTGGCGATGACATTAAGATTACCTTAGTACTGGGTGTTGGCTATAGATATGAACCAGAGCTCAGAAAATATTTAATGGCTATTGACAACAAAAATATAAACGTTGTCAAAGATGTTAGGCACATGGCGGATTATCTCTACCATAGCGATTTGGTGATCAGTGGCAATGGTAGAATGGTCTATGAAACAGTTGCTTTGGGCGTTCCAATAATTGTACTTAGTCAAAATGAGAGAGAAATGAGTCATATCTTTGCCAAAGTATGCCGGGGCGTAGGCTATTTAGGGCACGTAAACAATCTCGATGTGGAGCAATTGGAAAGAGAGATACTTTTGCAAAGCGACAGAAGCTTTGCAAAAATGGCACACCAAGAATTGTGTGAAAAAGCCGCAGAAATCCGGCAAGGCGTTAACCGGATTACAAACATAATTAATCAAAAATTTGATGACTTCAATGCAAAAAATTAAACGTGTATTCTCCCAAAGTTGTTCCTGGAAAAGAACGGTTGTTAATCCCTATGTTATAGCTGAAATAGGTGTTAATCACGAAGGTGATATGGAACTGGCAAAGCGACTCATTCGAGAGGCTAAAGAAGGTGGTGCTGACGCAGCAAAATTCCAAACCTACAAAGCAAGCACTTTAGCGTCCAAAGATTCACCTGCGTATTGGGATACAAGTAAAGAAAAAACCACTTCTCAATACCTTCTGTTTAAAAAGCACGAAGGTTTTTGGCAGGAGGAAATGGTGGCGCTTCAGCAATATTGTAAAGAAGTTGATATAGAATTCATGAGCACACCTTTTGATATTGAGTCTGCAAATTTTCTCAATGAAATCATGGATGTTTTCAAAATTTCTTCATCAGATCTCACGAATAAACCCTTTATTGAACATATTAGCCGTTTTGGTAAACCAATAATATTGTCCACAGGGGCCAGTGATTTGTTTGAAATCCAAGAGGCGGTGAGCTGGATCCGTAAATATGACACGCCTTTGGCGTTGCTGCACTGTGTGCTCAACTACCCAACAGCAGAGGAAAATGCCAATTTGGGTATGATCAGTGCTCTACAAGAAAAGTTTCCCGAATACCTCATAGGCTATAGTGATCATGTTCCCCCTGGAGACATGAAGGTATGTGAGACGGCAGCCATTTTGGGAAGCGTTATTATTGAGAAGCACTTTACTCATGACAAGAGTCTCCCTGGCAACGACCATTATCACGCAATGGACAAATACGATTTAATGAAGTTTAGATCAGCAATGGAGAGAAGTTTGGAGATCCTTGGTAGCTTTACCGTGGAGGCGCTTCTAAGTGAGGCTCCCGCAAGACTGAATGCGAGAAGAAGTCTAGTTTTGGCTAATAACATCAAGCAAGGCCAACAAATTAATGAGTCTGACTTAACGTTCAAACGACCCGCAACGGGCATCAGTCCCAAGTACATCGAGGACGTAGTGGGTAAGATTGCATTGCGTGATATCTCAGAAGATGAAGTGTTAAAGTGGAACATGTTGGATGACTGATTTTCGGCAAATGTCGCTAATTGAAGAGTTATATCCGCTTCACAGAACACTCGTCTGTGATGATATAGACAAAAGCCTATCGATAATTGCCAATTACTTACCACGAAATTTTCGCTCAAACTTCAACGTTCGTTCGATTCCTTCGGGTACCCAATGTTGGACTTGGACAACCCCGCAGAAATACACAGTAAAAGAAGCATACATAGAGACACTTGATGGGCAAAGGATTGTAGATTTCGCCGACAACGCGCTTCACTTGGTTTCATACAGTCATAGCATCAATGAGGTTTTGACATTTGATGAACTAGAGAAACACCTTCACTATACTAAGAATAGACCCGGTGCAATCCCTTGGAAGTTCTCATATTACAAACCTTCGTGGGGATTCTGTTTATCATATATACAGTTCTGTGGTTTAGACAGAGACATTCACTATCGGGTCGTAATAGATGCGGAATTTACAGACGACTCACTGAAAGTCGGTGAATTGGTTATCAAAGGGAAGTCATCCAAGGAACTTCTAATAGTTACCAATATATGCCACCCTTATCAAGTTAATGATTCTATAACAGGCGTTTCGGCAGTTATCGAAATGCTTCATAAACTTTCAGGACTCAACTTCGAGAAGTCTTTAAGGGTTTTGTTTCTTCCGGAAACGATAGGTTCAATATGTTATTTCGCAACAAATCCCGAAGTAGTTCAGAATATTGAATATGGGATTTTTACTGAAATGCTTGGCAACAATGATTCACTCGCACTCCAATATAGTTATCAAGGTGATACTTTAATTGACAAAATAGCGAATGCAGTGATGGTAGGTCAACTGAAAGAATTTCGTACGGGAGTGTTTAGAACGATAGTCGGCAACGATGAACTTGTAACCAATGGTCCTGGAATAAACATTCCGACCATTTCCATAAGCCGTTCAAAAAAAACCTTAGACAGTTATCCAGAATATCATACCAGTGATGATAAACCTGAAATGCTTATAGAAGACAACTTGGTGGAAGCTGCGAATATAATCAGCGATATTGTTGAGTGCTTTAATAGCAATTATACACCCAAGCGCAACTTCATCGGGCCAGTTTTTTTAAGTGGCTATGGTTTATGGGGTGTCTGGGGGGATATTCCCAATGGTAAAGAGATTGTCGATCAGATTATGTATAAACTTGAGGGGAATTTAACCGTTCTTGAAATAGCATTAGAGGTCGGATTACCGTTTACAGAGACTAAAAAGATTATAGATGCGTTTTTCGAAAAAGGACTTGTAAGCAAACAGTGAAGAGCGCTTATATACTCGAGTCAGAAAGTGAGTTGGAAGAGTTGCGAGCGCAATTTTCAATTCACTTGACAAAAGATCCGCTGATCTTTGCGATATCCTCTAAACCTCCTTATTTTGTCGACGTTTTTGATTCATCAATCACTACTTACTGGCCATTAAAAAGCGAGCTGGATGCAGCATTAGGCAATGAACAATTTTATAAACATCGACAACGAAGAAAGTTGATAGACTCGGCGCTTGAGGAGTTAGACTGTGATTTCAAATGCTCGTTATCATTCCACTTAACGACAAAGTATTCGCGTACATTCCTGCCCTATGTAGACTATGTTGAGCTAGTTATGAAGCACTGTGATATTTCGTCTTTCTACATTAACAACACCGATGCGCCTTACTTTGTCTTTTTCAAAATAGTCGCGGAAGCTTTTGACCTAGAAATTTGTAGCTATGAAAGCTAAGCCCATCGTTTTTGCTGTAAGAGAGCTAAGTGTCAGTACCTTAAGGCGCTATGCAGCGATTGCCGCATATCTCCATGAAAAGCACGGATTCTCAATAATATACTTTGACGTCCACTATTGTGGAGAAGCAACATTAGCAAAAAGTATCAAGGAAGCGACAGAGTATTACAGCGTAAAGCCCATTCCCTATCAATATTTTCGAGTTGGCGAATATATTGAGGCGCCAAAAACAATGGAGCCTAAGGAGCCACCCGAAGGTCGTCAGGAATGTCTGACGGTTAAATATTTTTTAGAAGAAGAGTTTTCATCCGCTTTTCTGCAAGTCGAAAAATACTATCGAGCTATAAATGAATTCTTTAAGTTGCATACGCCAGCACTTGTTCTTTTTGATATTCCAACCGTTTTATCAATCAACACGCTAGTAGATGTTGCTAATAAACATTCTGTGAACACGGTCTCTTTAGAACATGCAGAAGGTATTGGAGATTTGTATTCTCATTTGCCAGCGATCGCACAGTATTATATCAGTTATGGAAAAATGAATTTCCAGAACCTCCTGAAAATGGGAGTACCGAAAGAAAGAATAATTCACTCAGGAAGCGTCGAAACTGATTTTATGCATATAGTAAATGAGAAAGGTGCCACTGCACCTGAATTGCGTTCACGTAGCTTGTTAATCGCTTTGAAGAAAAATGGTTTACCAACAGCACTGCAAGCAAATATAAATTTAATTAAACAAGTAAAAGAGAAGTTTCCTTCTTTTACACTGCACGTAAAACCTCATCCTGTTGATAAAAGTCTTCCGCCAATGCTATCCGGTTTAATAGAGCAAAATGATACGAGAATATCATTGATTGATGCTGAGGAGCCATTCAGCATTAGCTTAGAAAGAGTAGGGCTATTAATTTCTTATTCGAGTTATGCCCTAGTTGAATCTGTATTGATGGGTAAGAAAACAATATGCATATCCGGCATTCAAGACGAGTTATATCCTCAATGGCATCAATTTGGTATTCACGTTACAGAATCGCCAGTAACCTTGTCGGAAAAAAATTTGAGCAGTTATCAACCCTCAATCAAACAGCAAAGTGCGACAACTGAATATTTTCGCTATTCTAGTGACAACTTAAATGTCACTAGAATTTGTAATGCACTTGTCGACATTATTACTAACGACGAGGCTTTATTTGAGTAGGCTCCACTTTTATCCGCGCTTTATCTTCTTAAGTCAAAGTAATCGAATCGATTATCCAGAAGCGACGACTTAAAATCGTCTTTCATTGGCTTTTTCATCATAATACAAATCAACATGCTTCGATGTTCTTTACCGTATTCGTCATCCCAGTTTTTGTGTAATTCGCGCACTTCTTTTTTCAAGTTACTGAGTTCTTCACCCGTTATTTGCCCAGACCCTCGTTTATGAAACATTCTACCGTATCCATATGCTACTTCAGCGACACCATATGAACGCGCGATTTGCGTAAGCTCAAATGCATTAAAACGAAAAACAAAATTTCCCGACTCTTCATATTCAGCTGGCGGTTGATAACGGTCAGTACTGGGGTGACTAGGTTCTACAAACACGATGCCGTGCTTTGCTACTCGTAACATTTCATAAATGGCGTTGTACGGTCGAGGGAGATGGTGCAACGTCTCTTTAGTTATTACAAAGTCGAAGCTATTATCTGGTAGAGAAATATTTTCAGCATCCACTTCCAGATAGTCGTCTATAACACCACTTTTGTGCACATGCTGTAAAACCGAAACCGCCACGTCAGAAGCAGTCACATGGTGTTTAAGGTTCTTAAAAAATACCGCTTCCTTACCACCTTTACCATCACCTAAGGTTAATATTGACGAGGACGGAAGTATCGAAAATGGTTGCATCAATGGCTCCATTGGCAACATATTCCCCCAATAGTCTGCATTGTTGGGATCAATCCAAATGTCTACTGTTCCATTTTCTAATTTTTTTTCGAACGCATCGGCATGATGCTGATATTGGTCATGTAGTTTTTGTTTAAATGTATTCATCTTAAATAACCCTATACTCGGCACCCATATTTGGTAACGCGACATAATACTTTACATTGAATTTGGCAGCCTTGTTTTATTTAGTTACAAGGGTACATCGGCTTTTAGATAAAACGTACGCTAGCTCACTATTTGAAAATCAGTAAATTTCCAGTTTTTATGTCAACAACCATAAAGGCTTTTTTCAAAATACATTGGAAAGACTTACTCACTTCGTAGGTGCAATACGAGAAAGTTCGAAAGTTAATCTTCTACTCGCCTCGTCATTCTTAATAATTTGCAGATTGCCAAAATCTCCTAACCAACTATGCAAATTATATTCTTTTCCTGGTTGCCATAAACGTACCTTGTTGTTCTCAACTTCAAAATTCCATTTGTGTAGACCTGAATAATTTGCATTTACAGCTTCATTAATCAACACGGAAACATGAAGCATGCCTTCCCTTCGCAGTAGTTGACACATGTTCTTCAATATAAGTGCTGGATTCTCCGAGTGATCCAACGCATTGCAGCTATAAACTAAATCAAAACTTTCAGCTTCAAACAGATTGAGTCATTCTTCACCAGCACAACGTCTGGGCGTAACCGGTGGATGGAAGTCATATTTGTCATACAAGACTGCATAGTTATCTGCCAAAGGATCCACCATCGTTAAATCGATATTTATTTCAGGATGGTGATAACCAAGAGTTGTCACCGGTCCAGATCCAACATCCAATACAGCCAGCTTTTCTCTCCCTAAAAAGCTGCCAAGCAATTCTTCATTGAAACTTTTCTCAGAAGATGCTCGAGATACACAGCGATTGGGAAAGTGTTGTCTGGCTCCGATTTTCGTTTCCCAGAAGTGCACTTCTTCCTTCGCTCCATCCAACCATTGCTGGTCATGTTCTTTCCACACTCCCGCCTGCAATTCGTTCATCTCTAAAAAAACAACCATATCATCATCTACACCCTGTTGTTCTTCCAGGAATTTGCCGATTTCTTCTTCTGCAGCGAAATTAGTGACGATAATCTTTTGAAAATCGAAATTTTTAACATCATCAGGCTTGCTAATGTTTACTTTCTTGTCATGCAGCAAGCCGAAATTTTTATCGAAGATTGCGACAAGCCTATCAAACCATCCTTTTTGATGTGCCCTTGAATACAATAACTTGCCGGTATCGCCAAACCCATATATTGCGAAGTTCACTTCCTCTGCACACATTTTGTAAACGTCATCCAAGGTATAGCTATTATTAGTGTTTTCGTATTTCATCCGGAAAGCTCGCAGTAAATAACGCTTAATAATCATTGGTCTGTTTGATACCAATGCCAAAGATCCTTAATACCGTCCTCTAAGGTGACTTCAGGACTATACCCAAGTACTTTTTTCGCTTGTTCAAATGTAGCGAAATTAAATGCAACCTCGCCTTTTCTAGCAGGTGCAGAAACTGTTTGAATCGAGCGTCCCACCGCCTTTTCGAAAATCTCGACTAACTCTGCAATACAAGTTTCCTTATGTGTACCTAGATGGAAAACATCGAAGTGTTTTTCGGTATTGATAAGTGCCAATTCAATACCACGGCATATATCAGTGGCATGAACAAAATCGCGACTGGCTCTACCCTCATTGAAAAGTGTGATTTTCGTCCCTTGTTGTATGGCCTCTAATATCTTGTTAAAGACCCCTACTTTGTGGCCGCAATATCTGCCATAGACATTACCAAAACGCAAAATGGTAACTGGGAGGTCAATAGTCTCTGAAAAGGCAGACAGGTACCCCTCACAAGCCATTTTACTGGCGCCGTATGGGGAAATCGGTCTCGGAACACTTGTTTCGCTGACAGGCAATGCACAATTCCCCATCAAAGCCCCTCCCGTAGAGGAAAACACTAATCGTTTAAGCCCTTTGGATTCACATGCACGTAATAAGGTTAACGTACCTATTACATTTGCGTGCAAATTTGACACAGGATCGGTAATAGATTCAATGACGTTGCCTTTAGCCGCCAAATGGACGACATAATCCATGCCTTCTAACGCTTGATGACACTCTTCGATTTTGGTTACATCACCAATTTGAATATCGGCTTTATTCTCGATTAAGGACAAATTAGATGTACCTGAAGATAAATTGTCCAGAACGCGAACGTTGAAGTTATTTACCAGTCTATTCACTAAGTTACAGCCAATAAACCCGGCGCCGCCTGTAACTAAAACACTTGCTTTACGTATGTCCGACATTATTTTATCTGCCCAATTAATTCCAAGTACCTAGACACCTGAACTTTAACACTGTAATCGTTTACCGCCTTTTGCCGGCAGTGCATAACGGTACTTTTCGGTTTATCGTGTTGCATCCAATCTACAATTGCCTTCCCTAACTGTTCAACGTCAAACGGTGTTACTAACTGTCCTATTTTTGAGTCACTTACGATGTCGGGCATACCACCAATATCAAACCCTACAACGGGCGTTCCACAGGCTAAGGATTCCATTGCAACAAAAGGTAAGTTATCGACTCTTGACGGCACTACGCAGAGTTTGGCTGAGTTATATGCCTCAACAAGAGCGGCGTCATTATCGATATTTCCAAGATAGATAACTTCAACTGCAACATCGAGATCTGGTTCGTCTTCGTTCCCAAACACAACCAAGGTGATCCCAGCTAACACATTCGGATCGATCGCAGCGAGAGCTTGGCAAAGTAAATCAAACCCCTTTCTTCTGTCATTGGTGCTATTTCCCGCTCCAAACAACAAACATGACTTACCTTTTAACTGAGGTAAAAAACACTCTGTTGCTGAATTGGATAGTGGCTTAAACGTCTCGATTTCCAAAGAACTGGGGATTACACGACAATGCCCTTTTGCGACTTCATTTTGTTCATTCACTACATCCGTTAACCAACGACTGCCTGCAACAAACCGGAACTCTTTATTACGCCAGAAACGTTGTTTTCTTTGACGTACAAACTTATCAGCGTCTCGTAATAGTGAGATCGTTTCACCGATACTTGTCTCAGTATCTCCCTTTGTTTGGCTCAAGTAGTGTTTAGTTCCAGAGATGGCCCATTCATCAGCCAAGCGCCAAATGATAGGCGCTTTGATTTTAGCTATTTCCTTGATTGAAATAGTATCCCCGCCAATCCAGTGAAAGATCACGACATCATAATCACCGGCATTAATGTGATCCGCCAAGCCGGTATATCGCAAGTTAAAAGACTGGTAAGTAGTCGTTTGACTGCGTAGTTTTGGATAGATTTCTGTTGCTAGCCAATGGTTAAAAGCTTGCTTCTTTGATGAGAGTGGAATCTTGTATTCTTGGGCGCAACTGTCGGGATCAAACTTTCTGCGGACTATAAAATCACAATGTATCCCCTGTGCCTTGAACCCCTTTACTAAGCGGTTCGCGCCTCTTGCCGCTCCACCCCTGACATCACAAAATGATACATAAGCAATTTTTGGCACAGAATTACCTTGGTATCCGATAAGCAAAAATATTCACTTGGCAATCAAAATAACCCGCGGGAACTCGATTTACCAAGGGGGAACGACGTTTGTTGACTTGGTGAAGGTGATAACGGAATCCGTGTTTTTCCATTAGCGACAACATGCGAGCAAGTTGCTGTTCACTAGTAGGTTCTGAATGATATTCGAAGATCAAATTATGGATCTTTGGGAGATGCTCCTCTATTGTGGGGAAGACCACATTTTCACTTCCCTCAATATCCATTTTAAGCAAATCAATCTGCTCGAATTGTTGCAATTCTCGACTAAAATCCACTGCTTTTACGAGAGTTTTAGCAGCACTATCCATATGTCCAGCGTCAGTACCTGTAGACAGAAAGCCCAGTTTTGATTCTTCGTTCCAAGCGGCTTCATTTTTTGACACCACATTGGAAATCTCATTCTGTCTTAAATTCCGCTGCATATAATCAAAAATAACCGGATCAGCTTCATAGGCAACAATATGTGCTGTTGGGTATTGTTTTGCGAAAAACAGACTCGCCAACCCTATATTTGCCCCGACATCCAGAATAACAGGCTCCTCACTATTGGCCTTAAATAGATATTGACGCTCGAGGAAAATGTCTCTCACCTGGGACAAAAAACTGGCAGCATCAGGAATATCAATTGTCAGATCAGCAAAATTGATTCCGGCAACAGGTTGCTTTCTAGGGACGTCTACATACTCCCGCATAAGTATTTTAAATTGTTCACTATCTATCATTTGTCACCTAGAGTAAAAAGCATTTAACTTGGCTTCACACGTTGTATCTGGCGTATAACCATTAATTTCAGGGAAGTCCAATGGTCGAAAATCTTCACGATAACCGATTTCGTGCTCCTTCCAAACCCCACAATTTTGACCAGAGCCATCCAAACCGGTATTTCTCAACATGCTAAACTTGGGATATAGCGTCAGTTTGTTGTTGGCTACTTGCCAAGCCCCCCTTCGAATGCCCCAAATATCCAGTTTATTGTTAACAAACGCTCGTAATAAGCCACTTCTATCGTTGCCTGCAATGTTGAGTTTGTGTAAGAAGGTTTCATCTTTTAGTAGGTCTTCAAATAACTCACGACGCCAATCAATAGACAGCCAATCATCCGCTTTCATGCACCACCCCCATGTAGAACTTCGAGTAGAAGCAAAGAGGTCATGGGAAGTATCGCTTAGGGTATCAATAGGAGGGCTATATCCAGTGATGCAGCCAACATGAGGATTCGCTTGATAATGAAAAAATGCTTCATTCATGAAGACGAGGAAATTTGGATTCACAAGCATATCATCTTCAAGGACAATTGCGCCTTGAGACCTAGACATTACCTCAGTTACGGCGGAAATAACATTGCCAGCCAGTCCGATATTTTTAGGACGAACAGAAACGGAAATACTGTTGAAACCGGTAATCGATTCGACCACTTCCCGCACAGCTTTACAATTTTGGTCTTCAGTTGACTTCGCCCCGTCAACATAAACAAATAAGTCGAACTCACTAGCTTCATGGCAGACCATCAAACTTGTCAATGTTGCTTGCAAGTGTTTAGGCCTGTTGTAAGCCGTGATAACTACTGGCAATCTTTGAGCAGCCAATTCACGACTCCCTAAGTAACAAAATTTGATGGGAATCTAACCCCAAGCCGTACTTCAAATAAAACTCGATTTGCTTCACAAAAGAAAAGGATGCCACTATTACTCTTACGTTTGAGGAATATTCAATTGAGTCAGGCGACTCAACACTAACGCCATCGACTTCAAAAGGACTTTTTTTTGCCTGGCGATCGACCACTTTTTTTATTGCGCTACCTTTTTCCTCTTGAACCAAGCTTTGCATTAGTTTTTGCCCAACTTCTCCATATCCGTAAATCACCCATTCATTGCCTTCTTTCAATAGATTAGGGAGTTGTTTAGTCTCGATTGATTTGCTCAATGTCCATGATTTACGCCAGGTTTGAGCCAGCGAGCCAAATACCCCTGGACGCCACAGCAATCCGAGTTTGGCGAGATTCCTCAACGTTCCAAACAATAGAGCAAGCTTGCTAGGTTGTTTACAAATGTCCTTAACTGGCGAGTTTAAACTAAGGTTTAACCATGACAAAACTTCATCCTGGTAAACACCTTCATCATTATTTTCAAAAGTGTATCGGTCGTGCTCTAAGTTGGATATTCTGACAAAGTTGAATTGTAATAACCCATCTTTGTAAAAGTGTTGTAATAAGATTTGCTGTAGTCTGCATGTGGCCCACCAATGTAAAGAATCGAAACGCGTGTCGTACGGCAACACTTTCCTTTCCATTACTACATCTTTTCTGAAAGCCATTAATTGCTCATCATTAAAGGTAAAATTTTATACTCTGAACAAGGGGTAACTTAGTACGGCTGATACAGTCCTATCAAAAACCGGTACGGCCACCTTGGGTTGGAACATTCTTAATCCAGCTTCAAAGGTGTCCCAATCCCCATGATAGAACTCTAAGTCATCATCAGCGTAAACTATGTAGTCAAAATCTGAGTGAGACTCTAAAGCCAGCTCAAGAAGCCGATTTCGTCCCTCAGCCCACGTAGAATTTGGGAAAAAAGTAGCACCATCCAATGGCTCATCATAAGTTAAAAAGAAAGCATCACAGTCTTTTCTTTTAGAAAGGTGCATGTAACCACTAACTAACTTTGCTTGTCCCTGTACTAGGTAAATAATCATTCAAAGCACACTATTAATTTGAGAATCTATTTTTGTACCCATGATGACTTGCAGGGAATTTTAGTTTTGTCAGCCCTATGCGCAAATTTGTTAGCAATGCCAACGACTTCTTCTAGTAAGCCTTCCGCTAATTTTGTTGGTTCCAAACCATCTTTCAAAAAACATTCATTTACTACATGAAGCTCATTCTCTTCCGCTTCTTTGCGAGGATTGCTCACGTATTCAATGTTTGCACCTGTAATTTTACCGACCAACTGCGCCAGATCTCTAACTCTATGAGTCTCCGTCATTTGATTGTAAATCTTTACCCTATCCCCTTTTGAAGGTGGATTATCTAGCGCAATTTGAATGCACCGAACGGTGTCTTGGATATGTATAAAGGCTCTAGTCTGGCCACCTGTACCGTGTACTGTAAGTGGATAGTCAACTGCTGCTTGCATTAAAAACCGGTTGAGCACTGTTCCGTAATCACCATCGTAATCAAAACGATTTACTAAGTCCTCGTGCATTTTTGTTTCTTGTGTCTGGGTACCCCAAACAATGCCTTGGTGTAAATCCGTCACTTTTAATTGGTCATTTTTGTTGTAGAAATAGAAAAATAACTGATCTTGAGTTTTGGTCATGTGGTAAATACTGCCCGGATGAGCAGGATACAGAATCTCCATTTCGGCTTCTACATCGTTCTCAGAGATCTGCACTTCTAAATATCCCTCTGGAATTTTCATACCAGCAGTGCCATAACCATAAACCCCCATAGTTCCGAGATGAACCAGGTGAATATCAAGTCCAGAGTCTACAATGGCCGCACATACGTTGTTGGTCGCATTGAGATTGTTATTTACTGTGTATCTCTTATGGCCACTAGACTTCATTGAATATGGCGCTGCTCTTTGCTCTGCAAAATGTACAATAGCGTCTGGTTTGAAATCGTGCAGAAGCTTTAAAAACTTGTCATATTCAAGCGCCACATCAACATTGTGAAAATCAATAGATTTTCCTGATACCTTTTGCCATGACTCAAGTCGATGATGTATTGGCTTTATCGGCGTAAGAGATTCTACTTCTAACTCAACGTCAATTTTGCGGCGAGACAAGTTATCAACTATCGCAACCTGATGACCCAAATTTGATAAGTGTAGGCTAGTAGGCCAACCGCAAAAGCCGTCGCCTCCCAAAATAAGTACTTTCATATTTAACTTCTAACCTTTTAAACAAGACAAAAAAATGATAAACCAAATTTTTTACCTTTTGTGGCACTATTTATGCCACGTTCCATGATATAAGCTTTAAAACCTTGCCACCCAAAACGTCTACACAAACTACGTAAACGTATATCCCATATTTTTTCAATTTCCCTGCTATTCTCTGTATCGGCAGCTTTTAGTTTATTTGAAACTTTGTTGACCAGTGCACTTACTTTTCTCAAATCATTTAAATGTGCTTCTTCTGGCCAAATGAGGTCTGCCAAAGTCTGATTGTCTACTTCAACAGACCATTGCGCGAGGAATTTTTGCACCGCTTTTAAATGATTTTTTCGTTGTCGTGAATTATTTACCCGACTCTCTTGACCTGGATGTTGCCTGTAACTAAATAAAACCTCAGGTATGTTCTTTAGATTACCGAATTGAGATAACTTGTACCAAAAGAGAAAGTCTGCCGCGCCTGCAAATTCCTTTTCAAATCTAAGACCTGTAACCTCCAATACTGAACGTCTTATCATGGCGCAAGGATTAGCGAATACATTGACGAGCGTAAGATAGGCAGCTATTTCAGAGCTAGATTCTGGAGGATATACTTTGATATCAGAATCGGTAAACTTGTACGCTGTGCTACATGCAGCTAATCCATTTTCTATATCCATCACCTTAACTTGTTTACTAAGGCGGTTGGGATGATAAATGTCATCCGCATCTGCAATTGCTAAATATTCTGACGTTGCAAGGTCAAAAAGGTGGTTACGACAAAAAATAATTCCACGGTTCTGTTGATTTTTTATCAATTTTATTTTTGGATGAAGTTTGGCCATCTCCTGCAAAATATCTCCACTACGGTCTGAAGAACCATCGTCGAGCGCAAGTATTTCAAAGTCTTGATAGTCTTGTTCCAGCAGAGATCTCAGCGTGTCGGTTAAAAAACGCTCGCAATTATAAACTGGTAATAATACTTGTACTTTAGCCAAGGATTACATCCGCGTTTATTTGGCAAGATCTTTCCTTTATGCGCTGCCTTAAGCCCCGGATATATAAATGAATCAAAGAAAGCAAAACCATCCCTCAGTATCAGAGTATTCCCTATAAACAGACATAGCTCGTTTGTTAGACTGCTTACGACACAGCAAGAGCCATTTTTCCTCTATCGCCAAATAGGCATCGTTCAATTTAGTTTGATAACAACGTCTAAGGCGCTGCTTCCACTTTCCTACCTTTTCGAGTGTAATGCTGTCTAATTGATCATTCATGTCAATGAAATAGTAATGTAGGGTCAACTCTTCTTCACTAACGACACCGCAAAATGACTCAACATAATTTTTAATGATTTTGCGATACAGTTTCATTTGCCGCTCTTTCCGAATAGAACTCGTTTGCTGTTCGTGCATTCGATAATACGTCATTACCTTAGGAATATTAGCAAACACATAATTGGGTTTTTCTATAACAATTCGGCACCACAATTCAGTATCTTCAACATTGTCATAGGCACTGTCATAGTTAAACTCTTCATACAGTGCTTTTCTCACCAAAATCGAATTATGTGGCACTCCATTGCTTCTAAATAAAAACAGCGCTTTGATGAATTCATCGGCTTGACGGTAATGCCAAACCGTATCCTGAGCACCAAATAACTGTATCCACGAGCCTACAATCTGTACATTTTTATGCTCTTCGAGATAGTTTTTTTGTTCGGCAATTCGTGTAGGTAACGC
The DNA here is from genome assembly GCA_014872785.1 of Alteromonadaceae bacterium. Classification (GTDB taxonomy): domain Bacteria; phylum Pseudomonadota; class Gammaproteobacteria; order Enterobacterales; family Alteromonadaceae; genus Planctobacterium. Next base: position 90,035 of record WKFJ01000061.1, read on the forward strand.
GATGTCGTCGCTATCCATGCGAGCAATATATCGCCCTTTTGCCATTTCGATACCAGTATTTAAGGCTTTACTGATCCCTCCATTTTCTGGCATTTGGATGAGCTTAACTCTACTGTCTACTTTTGATATTTGCTCAATACAAAAAGCAGAGTTATCACTTGAACCATCGTCCACACACAAAATTTCTATGTTCTGATACGTTTGTTTACGGATGCTGTGAAGTGTCTCCTCTATGTGTTTTTCGGAGTTATATACCGGAATAACTACACTTATAAGCTCAGAAGACATTAGAAATCTTCCGAAATGTGGTTAGCGCATTGGCAATAGCGTCATCCATGTTGAAATACTTATAATCTGCTAATCGGCCAATATAGGTTAACTTTTTAAATTTATTGGCCAACGCAGCGTATGCCTGGTGTTTAGTCTGATTTCCCTCGTTGAATACCGGGTAATAAGGCACATTTTTAGTAGCATCTAAACGGTCATAGTCTTGAGGGTATTCACGTACGATGGTGGTGTGATCACTTTCAACGGGTAGTATGTGTTTAAATTCGGTAATTCTAGTGAATTGGTGTTCATTCGGATAATTGACCGTCGTATTGGGCTGAAATTGCTTTTGCGCCAATGTTTCAAAGTCAAATTTCAGTGAGCGATACGGTAATTCGCCAAACCTGTAGCCAAATAGCTGGTCGAGCATCCCTGTAAAAATAAGTCGTCCTTCGAACTCATTATCGGAAATTTTGATGGTGCTAGTCGATTCGTCAAATTCGAAAAGACCTATACCATCGAATCCAAGCTTCACACTGATATTAGGGTGAGACAATATTCTTTCAAATACCTTAGTATAACCATTGACAGGTATTGCTTGATAACTGTCGTGAAAGTATCGATTATCGTGTGAAATAACTACTGGGACTCTGGCTGTCACTGCTGGCGAGATTTGTTTTGGTGAACATCCCCATTGCTTAGTCGTATAATTGACAAAAAACTTTTCATATACGAGCGTTGCAAGTTCTTTCAAAAGTGGCTCTTTAGTTTCCTTTAAATCTAGAATCGCAACCTTGCCACCATATCCATAGTGTTGCACCAGAAGCCGCTCAATAGTTTTGGCCTTTTCTTCTGGATAAAGCAGATACAGAGTATTTAGATTGAATGGCAATGGCACTAATTGTCCATCTATCGAAGCAAGCACCTCATGCTCATAACGATGCCATTTTGTAAACAGAGAAAGATAATCCCACACTTCTTTTTTGTTGGTATGGAATAAATGTGGGCCATATTTATGTACAACCACCCCAAACTGATTCTTGTAATCGAAACAATTACCGCCTACGTGGTCCCGTTGCTCCAATACCAGTACTTTTTTATTGCACTGTGATGCGAACCTTTCGGCAATGACTGCACCAGAAAAACCAGCACCTATTACTACGACGTCATATTTCCCGTTAATCGGGGTGCCCATTACTACGCTCTCATTTTTTATTACAGCCTTTGTTACTTGTTTTATCGGCTGAGCTGTTATTATTTTAATTAGCGAAAACAGTGGGGAATTTATCTGAAACCCATGTACTCGTAACAATATTGAAAATTATCTGCGTTTTCAATTAGATACTGATGTCTTTGATCAAAATAATCAGAACCGTTGTCAGACAGCTCAATAAACTTTCGAAATCGAGTCTTATCTTCCAATTTTAAGAAGAATATCGCCGTCGCAAAATAGTAATGCGCAGCTCCTTCTAATATTACCGAGTTGCTTACTTTAAACTTTTTGGCATTCGATATAGCCTGGAGTTGATCATCCAGTACTTGTTGTCTTCTTTGGGTATTTTTTAATGTTTGGGCACCAAAACTATTGGCATGAATTCGATATCGCCCCAAAACACCGTCAATTCGACTTATGTATCCATCTAAGAATCCGGCATTTAGAATTTGATAGGGTTGATCCAGTATTATTTTACACTTCTCATCAACGGTTTCGATTAAATTGTCATGTCGTCTATGCATTAAAGAGCTTGCTTGAAAAAAAGAGCCAAACTTCACTAAATGTTCAATAGAGGCATGTTCTGGAATACGGTTCCTGTTGTAATAATCGCGGACATATTGACTCATAACACGGCCAGTCTCAGATTCAAAAACTTCTGAATCGTGGTACACCATACTGGTCGATGGGTGGTTATCCAGAAAATCTACCTGTGTTTGTAACTTGCCCGGCAGCGCTAAATCGTCTCCATCCATGTACGCGATATACTGGCCTTGCGCTCGTTGCAATAGCAGTTTCATATTTTTAGCAAGACGTTGGTTAACTTCGTTATTAATTAAAATAATTTTGCCCGGAAACGTCTCTTGGTAGCGCTTGATGATGCTCAGGCTGTTATCAGTTGAACAATCGTTTGCCACGATCAATTCATAGTCGAAGTCGACAACTTGTGTTAGCAAGCTTGAAAGACAATCACCAATAAAGTCTTGCAGGTTGTATACGGGAATGATGACACTTAACTTCATATTGTACAGCCTATTCGAATGTCGCCGTCATTTTATGGAAACGCTTTTTTGATTGCCAAATGGCTTTGTCTAAACGCAGAGATTTCAAAATTCGCGTTTGTCCATCTTTGGTAAAAGTCGTCTGCTTTGCGATGTCTTCAACATAACCATGTAAAGCATGCAGTTTTAAGACGACTTTGTTTTCAGCTACAACCTCAGCAATTAGGTTATTGATTGGAGTGTTGGCAAAAACATGATTATACAAATAGGGCGGAATCATCCCGCCCAAATTAGCAAAATTCATGTCTCCAACATAAAACGCCCACTCTGCAGTCTCTGTGACTTCGTTTATGTTTGTTAAGTTTATGACGCCAATGGAGTGCCCTTGGATTGAGTCTACTATCCAGTAATGGCAGTCGCTCCTTGTCGATACGGTGTTGAACCAGTGTTCCTGAGTCGCTAAGTCGTGACTAACATCTGAAATCATAAAGCGAGAAACAAACTCTGAACTTCGCCATTGCAGCACTAGTGGCATATCCGCTAACTGCATTCTTCTGAACCTAAACAAACGAACTGTCCTGCATCAGCCTATATTTCTTTGCTTTTTAAATCTGGCGCTAAATTGCTCACCCTGATCAAACGTAATCTTTGCCGGAATTTGGAAACTTTGTAGCTTTTCACTACAAAGCCGCTTGATAGTTCGCTTTAAGAGTTTCTTGTCTAACTCAATGCCATCGGCGACTCTAATTTTGGCACATACTACATGCCCTAAAAGAGCGTTTGGCTCGCCGAAAACCTCTGCCTCAGCAACCCCAGAGATAGTTTGCAACACGCTTTCGACTTCTGCAGGGTACACCTTTTGACCGCCGACATTGATGATTTCCGACTTACGACCGAGTACTTTTATGTATTCACCATCTGTTTCAACCATATCCCCGGTAATAAACCAACCGTCTTCAGTAAAGGGGCTTGGCGCATTTAAATACCCCAACATGGCCGAATGCGCTTTTATTTCTAGCATATTATCTACAATTCTGGTGTCGAACCCTTCCCCACCAATCTTCATCCACAACGAGGAGGATTCTTTTGATTTTGACCGTAATATCCCTAACTCAGAAAGCCCATAGGTTTGTAACAGACGAATGTGTGGAAACAGGCTATTGAATCTTAATAGGGTTGATTCTGGCATGGGTTCTGTTCCGTATGTAACCGTCTTTAGACAAGATATGTCGTACCTTCGATATGCTTCGCTTAGCAAAATCAGATTGATGAAAGTAGGAGAAGTTGGCAGCAGTTCAACACTGTGTCTTTCAATCGCTGATAGCACATAGTCGGGCTGACGGTTTTCCAACGTTACAATACATCCTCCGTTGGCCAACATGTAAAGTAAAGTATTAACGCCACCAATATGGTCGTAGAGCAAAAAAGAAATCCCTCGAAGGGCGTGCCTCGGTGTCTTAAACTTCTCAAGTAATTTAGCGAGGTCATGCACTGCCGCTTTGCTTTTTCCTGTAGTGCCCGATGAAAAAAGCACCAGCCCTGGATTGCCCTGGTTACGCAGTTGCGCATAACATTTATGCTCTGGGTTGCCAGAGAGCCTTTGGCATGACGCGTTGTCGTCGACATCTACTTGAAGGAGCCATTGCCCCATCGCGGTCTCTATGAATTCATCTTTTTTTGCTTCGACGGACTTTGTTAATGGCACAACAATGCCCCCCAACTCGGTCAAAGCCAAAAAAATGGCCACAGATTCAGGCGAGAAATCTGCCTCTATCATCACCACATGGCCTGACTCAATTTCACTTTTTTCAATCTCATTGAGCCAATACCGTACGCGTTTTGACAACCATTCGTAACTGAAGGCTTGGTCGCGCCATATAATTGCTTCCTTGTCTCGATTATCAGAAAAAACTTGCAATAGGAAATCGATAAACATCACACGCCCCCCAAATAAACGACTTGTCCAGTGATAAAATCACTTGTGTCGTTTATAAAAAAATCTACAACATTTTTTACATCGGCAGCAGTGCCCTTGCGTTTAATTGCTTGTCTTGAAACTAGTTCGCTAATTTTTTCAGACGGTACGTTTTTTATGAGATTCGTATCGATGGGCGTTGGACCAACTGCATTTACTGTTATGCCAAAATCAGCAAATTCTCTGGCGAGTACTTTTGTCAGACTCTCAACTGCCGATTTAGAGGCAGCATATATCGCCTCGCCTTCTAGATTAAATGGCACCGCTACCGTAGTAAAATTTACTATGCGACCAAATTTATTTTTTCGCATAAGCTTTGCCGCTTCTCTGCAAAATAAAAACGATGCAAATACATTCGTAGAAAAAACTTTGCTAACTGTATCCATGGGCGTTAGCAAACTGTGATTGAGAGACGCAATTCCAGCGTTATTAACTAAAATATCGATGTGTTTGTATTGCTTGCGAATTGAAGTGAAGAGTGTTTTAACTGCCGCTTCGTCAGTAATATCTAAGCAGAAATGTGTGTAGTTTTTTGAGTCTAGAGATACCTTGCTTCGACTACACCCAATAACGCGGCAACCAGCTTCTAAATAACGCGTTGCTAAATACTCACCAATTCCTCTGCTGGTACCAGTAATTAGAACTATAGATTCTGATATCGATCCGCTCATAGCGCTAATTCAACTCCGACATCAAATAATCAATCAAAGTAGAAACTGTTTTAAATGGACTGTTGCGCATGGACATGGCTTTTTCATTTGCGATGGTAAAACTAATATCGTGCTCGTCTTCCAATTGCTCTTCAACTGCGAGCAGCAAGTTGACTAAATCAACTGAATCGAGAGGACTTGATTGCCCATACAGAGATGTATCCTCAGAAAACTGAATTTTTTCTTGTTCAGATTTCAGTTCATTTAACTCGTCTACTACTGATTCGACAATAGCCAACAATGCAGCTCTTTGCATATTCACTTCTCCCAAAAAGCACTACTAACCGTTTCTTAAGTTTGCGACATAGGCTTTATACATTAACTCAGCTCGCTCCCAATCTTCAGGAGTGTCTATATCTTGCACTAAATGCCTGGGTAATATAATCGGTGTACTATTCCCCGGAAACAGTGGTTTCGATTGAATAAACGACTCTGGACGTCCCCAGTAGAACTGACCAGCGTCATGGTAACACTCTGGCAAGTCTTGTGAGCGCTTTCCCATGTTTTCAGGAAACATTGGGGAAACGTCACCATCATTGATATAAAGCCCCCTTAACACAGGAAATGAAAATGACGTGACAGAAAAAGCGTACCCTTTGTTAGGGTTAGCCAATAACTCATCAAGCCCATAGCGCAAAAATTCAGGCATAAGAAAGGGCGCTGTTGCGTAAATGCAACATACCGCATCAGCATTAAAACCTAATTGAGACATTTGAGTGACAGCATGACTCATAACAGCCCACGTCCCGGCGTGGTCATTCGAAAGTTGTTCCGGACGCATAAACGGAACATCCGCGCCGTATTCAGTGGCAATATCAGCTATCTGGTCACAGTCGGTCGAGACTATTACTTTATCAAAGACTCCGGATTCCAACGCAGTTGATATTGAATAACTTATTAGAGGTTTACCACAGAAAGTCTTTATATTCTTCTTTGGTACTCTTTTGCTTCCACCCCTGGCTGGAATTACGGCTAGTTTCATTTAGACGGCTCTCGCACTTACAAATACTCTCGAAGCTCTTTTCATAATATTAACTATCGCCCGAACCAAGCAATCCATTAGCAACTTGGTGATTTTTCTTAGAGGTAATCCAATATTTCGGACACTGCGTTAGCGGCACCATTTACATTTCCAAGTTGTTCTGCAACATGGTGTTTTTCCAATAGTTTGTCATCTTCAGATAACATTTGGCGAGCTTTTTGAGCCACTATGTCAATTGCATTCTCATCTGCGTTGTATACCTCACACCAACCTTGCTGCTTCGCTAATTCAGCCGTCAACTTCTGATTGTCGGCAACGCACAGTAAAATGGCAGGAGTAGCACAAGCGAGGAGTTCGTATTGAGTGGATCCCGCCGCAGCGATCACTAGTTTACTGTGTGAGAACACATCAGCTATGTCTTGGCAATTGTGAATGTGCTGTACTGGATTAGCGATCTTCAACAGATATTGTTGAAGTTGCTCCACATGAGCATAAGCTCCCCCCGTCACTAACCGTATTGGAATGGCTGAGTCTAATTTAGATATCGCTCGCAGCAGCATCAACGAATAATTGTTGATGTCAGCCCCTCCAAGACTAATTGTCAACCCATGGCGCATATGCCAAGGAACATCTGGACGAAAGTTAAATTCCTCTCGTAATACCCTAAAATCTGCACCAAGAAGTTGTTTTACATTTTTGTTTTCAAGATCGTAGCCAAGTTTACTCGTATCTTGCGCGCTGTTTATAACGATATCGGCGTGCAAGTCACCAGAGCTATTGTTGTCATCAAACAAAATTAAAGGTATTTGAAGAGCACTTAAATTGGCTCGGTAAAATGAGCTAAACTGATAGCCATCAATAACCAAACAACCTACAGCCGGATTGCCGGTTAACTCAGCTCTGACCCATTTGGTTTCTTCTTTATCACAAGAAAAAGAGGGAATGACTTTAATTTTACTTACCCAATCATGGCGTTCACGGCAGTGACGGACAGTGGAGTCTTTGACCCAAAATTCGGTTTCTACATGGTGTCTCTCAAAACTCTGAGCCAGCGCAAGACATCTCATTAGGTGACCAAGTCCGATCTCTCGATTTGCGTCCGTTCTGAATACTACCTTCACTATTGATTTCTCGTTCTTAGTTAGCCATCCACTAACGCCCAGGACAATGGCGTTCCTTTGGCAATATCACGTTTAGCTTTTTTTCCTAAAATTGTGTCTTTGTATCTCGGTGGCAAACCGAAAGCGGGTCGGACGACGCGAATATTGTTTGCGTTAAAATTATCACCTTTGGCAATATCTTGGCTAACATATATTGAACGTCTATGGGTGAGTGAGGTAGCTTCGGCTTTTGAAGCACCATAATTCACCTTACCTATAGCCATTGCCGCAGTTTGTGTCTCTCGGACAAGTGCTTCAAACTCTTTTGGTTCTAATGAAAAAGCCGAATCAACACCACCGTCTTCCCGACTAAGTACAAAGTGTTTTTCAATAACACTGGCGCCAAATGCAACACTAGCCACCGCAGCGCCAATACCCAACGTATGATCCGACAACCCAACCAATGTAGAAAATGTTTCTTTTAAATGAGGAATGGTTAACAAGTTACTGTTTTCTGGAGAAGCGGGATAGGTACTGGTACATTTCAGTAAAACCAATTCATCACACCCGTTTAACCTAGCGGTATGAACTGCCTCTTCTATTTCCGCAAGACTTGCCATACCGGTAGAGATGATAAGAGGCTTTTTCTTCGACGCCGCTCGCGCAATAAGCGGTAAATCTGTGATTTCAAATGAAGCAATTTTGAAACAAGGAACATTGAGCGCGTCGAGGAAGTCTACCGCATCCTCATCAAAGGGCGAACTAAATGCGAGTACGCCTAGTGAATTTGCATATTCAAATAACGGCTGGTGCCACTCGTAAGGGGTTGATGCTTTCTGATAGAGTTGATGTAATTTCTCTCCATGCCATAAACTGTTGCGGTCATCGATCAAGAAATCAGCAGTATCGACATCTAACGTCATTGAATCGGCAGTGTATGTTTGAAGCTTGATCGCATCAACACCTGCATTGGCGGCTTCAAATATCATTCTCTTCGCAAGCTCAAAGTCTTGATTGTGATTACCACTTAGTTCGGCAATGATAAATGGGCGCCCTACTCCAATCTCAACATCGCCAATTGTAAAACTACTTTTTAACGGATCCATTTTATTGTCGTGTTGCATTCAAAAGCTCGTGTACATCGTTGGCAAGTTCCTCTGCACTTATGGGAACGCTGGACTGTTCTGTTGCATATTCTGGCATCAACGTTCTAGGATCTACCTCTCCAACAATAACCAGCGAAGGGCAGCCGACAGTTGCCGCCAACCATTGCGGAGCAGAAGGAACAGTTATCAGCAAATCTGATGCTTTTAACATCGACAACGTTTTAGACATGCTCACACTACCGTCAAATCCGGTCCAAACATGGTAGCCCTTACTTTCCAGTAGAGACTGTAGCTCGTTGCCATACGGATAATTGCGTTCCTTAGTCCTAGCATCAGTGGCAAGCGCAATAATCTGTTTATGAGCTCTCATATTATTAAATTTTTTATATGGCTGAACATCAATGTTCATATCCATATCTATATCGGAAAAACCGCAACAATGGCGTAAATAAAATTCTGGATATCCCATATCAGGAATAGCGCCGATTTCCCACCATGGAGTATGCCAACGACTCATGGCAAAAAATGTGCTTTCCATATACGCAGCTGGGTCATTTACATAATGAGGTTTGAGTGTTTGTGCCTGAAACTCAGACAATAAATCAGCGACTGAAATAGACATATAATTGCCAGTGACTGCAACCCCAGCATCCTTTAAAAATCTTGTTAGGAAGCAAGGCATGAACCACGTATCTAAATTGATGACCTGAGTGTACTCTTCGGCAATAATTTTTTCGGATAAGCCCAAAAAGGCTTCCATCGCTTGCAAGATATTGTCTGGCCATTCACCTTTTTGCATATGCAGAATTTTTACATCGGGCTCCGCAAGTGATACGACGTCCTTTGCAGCCGCATAAGTAAGCATCGAAATCTCTGCATCAGGAAACAACTTTTTCAAATGTCTAACGGCCGGAATACCAACGCAAGTAACATCTCCCAAGCCCAACATTCGAATCAATAAAATCTTTTTCACAAATTTATTCCCCTAGTTCTCCAGTCTCCTGCAACACTTTGTACATCAATTCTGCGCGTTTCCAATCTTCTAATGTGTCAATATCCTGAACTAAAAAACGAGGCAAAACAACTGGTAAGGTGTTGTTCTGATAAAGAGTTTTGTTTTTCAACAACGCTTCACTGCGCCCCCAAAAAAATTGTCCAGCATCATGCAATCCTTCCTGCAGATCTTGCGAGCGTTGTTGTATGTATTGAGAAAATGCAGGAGTTAAAAATTCAGATTGAATAACTGCTCGTTGAAACGGAAATGCAAAAGTTGTGACTGCCAATGCGTAATCAGCAGCACTATTTTCCTGTAAATAAAGTAGACCTGCTCGCAAATCCGACATGCGCACGAATGGTGCAGTGGCGTAAAGACAGCAGAATTCGCTTTTATGAAGTTCATTTATTTTGAGCTTCCTGAGTGTGTCAGCGATGACGGGAAGCACTCCTGTGTGATCATCTGAAAGTTCCGAGCTTCGAAAAAAAGGTACCTCTGCTCCAGCAAATGATGCAACTTGCGCAATGGCTTCACAATCGGTGGATACTACAACTCTATCAAAAAGCCCACTCCTAATTGCGGTAGAAATACTATATTCGATAATAGCTTTGCCGCAGAATGCTCTGATATTCTTTTTCGGGATCCGTTTACTCCCGCCTCTTGCCGGAATAATCGCAAGCTTCAAGTTAATACCTTGCGCAAACTCGAAATCACGTGTTCGAATTGCGACTCGCTCATGGTTGGGAACAGAGGCAGTGTAATTGCATTTTGGTAATACTGTTCAGCTACAGGAAAGTCTCCCCACTTGAACCCTAAACCTTGATAAAAGGGTTGAGTATGAATTGGGATATAGTGTACGTTCACGCCCACTCCCAAGTCTCTTAATTTATTGAAAGTTTCTAACCTATCATGCTGCAACACCTCGACCACAAACAGGTGCCAGGCACTTGGGTTCTCATTATCAACAACAGGTAATTTCAGTGGCAAGTCTGTCAAGTGTTCGAAATATTTAGCAACCCAACCTGTGCGTGCGCTCACGAGCTCTCTAACACGCTGTAATTGAGACAGCCCCAAAACAGCATGCACATCACTCAATCGATAGTTGCAACCTAACACCTGTTGTTCGTATACCCAAGGCTCAAAATGTTGCCCTACAAATAATCCATGGTCTCTGGTAATACCGATATTTGCGTATAACTTTAGCTTTCTGTGTATGACTGGGTCATTACACGTCACCGCTCCGCCTTCTGCTGAAGTAATTGTTTTTACTGGATGAAAGCTCAGGATAGTCATATGAGAGAACTTGCAAGAGCCAACAGGATGGCCTTGGTATTGCGCACCCAAAGCATGCGCTGCATCTTCAATTACGTAGAAGCCATATCGTTTTGCAAGCTGCCATATTTTCTGCATTTCGCAACTTAGTCCGGAAAAATGAACGACGACGACGACTTTAGGTAATCGCCCGGTAACTTCAGCTTGTAACAACTTTTGCTCAAGTAAATTGACATCTACGTTTCTCGTCTCCGCATCAATATCGACAAAATCGACATCCGCGCCGCACTGCACTGCGCAGTTGGCTGAGGCAACAAATGAATTGGGAACTGTCCAAACCAAGTCACCTTTTTCAACACCGGCAGCGAGGCATGCAACATGAAGTGCTGAGGAGCCACTGTTGGTAGTGACACAATGATTAGACTGGCAATATTTTGCGAGTGCAATTTCGAATGCAATTACCTTAGAACCTTGGGTAATGTTATGATTTTCAAGAACATCAACTACTGCCTCTATGTCGGCATCTACAATTGAATGTTTACCATATGGGATCATACGCGCTCCTAATTGAGAGCTTTTAATTGGTCCACGTTTAAGAAATCTGGGTTCTTACCAGAGTGATATTCAAATTTCTCGGGCACCGGCACACCTTTTTCCCCGACTGCATTTTTCTCGTAATTAATGTTCTTGTCGAAAAAGGTTATCGCTGGTGTGATGACATAGTGTTTGTCAAATTCCAGCGTATGATGCGCAACTTCCTCTGGCACCATGATCTCGTGAAGTTTTTCGCCTGGGCGTATACCAATGATTTCAAACTCTCGTTTCCCGCTCATAGCTTCAACCAAATCAAGGATTTGAACCGATGGGATTTTAGGTACAAATATTTCACCGCCGTGCATGCGGGCGAAACTAGATTCAACAAACTTAACACCTTCTTCCAGTGTGATCCAAAAGCGGGTCATCTCTGGATGAGTGACTGGCAATACAGAATTTCCCTCTGACAATAGCTTTTGAAAATAAGGTACAACAGATCCCCTGGAGCCCACCACGTTGCCATATCTCACTACAGCAAACCTTGTACCTTTCGCTCCTGAAATGTTGTTTCCCGCTACAAAAAGTTTATCCGAAGCAAGTTTCGTCGCGCCGTAGAGATTAACGGGATTTGCGGCTTTATCCGTCGAGAGCGCAATGACTTTAGAAACATTATTCTCAATAGCTGCTGCAATCACATTTTGTGCGCCGTTGATATTGGTTTTAATACATTCATTAGGGTTGTATTCAGCCGCAGGAACTTGTTTTAAAGCGGCAGCATGTACAACAAAATCGACGTCGCGCATCGCAGCAATAAGACGTTCTTTGTCTCTCACATCACCAAGAAAATAGCGCATACAATCGTTATTAAACTTTTGTTGCATCTCGAACTGCTTGAGTTCGTCGCGAGAATAAACAATTAATTTTTTTGGGGTATAATTATCGAGAAGGTGTTTTATGAAGCGATGTCCGAAAGACCCTGTTCCGCCTGTTATTAGAATGGTTTTGTTATCAAACATGAGGGCTACCGATTTATTGTTTTGCGAATTGTAGTAGGTCTAACGACCTTTTCTAGTATATTTTGTTGCTGCTTTACGTGAACGTAAAAAGTTAACAATTTCCTTCTTTTTTTGATCTCTCAACGCAGTAATTATTTCTGTCAATTCTTGATTTGTCTTATATTCGTTTTTCGCGAACTCTTCGACATCCTCTTGTTGGAGGTAGTCATTTACCTTCTGTTCTCGCTGTAATACAAGAGATAGAATTTCTTCTTCATCAATCGGTTCGGCTAATAAAGCGCCTACGAGAGCCTTCGAGTTTTCTTTTAAAATCGCTGGTTCGTTTTCATCAATGTACGGGAGTTTGATTTTCAAACAGATGCTACACTTTGTTGCTTTTTCATCTCATAGGCTTCTTGCTTTGCTGATTCAGGAATCTGCATCCACGCGTTTTTGATTGGTAACATTAATTGAATAACTTCGTCTAGAATTTTCTCATTATTTTGAATGTTGCCATCGTTTAAACGGGTGACCATATAGTCGTATAATGAGAATAGATTTTCCGCTAACTCCCCACCAATATCCATATCCAATGTATCTCTAAGACTAACAATTATTGCGATAGCCTTCGAAACATGTTGAGCTTTTGATTCATATTCCCTTCGCTCCATAGCTCCCTTCGCATAGGCTATTTTTTCAAGTGCCCCCTGCATTAACATCAAAGTAATCTTGTGCGGATCCGCGGTAGACAAATCTTGTTTTAGACTGCCTTTTTTGTATGCTTGTATACCTTTAAGCGCCATAATAATTATTCCGTATTAACTTAAAACTGAGGGAGCGAAGCTAGTAATGCTGCACCCGTTTGATTTAAAGATGACACCGTCCTATCTAGCGCGATATATTTATCTCTTTGAATTTGCTCAAAATTTAGCATTCTTAGCTCAAATGCCTCCCGCTCATCTGCCAGCAAGTCCTTCTCGTCATCTAGCGCGTCTTCTCTTTCACTTAACAAACCACCAAACGTAGTGTACTCGTAAAGAAAATCATATACACGCAAACCAATACCTTCTGAACTGTCAGTAAACAAATTTGCGACCTCATCGAAATAGTCGTCCAATGCGTCCGATAGTTTGTCCTCACCACTACCCGAACCAAATTCATCGACAGCAGTTATTTCGAGCTTACCATCATCGTCAAAGGTAACACCAATTTGAGCAAGACTACCGAGTGTGTTACCGGATACCTGGTCAGATATCAAATTAGCAAGTCCGCTTTGTAGTCCGCGAACCATGAAGTCGCCAGCTAACGCACCGTCTTCTTCTAAATCGGACAAACCGTACCGAGTTAGGGTGCTAATTTCATCGGTTAGGGTATTGTAGGCGTCGATAAAGTCTCTAATCTTATTTTCGAGTCCAGTCTTATCGTTACCGATAGTTAATTTAGAATACTGGAAACCACCATTTTCAGCGACTAGATCAGTGTCTGTAGTTGTTTCAGACAATTCAAATGCTTCAAAAGATACGTTGGGTATAATGTTTTCGAACTCATTGGAGGCACTTGTTACCTGAATTCCATCAATATATGCGATCGCATTGGTGGCATTTTCTTGGGTTAGCGTTGTAGACCCAACACCGAGATTCGTTGACGCAACGTTAGCGAGATCGGCGTTCCCACCGCCATCAATTTGCAATTCATCACCGGTTCCAGTAATGCTCGATCGTAAGATAAGTTTAGGGCCTACAGTGCCAGTATCCAACAATGTAGCCGTAACTAGCGGGGTGGTACCATCAGACTGGAAGTTATTACTATTGCTATTTATTGCATTTACGTATTCTTGCAATGTCATGCCGGATGTAACAGTAACCGAAAAACTATCTGAAGAATTTACAAAACCAAAGTTCACGGTCGTTTCTGTGTTTGTAAGAACATCTGATGACGCCGAAAAGACATTATCTTGAGTCGTAAATTCTGTGCCTGTTGCAAGCTGAGTTACTGCGATTTGATAGTCACCCTCAAGAGCACTAGTAGATGCTTCGGCACTAAACGGACCCGTGTCATCCTCTTCAAGATCGCTATTTGGATGGTCTATTTGGGGCTCACGCGCATTGAGATTAAAGTCGTTTTTTAACTCTTCAGCGGTGTCTTGGAATTCTTCTACTTTTGACTTCAATGAGCCAATAGCAGAGATTGTGGCATCCAGAGTTTCTTCTTGTTCGTCGAGTCTCGTCTGTTTCGGAGTCCTCTCTGCGTCAATAAGTTGCGTGACAAGGTCATCTAACGCTAGACCTGAACCAACACCTAAACTCTGGATACCCATTTTACACCTCTAACTAAACTTCTCTGCTAAATAGCACTCCTACCGCCTCACCAACATCAAATTGCTGACCTCGAATTTTCTCCGAGAGTGCCAACACCTCCTCTGATGGAATTTGACGAATTAATTCCCCAGTATCAGTGTCTGTCACTTGCACAACCGACCTATTGGCATTCTCATTATAAGAGAAATCTAAGTTGCGTCGTTGAGACTGTACAAAATCGCTTATTTCAGCCACAGCAGTTTCTATTTCTATGTCTGAGACAGACGTAGTTTCGATATCTGTGTTATCGACTGATTCTCGCTGATCATTAGCCCTTTTTGCAAGCTCTAGTGTAGCAGAACGAGCCTCCGAATCTTGGACTTCTCGATCTGGAATCTCTCTTGCACTGCGAGCGCCAAGCGCTTGCTGAGCATTTTGTACTTCGACAGCTAAGTTAGTTTGAGTTACATCAATTGCCATCTTTCACCTCCAGTAGGTAAAAGTGAAGGTCAGGAATCATTTTCCTGACCGTTCAACTAACCCAAATACTTATCCGAGTAGTGACAAAGCCGCCTGAGGTCTCTGATTTGCCTGACTCAGTACAGAAATACTTGCCTGTTGGACGATCTGGTTCTGAGTCAAACTCGCAGTTTCAGACGCAAAGTCAGTGTCTCGAATTCGACCACGTGCAGCGCTAAGGTTTTCTGCAACGGCAGCCAAGTTTCTGACTGTTGACTGGAACCTGTTTTGCAATGCACCCAAAGACGCTCTTTGAGAACCGATTGCCGATATCGCAGAGTCGATTGATGTGATTGCCGCCGAAGCACCACTTGATGTAGAAATATCAACCGATCCTACACCTAACCCGGAGGCACCGAACCCGCCAGAGCGCGACAAATTAACCGAAATACTTTGGCCGGCGTTGGCTCCAACCTGAAAGGTCGAAGAAAACGTGCCGTCTAAAATATTCACATTACCAAACTGAGTGTCTGCACCGATTCTAGATATTTCTGAAACGAGTGCAGTAACCTCTTGTTGCAGTGCCGCTCTATCTGAAGAAGAGTTGATACCATTTTGTGATTGGATTGATAGCTGACGAATACGTTGCAGCGAGGTTGTTACCTCGGCAAGCGCGCCTTCACCTACTTGAACTAGTGATATTGCATCATTCGCATTTCTTACTGATTGACTGATACCTTCTATTTGGCTGGTCAAACGGTCTGAAATTTGAAGACCCGCAGCATCATCCGCCGCTCTGTTGATTCTAAAACCTGACGACAATCTTTCAAAAGAAGTCGCTAGATTTTCATTAGAAACAAAGAGTTGGCGCTGTGCGTTTAACGAACTTGAATTCGTATTTACGAACAAAGACATAATTACCTCCTGAGAGAGAGCAGAGTTTTTATACTTACCTTCTCGCCAATTTTTGATTCCCGAAGGAACCACCTCATTTTAATTGTTTGGAAGTTATCTGGTCCCTCAACCTAATAAAATCCAACACTTACATTACCCCTCGACAATAGGTATCGGCTGAGTCTTTAGTCTCTTTAGCTTTTTTTTCTGTTTTTTTAATTTTCTTCAAAAAAAACCAATAACCCATTGTTTTAATTGAATTTTATTTTTATTAATTTTTTGAAATTTCTGTCGATCTGAGTGCTACGCCTAATTCTTTTAATAGTTAAATAATCTTAAAAACGAATTGGACAAACACTTTGTTCTAAAAATGGAGAATACTTTGAGCACCAAAAATTAAACATTGGCACGCATCATGCTTTAATTCATCTTGTGAAGCATTGTGATATTTTTTTGACGTTGGAATGTGTCAGAAAGGTGAAACAAAAAAGGCCAGGTCATATGACCTGGCCGACTTGCTCACATTGTTAGGAGAACGAGCAAAGTTTGTCGTCCGACTGACAGGGTTTAAGATTGAATACTGGCCTCTCAACCAAACTTCTACACTCTTGATCCTGTTAGTCGGCGTTTCTGTAAGCCCTTTTAGAGTTGCGATGAATCGCGTTTATCAATGGCTTTACAGAGGCTGTTTGTCGTCCGACTGGCAGGGTTTAAGATTGAATACTGGCCTCTCAACCAAACTTCTACACTCTTGATCCTGTTAGTCGGCGTTTTATGAAAGTTTAGCACAGTGAATAATGTTAACCTATTTAACTTGCCTGACTTTCACGTTAAAGTTTGTCGTCCGACTGATAGGGTTTAAGATTGAATACTGGCCTCTCAACCAAACTTCTACACTCTTGATCCTGTTAGTCGGCGTTTAAATTTCCCGCACTAGTATCTTAATTATTCTTCGCGACATATCATGGAATCAGTAAACTTGGTTTAATAATTAGTTTTCAGTTCCGATACTCTATCTGCGTTTTTGTCATCCAACTGACAAGGTTTAAGATTGAAAACTGGCCTCTCTGCCAAACTTATACACTTCAACCCTGTTAGTCGACGCCCCTTGGGCGGCCTCTCACTTCCTACCCTCTTGGTATATTGTTTATTTCATACATCACTCAAGTGAGGCGAGATAGAGATGTATGTATGTATTTATGATTATCAGTCAGCCTATTACGCTGGGTCTGTGAATCTTTACTTCAATCGCTTTAACAATTCTTGTTTTCAAATTTAGTACTAGTTCTCTGACAAACTGTCCAATTACCATCATCGTTCCACTTTCTAGACTCAAGACACGTTCTTGATAGCTAAGACCATTTCTTTGACACACTCTAAACAAAGCGAATTCTTGTGTATTTGACAGGCCAATTTTGAATGTCTGGTTGGTTGCCAATTTTTCATTGAACGTTGAATTTGCCAGTACAGTGGTCACTTTTCGACCTATAGAGCGATAATTTGTATTTATATTGAAGAATCTCATTATTTTAACCTTCAATTTTATTCTTTTTAAAAATATTGGCACGATGCCTGCTTTACTATTAGTGTTAGTCAACTTTCTGACTGACAAATAGCTGGGAATGTTTATCTCAAACACCTATGCTATTAGTTGAGCGAAAGCTCTCCGTCGACTTATGGGATTGATGGCCAATACCTCAATACCTCACACTACCTCCTGGCGTTAGTTCTGTAAGTCGACGGATTATCTCTTCCATGAGAATCATATAGCTTCGACCTATTAACCACCTAGTAGACTTAATGCACCTTGAGGTCGCTGATTTGCCTGTGCCAGTACGGTTGTACTTGCCTGCTGAATGATCTGGTTTCGAGTCAGGTTCGCTGTTTCTACCGCAAAGTCAGTATCTTTGATACGCGATCTTGCAGCCGAAAGATTTTCTGAAACGTTACTCAAATTACGGATTGTAGATTGAAAACGGTTTTGTAAAGCACCGAGTTCTGCTCGCTGTGCACCGATACTGGAAATCGCGGTATCTAGCGCCGCTAATGCGGTAGACGCGCCAGTTGCAGTAGTTATATCAACAGTGCTAACCCCTAAACCAGATGCACCAAAGCTTGCACCGCTGGTAGATGATAAATTAACGGATATTGTCTGACCGGCATTAGCACCAACTTGGAACGCCGCAGAAAATGTACCACTTAAAATGTTGTTACCAGCAAATTGTGTATCGGTTGCGATTCTGGACAACTCAGCAATCAAAGCAGTTACTTCTTGTTGCAAAGCAGTTTTATCTGCTGAAGAGTTGATACCGTTTTGTGATTGAATGGCCAATTGACGAATACGTTGTAATGCTACGGTGCTCTCGCCCAACGCACCTTCAGTAGTTTGCACTAAAGAAATAGCGTCATTCGCATTTCGAACAGATTGGTCAAGGCCTTGGATTTGAGTGGTCATTCGGTCGGTAATCTGAAGACCTGCTGCATCGTCTGCGGCACGGTTGATTCTGAAACCAGATGACAAACGCTCAAATGAAGTACTTAACGCGTTACCAGAGTTAAATAATTGACGTTGTGAATTCAGTGAAGACACATTAGTGTTTACAAATAATGACATTTTTTTCTCCTAACTATTTTTTATGTTTGTAGAGCAAAGTGTTGTTTTTATTTGTTGCTCTTAAAGACCTGGCGTTTTGTTTTTATTTGATGCTCAGTGCCTTTGCTCTAGTTATCGTGCAAACACAAAAAATCCTTTAGAGAAAATTTTGACATTTTCCAAGAATTTTTATTTTTTACTTATTTTTCATATACTTAGATCGATTTTTTTGTCAAATAAATGACACTTCAAATCAATATTTCTTTTTAGACGTTACTGGCGCTCTATTTAGATAAAAAAGAGCGCTTTGACCAAGAAGGTATTGGAGATGCCTTATTAACCCAATAGCGACAATGCAGACTGTGGTCTCTGATTGGCCTGAGCAAGTACTGTAGTACTGGCCTGCTGGATAATCTGATTACGGGTTAGGTTGGCGGTTTCCGTGGCGAAGTCAGTATCTTTGATACGCGATTTAGCACCTGACAAGTTTTCAACCACGTTACTCAAGTTGCGAATGGTGGATTGGAAACGGTTTTGCAAGGCACCTAGCTCTGCACGCTGTGCACCGATACTTGAAATCGCGCTATCAATGGAAGTGAGTGCAGCAGAGGCCCCGCTTGATGTAGTGATATCAACGGTACTTACGCCCAATCCTGATGCACCGAAGCTGGCACCACCGGTGGAAGACAAGTTAACTGAAATCGTTTGACCGGCATTCGCACCGACCTGGAAGGCTGCAGAGAAAGTACCGCTTAGGATATTGTTACCGGCAAACTGAGTGTCGGTACCAATACGTGATAGTTCTGCGACTAACGCGGTGACTTCTTGTTGCAGTGCTGTTTTGTCAGCAGATGAGTTAATACCGTTTTGTGATTGAATCGCTAACTGACGAATACGTTGCAATGAAGTCGTAGTTTCTGCAAGCGCACCTTCCGCCGTTTGTACCAATGAAATCGCATCGTTGGCATTTCTCACTGATTGGTTTAAACCTTGGATTTGTGAGGTAAAACGGTCAGTAATCTGAAGACCCGCAGCATCATCAGCTGCGCGGTTAATTCTAAAACCTGAAGACAAACGCTCGAATGACGTGCTCAACGCATTACCAGAATCAAACAACTGACGCTGTGCATTTAACGATGATACGTTGGTGTTAACGAATAAAGACATA